>DYCF01000004.1 GCA_019418225.1 Clostridiales bacterium | reverse complement strand
AGATTTCACATTTATAAATTTTAGTTATTCATGATTTTTAGTCATGTGAAATCATTGGGAGAAAACAATTTACGTACATGTATATTTTAAGTTTTTAGTTGGTTTCTCTCTAAGTTAGATAAAAATGAGATATAAATAAAAAGAAAATCGTGAAAGGAATTAAAATTAAGGATAAAGAAAGTATAGACAATTCAAAAAGAGAGTAGGATAATTAAAAAGATATATCATAATTTTAGGGCGGAGGGTTATAAACAGATTGCATCCTATCCTATAAATAGAAGGTGATGACAATAATTACATTTTGGAATAGAAGAGAAGTATATATGGGATATTCTATGGAAAGATGTAGTGATATTCGAAGTATACTGAGTCAACATGCGATTAAGTATCAATGTAAGGCAGTCAGTAGGCATAACTCACGAGTACAACCAGGAGTGGGAGGTATTTTGAAAGGCTTGGATGAAAAAGTTGAGTCGAGATATCTGTATTATGTGTATGTACATAAGACGGATTATGACAAGGCATGTAAAGTGATAGCAGATAAGCAGTAAGTAGCGTGTTATGGAGGTAAATATGGGGTATAGGACTGTTTTCAAAGAAGCATTTAACGTAGTAGGAATCAGAAAGTTAACTGAGCAACCTGGTGGGGTATGGGCTATAGTGAAGAATAATGGTAGTATAGCAAAAATGGAAGAAATTGCAGGAAGGGGGAAGGTGACATTAGGTTTATGTTTTGGGTTTGATGAAAAGGGTTATAACGATAATATGGTAGGGTTTGAGGCAGCCCATAAGATTGAAGGATATGATTTTTATGCTTATCCAGCAAGCAAGTGGATTGAGGTTACTGCGGAAGGTAAAATTTCTGAAGGAATCTTGTGGAAAACGTGGCAGTATATTCATGAGGAATTAATCGATAAGAAAATTATTAAACAGAGGAACGTTCCAACTATAGAAGATTATGTGGTATGGGATGAAGTGCATGATTGTTGCAAGATTATTATTAGTGTAGCAATCTGTTAGACTAGTGTAAAGAGATGGAGGCATACTTAAATCAGCAATTAGTGTGAAAATAAATGTATAAAGGGTGAGAATAAGATGTTAATTTCTATAAAGAAGCCTCATTTAGTGAGTAGCCTTATTTTGGGAGAATTTCTAGAGGAGGCTTTAGTGCGTGGCAATTAGCTTAAAACAGGTTTACTTGGAGACAAAGCAAAAGTATCAGCTTGAGCTTGTAGCAGGAGAAGCTGGACTAGAGCGTATGATAAACTGGGTTTATCGTATGGAAAGTTTGGAGGATATTGAGTTTTTAAAAGGCGGCGAGCTTATTATTACAACAGGTTTTATTTTTCAGCAGGATGAGGCGTTATTACAGCTTCTTAAGGCGCTTAAAGAAAAAAGATGTTGTGGACTTATTTTAAATATAGGTAAGTACATAGAAAGTGCTTCTTTGCCAGTAAGACAGTATTGTGAGCTGCAGAAGCTGCCTTTGTTTGAAATGCCATGGGAAGTACATATTATGGAACTTTCCCGGGATTACTATAAACGCATTGATCAAAGTGAACGAATAAGTCAGGAGCTTTCAGAAGCTTTTCATGTAATTTTGGAGCATCCGGATATGATGCGTGCCTATAAAAATGTATTGGAGCAAAATGGATTTTTAGAGGTGCAAAGCTATTACTGCGTATTGTTACATGGCATAGCAGTAGCAGATGAAAGTTTAAATGAAGCTATTGGATATATGATGCGAAAGGTACCGTGTTATTGTCTGCTAGAATATGAGGGAGATTACCTGTTGATTGTTGCAGCAGAAGAAGAACAGCTCCTTAAGTCATTAGCCTATAAGCTGCAAAGCAGATGTGAAGAAATAAACGGGCAGGGAACAATATATGTGGGGATAGGAAGTAAGGCAGAAAATTTGCAGCTTTTAATGTATAGCTTAAAGAATGCTAGAGCTGCCCTTCAAAAGGGGATGTATTTTGAAGAAAAGGTAACAGTTTTCGAAGAAATGGGAATGTATCAGATCCTAATGTCGGTGTCTCAGGAGGCGGTGCTTAAAAGATACTATGAGCGGTATTTGGCACCTTTGGTAATATATGACCAGATCCATCAGATGGACCTAATAGAAACGCTGCGTCTATATTTAAAATATGATGGCAGTGTAAGCCGTGTGGCAAAAGAATTATTTGTGCATCGTAATACAGTAAATCACCGCATGAGCCGGATTAAGGAAATTTTACAGTTACAGTTAGAAATAAGCGAGGAATGTTTTAACGTGCAAACGGCATTATACATTTATGATTTATATGCCTTAAGAAAAGAAGTGCAGTAGTCAGCTAGCACAATTAAGCGACTGATAGGTTGGGCTGATTGGATATTGTAAAAGGACAAAGTTATATTATAATAGACTCATAAAAACAAAGGCGTTTGCAAAGTTGCAAGCGCCTTTATTTATGCAAAAAATAATTATTATAATTAGGAACATAAATGGAGGGATTTAAGATGTTAAGAGAAGCATTGCCAGAAATTAAAACAGCAGTATTACCAGGTCCTAAAGCGGCTGAAATGATTGAGAGAAGAAAAAATATAGTGCCAGATGCAATAAAATGTGTGTATCCTTGTGTGATGAGTCGGGCAGAAGGGGCAATGATAGAAGATGTAGATGGTAACATTTTCTTAGATTGGATTGGGGGTGTAGGTGTTTTAAATGTAGGGCACACGCATCCAGATTTAGTGGCAGCAGTAAAAGCACAAGCAGATCGCTATTTCCATGGAATGTTTAATATTGTAACCCATGAAGGTTATGTGGCACTTGCTGAGAAATTGGCAGCTGTAGCACCTATTAGAGGAGATGAGAAAAAAGTCATGTTTGCCAATAGTGGGGCAGAAGCTGATGAAAATGCAGTTAAGATTGCCAAGGGTTATACGAAACGACCTAATATTATCGTATTTTCTGGCGCTTTTCATGGACGTACTATGCTGACTATGGCTATGACAGCTAAAAAAGCTTATGCTGTAGGCATGGGACCTTTTCCAGAGGGGGTATACCGGGCAGAATATCCTTATTTATATCGTAAACCAGTAGGTATGAGTGAACAGACAGCTATTGATTATTATGTACAAAGCTTAGAAATGGTCTTTGAAAACTGCTCACCTGCAGAATATGTGGCAGCTATTGTTGTGGAACCATTACAAGGTGAAGGTGGATTTATTCCTGCACCTATTGAATGGGTCAAAGCTGTACGTGCTATTTGCGATCAGTATGGGATTTTGCTTATAGCAGATGAAGTACAAACTGGTTTCTGTCGTACGGGTAAAATTTTTGCCTCTAAATATTGGGAGGAAGCAGGCTGCGCACCAGATATGATTGCAACAGCTAAATCTATTGCTGGTGGTGTACCACTTAGTGCGGTTATTGCAAGCCGTGAAATAATGGATGGTGTACCTGGTGGCGTTATAGGCGGAACTTATGGTGGAAATGCTTTGGCTTGTGCAGCTGGGCTTGAGGTACTTAAAGTCATTGAAGGAGATCATTTAGAAGAACGTGCGCAGGAGATTGGCAAGAAATGTTTTGAGAGATTTAATACGTGGAAAGACAAATATGAAGTGGTAGGGGATGTCCGCGGACTAGGTGCCATGATTGGCATTGAGTTTGTAAAAGACAAACAAAGTAAGACGCCTTACCCTGAATTTGTAAGTAAACTGATAGGAAGCTGTGCTCAAAAAGGATTGCTTATTGAAAATGCAGGTATTTATGGAAATGTCGTACGTTTTCTTGCGCCACTTGTGATTACAGATGCCCAATTAGAAGCAGGATTTGAGATTTTTGAAGCTGCAATTATTGAAAATATATAAAATAAATGCAGAGTATATAAGGCTTAGTAGGCATGATAAAAGCAGTATGCTACAATAGGGGTATAAAATGAATGCCAATAAACATCTGTGGGAATAAAGGAGATTTTAAGCATGGATTACTTAAGCCATAATGTAGCGGTGAATTTAAAACGTATTCGCAAGGCTAAAAAAATGAGTTTAGAGATGGTAGCAGAACAAACTGGGGTAAGTAAAAGTATGCTAGGTCAAATAGAAAGAGGAGAGTCTAATCCTACCATTAGTATACTTGGGAAAATCGTAAGTGGGTTAAGAGTGACCTTTGATGATTTGGTAGGGGAACCGAGTTTGCCCATTTTTACAGTCAAAAAAGAAGAGTTAGTACCTGTTAAGGAAGAGAAGGATCAGTATAGTGTGTATTGTTACTTCCCTTATGAAGCAAGACGGAATTTTGAGGTATATACTATAGAGATCGCACCGGGTAAAGCTTATGAAAGCGGTGCACATGGCGAAAAGACTATTGAGTATATTACGGTGGTTAAGGGAAAACTTTGTTTAGAGACAGAAGAGGGGAACGTCATTATAGAAGCGCCAGATGCTGTACGTATAAATACAGATATGGCACATATTTATCGTAATGCTACGAAGGAGCAGCTTGTGTTAAATGTACTTTTCTTTTGGGTTTAAATGTACTTTTCTTTTGGGTTTAAATGTACTTTTCTTTTGGGTTTAAATGTGCGTTATAGTGCACGATATGTATACGGAAGCTTAGAACTAATAACGATATTAAAATTAATAAATCATATGATGCACATGAGTTTAATGTGAAAAATATACAATAAAAATGAAAATAAAATAAATTTAATAAATTAAGTTATTGACACTATAACGCATGAGTGCTATAGTGTATGTATCAAATAAATATTAGCTATTTTTAAGTGGAACAAAGGCGTTTCAGAGAATCTCTCTGAAGCGCCTTTTTTAATTTATTTGGAAACAAAGGCGTTACAAATAAAAAGCAAATAACAATGATTTCAAGTTATTAAAACAAAAGGAGGAATTTTAATGGGAGAATCAAAATTTGACCGCGTTTTAAGTAAGAAAGATATTTTTGCTATTGCATTTGGCGCTATGATTGGCTGGGGCTGGGTTGTAATGGCTGGAGATTGGATTCTAGGAGCTGGCACAATTGGTGCAATGATTGCTTTTGCAATCGGTGGCATCATGGTATTATTCGTAGGCTTAACATATGCAGAACTCACAGCAGCAATGCCACAGTGTGGTGGAGAACATGTATTTAGTTATAGAGCGCTTGGAAAGAATGGATCATTTATATGTACTTGGGCAATTATCTTGGGATATGTTGGCGTTGTTGCCTTTGAGGCATGTGCTTTTCCAACGGTTATTCAGTACATTGCCCCAGGTTTTTTGAAAGGCTATATGTATACGATTGCAGGATTTGATGTTTATGCAAGCTGGGTTGCAGTAGCGATTATTGCTTCTATTATTATTACAGGAATTAACTTTTTTGGGGCAAAACCTGCTGCAGTGCTTCAAACTGTTTTGACAATGGGGATTGCAGCTATAGGAATTGCGTTAGTGGCAGGATCAGCTTTATCAGGTGATGTAGAGACGATGGAACCACTTTTTCATAATGGTATAGGCGGCATTTTAAAAGTAGCCGTTATGACACCTTTTATGTTTGTTGGATTTGATGTGATTCCACAAGCAGCAGAAGAAATTAATGTACCTTTTAAAAAGATAGGAAAAATTATGATTTTATCCATTGCAATGGCAGTTGTTTGGTATGTATTAATCATTATTGCAGTTTCAATGGTCATGGATAAAACGTCTATGGAAGCATCTACACTTACAACGGCTGATGCTATGATGAGAGCCTTCGGTAACTCAAAACTTGCAGCGAATGTAGTTATTATAGGGGGGATGGCAGGTATTTTAACAAGCTGGAATTCATTCTTTATGGGCGGTTCAAGAGCAATTTATGCACTTGCTGAATCACATATGTTGCCAGCACCTTTAAAGAAGCTTCATCCAACATATAAGACACCTACAAATGCAGTTTTACTGATTGGAATTATCTCTTGTGTGGCACCATTCTTTGGAAGAGCTATGATGGTATGGCTTACAGATGCAGGAAGCTTTGGTGTAGTTGTCGCCTATGTACTCGTTGCGCTTTCATTCGTTGTCTTAAGATATAAAGAGCCGGAGATGCCAAGACCTTATAAAGTGAGATATGGTAAGGCAGTTGGTATTATAGCAGTAATTTTGGCAGGGCTTATGGCTATGTTATATGTCATTCCAGGCTTTTCATCAGCTCTTGTAATGGAAGAGTGGATTATTGTAGGTCTTTGGATTGTAGCTGGTGCGATTTCATATTCTTATGCAACGGCTAAATATGGCAGCGAATTTGGAGCACATCGCATGGTTTATTATGTAGAGCCAGAAGTGAGTGAGTAGTCACATTAAAAATTTAAATAGATAGAACAAATGAAGGAGGAGTTAGAATGAAGTTTAATTATTACTTACCGATTAACTTATTATTTGGGGCAGGAAGAGTAGGTGAGTTGGGAGAAGAAGTGAGCAAGTATGGAAAGAAGGCACTTCTTGTAACAGGAAGAAACAGTACAAAGAAAACAGGCCTTTTGAATCGGGCAATTAAACTACTTGAAGCAGCTGATGTGGAAGTTGTGGTTTTTGATCAAGTCAGTCAAAATCCTTTGAAGTCTACGGTACTTGAGGGCGTAAGCGTTGCAAAAGCTGAAGATTGTGATGTGGTTGTAGGGCTTGGGGGCGGTAGCATTATGGATGCAAGTAAGGCTATTGCCTTTATGGCAAAGAATGAAGGTGAACTCTTTGATTATATTTATGGCAAGAAAACAAGTGATGTGGCACTTCCCATAGTACTTGTGCCAACTACCTGTGGGACAGGAAGTGAAGGAAATTGCTTCGCTGTTGTGACAGATGATGAGACTAAGGATAAGAAATCGCTACGCTGTAATGCGATTGTTGCAAAAGCATCCATTATTGATCCTGAGCTGATGATGACAATGCCAAAGTCAATTTTAGCTTCAGTGGGATTTGATGCCTTATGTCATAATATGGAGGCGTACCTTTCAAAAAATGCACAACCTATGACGACGATGATGGCAATTGAGGGGATGAAATTATTAGGGCACTATTTAGTGGCAGTTTATAATAACCCAGAAGATAAGGAAGCCTTTGAAGCGGTGACTTGGGCAAGTACATTAGGCGGTATTGTGATTAATACTGCAGGTGTGACAGCTGCGCATGGCATGGAACATCCAGCGAGTGGGCTGAAAGATATCGTACATGGCAAAGGTCTTGCAGCTTTGACTCCTATTATATATGAAGCCTCTATTAAGACAGCACCAGAGAAATTTGCAATGATTTCAAGACAGCTTGGCGGACAGGATGAAATGGACTGTGTGTTACAAATTCGTAACCTGCTTAAGGCATTGGACTTGGAAACAACGCTTGGGGCGCAGGGCATTGAAGAAAAAGATATTGATTGGATGGCAGAAAATTGTTTAAAAGTTTCAGCAGTAAGTATGGCTATTCATCCTAAGCAGTTTACATTAGAGGAGATTAAGGATTTATATCGCAAAGCACTTTAAAATTTAAATAAAAATAAAACTATTGGAGGAGATTAATATGAAATTATCAGAAACAGGATTAACAGCACAAGAGGTAAAAGAATTAGTAAGCAAATACATGATTGATACTTATGAAAGATTTGATTTCATAGCTGAGACAGCTGAAGGGATGTATCTCTACGATGAAAAAGGCGAAGCTTACTTAGATTTTTATGGTGGAATTGCAGTAAATAGTGCAGGGAACTGTAATGAAAAAGTAGTTGCCGCTATTAAAGACCAAGTAGAGGATATTATTCATACTTTTAACTATCCATATACCATTCCACAAGCACTTCTTGCTAAACTAATTTGTGAAACAATTGGCATGGATAAAATTTTTTATCAAAGCACAGGAACAGAAGCAAATGAAGCGATGATTAAGATGGCTAGAAAATACGGTGTAGAAAAATATGGCCCTCATAAATATCATATTGTAACAGCTAAAAATAGTTTTCATGGTAGAACATATGGTTCAATGTCTGCTACGGGTCAACCAGATAACGGTTGTCAAATTGGCTTTAAACCTATGGTGCCAGGCTTTACCTATGTAGATTACAATGATCTTGAAGCTTTTAAAGCAGCTTGTAATGAAAATACAATTGCAATTATGTTTGAACCAGTACAAGGTGAAGGCGGTGTTCATCCAGCAACAATGGAATTTATGAAAGGAATTCGTGAGTTTTGTGATGAGAAAGGAATTTTATTACTTTTAGATGAGGTGCAAACAGGATGGTGTCGTACAGGTAAACCAATGGCATATATGCACTATGGCGTGAAACCAGATATTGTGTCTATGGCAAAGGCTATGGGTGGTGGTATGCCAATTGCAGCAATTTGTGCAAATGCTGAGGTGGCTAAAGCTTTTACACCTGGTTCACATGGCACAACCTATGGTGGTAATCCAGTTTGTTGTGCAGCATCTTATGCACAAATCAAAGAATTATTAAACCGTAATTTAGCAGGTAATGCAGAAGAAGTTGGAGAATATTTTATGAGTAAACTTCAAGATTTACCACATGTCAAAGAAGTAAGGGGCAAAGGTTTACTTGTCGGTGTTGAATTTGATGAGGATATCGCCCTTGATGTAAAACATGGCTGTTTTGACCGTAAATTACTAATTACGGCTATTGGTAAAAATACAATTCGTATGGTTCCACCACTTATTGCAACGAAAGCGGATTGTGATAAGGCGTATAGCATTATTAAGGAAACTGTGGAAGCAATTATTGGAAGTAAAGATGAAGCAGTAACAGCCTAATGGAAACTGAGAAGCTGTAATAGGTGTGTATAAATGACAAAAATGAATAATATATAGATAATAAAAAGTGTTTTATTGTGCAATATGTATAATAAAACACTTTTTATTTGTTTAAAAATTAATTGAATTGACATAAAAATAGTGGTAAAATCAAGGAAACTGAAAAAGTTAAATAAGTTTCTTTTGGCTAAAATAAGCATATTTTTTAAAAGACTTATAGGAAGAAATAGGAGTAAAGATTAAAAATGGAACGTATTTATTTAAATAATGGCTGGTCTTTTATGAAGGTGTTTGAAAAGTGCCTATTAGAAGCAGACTTTAATGTAGATATTTTAGAAAAAGTAAGAATCCCACATACGAATCAAGAACTTACGTATCATTATTTTGATGAAAAAGAGTATCAAGGAGTTTGCGGTTATCGTAAAGACTTTAAAGCAAATGAGGCATGGCGAGAAAAAGCTGTCCACTTAACTTTTGAAGGCGCAGCACATGAAGCGCAGGTTTATATTAATGGGCATAAGGTGATTGTGCATCAAGGTGGTTATACAGCTTTTACAGTAGATATTACAGCTTATTTAAATTTTAAGGGGACTAATAGCTTAGTTGTAAGGCTAGATACCAGAGAAAGTTTAAATATACCTCCTTTTGGACATGTAGTAGATTATTTAACCTATGGTGGCATTTATCGTGAAGTTTATTTGGAAGTTAAAAACAAGGTACATATTGAAGATATCTTTGTTATGACAGAGAAAGTGTTAGAGAAAGAAAAAACATTAAAGCTACAAGTGGCTCTTAACAAGTGGGAAGAAGAGTTATATGTTATCTCACAAATTAAATCTTGTACCACAGGTAAAAAGATTGAATTTGGAACTACCTTGTTAGAAAATCAAGAACAAACTTTAGCTTACAAGGTTACAGATGTTGCTTTATGGGATATAGAAAATCCTAATTTATATGTTTTAGAAACAAAGCTTTTTAAAGGCATACATTTACTTGATACTTATACTGTGAAATTTGGTTTTCGTGAAGCAAAATTCATGCAGGATGGGTTTTATTTAAATGATAAAAAGGTTAAGTTAAGAGGCTTAAATCGTCATCAAAGTTATCCGTATGTTGGTTATGCTATGCCAAAAATGCCACAAATCAATGATGCCAATATCCTAAAAAATGAATTAGGTGTTAATGCGGTTAGAACTTCTCATTATCCGCAATCCCATGATTTTATTAACAGGTGTGATGAGTTAGGCCTTTTAGTTTTTACTGAGATGCCAGGCTGGCAGCATATAGGTGATAGCAGTTGGCAGGAAGTAGCTTGTGAAAATGTTAGAGAAATGGTACAGCAATATCGTAATCATCCATCCATTGTTTTATGGGGCGTACGTATTAATGAGTCAAGAGATGATGAAGCGTTTTACAAGAAAACCAATGAAATTGCCCATCAATTAGATCCAAGTCGCCAAACAGGTGGTGTAAGGTGCCATACTAAAAGTCAACTTTTAGAAGATGTCTATACGTATAATGACTTTGTTCATGAAGGGCATAATAAGGCACTCAGTAAAAAGCGTTCTGTGACAAGCCATACTAAGGCGCCTTATCTTGTTTCAGAATATAATGGACATATGTATCCGACAAAGGCCTTTGATGCACAAGCGCATCGCCTTGAACATGCACTTAGGCATGCAAGGGTTTTAGATACCTTATATGAAGAAACGGATATTGCAGGTGGTTTTGGCTGGTGTATGTTTGACTACAATACTCATCAAGACTTCGGTAGCGGAGACCGCATTTGTTATCACGGTGTAATGGATATGTTCCGTAATCCTAAGATGGCCACTTATGTTTATGCAGCGCAGCAGGATGAAACAAGTGTATTAGAAATAAGTAGTAGCATGAATATAGGGGAGCAGCCAGGCGGTATTTTAGGTGAGATATATGCTTTTACCAATGCAGAGAGCATACGTGTTTATAAAAATAATGTATTTATGAAAGAATACTTATGTGAGGATACAACGTTTAAACATATGCCCCATGGACCGATTTGCATAGATGATTGGATCGGCAGTCAGCTGGAAAGTGCAGAAGGGTACAGCAAGGGAAAAAGTGAAGGGATTAAAAAGGTACTTCTTGCAGGGGCAAAATATGGAATGAGTCATTTGTCGCTAAAAGAGAAACTGCGAGCACTTAAACTTATGATATGTAATGGCATGACATTTAAAGAAGGGCTGGAACTTTACAATAAATACATTGGGAACTGGGGCGAAGAAGTTGTAAGCTACCGATTTGAAGCAATTAAAGATGGCAAGGTAGTACGTACAGTAACGAGGGCGCCTATGACTAAAGTGAGACTTGAAGTAGATGTAGATCACAATGCATTAGTTGAAGATACAACGTATGATGTAGCAAGTGTACGCATTCGTGCTGTAGATGAGCATGGCAATGTATTAAACTTTTACGGCGAAGCCATTTGCTTAGAAACAGTAGGTGAGATTAGCTTGATAGGACCTTCTCATACGAGCTTAAAAGGTGGTATGGGGGGCACGTATGTAAAAACCACAGGAAAATGTGGGAGCGGAAAGTTGAAAATAAGTGGCAATGACTTTGAAACAGTAGTTGTCCCATTTACAGTACAATTAAATAATCAAAAAGGAAGTAGATAATATGGCAAAATCAAAAGTGATTTTTGGAAATCAAATGCCGCAGCATGTGGTGAAAAAAGCTGAGAAATCAAAAGCAAAATATATGAAAAAATTTGGGGATGACAGTGATGTGAAATATCCACTAGCAATTACAACAAACCCCTACATAGGAGACATATTGGGCGTTAAAAATATTGAGATTGCCTCAGAGGATGCAAAAGTACCATTTGACATGGAAAAAGGTGTTATTGTTGGTAATATTCGAATGGGCTTTGGTCATTATCGCATTTCTATGGCTATTGCTTCAGCGGC
The DNA here is from genome assembly GCA_019418225.1 of Clostridiales bacterium. Classification (GTDB taxonomy): domain Bacteria; phylum Bacillota; class Clostridia; order Lachnospirales; family Cellulosilyticaceae; genus Cellulosilyticum. The sequence goes on along the minus strand of DYCF01000004.1, from coordinate 143,912 downwards.
ACATGCTATGGGGTATGTACCGTACTGGATGGATTTAAATAGCTATAAAGAAACAACCGGTGGGAAAGTGATTAATGCACAAAATAATTTATATTCTATGGGCTCAAGACTTTCGGCAAAAAGTAAGTTGTTTAACCGTTTTGTATGGGAACCAATGAACTATGAAGGTTTTAGAAAGTTATCATACAATGCCGCAGATCAAAAGAATGCAGAGCTTATGACAAGTGTATTTAAAAATGTACCTAAGGAGATGCCGGTCATTGCAACTCACGTATGGCCAGCACAAGCAGCGCTTCATGCAGGGATGAAACAGGTAGTGAATGCCATTCCGGATAACTGGCCAATGGCACTTCATTTAGCAGAAGGTAGTATCCATACTGTACAAACTTATTCTTCTTATTTAGGGTATCGTACCTTACACGGCATGGATAAAGATAAGGTGTTAAAACCGATGGCAGCAGAGGATATTACTTATACGGGGCATTATATTGACCATGAACTTGTAAGTAATATTGAAGTAGATTGCAAGGCAAGAGTAGAACGTATGCAAAATAATAAACCGATGCGTTTCTTGTTAACAATTGGCGGTGCAGGTGCACAAAAAGAAGTTTTTGCGGCTATTATTAAACACCTAATGCCAGCCATTAAAGCAAAGAAAGCAGCCCTTTATGTAAATGTAGGTGATTACAAAAATGTATGGGATGAGTTATGTGACGAAATAAAAGAATTAAAAGCGCAAACTACAGCGCATTTTAATAACTGGATGGAAACAAAAACTTTTGCAGAAACTGCTCTAACAGGAGGAGTAGAGGGTATTCATAGCTTTTATCATGAAAATATTTTTGAAGCAGTCTATGCAACTAACCTTTTAATGCGAAGCACCGATGTATTAGTGACTAAGCCAAGTGAACTTGCTTTTTATCCAATTCCGAAACTTTTCATTAAACGTGTAGGTGGGCATGAGATGTGGGGCGCTATTCATGCGGCAGAGATTGGCGATGGTACAATTGAATGTGAAAGCATTGACTATACATTGCAAATGCTAGATTTGTTCTTAACGGATCATCAGCTTTTAAATAGTATGTGTAATAATATTGTAATGAATAAAGCAGTAGGTATTTATGATGGGGCCTATAAGGTAGTGGAACTAGCGATGCAAAATAAAAAAGCATAAGATGTAAGAATGTACTAGCAAACAAGTTTACAATAATGAACAGGGGTGAAGGTATGGCAGGATTATCAATAAGGGAAAAAGCTGCTTATGGGACTGGGGCAGTAGGAAAAGATATGGTGTATGCATTTGTATCAGGATTTTTAATGTATTATTATAATACAGTTCTTGGCATAAGCGCTACTTTTATTGGTGTACTTTTTATGGCAGCTAGGATTTTTGATGCGATTAATGACCCAGTAATGGGGATTTTAGTTGAAAAGACGCATACCAGGTTTGGCAAGTTTAGGCCGTGGCTTTTTATCGGCACAATTTTAAATGCTGTGATTTTATATGCTATGTATGCCGTTCCAGAAAGTTTAACAGGCAGTGGGCTTTTACTATATACTTCGGCTGCATATATTTTATGGGGCATGACCTATACAATCATGGATATTCCATACTGGTCAATGATTCCTGCTATTACTGAGTCTGGCGGGGACCGTGAAAATATGTCCGTGATAGCAAGAAGTTGTGCAGGTCTAGGATATGCTATTCCAACAGCACTTACGATGGTGTTGGTACCACTTTTAGGCAAACAAAATGAACGTTTAGGCTTTGCTATTTTTGCGGCAATTGTGGCAGTATTCTTTGTGATTTCCATAAGTGTGACAGTATTTAATGTGAAAGAAAAGCAAGTGATTCATAAAAAAAGTGTGACAGTGAGAGAGATGTTTTCTTCTTTAATACATAATGACCAAGCTTTAATTATTGTTGTAAGTATTATTATGTTTAATGCATCGCTTTATTTAACCCAACAGTTAGCTATTTATTTCTTTAAATACGATATAGGAAATGTTGGGCTTTATGGTGTGTTTGGAACGGTAGGGGGACTTGCGCAAATTTTAGCGATGATGACGCTTCCTATACTCCGTAAACGTTATGGGTGTAAGAAAATACTAGTAGGTGCCATTGGTGCTACCTTAGTGGGATATACCTTGTTATTTGTATTAGGTTCATTGAATGTAACCAATATCGTACTGCTTTGTGGTGCAGCTGTTATTATTTTCTTAGGGTTTGGCCTTGCAACCGTATTAACAACCATATTCCTTGCAGATACAGTAGATTATGGGGAGTGGAAACATCAGCAAAGAAATGAAAGTGTTATTTTTTCGCTTCAAACATTTGTTGTAAAACTTGCTTCTGCAATTTCTGTTTTTATTGCAGGGATTGGGCTAGATATTATTGGGCTTAACAAAGATGCAGTAGTACAAAGTCCACAGACTTTGCTAGGACTTCGCATCTTAATGATTATTGTACCAATGTTAGGACTTAGTGCATCTATTATTTTCTTTGTTAAAAAATATAAGTTAGATGAAGCAATGCTTACACAAATTACAAGGGACTTAAAACAAGGAGTTGAAATAAATGATTAGACAAGAAGGCAATTTATTTATACTAGAAACAAAAGGCACAACCTATTGCTTTCAAATATTACCATCGGGGCATCTAGAACATCTTTATTATGGGCAAAAAGTAAATATGTTGGCTGATGCCAGTGGCGTGAGTGAAAAGCATCATTTTAATGCAGGCAATTTAATTGGGTACTCGAAAGAGTACCCTTGGCTTGGTTTAGAGGATTATTGCCTGGAAATGTCTTCTTTTGGCAAAGGGGATATTAGAGAGCCTTTTATAGAAATTATATATGCAGATGGCAGTAGAAGTAGTGACTTCTTGTATGAAAGCGCCTCTATTTATAAAGGGAAAAAAGCTTTTAACACACTGCCTTCTTCTTATGGGAATGAAGATGAGGTGATGAGTCTAGAAATTATCCTAAGGGATGTCAATGAAGACTTAAAGCTTGTACTTTGTTATAGTGTTTATGAAAAGTGTGACGTGATTACAAGAAGCAGTAAGCTGATTAATGAAAGTGATGAAAAGTTACAACTACTGCGTTTAATGAGTACCCAGTTAGACTTTGATCATAATGAATATCAGTTCACGAATTTCTGTGGGGCGTGGGCGAGAGAGATGAATCGTTATAATCATTTATGCCATCAAGGTAAAATTGTAAATAGCGCCATGACAGGGACATCAAGTAGTCGGAGTAATCCGTTTGTAATGATTAGCAGTTTGGAAGCATCAGAAGACTTCGGCGAATGTTATGGCCTAAATCTGATTTATAGTGGTAACCATTATAGTAGTGTAGAGACCAATAGCTTTGGCAAATTGCGATTTGTAAGTGGGATTAATCCGCAAGGCTTTTCGTATGAGATAAAGTCGGGAGAATGCTTTGAAGCACCTGAGGCAGTGATGAGCTTTTCAAATAAGGGCTATAATGGCATGAGTCAGAATATGCATGCCTTTGTTAGAAAACACATTGTACGTGGGGCTTGGCAGTATAAAGAGCGCCCAATTCTCATTAACAGTTGGGAAGCTGCGTATTTCAACTTTGATGAAGGTAAACTCGTTAAGATGGCAAAGGCAGCAAAAGAAGTAGGCATTGAGCTTTTTGTTATGGATGATGGCTGGTTTGGAGAAAGAAATGATGATACCACTTCTTTGGGCGATTGGGAGGTTAATACAAAAAAATTACCAAAAGGGCTTAAGGGGCTATGTGACAAAATCAATGCATTGGATATGGCATTTGGGATTTGGGTAGAGCCAGAGATGATTAGTGAAAAAAGCAAATGCTATATGCAGCATCCAGAGTGGGCTGTTAGAATTCCTGGGAAGCCTCATTCCGAAGGGCGAAACCAAATGCTTTTAGATTTAACACAAGAGGTAGTGCAAGAGTATATTATTACATCGATGTCTAAAGTATTTGAAAGCGCCAATATTACTTATGTGAAGTGGGATATGAATCGTATTTTTTCGGATTATTATTCAGCCAGTTTAGGACCGAATCAGCAAGGAGAATTTTGTCATCGTTATGCAGTAGGGCTTTACCATATATTAGAGGCGCTAACACAAAGATTTCCACATATCTTATTTGAAGGTTGTGCAGCTGGGGGCAATCGCTTTGACCTAGGTATGCTTTGTTATATGCCGCAAATATGGGCAAGTGATAATACAGATGGAGTTTGTAGGGCGAAGATTCAAACGGGGTATAGCTATGGTTATCCTATGTCTGTTATAGGCGCACATGTATCAGGATGCCCAAATCACCAGACATTACGCAGCACGCCTCTTGAAACACGTTTTAATGTAGCGGCCTTTGGTATTTTAGGTTATGAATGTCATATAGGAGAATTGAATAGTGAAGAAAAAGAGGCAGTGAGGGCACAAATTGAACTTTACAAAAAATATCGCAGTGTACTTCAGTTTGGAACTTATTACCGTATACAAAATGGCGAAGATACGGATTATACTAAAGGATGTTATAAATGGATGAGTGTTTCAGCGGACCAAAAGACAGCACTAGGCATGTATTTGCAAACACAAGTGATGCCAAATAGTTATTATGGTAAGTTTAAAACCAAAGGATTAGATGACAATAAAACTTATCATTTTACAAATCGTCAGTTAAAATATAATCTCAAAACCTTTGGGGATTTGATTAATGCAGTGTCACCTATTCATATTAAACAAGATTCACTTGTGCATCACATTGTTGCAAAAGTGGTAAAGATGGAGGGAGAAACAGAAGACTATGTCATGTCTGGTAGCATGTTAAATTATATGGGTGTTAAGTTAAAACAAGGTTTTGCTAGTACTGGATATGATACAGAGATTAGATTGTTTCAAGATTTCAGTTCAAGGCTTTATATAATGGAAGAAGTGAAATAAATTGAATTAACATAAATATAATGCTAGAATAGAAATAATAAAGAAGTATTTTGTTTTTCCTTATATCAATAAGTCTATATGGAGGGATTTACACATGACATTAAAAGAAAGAATTATGGAAGCAACAATTGATGAATTTAATGAAAAAGGCGTAAAGTTTACAATGGATGATTTGGCAAAACGACTTACTATGAGTAAAAAAACAATATATAAGGTATTTAAAGATAAAGAAATTTTATTTATAGAAACCGTTGATTATTGCTTTGATATGATCAAGGCAGGTGAAGCAAGTATTCTAGCAGATGAAGAGTTAGACATTGTAGAAAAAGTTAAATCTATTTTAATTGTTTTACCAGAGCGCTATAGCCATATTGATTGGCGAAAAATATATGCAGGTAAAGAAAAGTTTCCAAAGGCTTATAAGGAAATCAAAAGACGTCTTGAAACAGATTGGAACGGTACTATTGCACTGATTGAGCAAGGTATTGCAGAAAATAAGATTAGACCTATTTGTATTCCTGTATTAAAGGTGATGGTACAAGCAACAATTGAACAATTTTTAATGAATCCAGTCCTTATAGAGTATCAAGTAAGCTATGAGGAAGCCTTAGAAGAAATGATTAATATTATTATTGGAGGTATACAAGTAGTAGAAAGCTAAAAAGTATGAAGCATGTTTAAGCGGAGGAAGAAGATGACAAGAGAGACATATTATATATCATCTACTAATGGAAAAAATAAATTGCATACTATGGTCTGGCGCCCGGAAGAAGTAAAGGGGATTTTACAGATTTCTCATGGAATGATTGAACATATTGGGCGTTATGATGATTTCGCTAAGTTTTTAGTAAGTAAAAATATTTTAGTAGTTGGCAATGACCATTTAGGTCATGGAAAGACAGTGAAATGTGAATCAGAATTAGGTTATTTTGACGCAGAAGATGGCAGTAAAACAGTTGTAGATGATTTGTATGAAGTCACTAAAAAGATGAAACAAGAGTATCCCAATGTACCTTATTTTGTATTAGGGCATAGCATGGGTTCTTTCATGATTAGACGTTATTTAATGACATATGGCGAAGCAATAAATGGTGCACTTATTATGGGAACTGGACATCAGTCAAAGGTTGCACTTGCCGCGGGAAATATAGTATATGCCACATTAAAGGTTTTAAAAGGGACTGATTATCGTAGTAAGTTTGTTAATGAGGTTATATTAGGGGGCTATAATAGAAAGTTTGCACCTAATCGTACGCCAAATGATTGGGTTTCTCGAAATGAAAAAGCAGTAGATGCCTACATGCGTGACCCATATTGTACATTTTCATTTACGATAAATGGATTTAAAACAATTTTTGATACCTTTTCATTTATCAATAAAAAGTCTAATATTAATAAAATACCAAAAGATTTACCGATATTTTTTGTGTCAGGAGATAAAGATCCTGTGGGCAATAATGGCAAAGGCGTGACACAAATATATAATACATATAAAGCGCTTGGAATTTCGAAGGCGCAATTAAAGTTATATCCAGAAAGTCGTCATGAGATATTAAATGATTTGGACTATAAAGAAGTATACCAAGATATTTATAGTTGGATTGAAAGTAATTTATAATAATATGAGAAATGTAAAAACCTTTAAAAATAGAAAGTAAAAATCTATTTTTAAAGGTTTTTTAATATAGATGTTATGTTATTTGTATTTTTTATAATGCGTCTTCGGCAGTTGTATCTAAGTTATCATCACGTAGTGGAAGAGGAATATAAGGCGCCAGTGGTGCCACGCTCTTATAGGCTGGACGAATAATTTTACCTTTGTTTACGAGTTCTTCAAGGCGGTGAGCACTCCAACCGGAGATACGGGCAATTGCAAAGATTGGTGTATAAAGTTCAAGTGGTAAGTTAAGCATAGAGTACACAAAGCCTGAGTAGAAGTCTACATTGGCACTTACGCCTTTATACATTTTGCGTACTTTACCAATTACCTTTGGTGCCAGTTCTTCAATTTTAGCATAGAAGTTAAACTCATCCTCTAATCCTTTTTCATGAGCAAGCTTTTCTGCATAAGTTTTTAAGATAGCTGCACGTGGGTCAGAAATTGAATAAACAGCATGACCGATACCATAGATAAGACCAGATTTATCAAAGGCTTGCTTATTAAGAATTAAGCTTAGGTAATTTTCAATTTCAGCATCATCAGACCAATCGCTGATTTTTTCTTTCATATCTGCTAGCATCTTTACAACCTTAATATTAGCGCCACCATGACGAGGTCCCTTTAAAGAACCTAGGGCAGCAGCAATAACAGAGTAAGTATCTGTACCAGATGAAGTGACAAGGTGGGTTGTGAAAGATGAGTTGTTACCGCCACCATGTTCAGCATGTAAAATAAGTGCTAAATCCAAAAGTGTTGCTTCTAATTTCGTATATTTACTATCAGGTCGTAACATATATAAGATGTTTTCTGCTGTACTAAGGTCAGGGCGTGGTGGATGGATAAAGAGACTTTGATTTTGATGATAATGGGCATGGGCTTGATAGCCATAGACAGCTAAGGTTGGAAAACACCCTATAAGAGAAATACATTGCCTAAGAACGTTAGGAAGTGAAATATCATCAGCTTTCTCATCAAAGCTATAGAGGGCTAGCACACTACGTGCAATAGAATTCATAATATCCTTACTAGGAGCATTTAAAATCATATCGTTTACAAAGTTATCAGGGAGTTTGCGATAACTACCTAAAAGGGTCTCAAATTCAGCAAGTTCTTTTTCCGTAGGCAACTTGCCAAAGAGAAGAAGGTAAGTTGTTTCTTCAAATCCAAAACGTTTATCTTGTAAATAGCCTTGCGTAATATCGGCAATATTGATGCCACGGTAGCTAAGTCTTCCGGGAACAGGGATGATTTCGCCTTCATCCATAATATAAGAATGAACTTCGCCAATTTCTGTGAGGCCGACAAGTACACCGCGACCATCTAAATCTCTCAGACCTCTTTTTACAGAATATTTAGCAAAAAGTTCAGGGTCAATTAAATTATTCATTTCGCATAAATGAGACAGTTTTTCTAACAGTTCCATGTTTTCTAAGTTTTTGTTTTCTTGCATTCAATCACCTCTCCTTATTTAATAAATTACGTTTTAATAAGCTTTTAGGCTGTTTACAATAATATATTCCTATAATAAATTTAACATAAAAAAGAATATAAATCAAATTTTTCTATATGTTTTAATAAAATTTATTATTTCATATATATTTATAATAAAAATGTGTAAAATGAATGAAGATAAAAAAATAAAATCATATAATAAAATAAAATCAGGAAAGTTGTCCATAAGAAGTAAAAGATCTCATGAGAGAGGAGAATAGTTTAATAAGAAAAACAGGTTGTTACAAAGCAGTGTTATTGCTTTGTAACAACCTATTTTTCTATTTTTTTTCTTCTAGAGTGAGCTTTTTAATAAAGCTTTCAGTTGGTGTTACATATAATGTTTTAAATTGTGTATAAATGACCATACCTGGTTTTGCGCCGGGTACCTTTTTGACAAATTTCTTTAAAGTATAGTCAATAGGAACTTGGCTAGATTGTTTGCCACTACTATAGTAAGCAGCAAGCGTGGCAGCTTCTAGTAATGTCTCATCTGAGAAACCTTCTTGGCCTTCAGCTCTAATGATGACGTGTGAGCCAGGACCTGCTTTAATATGGAGCCACATATCATTAGCTTTAGCAAACTTCATAGTGAGTTCATCATTTTGGTAATTGTTTTTACCCACATAAATCAGTTGACCAGAAGAAGCTTTAAATTGAAGAAATGGGACTGTTTTTTTGTTTTGCTTACGTTTATTATTGCCTTTACGTTTCTTGAGATAACCCATTTCTACAAGCTCTTCACGAAGTTCAGCGATATCTTCTTTTGTTTCTAAGAAATCCAGAGAGAGAAGGACGGATTGAAGATAAGCAATATCTTCTTCAATGATTGCAAGCTGCTCAGTAGCTGCAATTTCTGTACGCTTGGCTTTATTGTAAAGTTTGAAGTAAGCTTGTGCATTTTGAATAGCACTTTTGCGCGGGTTAAGTGGAATTGTAATATCTTCATATGGCTCCGCATAGTAATTCATAGTTGTAAAGCTTTCACTGCCTTCAGTAATGCTGTGGGCATAAGCCGTTAAAAGTTCGCCATAAATTTTATAGAGCTCTTTGTTAGCTGCCTCATCTAAAGCCTTTTCTTGTATTTGTTTTTTACGGACATTACGTTCTAAGAAGTTATGCACAAGTTTTTTAATATCTGCTGTTTTTTGAGAAACATTAAAACGTGTGTTTTTCTCGAAATAGTAGTATTCCAGCATCTCACTGATTGTTTCAAAGTTTTGTTTTTTGTAAGGTGCATAAATGCTGAGTGGCAGTGTATAAAAGTCCATAGGAAGTTCTTGCTCATCTAGATAAATGCAAGGTGAAAAATTGTTAGTATGGAGCTTCTCCATGAGATTATGGAATACGGTATAAAGTTTCATAAGATCGTCATTGCTCAAAGTATTTGCTAAACTGTCATCACATACACCGCTAGCTAGACAGATAGAATGACTGACTACAGGACTTAAACCGTTATAGCTCATATAAAGGGCTTTAAAAGTAGGAAGCTCTTTTTCTTTAAGTGTCTTTAAGAAATCCGCCACATTTTCATGTAAGGGATTTCGCTTGTTTTGACTTGGAGGTCTTACATAAGTACGATTTGGGAGTACTTCACGTACGCTACTTTTATCCAAAGAAATATGTTTGATACTATCTAAAATAGTGCCATCAGCTTTGGTAAGAATAATATTGCTGTGACGTCCCATGATTTCAATGATTAAACGTTTATTTTCTTTATCTCCCAGTTCGTTAGTAGCTTCAATATGAAGTTCTACGATACGTTCAAAGTCTGGCTGAACGATATCTAATATACGTCCACCCCCTAGATGCTTACGGAGCATCATGCAAAACATAGGGGGCTGAAGTTCATTGTTTTTGGAAAGTGTTGAAAGGTGAAGTCTTGGATAGCTGCTATTAGCTGTTAAAAGTAATTTATAGGCACTACTGTTATTACGCACAGAAAGTAAGAGTTCATCTTTTTCAATTTGATAAATTTTATCGATTCGTCCACCTACGAGGGTGTCTTTAAGTTCTTGCACTAAGGTGGCAAGAACAATGCCGTCAAATGCCATAATTTGTGTCCTCCTTTAATTATGGTGAAAGTATAGCATAATTTTTTTGAAAATAAAAGGAAGGTGTGTTATAATATAATACAAAAGTCTACAACAAGTATGCCTTATTGGAAAAATCCCTTTGGAAATAAAGAAGGAAGTAGGGAAAAACATGATTTATAGTATGACCGGTTATGGTAGATGCGAAATAGAAGAACATGAAAGAAAAGTCATTGTAGAGATGAATGCTATTAATCATCGTTACTGTGATTTAAATATTAGATTACCTAAAACTTTAAGTGTGATAGAAGATAAGATTAGAAGTCTTCTAAAAACAAGTTTGACAAGGGGTAAAATAGAGGTCAATATCAGCTATGTCAGCATGGCAAAAGAAGACTTAGAAGTCATTGTCAATGAGGCACTTGCAACAGAGTTTATAGAAGGCTTAAGAAAACTCGGAGATACTTTGAAGCTAGAAGATAATCTGACCCTTAAAGACCTTATGAATATTAATGATATCATGAGTATCCAGAAAAAAGCAGGTGACCTAGAAAGTATCGAAAGTACAGTATTAAGATGCACAGAAGGTGCGCTAAAAGATCTCTTAGGTATGCGCCTTAAAGAAGGTGAAGCTTTAAAAGCAGATATTTTAAATAAAACAGTACTTTTAGAAAAACATTTAGCATGCATTGAGATGCAAAGTCCACAAGTTGTCTTAAACTATAAAACTAAGCTTGAAAATAGACTCGCGATGCTTTTAGAAGAAGGCAGTAGTGTGGACCAAAGCAGACTGGCTATGGAAGTAGCACTTTTTGCAGACAAATGTGCAATTGATGAAGAAATCACCCGTTTTAAAAGTCATACGGCTCAGCTACGTATGATTTTAAATGAGGGAGGCGTTGTAGGGCGTAAATTAGATTTCTTAATGCAAGAGATGAACCGAGAAGTCAACACAATGGGTTCTAAGGCCAATGACTATGAAATTACAAGAAATGTAGTAGAACTTAAAAATGAAATTGAAAAAATTAGAGAACAAGTTCAAAATCTTGAGTAGGTGAAGCCTATGAGTCAATTTATTAATATAGGATATGGAAATATTGTAGCAACGAGGCGTATTGTAGCGATTGTTTCAGCAGATTCAGCCCCTATTAAAAGGTTAGTTGCACAGGCAAAAGAAGAAGCAAGGCTTATTGATGCGACCCAAGGGCGCAAGACAAGAGGTGTGATTATTACGGATAATGACCAGGTGATTTTGTCAGCTTTGCAACCAGAAACTATGGCAACAAGACTTGAAACCCAAAAGGAATAAAGGAGTTAAACATGAAAGAAGGATTAAAAATCGTTATATCTGGACCATCAGGTTCAGGTAAAGGAACTATTGTAAAAGAGCTCATTAAAAACGAACAATTTATGTTATCCATTTCAGCCACAACACGTATGCCTAGACAAGGCGAAGAAGAAGGTGTACACTATTACTTTAAGTCAGTAGCTGAATTTGAAAATATGATTGCTGAAGAGGCTCTTTTAGAACATGCGAATTTCTGTGGCAATTATTATGGTACACCAAAAGCACCTATTGAAGAGGGTGTAAAAAATGGAAAAGATGTTATACTAGAAATAGAGGTACAAGGTGCTCAGCAAATCAAGAAAATTTATGATGATGCTGTCTTTATTTTTGTTATCCCACCTTCTTTAACAGAGCTTGAAAAACGTCTTATCGGACGTGGTACTGAAACAGAAGAAGTCATTGCAAAACGCATGGGACGTGCAAAAGAAGAGCTAGCTTTGTATAAAGAATATGATTATATTGTTATTAACGATACATTAGCAGATGCTATCGATCAAATTAATCATATTGTTTATACTGAAAAGCTAAGAAGTTCTCGCTTCGAGGCTGATATAGAAAGAGTTATTAATAACTAGGAGGAATAAAAATGTTACAACCATCTTATACACAAATTATGACAAAGTTAAATGAGGAAGGAAACTCTAAACTTACAAGTCGTTATTCAATTGTTATTGCAGCAGCTAAAAGAGCTAGAAATATCATTGATATTATTAATGAACAAGCAGCTGCTACAAAAGAAGCAGATAAAACAGGTGAAAAAATTATCGACCCAGCTAAATTAAAAGAAGCAGCAGAACTTAATGAATTACTTAAAAAACAAAAACCTATTTCTATTGCAGTAGATGAAATTTATGCAGGTAAAATCAAAATGAAAGAATACCATGCACCAGAGGAAACAGAAGAAACAGAAGAAACAGAAGAAGCTCAAAATGATGCGACTACTGCGTCAACAGAAGTTTAATTAAAACTTAAATAAGTCTGCCATACAATTGTTGGCAGGCTTATTCAATATGTGATATAAAAGATAAGAGGTGAAAGGTCAGTGACAAGTGATGCGGCATGTTATGCAAAGATTATTATTCAATTTGCAACAGTAGAAGAGATAGATAAACCGTTTACCTATGAGGTTCCTGCGCACCTGATACCTTTTATTCAAGTAGGGCAAAGAGTTTATGTGCCTTTTGGATTTCATAATCATTTACAAGTTGGCTATGTATTAGCCTTAAGCGACACAAGGGAAGAAACAAAATTTCGTATCAAAGCTATAAAGCAGATTATAGATGAAAAGCCGCTTCTATCTTCGAAACAGCTAGAACTTGTAGAATTTATTGTAAGCTATTATGCGACGAGTTATGCAGCAGCGATAGATGTTGTTTTACCACCTGGGCTAAAAGGGGAACCTATCGCCATGGAGAAAGAAGACGAGGAAGTTGTGACCCTTACAAATGATGACTTGAAGGTGAAAATCTATTGCAATGCACATGGCCATAAGAAAACGTTTTTAAAGCAGCAGCAGATTATTGATTATTTAAGGGAAAAGCAGAAAGTACCCCTTAAAGTGTTAGAAAGTGTGGCGGGCGTGAGTAAGTCTTCCATTAAAACGCTGCTTCAAAATGGCATAATTGAAAAATATGTAGAAAAGATAGAATATAAGGCAGAACCTATTCGCTATGAAGCATTTAGAACGTTAAATGAAGAACAGGCGCATGCTGTAAGTTATTTAGAAAGCTTATCGCATACCCATACAGTCCACACTGTTTTACTTGAAGGTGTAACTGGCAGTGGGAAAACAGAAGTTTTTCTTCATGCTATAAAGAATGTGATTGAAAGAGGGCAAAATGCCTTAGTATTAGTACCTGAGATTGCACTGACGCAGCAGACGCTTAGTCGCTTTAGAGAGCGATTTGGAAGCAATGTGGCTTTAAGTCATAGTCGTATGGGTGCAAAAGAGCGTCAAAGACTCTATATGCGCGCTAAAAAAGGTGAAGTATCCATTATTATCGGACCACGTAGTGCCATTTTTATGCCGCTTGAAAATCTTGGGCTTATCGTAATAGATGAAGCACATGAGGCCACCTATAAGTCAGAGACATCACCTAAGTATCATGCCATTGATATTGGAAGAAAACGGATGGAAATGGAAGGCGGTATACTGCTTTTAGCGACGGCAACCCCTAGTATGGAAAGTTATTACCATAGTGAAAATGGGGACTATGAACTTTTAAAGCTTACAAAGCGTATAGCAGGTGCAACAATGCCAAGTGTGGAAATTGTAGATATGCGCCAAGAATTAGCCACTGGGAACAACAGTGTTTTAAGCAGACGTTTATATGAAGCAGTTCAATGGACACTTGAAAGTGGCGGTCAAGTCATGTTACTTATTAATCGTAGGGGACATTCTACATTTATTAACTGCAGAAGTTGTGGACATGTGGTAAAATGTAGTCATTGTGATGTATCAATGACCTATCATTTGTCAACGGGTGCGTTAGAATGTCACTATTGCGGGAAGACTGAAAAGGTACCAGAAGTGTGCCCTGAGTGTGGTTCTAAGTATATTCGTTTCTTTGGGACAGGTACTGAAAAGGTAGAAGCTTATTTAAAAGAACATTTTGATCAGTATGGCATAGGACGTATGGATTTAGATACGACTACAGGTAAAGAAGGTCACGCAAAAATACTAGAAGCCTTTAGACGAAGAGAATTTAATCTTCTTATTGGCACACAAATGATTGCAAAAGGCCATGATTTCCCTGGCGTGACACTGGTAGGCATTTTGTCAGCGGACCAGTCGTTATATATGCAGGATTTTAGAAGTAATGAAAGAACCTTTCAGCTTTTAACCCAGGCAATGGGACGAGCAGGACGTGGCAGTATGAAAGGACATGTCATTATTCAGACATATACCCCTGAACATATGGTCATGGACGTGATTAAAAATAATAAGCAGGAGTTATTCTATAAAGAAGAGCTTCTAAATCGTAAGACAATGGGTTACCCACCCTATACACATATTTTTTCACTCCTCATTACGGGGCCTAATGAAAATGAGGTGATTCAAACAGCTCATAAAGTAACGGCATATTATCGCCATTATAGTGAGCGAGGACTCATGAAATTTCGTGTGATAGGACCAAGTGTAGCGGTGATTAGTAAGATAGGGGATGTTTATAGATGGCGCCTTCTCATTATTGGTGAAGAGCGTAGTTCCCTTTTAGTTTACGGGAGGTTTTGTCTAGATAAATTTTATCAAAGAGAAACAGTGGGTAATGTTAAGATTAGTTGGGATATTGATCCCCTAACAATGTTATAAGTAAACATCTATGTGATGTGAAAGAATATAAGGAGGCTATTATGGCAATTAGAGCAATTAGAACAGAAACAGGAAGCGATGAGCTTTTAAGAAAAGTATCAAAAGAAGTAAAAGTATTTGATGAAAGCTTATGGACACTTTTAGATGATATGGCCGAAACAATGTATGAGGCAGATGGTGTAGGGATTGCAGCACCTCAAGTAGGCGTTTTAAAACGTGTATTTATTGTAGACATTGGGGAAGGGAAAGTTGAATTCATCAACCCAGAAATCATTGAAGTATCTGGTGAACAATTTGGTGAGGAAGGATGTCTGAGCGTACCAAAGACATACGGTAGTGTAAGAAGACCAAATTATGCAAAATTACGTGCATTTGACCGTCACGGCAATGCTTTTGAGATTGATGGTACAGAGCTTATGGCACGTGCAATGCTTCATGAAAATGATCATCTTAATGGTAAATTATTTATTGATTTAGTAGAAGGTGATTTATTCGAAGTTAATTAATCGAATAAAAGGAGGCTTTTTAAATGAACGTAGTATTTATGGGTACACCAGATTTCGCAGTACCAACACTTGAAACATTGATTGCAGAAGGACATCATATTAGTGCTGTTGTAACACAGCCAGATAAACCAAAAGGTAGAGGAAAAAGCTTAACAGTGACACCCGTTAAAGAAGTGGCGCTTAAGCATGATTTACCAGTGCTTCAACCTGTTAAAATTAGAGGGGATGAGGAGTTTTATAACCACATATTATCTTTAAACCCAGATATTATAGTAGTAGTAGCATTTGGACAGATCCTTCCTGAAACAATCTTAAATATTCCTAAATATGGTTGTATTAATATCCATGGTTCACTTTTACCTAAATACAGAGGGGCTGCACCTATTCAGTGGGCAATTATGGATGAAGAGCCTATAACAGGTGTGACCATTATGTATATGGATAAAGGTATGGACACAGGAGATATGCTTCTTAAACGTGAAATGCCAATTGAAAAAGATGACACTTATGCAAGCTTACACGATAAGATGAAAATTGTAGGAGCGACAGCACTTATTGATGCTTTGCCACTTATCGAAGCTGGTGGTAAAGAACGTGAAAAACAAGATGATGCTAAAGCAACCTATGCAAGCATGATTGATAAGAGCTTAGGTGAAATCAAATGGCAAGAAGCAGCATCTAAAATTGATGCAAAGATTCGTGGTCTAAATCCATGGCCAGCAGGTTATACTTCTTATAAAGGAAATGTAATGAAGGTATGGCAAGCTGAGCCTATTTCTGAAACAACCGATAAGAAGCCAGGTACAATTGTACGTGTTGATAAGGATGGAATGATTGTTCAAACAGGAACAAGTTGCTTACGTATTCTTGAAATTCAAATGCCGAATAAAAAACGTATGCTAGTATCTGAGTATATTAAGGGAAATACCCTTGAAAGCGATACAGTGCTTGGCATATAGTATAAGGAGTGAAGAGGATGTTAGGTTATCCGTATTATTATGGCTCTAGTAATGGTATGTACATTTTAATTACAATTGCTATGCTTATTATCCCTTTATATGCAAGTATGAAGGTACAATCAACTTTTGCGAAATATTCTAAAGTAAGAAGCTTATCAGGATACACAGGAGAAGAAGCAGCAAGACGCATCCTTGCCATTAATAACATCTCTATTCCTATTAAACCGGTACGTGGCTCAATGACAGACTTTTATGATCCAATCAATAAAGAACTTGCCCTTTCACAAACTGTTTATGGAGAAACATCTATTGCAGCTTTAGGGGTAGCAGCTCATGAAGTTGGGCATGCTATTCAGGATGCCAATGATTATGCCTTTTTAAGATTTAGACATGCCATTTATCCAGTGACAAACTTTGCAAGTCAGCTTTCTGTGCCACTTGTAATGGTGGGTTTATTACTTGGTGGCGTAAAACCTTTAGTAGGAATTGGTATTCTTTTATTTGCCATAACTACACTTTTTGCTATCGTTACACTTCCAGTAGAGTTTAATGCTTCTAAGCGTGCACTTCAAAGTCTTGAAGCAAGTGGCATTATGTCAGCAGATGAACTTGTTGGTGCGAAGAAAGTATTAGATGCTGCAGCTCTTACTTATGTGGCAGCAGCTATGGCATCAGTCTTATCACTTTTAAGATTAATAATGATTAGTAGTAGAAACAATGACTAGTAATAGAAAGAAAGATTAAAAGACGCTGTTTTAGCGTCTTTTAATCTGTAAGAGAGGAATTTTTTATGACTAAAAATATACGTGAGCAAATTGTAAACTTGCTCCTTGAAATAGAACGTGACAAAAGCTATGCACAACTTGCTTTAAAAAATGAATTAAAAGATGTACAAGGACCAGATAAAGGTTTTATGACAGAAGTGGTTTATGGAACGCTTAAATATCAGATTCAACTCGATTATATTATTGACCAGTTTTCAAAAACACCAGTACGCAAGATGAAACCACTGATTAGACAGATTTTTCGTATGAGTGTTTATCAGCTCATGCATCTTGATAAGGTACCAGCATCAGCTGTTATTAATGAAGCTGTAAAAATTGCTAAGAAAAGAAAGTTTATGGCGCTTTCAGGCTTTGTAAATGGTGTACTTCGAACAATCGATCGTGAAAGAGCAAACATTAAGTATCCATCAAAAGAAAAAGAACCACTTCATTATTTCAGTGTGATGTATTCACTTCCAGAGTGGATGATTGCAACATGGCTTAAAGCTTACGATGCAGAAAAAGTAGAAGGGATTTGTAAGGCCCTTAATGAACGTGCGCAGGTATGCATTCGTGTAAATACTTTAAAAGCATCTAAAGAGGAAGTTGTAAAATGCCTTCAAGAAGAAGGAGTAACAGTACTTCCGGGTGAGTTTTTAGAAGAAGCTATGTATCTTAAAAATGTAGATAACATTCAAAATATGTCATCTTTTAAGAAAGGCTTATGGACTGTACAAGATGAAAGTGCTATGCTAGTAGGGAAAGTAATTGCACCACAAAGCGGAGAACGTATTTTAGATTTATGTAGTGCGCCAGGTGGAAAATCTATTCATATGGCAGAGCTTATGAAAAATGAAGGTGAGATTATCAGCTGCGATATTCACCCTCATAAATTAGAGCTTATTGCAAAAAATGCGGAGCGTATGGGGGCTACAATTATTAAACCAACACTTCAAGATGGGACAGTATGTAATGAAGACTTTATTGGCAAATTTGATAGAGTTTTAGTCGATGCACCTTGTTCAGGTCTTGGTATTATGAAACGTAAACCGGATATCCGTTACAATAAAGAAATGACAGACATTGAAGATATTGCACAAATCCAGCGTGCTATATTAACACAAGCGGTAAAATATTTAAAACCAGAAGGCACACTTGTCTATAGTACATGTACGATTTCAAAAGTAGAAAACGAAGAAATGGTAGACTTCATGACAAAGGAGCTTGGTTTAGAATTAAATGAAATCGTAGATACTATACCTAACAAACTTCAAAAAGAAGTGAGACAAGGAAGCATGATTCAAATCTTACCACAGCTTGCAGGAACAGATGGATTCTTTATTGCGGGGTTAAAAAAGAGGAGTATTTAGATGATGAAAGACATTAGAAGCAAAGACCTAAAGGAATTAGAAGAACTTATTTTAAGCTATGGGGAAAGTAAGTTTAGAGCAAAACAGCTTTTTGAATGGCTTCATAAAAAAATGGCAAATAGCTATGATGAAATGAAGAATTTACCACTTAGTTTAAGAACAAAGTTAAATGAAGATTATCCATTAGTGCCATTACGTATTGTAGAATCATTGCATTCAAAGTTAGATGGGACTATAAAATACTTGTTTGAGCTACCAGATTCACATATAATAGAAAGTGTTTTAATGCGTTATAAACATGGAAATTCGGTATGTATTTCTTCACAAGTAGGATGTCGTATGGGATGTAAATTCTGTGCTTCTACTTTAGAGGGACTTGTAAGACCACTTACACCGGGTGAAATGGTAGGGCAAATCTATGCCATTCAGCAAGATATCGGTGAACGTATTTCGAATATTGTTATTATGGGAAGCGGTGAACCTCTTGAATATCTTGAAATTACAGAACGCTTTTTAACACTTATTAATCATGAAATGGGTCAAAATATTGGACAACGTCATATTACAGTCTCAACATGTGGACTTGTGCCTCAGATTAAGGAACTTGCAGACAAAGGAATGCAGATTAACTTGGCTTTATCTTTACATGCCACAACAGATGAGAAGCGTAAACAAATTATGCCAGTTGCTTATCGTTATACAATTGAAGAAGTATTAGAGGCTTGTCAGTATTATATTGATAAAACTGGGCGACGTGTTACTTTTGAATATGCCCTTATTCATGGTGAGAATGACAAAGAAGAAGATGCTAGAAGCTTAGGAAAACTTCTAAAAGGCATGCTTTGTCATGTCAACTTAATTCCTGTTAATAAAATTGAAGAAAGAAGTTTTGAAAGTAGTAAGACGTCAAGTATTGAGAACTTTATTCGCATACTAGAAAGCTATCATGTACCTACTACACTTCGTAGAACATTAGGTGCAGATATCGATGCAGCATGTGGTCAACTTAGACGTAGATATATGAAAGAGCGAGGTGAATAGCATGCACGCTATTGGCAGAGTAGACATTGGTAGAAAGAGGAGTAGAAACGAAGATAGTATCTTTGTTTCAAATACACCTATAGGTATTTTACCAAATTTGTATATCGTAGCAGATGGGATGGGTGGTCATAAAGCAGGTGGCACTGCAAGTAGTCTAGCTATTGAGGCTTTTTGTGACTATATTAGAACGCATGGTCAAACTGGTGTAAAAACAAGAGAAGATGTAGCAATTCTTTTGAAAATGGGCATTCGACATGCCAATCATACAGTTTATGAGAAGGCAAAAGAAAAAGAGGAG
Organism: Clostridiales bacterium; assembly: GCA_019418225.1. GTDB lineage: Bacteria > Bacillota > Clostridia > Lachnospirales > Cellulosilyticaceae > Cellulosilyticum. Next base: position 124,190 of record DYCF01000004.1, on the reverse strand, counting down.
TATGCAGGAATGGGTACCACTTTCACAGTGGCGACAGTAATCGATGATATTTTATATCTTGCCCATGTAGGTGATACGAGACTTTATTTAGTAAATCATGCGCAAATTTATCAGGCTACAACAGACCATTCTCTGGTACAAGAAATGTTGGAACAAGGGTATATTTCACAAAATGAGATTAAAGAACATCCACAAAGACACATTATAACCCGGGCTGTTGGTACATATGCAAAGGTAAAGGTAGATACTTTGATGTATGATATCAATAAGGTAGAATACGTTTTACTTTGTTCCGATGGACTCACTGTCATGCTCAGTGATGAAGAAGTACATCAGATTATACTTGAAGAAACTGACATAGAAAACATTGTAAATAAGCTGATTGACACAGCGAATACAAAAGGCGGAATCGATAATATAGCAGTTATCATTGCAAAGAAATACGAGGTGAATAAAGAATGCTAATGCCAGGAGTTCTCTTAGGAGAGCGTTATGAAGTTATAGAAAAAATAGGCGCAGGCGGCATGTCTATTGTCTATAAGGCAAAAGATAATAGATTGCAGCGATATGTAGCTATTAAGGAGCTAAGAGAAGAATTTGTAAAGGATGATGAATTCGTTGCAAAGTTTAGGAAAGAAGCCCTTGCTGCGGCTAGCCTCTCACACCCTAATATTGTAGGAATCTATGATGTAGGTAGTGATAGGGATGTTCATTATATTGTTATGGAATATATTGAAGGAAAGACGTTAAAGGAACTTATTGCTGAGGAAGGACCTTTTTCGTCTAAAAAGGTTTTAGAACTAGGGATTCAGATTGTAAGTGCACTGAAGCATGCCCATAGCAAAAAGATAATCCACCGAGATATTAAACCTCAAAATATTTTAATTACCAATGATCATGTATTAAAGGTAACAGATTTTGGGATTGCTAAAGCAGTGGATTCTTCAACGATTGTGGCAAATAATAATGCAATTGGCTCAGTACATTATTTTTCACCAGAACAAGCAAAGGGGAAATATGTAAACGAAACAAGTGATTTATATTCTTGTGGGATTGTTCTTTTTGAACTGGCAACAAAAAGATTACCTTTTGAAGCAGATTCTCATATTTCCATAGCCTTAAAGCACATTAATGAAGAAATGCCAAAGCCATCTTTATTTAATCCAAGTATTTTACCAGGGCTAGAGGGAATTATTTTAAAAGCAACGGATAAACGTCAAGATGCACGTTATCAAAATGCAGATGAAATGTTAGGTGATATGAATCGTGTACTTGTAGATCCAAGTTACATGGTAAAATTAAATACTTTTTCAGATGAAACAATCTTACTTTCACCAGAAGAAACTGCTTTTATTCGTAGTAATGCAAAAGAACAAGAAGAATTCGTTTCAAAATCTGAAAAGCCAGTTGTACCAGTAATGCCAGTAGCACCATCAAAAGCTGAGGTGGATGAAACCAGTATTTATGAAGATGGGGATGTGGTGAAACAGACCTTTAAAGAGGAAGAAGAGGAAGGCGAAGTCTCTAATTTATATAAAATACTTGTAAGTATCGGAGGAGTTCTTGCAACATTATCTGTACTGGTAGTGATTATTTTAGCGATTACTTTATGGAATCCGTTTTCAAGTAGCAATAATATGGTGACAGTACCTAATGTTAAAGGACGCACAGTAGAAGCAGCTACAAATACCTTAAAAAGTGTAAAACTTAAAATTGAAGTACAAGAAGAAGTGACAGATGAGGCTGCACCTGGAATTATTTTCGAACAAAATCCAGGTGAAAATGCACAGGTTAAAAAACGCAGTACGGTCATTGTAAAAGTAGCAGCAGAAGGTAGTGAAGCCACTGAGACACCTGTCGCAGATGAAACAAAGATGGTGAAGTTACCTTCTGTAGAAGGCTTAAGCCGTGATGTGGCAGAATCCACATTAAAAGCGATGAATCTTAAAGTGCGCTTTGAACCTGAAGAAAGTGATAGTGTAGAAAAAGATTATATTATTCGTCAAAGCATTGATGAAGGTACTGAGGTTGAAGAAGGTAGTACTGTTGTTTTAACATACAGTATTGGTTCAAGTGTAAAAACAACAAGAGTACCAAACTTTGTCCAATTAACATATGATAAAGCACAAGAAGCAGCACAAAGCAGCAAGCTTTATGTGACTAAGTCATCTGAAGAATATAGTGATAAGGTAGATGAAGGACTGATTATTAGTCAAAGTATTGAACCTTATTCAGAAGTTGAAGAGGGTACAAGTATATCTGTTGTTATCAGTAAAGGAAAAGAACCAGAGCCAGAACAGACGCCTACACCATCAATTGACAATGGTGAGACGAATACACCACCAGCTGAAGAAACACCAGTAACAGAAACAAGCATATCTTATGGCATTACATTACCAGGTGGCATGGAAGGTAAAGAGAGTTATCGTGTACTTGCTAAATTTACATCTCAAGATGGCAATTCATCTTATGTAGTAGATGGTGAGATGAGTGCGGGTGACTTCCCAATACCTGTAACACTTACAGGACATGGCACAGGTAGATTAGAAGTTTATATCGATGATATGACTAGTCCAGCATACACGGATAACATCAATTTTTAATTAAGGAGAATGATATGGTACAGGGTACTATTATTAAAGGAATTGCTGGCTTCTACTATGTAGAAGCTAACAAGACCATTTATGAATGTAAAGCAAGAGGAAAATTTAGAAAAGAAAATATGACACCTCTTATAGGTGATAGGGTAATGATTAGTTTAAAACAAGAAGAAAACTCTACAGATCGCTTCTTGGAAGGAACAATTGAGGAAATTTTACCACGAACAAATAGTCTTATAAGACCACCTGTTTCAAATGTGGATCAGGCAATGGTTGTGTTTTCCGTAACTTACCCACAAATTCACTTAGATTTATTAGATCGCTTTTTAATTCATATTGAACGAGAACACATCAAGCCTTATATAGTACTTAACAAAATAGATGAAGGTAACAAAGAAAGTTATCAGTACATTGTTGACCGCTATACAAAAGTAGGGTATGAGGTGATTTGTTTATCGGCTAAGAAAAAGCTCAATACAGATATTTTAATGCCAAAACTTCAAGATAAGACCACTGTATTTGCAGGACCTTCTGGGGTGGGTAAATCAACATTATTAAATACCATTGAAGAAGGCTTTACCTTGGAAACAGGTGAAGTAAGTGAGAAGATTAAACGTGGAAAACATACTACAAGACATGTAGAGCTTATGCCACTTACAGTAGGTGGATTTGTGCTTGATACACCAGGTTTTACATCTTTGCAATTAGATGGTATTGCGGCAGAAGATTTAAGACATTATTTTATTGAATTTGAGCCTTATGAGGGAACTTGTAAGTTCTCAGGATGTACCCATACACATGAACCAGGTTGCAGTGTGAAAGCTGCAGTTGAAGAAGGTGAAATTTCTGAGGAACGTTATAACAGTTATATGACTTATTATAAACAGCTAAAAGATACAAGGAGATGGTAGGGAAATGATACATTTAAGTCCTTCAATATTAGCAGCAGATTTTGCTAATTTACAAAGAGAAATTGAAACAGTACAAAAAGGTGGCGCGGCGTATATTCATGTGGATGTAATGGATGGACAGTTTGTACCAAACATTACATTAGGTGCACCTATTGCTAAAAGCCTTCGTAAGCACATTACGGGTGTTATGGATGTGCATCTTATGATTGAGGAGCCTGATAGATATTTAGCTGACTTTGCAGCAGCAGGAGCTGATTATGTAACAGTACACTTAGAGGCAACTAAACATGTACACCGTACAATTCAGCGTATACATGAATTAGGTATGAAAGCAGGGGTAGCACTTAATCCTGGCACACCTGTAAGCCTTTTAGAACCTATTATTGAGGACTTAGATCTTGTCCTTATTATGTCAGTTAATCCAGGCTTTGGAGGACAAAAGTTCATTCCATATACTTTAGAAAAGCTTAAACAAGTAAAAGAAATGACAAAAGATAGAGAAATACTGATTGAGGTAGATGGCGGCGTAACACTTGCCAATGTAGAAAGTATTATTGATGCAGGCGCTAATCTGCTCGTAGCTGGTTCATCAGTTTATGATGGCAAAGATGCAGAAGGCAATGCAGCTGCCTTTATGAAAATATTTGAAAAATACGAGGCATAGTGCATGAAGACTTTAATTCTAACAAATGGCGCCTATGGCGATTATAGTTTTTGTAACAATTGGGATACATATGACTATATTATTTGTGCGGATGGGGGTATGAAGCATTGCCGTAAACTAAACTTAATCCCTCACCTTATTGTAGGAGACTTTGATAGCACAAATCCTATAGATCTTTTGTATTTCGAGGATTTAGGCGTACCTATGGAGCAGTTCTCGAGTCATAAGGATGAAACAGATACTGAGCTTGCCCTTCGTTATGCTATAGAAAAGGGTGCAACGGAAGTTGTGATATGGGGAGGAATAGGCTCTCGCCTAGATCATACCCTGGGAAATGTACATCTATTATATAGTGCATTAAAGCAAGGGGTAAAAGCTACACTTATGAATGACCAAAATACAGTTTGCTTAATAGAAGATGAAATTGAGCTTAAAGGAAAAGAAGGTCAGCTTGTGAGTTTACTTCCTTTTAGCGAAAAGGTAGAAGGTGTGTATACGACAGGACTAGCTTATAGTTTAATAGATGGCATCTTGCCAGCAGGAAGTCCAATTGGTGTAAGTAATTATATGATTAGTAGCAAGGCATCTATAAAAATAAAAAAAGGCTTATTACTAATCATTTTAGCAAGTGATTAAGATATATGATAAAAATAAATTGAGTCTAGAGCTTAACATTAAGGTCTAGACTCAATTTATGTATAAAAAAGATTAAATTGGGTATAATAAAAAAGGACATCCATAAAGGATGTCCAATTTTTATGAAATATTAACTTATTATCAAATTAAGCACGTGATACTAAGTTAGAACGTAAACAACGAGTACATACGTTCATTGTTTTAACAGCTCCGTTTTGGTTAACTCTAACTTTTCTTACGTTAGATTTCCACATTTTGTTAGATCTTCTATGAGAGTGGCTAACTTTGATACCGAAATGTACGTCTTTTGAACAGATTTCGCATTTTGCCATTTTGAACACCTCCTTGTATTAATCCGTGACATAACACGATTTATTGTAACAGATAATATTGTAGAATTCAAGTAGTGTTTGAGGATTATTTTTAAAAAACCAAATTAAGGTAAGGAAAAGTGAGAAAGCCTTTCATCCATATACAAGTTATGATATAATATTATTAAAAATTTTAATATGACAGCATAAAGCCAGATTAGGAGGTTTATAAATATGCCAAGTAAATTTTCAAATGAATATGGTAATATTATTATAAATGAAGAAGTTATTGCACAAATTAGTGGAATGACAGCAATGGAATGTTATGGTATAGTAGGTATGGCGTCTCGTAATGTAAAAGATGGATTTGTACATCTTTTAAAAGGGGAGAATTTATCTCGTGGGATTGCTGTACGTTTAAATGAAAATAAAGCAAATATTGATTTTCATATTATCGTAGAATATGGTACAAAGATTTCAGCAGTGGCTGATAACCTTATGAGTACAGTCAAATATAAAGTAAAAGATGCATTAGGCATTGAAGTAGAAAGTATAAAAGTATTTATCGAAGGCGTTAGAGTAGATAAAGAGTAAATTCGGTAGAAGAGAACCTTTGGGTTTGAGGAGGTAAATAAAGTGAAATATGAAAAGATAGAAGCCAGTAAGCTTCAGGCCATGTTTATTGCAGGTGCACAGCTCTTAGATGAAAAAAAACAAATGGTCAATGAAATGAACGTATTCCCTGTACCAGATGGTGATACAGGTACAAATATGTCACTTACAATTCTTGCAGCAGCTAAAGAGGTAGAGGCTGTAGATGGTAATGATATGATAGCAGTAGCTAAAGCAGCAGCGACAGGTTCATTAAGAGGTGCACGTGGAAATTCGGGTGTTATCCTTTCACAACTTATCCGTGGTTTTTCAAAAGGAATCACAGAGGCAACGCAAGCAGGTGAAATCGTAGATACAGTAGTCCTTGCAAATGCCTTCCAAAAAGGTGTAGATACTGCTTATAAAGCAGTTATGAAACCAAAAGAAGGAACTATTTTAACAGTAGCTAGAGAAGTAGCAACAAAAGCTTTAGAAGTAAGTCTTGAGACAACAGATCTCCAAGTCTTTATTGAAAAAGTACTTGCGCATGGTTATGAGACACTTCATAAAACACCAGAGATGCTGCCAGTATTAAAAGAAGCTGGTGTAGTAGATGCCGGTGGACAAGGGTTGCTTTGTATTTTAGAAGGTGGTGCACGCGTTATCAGCGAAGATCTTCAAATAGAAATCAAAGCACCAGTTAGAACAAAACCAAATGAAGCTTTTAGTGCGCTTAAAAACTTCAATACAGAAGATATTACTTTTGGCTATTGTACAGAGTTTATTGCAACTAAAAATCCAGGTGCTAATTATGTAGAATCTGACTTTAAAGCATATCTTGAAAGCATTGGGGATAGTATTGTAGTTGTATCTGATGAAGAATATGTAAAAGTGCATGTGCATACAGATAATCCAGGGCTTGCACTTCAAAAAGCTTTAGAATTCGGAGCACTTCATAACTTAAAAATCGAGAATATGCGTGAGCAGCATTCTTCAATCTTCAATGAAGAAGAAGCATCAAAACAAGAAGTACCACAAAAAGAAATCGGATTTGTATCTGTAGCAGCAGGTGAAGGCATTGCAGAAATTATGTCTAGCCTTGGTGTAGATCAGGTTATTACAGGTGGTCAAACAATGAATCCAAGTACAGAAGATATTTTAGAAGCAGTTAAAAACTGTCATGCAAAAAATGTTGTTGTACTTCCAAATAATAAAAATATTATTTTAGCAGCACAACAAGCAGCTGCTATTGAAGAAAATATTAATGTTCAAGTTGTGGCAACAACAACTATTCCACAAGGTATTTCAGCAATGATTGCTCAAGATGGAAATGAAAATATTGATGAAGTATTAGAAGCTATGCAAGATGCAATCAAAGAAGTTCAAACAGCTCAAATTACAATTGCAGTAAGAGATACTTCTTTAGATGGTGAAAGTATTGTCGAAGGGGAATACTTAGGTATGCTTGAAGGTAAAATCCTTGTGCATAAAAAAGATTTAAAAGAAACTTTCAAGGATCTTTTAAAAACAATGAAAGAAGATGCTGAAGTTATTACAATTTACTATGGCGAAGACATTACAGAAGAGGTAGCAGAAGAGTTTAAACAAGAGGCAGAGGCACTTTTCGAAGATGCTGACGTAGAACTTTATTCAGGTGGTCAACCAGTTTACTACTTCATGATTTCTGCAGAATAAGAATAACTTGTAAAAGAGCTGTTACACTAAACTTTAGTGTAATGGCTTTTTTAGTGAGTTATAAAATTTATTTTGATAGATAAAAATTAGTGAGGAGGTGGCGTATGCATTTAAAAGATTCAATTAGCAATTTAAAGGGTGTAGGAGAACAAGTTGGGCGTAAACTTAATAAGCTCGGCATTTTTACACTACAAAACATGATAGAGCATTATCCAAGAGAATATGAAGATAGGCGTAAAATCACACCCCTTGCAGAAATGGAACTTGATACACCTATCAATATATTGGTTGTAGTGGCTTCAACGCCTCAAGTAACACGTAAGGGCAATCATATTTTAGTAACTTTCCGTGTTAAGGATGCCACAGGAAGTATTTTTGTTACATTCTATGGACAAGCTTATATGAAAAATAATTTCTCCGTAGGAGAACGTTATTTAATGTATGGCAAAATCAAAAGACAATATGGAAAGGTGGAGATGGATTCTCCAGAATATCAGAAGGTAGCGGATCCGAGTAAAATAGGTGAAGTGGCTAAAATTACACCTATTTATGCAGCTACACAGAAGCTTTCTCAAAAGGTTATTCGTAGCCTAATTTTACAGAGCTTAGAAGCTGTGGAGGAGGAGATTGTTGATCCAATTCCTGAAAATATTCGTAGGCAATATGATTTAGTTTCAAAGGCAGAAGCAATTCACCAAATACACTTCCCAAGCAATTCAGAAAGTTTCTTTGCAGCACGTAAAAGACTTGTATTCGAAGAGCTTTTTATGTTGCAACTTTCTTTATATCAATTAAAGGCAGATTTTGCTAAAAAATTATTAGGTGTATCCCATAAGATTACTGGTGAGTTAAGTGCCTTTATGGAGACTTTACCTTTTGAATTGACAGGTGCGCAAAAGCGTGTCATGCGAGAAATTGTGGGAGATATGAAAAGTCCTTATGCAATGAACCGCCTGATACAAGGTGATGTAGGTTCAGGTAAGACAGTTATTGCAGCTATTTCTTTGTTTATTGCAGTAAAGGATGGGTATCAAGGGGCGCTTATGGCACCTACAGAAGTTCTTGTTGTGCAGCATTATGAATTCTTAAAGGAGATTATGGCACCTTTTGGCATAGAGGTTGGGCTTATTACAGGTTCTACAACTGCTAAGCAAAAGAGAGAGTTAATTGCGCGTGCTAAAGCAGGAGAACTTCATGTGTTAGTAGGAACGCATGCTTTAATAGAAGATCCTGTAGAGATGCCTAATTTAGGACTTGTAATTACAGATGAGCAGCACCGATTTGGTGTAAGACAGCGTCTTAAACTGACTGAAAAAGGGACAGTGCCAGACGTTATGGTTATGACAGCAACGCCGATTCCAAGAACATTAGCACTTATTTTATATGGGGATATGGATATTTCTATTATTGATGAATTGCCACCAGGACGTCAGCCTATCAAGACGAATGCAGTGGATTCTAATTACCATCAGAGAATTTATCGTTTTATTGAAAAGCATATTCATGAAGGCAGACAATGTTATATTATTTGTCCAATGGTAGAAGAAAATGAACAGATGAGTGAACTTAAAAATGTTATTGAATATACGGCGCAGCTGCAAGCAGAAGAGTTCCCCAATATTCCGATGGGTTATTTACATGGGAAAATGAAACCTAAAGAAAAGAATGCGATTATGAATCAGTTTGCAAGTGGTGAGATTAAAATACTGGTTTCAACTACAGTTGTAGAGGTAGGGGTTAATGTACCCAATGCCACAATTATTGTAATTGAAAATGCAGAGCGTTTTGGACTAGCACAGCTTCACCAGTTAAGAGGACGTGTAGGACGCGGAAAACATCAGTCTTACTGTATCTTAGTAAGTGATTCAAAAAGTAAGGTAACAAAGAAACGTCTTCAGATTATGGAAGAAAGTACAGATGGCTTTGTGATTGCTGAAACAGACCTTAAGCTACGTGGACCTGGTGAATTCTTTGGGACAAAACAGCATGGGTTGCCAGAAATGAAAATTGCTAACCTTTATACAGATGCTAAGGTCTTAAAAGAAGTTCAGAAGTGTGTGAAATTACTTTTGGATATGGATCCATCTTTAAGCCTTTCAGAAAATAATCAGCTATTAGATGAAATGAAGGAGCGATTGAATCAAGAGTCGCTGCATAATGCACTATAGAAGCCTTGAAAAAGCAGTGAAAAATATAAAGTAGAAAGCAATTAAAAATGAAAAATTAAAGTAATAAATGAGTATTAGTAAGTAATGAAGGGTACTAGAATGAGGAGGCTTATGTATGAGAGTAATTAGTGGTAAGTGTAGAGGAACAAATTTAGTGGCGCCGGAGGGAATGGGAACACGCCCTACGACAGATCGTATTAAGGAAACTATTTTTAATATGATTGCTTTTGATATTCCACAGTGTCGTTTCTTAGACTTATTTAGTGGGAGTGGTGCTATGGCCATTGAAAGCCTTAGTCGTGGTGCTGAAATGGCTGTACTTGTAGAAAGAGATGAAAAAGCTTTAAAATGTATTCGTGAAAATTTGGAAAAGACAAGACTTATAAATGAAGCTAAAATTTATGCCTGTGATGTAAATGCAGCTATTAATCAGCTTAAAGGTCAAAAGTTTGATATTATTTTTATGGACCCACCTTATGCATTAGAAACAATTGGCGATGTACTTCAAAATATCGTGGATTGTGATTTGTTAAGTGAAGAGGGATATATTATTTTAGAAGGTGGTACAAATAGTATTGTAAAATACCCTCAAGATTTGGTATTATGGAAAGAAAAGAATTATCGCACAACTGTGCTGAGCTTTTTAAAGAGAGGATAAAACAGTGAAGGTAGGAATTTATCCAGGTAGTTTTGACCCAGTTACTTGTGGTCATTTAGATATTATAGAACGTGCAGCTACTCAAGTAGATCACTTAATTGTGGCTGTATTATACAACTATCAAAAAGGAAATGGTTTATTTTCGGTAGATGAGAGAAAAGAAATGTTAAGTGCTGTGACAAGTCATTTAAATAATGTAGAGATAGATAGTTTCTCAGGTCTGCTTGTAGACTATGCCATGCAGAAAAATACCAACTTAATTATTAGAGGCCTACGTAATGGTGCAGACTTAGCAGCAGAAATGCAGCTAGCACAGATAAATAAAAAGTTAATGCCAAGCGTAGAAACCATTTTTTTAATGACTGCACCTGAACATCAGTGTGTGAGTTCAAGTAGTGTGAGAGAACTTTCTTTATATAAGAGACTCCCTCATGGAATTGTACCAACTTACGTCGAAGAACAGTTAAAAAATAAATGGGATAAGGGGTAATTAAAGTGGAAAATGCAAGATGCGGCGAAATCGTCATGTTATTAGATCAGCTTGATGAATTAATAGAAGATGGAAAGACAGGATTTCTTTCAGGTAAGATTTCTGTAGATAAGCAGCAAGTACTTGAGATTATAAATGACATTAGATTAAAGCTCCCAACTGAGGTTTATCAATCAGAGCGTATTCTTGAGGAGCGCAATAAGATTTTAGGTGATGCACAAAATGAGGCACGTCTTATTCTAGAGGAGGCTAATGAAAAATTAGCCAGTTTAATTGATCAGCATGAAATTACCCAGTATGCAAGAGAAAAGGCACAAAATATTATTGAGACAGCCCAGGAAGATGCGAGACAGATTCATATGGGAGCTGTAGATTATGCAGAAGACCTTTTTAAAAGTGCAGAAAAACAGCTTAAGGAAGCACTTGAGTCTGTGCATCAAGATATGCAGAACTTTGAATATGATATCACAGGAACTTTAAGAAATCTATATGATAATCGCCAAGAACTTAAACAGATGGCTAATCAAATTAATGAGCAGCAGGATTAAATAACACTATTTATAGTGTTATCAGATTGTTGACAAATGAATTTTCCCAAAATAAACTCACAAATTAAGTGAGGATTATTCAAGAAAATCTATTAAAATAGGGGTAAAAAGAGCAGTTTAGGTCCATTTTTACCTCTGTTTTCTATTTCTAGACTAGTAAAATACTATGGAAAAGTTAATTGTCTACAGCCTGAAATAACACTATTTATAGTGTTATTTTTTTTTGCTTACATAGGCATACTAATTATAAAATACAGTGCTATTTTAAGGAGCTTCTTGTACAAATTGCGTCTTAAATCCTTGTAATATGAATAAATATAATTTAAGGCATAGTGCACGTTAATAATAAATACGGTAGCAAACAGTTAAATAGACGGCAAAGAAAAAGGACTAGAATAAAGGAGGTATTTGTTAAGTAGACAAAAATAAGGTCAAAGATTATAATTGTACTAATGATTAAAATAATAAAATGAAATAGGAGGGGAAGCTGTGGCTTATCCAGTAAAAGGTTATACATTACAAGAACAACAATATATTAAAGAAATAGACAGCGAAGCTGATATTTATATACATGAAAAAACAAAAGCGAAATTACTCATTATCCCAAATGATGACGCACACAAAAGCTTTTGTATTGGATTTAGAACACCACCATCAAATAGTACAGGGGTTGCCCATATTATTGAACACTCTGTATTATGTGGTTCTAAGAAATATCCATTAAAGGACCCATTCGTAGAACTTGCAAAAGGTTCACTTAACACTTATTTAAACGCAATGACTTATCCTGATAAAACACTTTATCCAATTTCAAGTCAAAATGATAAAGACTTCCATAACTTAATGGATGTATATTTAGATGCAGTCTTTTTCCCTAAAATTTATGACAAAAAAGAAATTCTTATGCAAGAAGGATGGCGTTATCATTTAGAAAATCCAGAAGACCCTATTGTTTATAAAGGTGTTGTTTACAATGAGATGAAAGGTGCCTTTTCTTCACAAGAAGAAATTGGCTTCCGTTATATCAAAGAAACACTTTTCCCAGATACAACTTATAAAAATGAATCAGGTGGTGCACCAAGCTGTATTCCAGACTTAAGTTATGAGGAATTCTTAGATTTCCATCGCAGATATTATCATCCATCAAATAGTTATATTTGTATTTATGGAAATATTGATGTGAATGAGACACTTACTTATATTGATAATGAATATTTATCAAAATTTGATTATGCACCAATTGATAGTCAGATTAAAGTACAATCAGCTTTTAATGAGGAAATTGAAAAACATAGTTATTACTCAGCTGCTGAAGATAAAGAAAATGGACTTTTCTTATCTTATAACATGGTGGTAGGTGAAGCTACAGATCGAGAGCTGATGTTAGCTATGTCTATTTTAGAGTATATACTTTTAGATACACCAGCGTCACCTCTTAAGAAAGCCTTAATCGCCGAGGGTATCGGTGAAGATGTTTATGGTGCTTTCCAAACACATTTAAGACAGCCAATCTTTACAATCGTTGCTAAAAATGCAAAAGAAGATAAGAAAGAGCGTTTTTATGAAGTGATTCAAAATGAACTGGCAAGAATTGCAAATGAAGGTATTCCAGAAGCACTTCTAAAAGGTGCACTTCAAGTTAAAGAGTTTGAACTTCGTGAAAGTGATTCAAGCGGTTATTCTAAAGGGTTATTTTATGGTTTAGCAGCGCTTAAGAGTTGGGTATATGATGCTTCACCATATACTTACTTAAAATATGAAGAAGAAATCGGAAATATTAAGGCAAAGGCTTATTCAGGTTATTTTGAAGGACTTATTAAGAAATATTTACTTGGTAATTCACATGCAGCAAGAGTTATTTTATATCCTAAGGTTGGACTTGAAAAAGAACAGGATGAAAAGGTAACACAAATTCTTGCAGAATATAAGAAAAGCCTATCAGAGGAGGAAATCCAAGTATTAGTTGCACAAACAAAAAGCTTTAATGACTTCCAGGCACAGGTGGACCCACCTGAGACATTAAGTTGTATTCCGCTTCTTAAAAAAGAAGATTTAAGACGTGAAAGTACCTATCCACGCTATCACACAATGGAAAAAGACGGTACGCAGTTTATTGTAACACCTGTTTTTACAAATAAAATAGCTTATATTAACTGGCATATTAAATTAGAGGGCATTGAAGATAAGTATATGCCATATCTTGGTATGATTGTAGGAATGCTTAGTAAGTTAGATACAAAGAACTATAAGTATGAGGATCTTTCACATGTGATTGATGAGAACTTAGGAAGTATTTCATTTGCTATTCAAGGACTAAATGATTTAAGGTCTCACAACAAATATCTACCTGTATTCCAAATTCAATCTAAAGCGCTTGTGGAGCATATCAAAGAACAAGTTGCAATTATGCGTGAAATTATAACGAATACACAATTTGACAATGGTGAGCGTCTTTTAGAAATTATTCGTGAAATGAAAGCACTTATGGAATCCTCAATTAGTGGAGATGGTCATCGTGTAGCTTATGGCAGATTACTTTCACATTTATCAAGTGCAGAAGCCTTTGAAGAAAAAACAAAAGGACTTACTTTCTATCATTTCGTATGTGAAATTGAAAAAGATTGGGAAAATCGTAAAGAAGAAACAATTGCAGGGCTTAAGACAGCATATGCGTACCTTAATAATAAAAAGCGTATTGTAGTGGGCGTGACAGTAGATGAGGATTTAACACAGACTGTTACAGAAGAAATCACACAAGGCTTATACGGCATGCAAGAAGCAGATTATAGTCCACTCCAAATGAAATTTGAAGTAAGTGAAGAAAAAGAAGCCTTAATTTATCCAAGTCAAGTAAATTATGTGGCAACAGGGTATAACTTTAAAGAAGCCGGCTATAATTATAATGGTGGACTTATGATGCTTAAGTCAATTTTATCGATGGATTATTTATGGAGTCGTGTACGTGTTCAAAATGGTGCATATGGTTGCTTCTGTGACTTCAGAAGAAGTGGCAACATGTTCTTTGCTTCTTATCGCGACCCTAATATCAAGGAGACCTTGACAATTTATAAAGAAGTAGTAGACTATGTGGCAAATATTAATTTATCTGAACGTGAGCTTGTACAATATCTTATAGGTACAATTAGCCAGTTAGACTTTCCATATACACCAGCGTCAGAGGGTAAAACAGCTCAAGTATATCATTTAGTAGGTGTTAAACAAGAAGAACAGCAAGCATCACGAGATGAGTTATTTGCTACAACCAATGAAACTTTACGTAGCTTTGCACCAATGCTTAAAGCTTGCCTTGAGCAAAATATGTACTGCGTTTTTGGTAGTCCACAAAAGGTTGATGAAGCAAAAGATTTATTTACAGAGTTTACAACTATTTAATAGGTAATAAAAAGGGATGTTACATCAACGTAACATCCCTTGATTTTATGCTAAAATAAGACAAAATATAAAATCGCAACGTTATTATGACAAAAAATGTGATTTTTTAAGGATAAACGCTATAAGGAGTATACGTCTTTTAGATTATTTGTTATAATAAAAGATACTAAAGTTGAGGTGCATCATAGCAAAAGGAGGAAGCTTATGGACTTTAAAGGGAAAGTTGTTGTAATTACAGGCAGTGGGCAAGGTATAGGACACTGTATTGCTGTAGAGTATGCAAGACGAAGTGCGAGTGTCATTATTGCAGAAGTTGACGAGGAAGCTGGAAAAGAAACAGAAGCTGCTATTTGTGAAATTGGTGGAGACTGTTTAATGATTCCAACGGATGTAAGCTCAGAACAATCTGTGAAAGATATGGTACAGATGGTCATTGAACGCTACGGCAAGATTGATATATTAATTAATAATGCAGCAATTAATACAGGAGAAGCCTCTGATACACTTTTTACAAGTAGTGTTGAGGCCTTTGACCAAGTGATGCGTGTCAATGTAGCAGGTGCTTTTATATGTGCAAAGTACTGTGGACCACATATGCCAGAAGGCAGTAGCATTATTAATGTTTCCTCTACAAGGGCTTTGATGAGTGAGCCACATACAGAGGCTTATTCTGCATCGAAGGGTGCACTTTTAGCACTCACCCATGCTTTAGCCAATAGTTTAGCACATCGTGTGCGAGTGAATGCTATTAGTCCAGGATGGATTGATGTTTCACAATATAAGAAGAAAAAGTATCGTAAGTTTACGGCACTAACAGAAGCCGATCATGCACAACATTTGGTAGGACGTGTAGGAATGCCGGAAGACATTGTAAATGCGGTTATGTATCTAACAGGGGATGAGGCAAGTTTCATAACTGGTAGCAATTTCGTTATTGATGGTGGCATGACAGTTAAAATGATTTATACACAGTAGGTGATGGGATGATTAAACAGGAAAAAGATTATATTAAAAAACAAAAGAAAAAATATAGCATATATACGGGCATTTGGACGCTAGTAGTTGTTATAGTTTATGGTATTGGCATTATGATAACTGGGGAACGTGCGAATATCTTCACAATTATTTCAGGATTTTTAGTGATTGGTTTAGCCTTAAGTTTATCACGCTTATGTGTTTATTTAAAATTTAAAGATGGCAATAGCAGAGAAGGTGAAATTCTTGAAACTATGAAAGGAAGCTATAGTCTCTTTCATAGTTGTATTATTCCGGATGCAAGAGCGACTATATTAATTGAACATATTGTTGTAACCTCTAGAAGCATTTACTTTTTAGTATGTAACGAGGAAGTACTTAAGAAAAATAGACTTTGGCTTGAAAATCGTTTAAAAGCAAAAGGAATTGAAATAAAACAAATTCATTTTGTAAAGTTAGATACTGAAAATAATCTTAAAAACACAATGGTAAAAATTGAGAAGGATGCTTGTTATACAAGTGAAAAGTTGGAAGAACATACACAACTTATTCAAGAATTAATAATGTAAAATGGTGGAAAAATGAGACAAATAGTAATTACTGATGTAGAAGCCAATCAGAGATTGGATAAATTTTTAGGTAAATATTTAGCCGGTTGTCCTAAAAGTTTAATTTACAAGGGCATGCGTACTAAAAAAATTAAATATAATGGTAAAAAGCCTCAAGGCAATGAGATTTTAAAAGCACAGGATGAAATTAAGATCTTTTTTACGGAGGAACAATTTGCTGAATTTGTTGTAGAAAAGAAGGTAGCTAAGGTGCCTATTAGCTTTAAAACAGTTTATGAGGACGAGAATATTCTTATTGCAGATAAGCCAATGGGCCTTTTAACCCAAAAAGACCATGCAGACGGTCACAGCTTAGCAGATGAAGTACTTTCATACTTAAAAGAAAATGGAAGTTATGACCCAAGTAGGTCTAAAGGATTTACACCAGCACCATGTAATCGCTTAGACCGTAATACAGCTGGAATTGTATTAGTGGGTAAAAATATTGCCGCCACACAAGTTTTAAGTGATATGTTAAAGACCAAGCAAATCTCTAAATATTACATGAGTATTGTATTAGGACGTATTAGTGCTCCTATGATTTTAAAAGGATATCATGTAAAACAAGAGGGCAAAAATGAAGTGGTCATTACAGAGCATTATGTAGAAGGGGCAAAACCAGTAGAAACACGTATTTTACCTTTAAAAACAAATGGTCGTTATACGCTTGTAGAAGTACAGCTTGTAACAGGTAAAACACATCAAATTCGTGCCCATTTAAGTCAAATTGGTCATCCGATTATTGGAGACCCTAAGTATGGTGATCAACTTGAAAATAAATACTTTGTAAGTAAATATGGCCTTCGTTCTCAAATATTATGTGCCTATAAAGTGAAGTTTGAACTTTGCAAAGCACCATTTGTTTATTTACAAGACCGCGTGTTTACAGTACCTGCACCTAAGATTTATTCTGAAATCTGTGCTGGGGAAGCGCTTATATAAAATAAAGAAAGAATGAAAATAGATGGAGCAATTACACAGATGTGTGATTGCTCTATTTGTGATTATAGCTATTAAGTAGTGTGATATATAATCAATCAGCTTTTAAAGTTTGTATATAAATTGAAATGAGATGTATGTAAGTTATATGACCATTAAAGTAGAATCATAGGTATGTGCAATCTCATAGGCCATTTCCAATTGATTTTGTAGGATGCAGACGTTAACTGCTTTTTCATATTCTTGTCTTGAAATAAGCAGGCGAATCATGTCATAATAAGATTTACCTTGTGCATAGTAAACAAGAGCACGTTCGGGTGCTACAGTTTCAGCACATTTGCCGGCCAATAAGTAATGTGCATTTTCAGCCTCATAGGCTGCGAGAAGCATTGTAACAGAATCAATTAGAATAGGTTCTTTTAGTTTCTTTGCACAATCTAGGGCAGAGTAGTAGTCTTCTAGAGATAAGAAAACTTTAAAGGCATCTTCGTACTGTTTAGTAAAATAAAGGACAAGACCGAATTCATTTAAGTAATCTAGGCCTTTTTGCTTGTCCGCTAATTTGGAACACTGGCTAAAACATTCAAAGGCCTTGGTAGGTTCATAAGCTTTAAGATAATTTAAACCTGCTTCAAAGAAAAAATGACCTTTTTCATATAACTTGGCAGCTTTTAAAGGTTTTTCATGTGCATAAAAAGAGGCAGCCTTTTTTGTGTTCTCGATTTGTAGACAAAGTTTAGCACCTAAATCATAAAATCCGTGAGCTTCAGCAACTTCAAGTGCTTTTGAGTAAAGTCCTTGTTTTTGATAAACTACGATTAAATGTCTATATGCTTTAGCCTTTTGAAAACAAGGTGTAGCATCTTTATATTTTTTTGCCTCCATATAATAGATGCCGGCTAAAAAGTAAAAATGATCCCGGGCCAGAAGTTTAGCTTTTTGCTCGGCGGGCAACCTGAAAAATTGTTTTTGATAAAATGTCTTAAAAAAATGCACAAAGCGTGGCAAGGTAAACACCTCCTATAAGAATAATTGATGAATGGATAAGTCAGTTTAAAATATGTATAAATGGAAAATATATCCTAATCTTATTTAATAATAACCGTAATTTTACAGAAAATCAAGAAAAGAGGGAAAAAATGGGCTATTGGAATACTAGGGGACTTAGAGGAAATGAACTAGAAGAGCAAATTAATGTAACGAATGAACTTTTTTTAGAAAAAGGGTTGGCAGTTGTACAAAAAGTACCGACACCAATTAAGCCAATTCGTATTGATCAAGAGAAGCGAGTTATAACGCTAGCATACTTTGATCAAAAAAGTACTGTCGACTATATTGGCGTCGTACAAGGCATTAGCATTTGTTTTGATGCGAAGGAGACGACAAAGGGCTTTTTACCAATTAATAATATTCATGCCCATCAGGTAAATTTTATGAATGCTTTTCATAAACAAGGTGGTGAAGCCTTTTTGATTGTTTATTTTAAGAAATATGGCGAATATTATTTTTTACCAATTGAAACGTTAGATAGTTATTATCAAGATGCATTAAATGGCGGAAGAAAGTCTATTCCATATACTGCTTTTGAAAAGCAATATTTAATTCCTGTAGAGGGAGGAATGTATCTTAATTATTTAAAAACATTAGATTGCTATTTACAAAATAGAGAACAAAATAATTAGCAATGAATAAAATAGGGAATAATTGACAATAATTTCTATGAGGTGAGCCGGATGAAAAGAGCAAACTTAATAGGAATTATTTTTTTATGTTGTACTTGTATGTTAGGTGGCTGTACACAAAAAGATACTACAGTTTCAAATATAGAAGCTTCTAAAAAAGAAAAAGATGTAACTATTTATATCAAAGATAGCATTAATTTAGCAGCCTATGAACCATTAAAAGGAGTATATTTAGGTGCTGATGTAAGTGCGGATCAAAATATTGGCAGAGATATTAGAAGGTTCGACAATTTAATAGGGGCTACGAATGCCTTTAAGATTTTTCAATATAATCCTGAAGAACGTATTGCAAATAAAGAAATATTAAAGTGTATTGCACAGAAAAAGACGCCTTACATTAAAGTCTACTTTAAATCTGAAGGAGATTTGACACCGATATATCGCTTGGCAATGGATTTGAAAAGTGCTTATCATATACCAGTATTTATTGAACTATTTCCAGTAAGCTCAACTATGGGAAGTCCAGAGGCATACAAGGAAACTTATGAGAGAGCATATAATGTGATAAAAGAATACATTGAGAATGCAGT
The DNA here is from genome assembly GCA_019418225.1 of Clostridiales bacterium. Lineage (GTDB taxonomy): Bacteria > Bacillota > Clostridia > Lachnospirales > Cellulosilyticaceae > Cellulosilyticum. The sequence goes on along the minus strand of DYCF01000004.1, from coordinate 104,731 downwards.
TGTTGTATGGAGCATTTCTGATAATAAGGCGTATGAAAGCATGTTTTATTATCCAGGAAACCGATATGTAGATTGGGTAGGAATTAATATTTATATTCCGAGATATAAGTCTGGAGAGGCTTATGTATACGATGGCAAAGAAGCCATAGATTTCTTTTATAAGAATTTCCAATATAGTAAACCTATGCTTATTTCAGGACTTGCAATTTCACACTTTTCTAGGGTAGATCATACGTATACTATTTATGATGCGAAACAGAAATTAGATTACTTTTATGATGATTTGTTAAAGAACTATCCAAGAATCAAGGGAATTTTATATGTAGATATGGATATGGCAGAGGTAAGGGAAAATGGCAAGGAAGATTATACCCTAACAGATCAACCTGATTTAACAGATGAAATGAAACAGCTCACGGGTGCACTGAATGTGATTGGCACATTGCAGCAAGAGGCTGATATAAAAAATGAAAGTTATATGCGTTATGATTTAACGGGTACTTTTTTTAAAAATCAACTGTATATTCCATCTAGGTATATGAAGACTATTTTTAAGAAAGTACCTCTATCTAAACTTACACCTATAGAAGATATAAATGGCGAAAAGTTTTATGCGTTTAAAGATATAACCAATTATTATAATTGTTACTACAAGAAATAGAAGCAGCATAGTAATTTGACTTTCCTAATATATTTAATAATAGAGCTAGGCACTTGGTATGATACATCTACCTTTGGTGTGATTTTTTGATGCACTTGGGGAGAATCGTAGCACTTAAGTGCCTAGTATTTTATTTTGCAATACCTTTTATTTTTTTTGTCTAAAAGTCATATAACAAAATTTATAATTTAGTAAAATGTACAATAAATTATAAAATAATAAAAAGTTTATTGACTTTTACGCTAGTATATTTTAAGATGTATTTAAATAAATTAAATATTAAAACATTAATTTATAAATTTTTTAAACCGTTTGGAAACGGTACCAAATCTAAATTAAGGTATTAATTAAGTTTAAGAGTTTAACTTAGATTAGATATAGGAGGGGCAGCATGGAACGAGCAAGTGGGATTTTGATGCATATTACATCATTACCAGAAGCAGAAGGTATAGGAACTTTTGGAAAATGTGCGTATGAATTTGTAGATTTTTTAAAAGCAGCTGGTCAAAGATATTGGCAAATACTTCCAATAGGACCTACTGGATATGGTCATTCACCTTATCAAGCCTTTTCAGCTTTTGCAGGAAACCCTTATTTAATTGATTTAAGAGCATTAGTGGATGAGGGACTATTAGAAGAAACAACTTATGCAAGTATATGCAATAGCGGTAACGATTCCAAAAGCGTAGATTTTGAAAAAGTTGTACCTAAGAAGATGGCTGCTTTGAAAGAAGCATATGAAAAAGCAAAAAATAATAAAAACCTATTAAAGGAAATGAATAAGTTCCAAAAAGAAAATGCAAGTTGGCTAGACGATTATAGCTTATTTATGGCAATTAAAATAAGTAAAGATGAGGTCAGCTGGCAAGAATGGGAAGAACCTCTTAAAAAAAGAGAAGAGAGTGTAGTAGAAAGTTATAAAGATGCACTTAAAGATGAAATAGGCTATTGGGTATTTCTTCAATATATATTTTATGAGCAATGGATGACGCTTAAAGAATATGCGAATGGTCAAGGCATTCAAATTATAGGAGATATTCCTATATATGTAGCTGGAGACAGTAGTGATACTTGGGCACATCCAGAATTATTTAAGTTAGATGAAGAAGGAACACCAATTACAGTTGCAGGATGTCCGCCAGATGCATTTACAGAAGATGGTCAGCTCTGGGGAAATCCAATTTATGATTGGGAAACATTGGCTAAGACAGGTTATGATTGGTGGATTCAAAGAATACAACAAAATGCTTTGTTATATGATGTCATTCGTATTGATCATTTCAGAGGATTTGAATCTTTCTGGGAGGTACCTTATGGTGATAAAACCGCTAAAAATGGTCAATGGACAAAAGGTCCAGGTTTAGCACTTTTTGAGGCTATTAAAGACAAACTTGGCGCAGTTAATATTATCGCTGAAGATTTAGGATTTATGACGGATGAAGTTATTGCATTACGTGAAGGTACTGGTTATCCAGGTATGAATATATTGCAGTTTGCATTTGATCCTAAAGGTGATAGCGAGTACTTACCACATAATCAAATTCAAAATTCTGTTGTTTATACAGGAACACATGATAATGATACAATTGTAGGTTGGATGGCACAGAAGGAAAATAAAAAGGCATTAAATTTTGCAAAACGCTATTTACGACTTACTAAAAAAGAAGGTTATCATTGGGGATTTATTCGTGGTGTTTGGGCAAGTCCGGCAAGTACTGCTATTATACCAATGCAAGATTTATTAGGACTTGATAATACGGCACGTATGAATATACCATCTACTATTGGCGGCATTAACTGGCGCTGGCGTATGGAAAAAGAAGATATTAATGAAACACTCAGTATTAAGCTTAAAAAGTTAACAAAGCTATATGGGCGAAAGGGGAAATAAAATGAACAAAGAAGTATTTAAACAAAACATTTCAAAATACTGCAAGGTGAAATATGGTAAAAAACTTGAAGATGCTTTAGATTATGAAGTCTTCAATGCAGTGTCTTTAGCATTACTTGAAGAGATTGTAGAAGATTGGCAAAATACAACAGATGCATATAATCAAGGAAAACGTGCGTATTATATTTCAGCTGAGTACCTAATGGGTCGTGCACTTGGAAACAACCTCATTTGTATGGAGCAGTATGATGAAGTTAAAGAAGTATTAGGTGAAATGGGCATTTCCCTTAATACAATAGAAGAAATTGAAGAAGATGCAGGACTTGGGAATGGTGGACTTGGTAGACTTGCAGCTTGCTTTATGGAATCTGGTGCAGCAATGCACTTACCACTTGTAGGGTATGGTCTTCGTTATCAAAACGGTTTATTTAACCAACGTATTATAGATGGTAGACAAGTAGAAGAGGTTGATACTTGGCTTAAATATGGAGATCCATGGAGCATTCGTAAAGATAGCGAAGCTGTTACAGTAAGCTTTGAGGATTATAGTGTAAAAGCAGTTCCTTATGATGTTCCTATTATTGGCTATGGTTCAAAAAATGTAAATACACTTAGACTATGGCAATGTGAAAGTATTGTACCATTTGATTTTAATGAGTTCTGTGAACAAAATTATGAAAAAGCATTACATATGAAAAATGAAGCTGAAAATATTACACGTGTGCTTTATCCTAGTGATTCTAAAGAAGCAGGTAAAATATTAAGATTACGCCAACAATATTTTATGGTAAGTGCAACACTTCAAGATATTATTAGAACTTATAAAAAATTAGGTCATACTGATTTTACAGAGTTTAGTAAATATCATGCAGTACAGCTTAATGATACACATCCAACACTTGCAATTCCAGAACTTATTCGTTTACTTGTAGATGAAGAGGATGTAAGTTTTAAAACAGCTGTTAAAATAGCAAAAGAAACATTTGCTTATACAAATCATACAATCTTAGCTGAAGCCTTAGAAAAATGGGATATTAAATTAATTAAGAAGATTTCACCTCGCATCTTTAATATTATTGAACTTATTAACAACAACTTTGTAAAAGAGCTTGTGCAAAGAGGGTATGGTAGAAAAGCTATTGAAGAATTCTCAATCATTGGAAATGGCCAAGTACGTATGGCTAATTTAGCTATTGAAGTAGGTCATGCAGTAAACGGTGTTGCACAACTTCATACAGATATCTTAAAAGATACAGAGCTTCATAATTGGTATGAATTATATCCAGAGAAATTCCAAAACAAAACAAATGGTATTACACCAAGAAGATGGCTTAGACTTTGTAATAAAGAGTTATCTGCCCTTATTACAGAACTTTTAGGCAATGAAAATTGGGTAACTGATTTAAGTGAACTTAAGAAATTAGAAGCTTATGTCAATGATGAGAAAGTTTTAAAACGTCTTCTTGAAATTAAACATATTAAGAAGGAACAACTTGCAGCATATATTAAAGAAACAGAAGGTACAGTCATTGATCCAGATTCTTTATTCGATATTCAAATTAAACGTCTTCATGAATATAAGAGACAACTTTTAAATGCCTTCTATATCTTAGATTTATATTATCGTATTAAAGAAAATCCTGATATGGATATGCCTAAAGTAACATTTATCTTTGGGGCAAAAGCATTCCCAAGCTATAGACGTGCCAAATCTATTGTAAAATTCATAGGTGCCATTAAGGCATTAATTGAAAGCGATGCAGTAGTAAGTCAAAAAATACAAGTACTCTTTGTAGAAAACTACCGTGTTTCTTATGGAGAGAAACTCTTCCCAGCCGCAGAAATTTCAAAACAAATTTCTACAGCAGGTAAAGAAGCATCAGGTACAGGTAACATGAAGTTCATGCTTAATGGTGCTTTAACATTTGGTACTTATGATGGTGCTAATGTAGAGATTGTGCAAGAAGCAGGAGAAGATAACAACTTTATCTTTGGCCTTCGTGTAGAAGATATTCAAAAAATCCAAAAAACATATAAAGGTAGTCAAGTAGCTGAAGCAGATGAAGCACTTCTAAGAGTTGTAAATAGCTTAGTTGATGGAACATTTGAAGATGATGGCAGTGGTGATTTTGCAGATCTTTATGCAAGTCTTATGAAAGAAAGAGATACTTATTTCGTTCTAGAAGATTTTGTAGCCTTCAAAGAAGCTGAAGACCGCGTATTTGCAGCATACAAGGATCAAATGAATTGGGCAAGAATGAGCCTTAAAAATATTGCAAATGCTGGTATCTTCTCAAGCGATCGTACTATTTTACAATATGCAAATGAAATCTGGGGTATTGAGGCAGTAACAAATAAATAAAATTTAGAATCGTTTCCGATTAAATTCCTTGCCTGTCAATGAGTAATAAGGACATGGATAGGCAAGGTTTTAATATAAGTAAAAAAAATAAAAAGAACTATTTATAGGAGGAGATTTTCATGAAGAAAAAGATGTTTTCTAAAATAGTAAGTATGTTAACAATTGGTGCCATGGGACTTTCATTAGCAGGTTGTGGAGGCGGTAGTACAAGTACTTCAGCTACACCAAGCACAGCACCAACAGAAAGCAGTGCAGCTGCAGAAGAAAGCACAGCACCAGCTAATACTGACGTTACACTTACAGTATGGGGCTCACAAGATGATCAAACAATGTTAAATGAAATGGTTGAGAGCTTTAAGTCAGCTAACCCAGGGGTTAACTGGAATATTACAGTACGTGTTAATGGTGAAGACCAAGCTAAAACAGAAGTTTTAAAAGATACAGAAGCAGCAGCAGACGTATTTGCTATTGCCCATGACCAACTTGGTGAACTTGTACAAGCTGGTGCAGTTTATAAAAATACAAAATATGCAGATGAAATAAAAGAACGTTCTGTTGAAGCAGCAGTTAATGCTTCTACATATGATGGAGAGCTTTATGGCTATCCAAGTGCTTCAGAAACATATTTCTTATTCTATAACAAAGCAATTTTCAATGAAGATCAAGTTAAATCATTAGATGCAATGTTAACAGCAGATGTAGCTGATGGTGTGACACCATTTGCAATGGATATTGCTAATGCTTATTACTCAGGTCCATTTTTCTTATCAAATGGTTGTGAATTATTTGGAACAGATGGTTCAGATCCAAAAACTGTTACATTTAACAATGAACAAGGACTTGAAGTTGCTAAATTATTAGGTGGTCTTAAAGCTGAAGGCGTTGTATCATTTGATGATACAGTAGCTGCAACACAATTTGAAGCAGGTACATTAGGTGCTTATATTGCAGGTCCTTGGAAAACAGAAACCTACAAAGAAGTTTTAGGAGATAACTTCGGAGTTGCTGAACTTCCAACACTTAACTTTAATGGTGAAGAAAAACACATGTCTTCTTTCTCAGGTTTCAAAATCTATTGTGTAAAAGCTAATACGAAGTATCCTCTTGAAGCAATGGCTCTTGCAAATTGGCTTACAAATGAAGACAATCAGTTAAAACGTTTTGAAGATCGTGGTGCTGTACCAGTAGCTAAATCACTTTCTGAAAGTAGTGAAGTAACATCAGATCCAGCAGTTGCGGCACTTCTTGCACAACTTAATTATTCTTATGCAATGCCTTCTATTCCACAAATGGGTAAATTCTGGGATGCAACAAAAGCATTCGTTCAAGAAACATTTGATGGTACAATTACAGAAGCTGATTATCAAGCAAAACTCGATACATTAGTTGCAACAATTACTGAAGGTGCTGAGTAATATTATTGGCTTATTTAGGATGAAGTAATAAATGGCAGTACTTGTTTTCAAGTACTGCCATAAAAATAACTTTTTAAGAAGAATCTAAGGAGGTTTATATGAGTGCAGGCGTTATAAGTAGGCAAACCAAAAAAGTAAAAAGCCATTCAAAAAAAGAAAATCTCTTTACCATCTTTACGAAAGGAGATATTTTTACTAAACTTTCTTTCTTAATCATGGGGTTAGGGAATATCGCTAGAAAACAGTTTGTAAAAGGACTTCTGTATCTAGTAAGTGAAATAGTTTTTATTTATTTCTTAATAGCTATAGGTTTAAGTAAATTACAAGGCCTAATTACACTTGGCACAAACGCACAAGGCTGGGTAATGGATGAGGCACTAGGTATAGAAGTGCTTTCACAAGGTGATAACTCCATGCTGTTTTTACTTTATGGTGTGTGTGCCTTAGCAGTTGTAGCTATCTTCTTGGTGATTTACGTAAGTAATATACATAGTGCTTGGAATGTACAAAAATTAGTTCAAAATAATAGACACATCCCAACATTTAAAGAAGAATTAAAAAGTTTATTAGATGAGCGTTTCCATGTAACACTGATGGCTATTCCACTTATAGGCGTTATGATTTTTACAGTATTACCACTCGCATATATGATATTAATAGCCTTTACAAATTATGATAGAGATCATCAACCACCAGGAGCTTTATTTGACTGGGTAGGACTTGCAAACTTTAAGGATATGTTATTTAGCTCTTCTTCATTTAGTCATACTTTTTTCCCAGTTTTAGGTTGGACAATCACATGGGCAGTAATTGCTACAGCTAGCTGCTATTTAGGTGGTATTATACTAGCACTTATGATTAATAAAAATGGAATTCGCCTAAAAAAAATGTGGCGTACAATCTTTGTACTCACTATGGCAATCCCACAGTTTATTTCATTACTTGTTATGCGTGTTATGCTTAATGACTATGGTCCAATTAATGCAGTACTTCAAAACCTAGGACTTACTCAAAATTTGATTCAGTTCTTAGAAAACCCTACATATGCTAGAATCACAGTACTAGCAGTTAACCTTTGGATTGGTATTCCTTATACGATGTTGATTACATCTGGTATTTTAATGAATATACCTAAAGAACTTTATGAAGCTGCTGAAATTGATGGGGCATCTCCAGTTAAGGCCTTTATAAAAATTACAATGCCTTATATCTTATTTGTCACATCCCCTTATTTAATTACACAATTTATTGGTAATATTAATAACTTTAATGTAATCTTCTTCTTAACAAAAGGAGAACCTTTGGCAACAGATTATTATTTTGCTGGTAAGACAGATTTACTTGTAACTTGGCTCTATAAGCTAACAGTTAACTACAAAGATTATAGCCGTGCATCTGTCATTGGTATCGCAGTCTTTGTAATTTCAGTTATCTTTTCATTAATTGCCTTCAACTTTACGTCATCAGCAAAGAATGAGGAGGATTTCCAATGAGTAAAATGACCAATACTGCACGTAAAAAATTAAGCAATGGAACCGTTTATGCGATACTTGGAATTATGAGTATCATTTGGCTGATTCCAATTATATGGATTATATTAACGTCTTTTAGGGCAGAAGGAAAAGCATTTGTACAGTATTTTATTCCTAAACAATTTACACTTAATAATTATGCAAGACTTTTTTCGGATGCTAGTGTCTTTCCATTTAAAAAGTGGTTTGTGAATACGTTAATTGTAGCTATTGGATCTTGCGCATTAAGTACAACAATCAATTTATCTGTATCTTATGTAATGTCTAGAATGCGTTTTAGACTTAGAAAAGCATATATGAATTTAGCTCTTGTACTTGGTATGTTCCCAGGCTTTATGTCAATGATTGCTGTATATTATGTTTTAAAGGCTGTAGGTTTAACACAAAGCCTTCTGGCACTTGTTTTAGTATATTCAGCATCAGCAGCGACAACATTTTATATTTCTAAAGGATTCTTTGATACAATTTCCAAAGAAATAGATGAAGCAGCACGTATTGATGGAGCGACTAATGCACAAGTTTTTACAAAGATTGTATTACCACTTTCAAAACCAATTATTGTGTATACAGCACTTCAAGCATTTATTTCACCTTGGATGGATTATATTTTTGCAAAGATTATCATGGGTGACAACTATGAAAAATATACAGTAGCTATTGGACTTTGGTATATGACAGAAAAAGAAAATATTGAAAACTGCTTCACCATGTTTGCTGCTGGTAGTGTATGTATTGCTATTCCAATTACCATATTATTTATTTGGCTTCAAAAATACTATGTATCAGGTGTTACAAGTGGTTCTGTAAAATAGTATTTTAAATATGGATATAGGAGGAAGATTTATGAGGCAAAGAAAACTGCAGACTAAACTTATTATGTACTTTTCATTTATTGCCATTGTACCCGCACTGATTATCATGTCTATGAGCATCAAGTTTACAACTAACAGTACTGAAGAATTGGTAAGCGTATATACTAAAAAGCTTGTAGAACAATTAAGCTATAATGTAAATGGCTTTATTGAAACAGGTAGAGGGGTAATGGGAGATTTAACAAGTTCCTCTTATATCCAAAAGATGATAAATCAATATGATCAGCTAAGTGCAAACGAACAATCTGTATTAAGAGGAAAGGTTCAAGAAGTTGTTTCACCAGTTATTAAAGTGCAAGATGCTATAAATGGTATTTATATTTACGGAAACGATACCATTTATTATAAAAATGTAAAGACGAAGGATACATTTAACTTACAAAATTTTAAATTAAATAGAGTATATGATAAGGTAGTTACGGCACAAACTACAGAGTTTACATGGTTTACCTTAGATGATGGCAATATTTATTTGGCAAGAAAGGTAGCAGGTGGCAGTGAGGGGGCTGTGATTTTTGCCATGAATAGTGATTACTTAAATGAACTTTTAGATTTAAGTAATGTAGAGGGGCAAATGTCTCTTGCAATATTAGATGAAGATAATAAAATGATTGCAGGTAGTGCAGATACCATATCACTGCAGCAATTACTTCAGGCTATGGGGGAAGAAGAACGTCAAGAAGTAGTGGTGACAAGTAATGTAAAGCGTAATATTGTAAGCTTAATTCAGTGCACCAATGGATGGCAGGTTGTGAGTGTTGCACCAGTAGCTGTTTTAATGCAAGGATTTAACCGGTCATGTATTAATATTTTGATTGTCTTATGCATGTGTAGTATTGTAGCTATTTTGTTAAGTGTTATGTTAGGTAAGAAACTTACAAGGCCGCTTGTAAAAATTGCCCAGTATATGAAAAAGGTTGAAGAGGGTAATTTAGTTTTTGAAGAAGACATTTCAAAGGTGATTAAGAGCCGAGAAGTAGAAACAAATCTTGTGATAAGCGGGTTTATACATATGCTAGGCTCAATTAGGCAGATGCTTGCAGCAAGTCAAATTGTTACAGAAAAGGTAAAAGAAAATGCCGAGGCTTTGAAGGATCAAGGTGGAGAAACAGCACGTTTAGCCAGTGAAGTAAGCAGTACGGTAAAACAAGTGGCGGAGGGTGCGAAAACTCAAAGTGAGCAGACACAGGAAACCGCAGAACTTATGGAACAGCTTTCGCAGCAAGTAAGTAAAGTGGGCAAGGTAGTTGGCGAGGTACAAAATGTATCACAGGATGTTATGGCTGTTAGTGAAAACACACAACAAAGTTTAAGTACTTTAGATGACAATGCACTTAAAAATATAGAAATGAGTCATAAAGTGAGCACTTCAGTAAAAGCATTAAGTGAAGAAACAGCCAATATATACGGCATACTGACAATGGTAAAAGGCATTAATGATCAAACAGAGTTATTAGCATTAAATGCGTCTATTGAAGCTGCAAGGGCTGGTAACTTTGGCAGAGGATTTGCTGTAATTGCTAGTGAGGTGCGTAATTTATCTCAGCAAACAAGTGAGGCAATTCATGCAATTCAAGGTCTTTTAGCAGTTATTGAAGAAAAGAGCCGTTCTGCAATAGGTGAACTAGGTGAAGCGGTAAATCTTTTTGAGCATCAAAGGCCTTTAGTAGATGATGCCAACAAGAGCTTTCAGATGATCTTAGGCAAAATGAATTATATTGATGAAGAAATTAATCATACAAATGATTTGATTACAATCATTGATAAGCACAAAAATAGTGTATTAGAGCGTGTTGTAAAAATTAATGCGATTGCGCAGGAGTTTGCTTGTGTGACAGAAGAAGTCAATGAAAAAACTATAACACAAGCTGAATGTGCAACGATGATTAATCAGCTAGCGGCGCAGATGAATGAAATTGTAAAAGAATTAGAGAAATGTTATTAGCTTAAATGTGAGGGAGGATATATGGAACTTCAGGGAGTATATCATCGTAGCAGCGATAATTATTGCTATGCATTAGATGAAAATAACTTAATTATTAATTTGAAAACGGGTCAGGAGGTCTCCAAAGTGTTTTTACACTATGGAGACCCTTTCACGAATGGAATTTTGGGAAGTAACAGCACTTGGGAAGGAAAACGAGAAGAAATAGTGTTTAAAAAGCGCTTAGCACATCATAATTGGTGGACCACAACAGTACAGCCACCCTTTAAAAGATGTCGCTATTATTTCGAGCTTATATGTAATGAGGAGGTCATCTATTATTTTGAAGATGGCTTTTATACCTTAGAAGATTTAGAAGAGATGAAAGGTCAACCTCAATATTTTACATTCCCATGGATGAATAAAAGTGATATTAATACAGTACCTAAATGGGTAAATGACACCATATGGTATCAAATCTTTCCAGAGCGTTTTTGTAATGGCGATGCAAGTTTAAATAAAGAAGGCACATTATCATGGGCAGGGCCACAAGATACCGTGAAAAACAATGAATTTTATGGAGGTGATTTAAGGGGAATTATTGAAAAGTTACCCTATTTAAAGTCACTTCATATTTCAGGTATTTACTTAACACCTATTAATGAAAGTCCAAGTACTCATAAATATGATACGATTGATTATTTTAAAATAGATCCTTACTTTGGTGATGAGGAGACAATGAAAGAATTAGTAGAGAAGGCACATGCTTTGGGGATTAAAGTCATGTTAGATGGCGTATTTAATCATGCAGGCGCCGTATTTCCTAAATGGCAGGACGTGGTAGAAAAGGGGCCTAATTCTAAGTATTATGATTGGTTCATGGTGAATGAATGGCCTTTTGACCCTCGAGGTAACAATGCGCATGAAGGGCGTTATTTTAGCTTTGCTTTTAATGACAAGATGCCTAAATTCAATACGAACAATGAAGTTGTTCAAGAATATTTAATCAGTATTTGTGAGTATTGGGTAAATACTTATCAGATTGATGGGATTCGCTTAGATGTGGCTAATGAAGTATCCCATAGTTTCTGTAAGGCACTTAGAAGAAGGCTTAAAGCGATAAAGCAAGACCTCTATATACTTGGCGAGATATGGAATGATGCGATAAGTTGGCTACGTGGCGATGAATTTGATGCGGTGATGAATTATCCTTTAGGTGAAACAATTACAGATTTTTGGCTGAACCAGGAAGAGACAAGTGAAAAGTTTGAAGCTCTCATTAATAGATGCTACACCTTATATATGCAACAGACGAATGATGTACTGTTTAACTTGTTAGATTCCCATGATACAGCTAGGCTAATGCATCGTATTCAAAATAAAGACAAAATGTATCAGCAAATATTATTATTACTTGCTATGCCAGGTAGTCCTTGCATTTTTTATGGGACTGAAGTGCTTTTAGATGGGGCACATGACCCGGATTGTAGAAGATGTATGCCTTGGAAGGAAATTGAAGAGGGACTGTATAAAGAAGAAATGGAAACTATTCAGACATTGTTACAGTTACGTCTTACGGAGCCACTTTTTAAGAGTAGAAATTTTCATTTTACCCATGAGCTAGAGAATTCTAGAGTACTTGAATTTCTAAAGATAGATGATTATAACCAAAATAAGTTAAAGATTATATTAAACTGTAGTGAAAATGAAATTGAGGTACCTATAGAAGGACAAGTTATGTATAGTCGTTATTTAAAAGTGAACAAACTCGGCAAGAATGGTATCTTAATTATAAAAAAATTAATCTAAATAAAAAACAAGAAATAAGAATTTATTGTTAAAGTCCACCATATATTTTAAAGAGAGCATTTCCTATGCAAAGGAGTGAAAATATATGGTGGATTTTTCTGAACTTATTATGGCTGATAGACAGGCAAGAAAACGAACAAAATTTAAAGGAACATTTTTAGAATATCTAGATATTCTAAAGGAAGATACAAGTATTTATGAGCTAGCCCATGAAAGACTATATAGATTGCTCACTGAGCCAGGGGTAGACTATATTAAGACTGAAGAGGATGCACGTCTTATGCGAATCTATGGTAAAGAGATGATTAAACGTTATCATTTCTTTAAAAATGATTTTTATGGCATAGATCAGACAATTATGAAGATTGTAAGATATTTTTGTTCAGCAGCAATGAAAGGCGAAGAATCTAGGCAAGTGCTCTATTTAGTAGGTCCTGTTGGCGCAGGTAAGTCTTCTCTTATTGAGGCGATTAAACATCTCCTAGAAACAAGTGATCCAATTTATGCCTTAGATGGATGCCCAATGCGTGAGGAGCCTCTGCATCTTATTCCAAAACACTTACGCCCACAAATGGAGGAACTATTAGGTATTAAAATCGAAGGGGACTTGTGTCCAGCTTGTAAATATCGTTTAGTTCATGAATTTGAAGGCAAATATGAGGATTTTCCAGTGGTTCAAACTGATTTCTCAGTCCGCTCTCGTAAAGGAATTGGCGTTGTGCCACCAGTAGATCCTAACAATCAAGATACGTCGGTTCTAATTGGTTCAATTGACATCTCAAAAATGGATTTATACCCAGAAGATGATCCAAGGGTACTTTCTTTAAATGGTGCATTTAATGCAGGTAATCGTGGCATTGTAGAATTTATCGAGGTATTTAAAAACGACGTTGAATACTTACATACCATGATTACAGCAACTCAGGAAAAGAGTATTCCTTCGCCTGGTAAAAATGCAATGATTTATTTTGACGGGGTTATTTTAGCACACTCTAATGAAGCAGAGTGGAATAAATTTAAATCTGATCATACCAACGAAGCTATCTTAGACCGTATCGTTAAGATTGAAGTACCTTATTGTTTAGAGCTTAACGAAGAAATTAAAATTTATGAAAAGATGCTTAGAAATTCTAACTTCAAGTCTCATATCGCACCACATACGTTAGAAATCGCAGCAATGTTTGCTATTTTAACACGTTTGACACCATCTGCTAAGGTAGATCCACTTACTAAGCTGAAGATTTATAATGGTGAAGAAATTATTGAAAAGGGCACAACAAAACGTGTAGATATTTTAGAGCTTCGCGATGAAGCAGAACGTGAAGGTATGACAGGCATTTCTACAAGATTTATTACAAAAGCTATTGATACAGCTTTATCAGAATCAGATTGTAATTGTATTAATCCAATTGGGCTCATTGATGTTTTATCAAGAGAAGTCAAAGAAATGACCACAACAGATGAGCTTAAGAAAAAATATCTTGGTTTCTTACAAGATACAATCAAGAAAGAGTATCATAAAATGCTTGAAAAAGAAGTTACTAAGGCTTTCATTCATGGCTATCGTGAGCAAGCTGAAGATTTGTTCAATAATTATCTTGATCATGCAGAAGCTTATGCAAATAAGACAAAAATCAAGGACCCTAATACAGGAGAGGAACTTAATCCTGATGAAGAATTCATGCGCTCTATTGAAGAGCAATTAGGTATTACGCAAGCTGGTGCAAAAGGCTTCAGACAAGATGTAACAGCTTATATGTTCTCTATTATCCGAAACGGTGGCAAAGTAGATTATACGGCTTATGAGCCTCTTAAAGAAGCCATTGAAAAGAAACTCACAGCTTCTGTAAGAGAGCTTTCAAGAATTATCACTCAAAGCAAGGTAAGAGATAAGGAACAAAACGTAAAATACGATGCTATGGTTGAAGAAATGAAACTCAACGGATATTGTGACCATTGTTGTAATGTCATACTAAAATATGCAGCTAATAATTTATGGAAAGACTAGGGTAAAAGTATGACAGCCATTTTTAAAGAGTTTCAACCCCATAGCAGAGATCGTAGCGTGGAAGACCGTAGGAGACATAGGGAACTAGTAGAAAAAAGTATTAAAGAGAATATAGGAAGCATTATTTCAGAAGAAAGTATTATTGGAAAAAGTAAAAATAAGAAAATCAAGATTCCTATTAAAGGCCTAAAGGAGTATTACTTCAAATACGGACGCAACCAGAAAGGGGTTGTGTCCGGTAATGGCCAAGAAGCTAAAGGAAAGAAGATTCCTAAAGGCGACTATGGAGAAGGGAATGGGCAAGGTGAAGAGGGTGCAGGTAATGAAGAAGGCGAAGATATCTATGAAACAGAAGTAACAATAGAGGAAGCAATTTCTTTATTATTTGAAGACCTAAGCCTTCCTTATCTTCAACATAAGCAATTTAATGAAATTGAAACCCAGTATGGTTCTAAGAGAAGCGGTGTGCGCGATAAGGGGGCGAGATACAGACTTTCTAAAAAGCATAGTATGATTGAAAAGATTAAACGTGAAAAACGTGCAAAGCGTGCAATGAAGGAAGCTGGTATTGACTATCCAGAAGACAAGAGAATGCCATTTCATGAGACAGATCTTAAGTACTTTTATAAAAAACCAAAAATGAAACGTGATTCAAATGCAGTTGTTATTTGTATCATGGATACATCAGGTTCTATGGGTCAAACGAAAAAATATCTTGCCCGTAGCTTTTATTTTCTATTGTATCAGTTTTTAACCATTCGTTATATGAATGTGGAAATAGCATTTATTGCCCATACAACGGTAGCTAAGGAAGTTAATGAAAATGATTTCTTCCATCGCGGTGAAAGTGGCGGTACTTATATAAGTAGCGGCTATGAAAAGGCCTTGGAATTGATTGCAGAACGTTATAATCCAGCAAATTGGAATATTTATACGTTCCATTGCAGTGATGGTGATAACTGGGGTGAAGATAATGACCGTGCAGTAGAACTTGCCAATAAACTTTGTGATACGTGTAATTTATTTGGCTATGGCGAGATTAAGACTAGTAGCTACACAAGTACGATAATGAGCCGTTATCTTGAAGATGTAAATAAACCTAATTTTACAGCCGTCAAAATTACTAAAAAAGAAGATGTATGGACAGCATTTAAACAGATGCTAGCTGTAGAAACTGGTAAGAAAACGACAGAGAGAAAGGAGGAGGAGGCAGATGGATTACACGCTTAAGGATCTAGAAAAGTATAATGAGCAAATTGAAGGCATTGCTAAGGAAATAGGACTGGATTACTATCCTCAAGAATTTGAAATTATTAGCTTTGAAGATATGCTCTGTTATGAAGCTTATGTGGGTATGCCTTCTCATTATTCTCACTGGAGTTATGGCAAAAGTTATGATAGGTTAAAGACTGCGTATAAGTATAACTTAACAGGGCTTCCTTATGAGATGGTTATTAATTCTGACCCTTGTATTGCCTATCTCATGAAAGACAATACATTGGCACTACAAATTTTAACCATTGCCCATGTGTATGGGCATAATGATTTCTTTAAAAATAACCGTATGTTTAAAACTTATACCAATGCAAGGGTCACGGTAGAACGTTTTAAAACGCATGCAGATCGCATTAGAGATTATATTCAAGACCCTAGTATTGGGTATGAAGCAGTAGAAAAGATACTAGATGCAGCGCATTCCATCAAATATCATTGCGGTGCTGGTGAGCCATTAAATTATAATAAACCGGAGAAGCCGGAGTATCCTTATGATAATTTGTTAGAGTTCCTGAAATTCTATGGTAATTTAGAGGAGTGGCAACAAGATGTCATGAATATTGTCATGGAAGAAAGTAGATACTTCTTGCCACAGATTGAAACAAAGATTATGAATGAAGGATGGGCAACTTTTTGGCATTATCAAATATTCAAGAGGCTTGGCGTGGAACAAGGTCTGGAACTTGAATTTTATAAAGTACACAACGGTGTTATCTGTCAGATACCAGGAAGTTTAAATCCTTATTATATCGGCTTTAAGATATGGCAGGATTTATATGAGAAATATGATGGGGATTTTAAGAAACTGGCACAGATTCGAACAGCTGAAAGGGATGCATCATTTATTAGAAGTCATTTAACTTATGAGCTTTGCCTAGAAAGCCATCTTTGTGAATTAGAAGAAGAAGAGAGGTATTATGTAGTTTCAGAGGTTTCTAATGAAGAGGGATGGAAGAGCATACGTAATACACTTGCAAATAGTGTAGGTATGGGAGGAATTCCAACAATCCGTGTAAAAGAAGTATTAAGACATGATAACAATACCTTGGTATTGGAGCATGTAGGAGATGGCCGAGAACTAAGCTTATCTTATGCAACAGAAACCTTGAAATATATTCAAACACTTTGGGGCGATAAGGTTGTACTTCTAACAGAGCTTTCTCAAATTCCAAGAAAAATCATTTGTAATGCGAGCAAAAAAGTAAGCATTGAGAATGTGTAGGGTGCAATAGCCAGAATAAGCCTAAAAAACTTCACGCATTTTAGCTAAATTTGTGATATAGTAATAAGAGCTAGATTATGTGTGAAGGAGACAAAAGATGGAATTTAGACTGTGTGCCATTGCAAGTGGTAGTAGTGGAAACTGTACGTATTTAGGTGCAGGAGAAAATCAGTTTTTAATTGATATAGGAATTAGCGGAAAAAAAGCTATTGCAGGATTGGGTGAGATTGATGTAGATCCAGCTAGCATTAATGGGATTTTAATTACGCATGAGCATTCTGACCATATTAAGGGTGTAGGTATTTTTAGTAGAAAATATAATACCCCTATTTATGCAACTAAGAAAGCATGGGAGCGTATGCTAGAAGCAAACATGTTAGGGGCTATCAAAGAAGAGAATGTACGTATCCTTGAAAAAGGAAAGTATATTGAGCAAGATGGACTTCGCATTTTACCCTACAGTATTCACCATGATTCTGTGGATCCTGTAGGGTATACTTTTGAATATAAAAATAAAAAAATTACTTTAGCAACGGATATTGGTATTGTTGATGAAGAAATTGCACAGCATCTTCGAGGCTCTAATGGAATCTTGTTAGAATTTAATCATGATATTCGTATGTTAGAAGCAGGAAGCTATCCATTTCCTCTTAAAAAACGTATTTTAGGAGATAAAGGCCATTTAAATAATGAAGATGCAGCAAAAGCATTAGTTGAAATTTATCATGAAGGTTTAGAATGGGCAGTGCTAGGCCATTTAAGTAAAGATAATAATGTACCTGATTTGGCTTATTTAACAGCCAAAACTGCGTTAGAAGAAAACAATATTCAGGTAGGTAAAGATATTATTGTGTCAGTTGCTAAAAGGGATGAAGTTTCTGAAATATATGGATTTTAAGAAAATGATTAAGTGAGAATAAAATGAGTTAAAAGGTAGATAATAAGTAGCGTATTAAATGAGCGTTCATTTAAACAAAATTCTTATTATCTAGGAGGGGCTCATAATGGCTCAAAATAAAAATAATTACAACAATGCAAGTAATAGTAACAACTATAATAATGCAAGTAACAACAACAACAACTACAACAATGCAAGCAACAACAATAACTACAACAATTCATTAAACGAACACAAATATAGTAACTCAAGCAACTCAAATAATTATAATAATGCAAATAACGACAATAATTATAATAACAGCACTAACAATGCAACAGATTGCAAAAACAATAAATAAGTTCAATCTAAAGGATGTTTTTCGAAGAAGAACATCCTTTATTTGATAATATGGTGTAGATATGGACAAAGAGCTTATTAGTGAACATATTTTTTTATTTCCCTTTAGTTGGAATTATAATCATAAAAAGAATAATACATTATTTTTACAACATACACAAATTCAAAATAAGTTTTTTGAAACCTTAGAGGGCTGGAAGGCACATGAGCTTAGGTTAATGACGGAGAAAGATTATAATGAATTTGTTTATTTTTATAAACCCATCCGTACAGCATTATATACATTTCATGAGGGTCCTGTAATTGTAAGAAATTATACGTACCATCAGCTAGCTGAAGATAATTATTTCATTATTACAGTTGGTGGCATTGCGTATAAGTTGCATATTGAAGAAATCAGCCTTAAACTGTATAAAACGGGCATTGGGTTACTATCATTTACCTTAACCAATAGAGACTATGCCAGTTATGAAGCTGTTGAAGGCATCAATAGCTTTAGCAAAAGTGTATATCCGCCTATTTTACCGTTATCAAAAGCAAAAGAAGAATTGTTTCCAGACTATATTATTTTACATTTAAATGAGCGGTGTCATATTGATGAACGATATGAAGCAAATTATTTAAAAAGAGGTTTAGATATTAGTAAGGTCATTATGGATGTATTGGGAAGTGATTTTGCCACGCGGGAAGGTCATCAGAAAAACGGGAAAATTGTTATCGAAACAATTTTAGGAAATCAGATGTTCTGTTTATGCCTTTATAAAAATAAGGAGATTTTAAGAAGTATTCAAGAAGGAACTGTTTCTTATGAAACATTAGAGCGAATGATGACAATCAATAAAAAGGTAACATATCATGAAGAAGATGATATTCCAGAGCATATTGGCTCTACGTATTATTTGAAAAATGAGGGGAGTATTTATGGCATTAGCCGATATGCTTTATTATGTGTAGCTAATGAACTGCCTAAAAGTAAACTTTATGACCAGTTAGTTTCATTAGTATTGATGCAGCGGGCCACCTTGCTTAGTTTATCTAATGAAATTGCTAGAGTTTCGACATTAGGAAAGTATGAAATTTCACCAGCTATTTCAAGTATTTATGAAATCTATATTCAATTTATCAATCAGCTTTATTTTAAAGAAGTGACAGAAGACGCACAGGGCGCACATATTTATGAGAAGCTATCTGAGCAGTTTAAAATTACAGAAGAGTTGGAGCAGCTTAATTTTGAAATCGATGAAGTACGAGAATATGCTAATTTAGTGGAACAAGCTCAGTCTACAGTAAAAGTAGAATTACTTACAATTATTGGTGCTGCCCTTGTCATTCCTAGCTTTGTAACAAGTCTTTTTGGCATGAATATTTTGCAAAAGGAAATAAATCATTGGTGGCGTAGCGAGCGTGTAGCACTTTGGATGAATAGTTATGTGCTATTGCCAGTGTTAGTAACAGTTGTGTTATGTACTTGGAATAAAAAAAAGACAAAGCTGCATATTACCTTGAGGATTTTATATGCAGTACTTTTTGCAGCAAGTATTTTTATTATTTGTCGTTATGGAAGTGGGGTTTAGAAGACAGTAAAGGTGAAATGATAAAAGATGAAGGAATAAAAGAGGAGTAGGAAAGCGGGGGCTTTTCTACTCCTAAAATAATATGAGAGATTACTTGATGAATAAGTCTATTTGCTGAAAGGTAATAGTGTTTACGAGACCTTTGTTGGTAAGACGAAGTTCTGGGATAACAGCTAGAGAGAGAAGGGCCATTGTCATGAATGGTGAGACAATAGAACATTCTAGTATTTTCCAAGCTTCATCAATTTGGGCAGTACGCATGGCAACTTCTGAGGCTGGATCTTCTGACATAAGACCTGCAATAGGAAGTGGATTAAGTGCCAATACTTTACCATCTTGTACAACAACCATGCCTCCACCAACTGCAATTAAAGTATTAGCAGCAAGCGCCATATCCGCATCATTAGTACCTAATACAGATAAGTTGTGGGCATCGTGGGCAACTGTAGAAGCTACAGCGCCAGATTTAAGACCAAAGCCATGTACAAAACCTTTTCCCATACGTGTTGAAGCTGTGTGACGGTCAATGACTACAAGTTTAAGGTAGTCATTATTTAAATCACTTTCAACCTTGCCATCTGTTACAGTTAAGGTACCTGTTAAATGATTTGTACCAGCCTGAGCTTCATTAATACCAATGATATGAGCTGTAATTGTATCATCTGAAAAATCTTCAGGAACACAAATTTGAAAGTCACTTGCCTGTAAAGTGTTGCCCACATTCATTGTGTTTTTAGCAAAGCTAGGATAAGAGTGTGCAGGGATTTCAATACATAAGGCACCATTTTCAGCAACGACCTCGCCATTGATAAGTGTCATTTTAACATGTACTTTAGTGAGGTCATCTAAAAGAACAATATCAGCCCATTTACCAGGAGATACACTGCCTAAGTCACGGGCAAGTCCAAAACATTCCGCGGTATTGATTGTTGCCATTTGGATTGCTGTAATTGGATTTAAGCCTTCTTCAATAGCACGATGGATAATATGGTCCATATGGCCTTCATGGATTAAAGTATCTGGATGAAGATCATCACTTACAAGGCAGGCAAAGCGTGAGTCGATATTATGTTCTGTAAGTGCACGAACTGTTTCCTTGACATCGCACCAAGCAGAACCTTCACGAATTTGCACATACATCCCAAGACGCATTTTAGTAAGGGCATCTTCCATGCGTGTTGTTTCATGGCAACATCTTGCACCAGCTGCAATATAGGCATTTAGCCCAGCAGCCATATCTGGGCCAGTATAGTGTCCAGTAATGATCTTATTATTTTCTAAAGTAGCTTTTAAAGCTCTATGTACTTGTAAGTCGCCATTTAAGACACCAGGATAGTTCATCATTTCACCAAGCCCGATAATGGTGTCTTGTCCCATGGCATTAATAATATCTAAAGCGTTTAAAGTAGCACCTGTTGTTTCAAAATCAGCAGTAGCAGGTACGCAACTTGGCATCGTCGTATAGACGTTAAGTGGTACTTCTTTACCTTCTTGAATCATAAGACCGATACCTTCGGCCCCTAATACATTGGCAATTTCATGTGGGTCCATGAAGATTGAAGTTGTACCATGAGGCATGACTGCTTTAGCATATTCTTTGACAGTGAGCATACTGCTTTCTACATGAAGATGCCCATCCATGAAGCCAGGTGCAATATAAAGACCTGCGGCATCAATAACCTTTGTTTGAGGCCCAATAGTGTGTGATGCATCACCTACAAGAGCAATACGTCCAAAGCTAATAGCAACATCTATATCAGGAATAATCTCAGCTGTATTTACATTAATTAATTTACCGTTTTGAATGACAATGTCCGCTTTACGCTCTCCACGAGCAACTGCAACAAGCTCTTTTGTGATTTCTGATAATTTATATCTCTTTGACATTATTTGGCCTCCTAAAAATTTATTTCAACTATCATAACATTGCATAATTAAATTGACAATATATAATAGTTAAGTTGTATCAAAATATTTAATATATATATACCTATAATGAAATTGATAAACAAATTATATAATAAACTGCAATACTATATCAAAATTTTATGATAAAAATTAATATTACAAAAGGCTCAGCTTATTAATTTTCTCTTACAAGAGCATTAATAAGCTGAGCCTTTATGGATTTAGCTCATTTGTTTAAATTCGTCAATAAGGGCTGCAAATTGTTTGAGCGCTGTTTCAATTGGTTCAGGTTTGCTCATATCAACACCTGCAAGTTTAAGAAGGTCAATAGGATCCTTAGAAGAACCGCCGCTTAAGAATTGCATATAGTCTTTAACTGCACTTTCACCTTCTTTTAAGATACGTTCAGAGAGAGTAATAGCAGCTGAATAACCTGTTGCATATTGGTATACATAGAATGGTGTATAGAAATGAGGAATACGTGCCCATTCGAGTGCAATGGCTTCATCTATTTCCATGGCATCACCGTGATATTTTTTAACAAGGGCATAATATTTATCACAAAGTAATTTTGTTGTAAGTGTTATACCTTTACTATTTAAGAGATGTACCTCTTTTTCAAACTCGGCAAACATTGTTTGGCGATAGAGTGTACTACGGAATTGTTCCATAAAGTAGTTAATAAGATATTTTTTAAACACAGGGTCTGTAGTTGTTTTTAAGAGATATTGCATTAAAAGCGCTTCATTTACAGTAGATGCAACTTCTGCAACAAAGATGCAGTAATCTGCATAAATATGAGGTTGTGTATGTGAAGAGAAGTAGCTGTGCATTGCATGACCCATTTCATGTGCAAGGGTAAAGAGGTTATGCACATTATTTGTATAGTTCATAAGCACATAGGGATGTGGTGCTCCATATGTGCCCCATGAATACGCACCACTACGTTTACCTTCATTTTCATATTTGTCAATCCAGCGGTTATCGAATGCTTCCTTAAGCAGTGCAACATAGTCTTCACCCATAGGGGCAAGTGCTTTAAGCACAATATCACAAGCTTCATTAAAAGTAATTAGTTTTTGGAAGTCTTTCACAATAGGTACAAAAAGATCATACATATGGAGTATGTCTACGCCGAGGGCCTCTTTACGTAGGGCCACATAATCATGCATAATATTTAAATTTTTATTCACTGTATCAATGAGATTATCATACACTGAAACAGGAATGTTATTTTCAGATAAAGCAGCATGAAGCGGTGACTCATAATGACGTGTTGTAGAGAAGAAGCCATATTGTTTTACATTCCCAGTAAATAAGGCGGCAATTGTATTTTTAACAGTGTCATAAGTGCTATAAAGACCTGAAAAAGCAGCTTCACGGACACTTCGGTCATTACTTTCAAGGAAACTTATATAGTTTCCGTGTGTAATGCGGACGTCTTCACCTTTTTCATTTTTGATTGTTGGGAATTTAAGATCAACATTATTAAGCATAGCAAAGGCGTTGCTTGGTGTACCTGCTAATTCACCTATGCGTGCTAAGAGTGCTTCTGTTTGTGCATCTAAAATATGCACTTTTTGACGAAGAATTTCACTTAAATAACGCACGTAAAGTTTAAGTTCTGGAACCTCTGTGCAAAAAGCAGTAATTTGATCAGCAGTAAGGTTAGAAAGTTCGCTACTTGCAAATGAAAGTACTTCAGATGCTTTAATTGAAAGCATTTCAGCTTGACTTGATAAATCTTGATAGAAATCATTGCCACCATCTTGATGAAGACGCATATGAGAATAAACATAAAGTTTATTGATATCTTGCCAAAGTACATCTTGCTTTACTAAGAAGTCATAAAGTGTATGGGCATCTTGTGTTAGTTTGCCAGTAAAATCTTTAAAAGTAGGAATAAGTGCTTCACAAGCAGCAAAGGAGGCTTTAAAAGCATCGTCCGTTTCAAAGATATCCTCTAGTTTCCAAGTATCTTCTATTTTTACATCTTTTCGTTTTGGAAGAGTATGTGTCATATTTTTCAGCTCCTTTTAGTTAGTATAATATTATATAGTATACTCTAATTTGTGGGAAAATAACAAATTAATTTTTTGCTATTCTTTGTCAGTTTTGATATACTCAAAGATAGGATAAAAACGAAATTAAGGGGGGGTACAAGTGAAAATTTATATCAGTGCAGATATAGAAGGTGTAACAGGCATTTCAAATTGGGATGAAACACATAAGGGTGGCAGTAACTATGAAAAATATTGTATACAGATGACGAAAGAAGTTGTAGCTGCTTGTAAGGGACTTATAGAAGCAGGTGCAAAGGAAATCTTAGTGAAGGACGCCCATGAAGACGGTAAGAATTTAATTCATGAGATGCTGCCAAAGGAAGTAAAGATTATTTCGGGATGGAGTAATCATCCTTATAGTATGATAGAAGGTTTAGATGAAAGTTTTGATGCAGCTGTATTTATCGGTTATCATAGTGGCGCTGGAACAAATGGCAGTCCATTAGCACATTCTTTAAATCCAGATAAAATAAGAAGTATTCGTATTAATGGCCAGCTAGCTGATGAATTTTTGATTTTTGCTTATGGCGCGCATAGTATTGGTGTGCCTGTTATTGCTGTGACAGGTGATGGTGAACTTATTAGGCGGGTAAGAGAATTTGACGGACATATTAAGAGTGTGGCGACAGGTGAAGGATTTGGCGGTGGCATTGTAAGTATTCATCCAGAGTTAACTATTGAGCGTATCCATAAAAATGTCAAAAAAGCAGCAGAGCACTTAACGGATTATAAGCTTAAAAGGCCAGAAGAATATGAAATAGTCGTAGAATTTATAAAACACGAGGAGGCTTATAAATATTCATTTTATCCAAATGCAGAGCAGATTTCGGAACACAGTGTACGTTATAAGTCTAAGCATTATATACAAATCTTGTCGTTCCTTTTATTTTTATAGATTTCGCAAATATAAACTGTAGTTATTCATTATATTTTTGAAATGAAACAAAGATAGAGATTGCCTTTTAGACAATCTCTATTTTTAATATAAAAATTAAATTTAAATAATATATATAATTTTCTAAAAATAAAAATTTTGATAAAAGCATAAAAAGTGCGCAACGTTGCAATGTAATAAAATCAATTTGTTGTAAAAAAGTTATAAAAAACTATTTGAAAAATACTATTAAGTATAGAAAAATATAAATTGACAGAAGTAAAAAATAATGCTAATGTGAATATATAAACAACCGGTTATCCAACCAAGGAGGTGAGTTTGTGGAAGATTGCAACATGTCAGGAAGTGATAAGAGCCTAACGATTAGTGATATTGCTAAAGAACTTGGTGTATCTAAGACAACGGTTTCGAGAGCTATATCTGGCAAAGGTAGAATTAGCGAGGCAACGCGTAAGCGCATTAGGGATTATATAGAGATTCATAACTATAGGCCTAACGTCATTGCAAAAAGTCTTGCTGAGTCCAAGACCTTTAACATTGGTGTAGTCCTTCCAGCAGATACAAAGCAAACAGAAATTCCTTTTTTCCAAAGTTGTTTAATGGGTATTTGTGATACTGCAGCAGGCTTTGAGTATGATGTTGTTGTGCTTACCTCTACAGAAAATGATATTAGCTTGATTGAAAGGCTTATCAGAAATCATAAGGTAGATGGTATTGTCTTAACACGACCTACAGTAAATGACTTAGCAATTTCTTATTTAAAAAAAGTAAAAATTCCGTTTGTTGTAATTGGTTCTGTGGAAGATGAAGAAGTTGTTCAAATCGATAATCATCATATATCAGGTTGTGCAGAACTTACATCCGTACTTCTAAAGATAGGTTATGAGAAAATCGCACTACTAGCAGGAAGTAGGCACCATATCATTACCAATAATCGTTATAAAGGTTTTATACAAGCATTTGAGAACCATGGTAAAAGTGTAAATGAAAAACTCGTCTTTTTAGATCTTAACAGCCATGTACAAATCGACCGTGCTGTAGACCTTGCGATGAATCAAGAAGTTGACTGTATTATTTGCAGTGATGATGTGATTTGCAGTAGAGCACTAATTAGGCTTGGTGAACTTGGTGTTAGGATTCCACAAGATATCAAAATTGCATCTTTCTATGATAGCATTCATTTGGCGAATTATAATCCACCAATTACATCACTCAAAATTGATATTAAAGCATTAGGCATTGAAGCAGGAAAAGTGTTAATCAGTTTAATAAATGGGGAAGAAGTTCCTCATCAAACTCTATTAGATTATGAAATCGTTTTAAAAAAATCGACTATGTAAATTTATAAGGAGGTAGTTTTTATGAAACTTAAGAAATTAGCATTATTAACAGCAATGTGTGTAGCAGGTACAATGAGTGTAGGATGTGGCAGTAATGGAGCTGGGGAAACGGCATCAACAGAGACACCAGCATCAAGCGAAGCAGCATCAAGTGCAGAAATCACAAGTGATTCTATTACTTTAAAAGTATGGGAATCAACAGGTGGGCCTGATGAATTTATCAAACAAGCAGGTGACGCTTTTACAGCAAAATATCCTAATATTTCTATTGAATATGTAAATGTAGAATTGGGTGATACAACAAGCCAAATTGCATTAGATGGGCCAGCCGGTGTAGGACCAGATGTATTTGCAGCACCACATGATAAACTTGGTGAACTTGTTGCAGGTGGACATATTCTACCAACGGTTAATCCTGATACACTTGCAGAAAATGTATTAGGTGCATGTAGTACAGCGCTTACATATGACGGCACAATGTACGGTTACCCAGTTTCAGCAGAAACATATGCACTTTTCTATAATAAAGATTTAATTACAGAAGAAGAGGTGCCAACAACATGGGAAGATTTAAAAGCATTTAGTGAAGAATTTAATGCATCACATAATAATCAATATGGATTTATGATGGATGTAGAAAATGGTTATTATACAATCATCTTTACAACAAGTGAGGATAACCGCTTATTTGGACCAGATGGAACAGATACAACAAATACAAATATCAATTCAGAAGCTTCTGTAGAAGGTATGAAATTCTTCCAAAGCTTAAGACCAGCACTTGATATTCCATCAGCTGACCTTACAACAGCTGCTTGTGATTCAGCATTCAGCAGTGGTAATGTAGCTCTTTATATTACAGGTTTATGGAACGTAGCAACTTTTGAAGAAGCTGGACTTAACTTCGGGGTAGCACCACTTCCAAGCCTTCCAGGTAATGATACACCAGCTGCATCATTTGCAGGTACTCGTGCAATGTTCGTATCAGCATATAGTGATTATCCAAATGAAGCAGCATTATTCTCTGAGTTCTTAGTATCAGAAGAAATGCAAAAATTACGTTTTGATCTTACAGGTGCACTTCCAGCAATTAACTGCAGCGTAGACAGTCCATATATTGAAGGATTCTTAACACAACTTGACTATGCATTCCCAATGCCTTCTATTCCTCAAATGAATGCTTTCTGGGATGCTATGAAAGCAGCTAGTGCAAATATCTGGGACGGTGCAGATGTTCAAAAAGAATTAGATGCTTGTAATACAGCAATTTTAGCACAATAGCCATAATGATAAATGAAAGAGGTTGTGGGAAGGGCACTTTCGAAACGCCTTCTTGCAACCTCTTTAAAATGCAATCATTTGATTAAAAAATAAGATAAGAGGTGGATTTATGCAAACAAAAGTGCAGCCAGATGGGTCTTCTAGAAAAAAAGTACTTATAAGCTCCATATTATTTATGGGACTTGGCCACATTCTTTACTTAAAGGAATATATAAAAGGTTTGTTTTATGCGTTAATTGAAATTTTAATGTTAATTTGTTCACCTATGGTTGTTCAAAAAATCATTAATTTGATTACACTGGGAAGTCCACAACCTAATTTACCTGTAAAACAACGTGATAATTCTATTTTCATGCTCATAGATGGTGTGATTATATTAGCAGTTATTTTTATCTTTGTAGCGATTTATATCATTTCTGTTAAGAGTGCATTAAAATCATATAAAGATTATTGTACATTTGGTTATTTTAAAAATGAAAAAAATATTATTTCAGATACCTCTCAAAAAGCTTTTCCTATTTTAGCATTAGCCCCTACTGTAGGGCTTGTATTATTCTTTGTAGTTGTACCTCTTGTTTTCTCAGCGTGTGTAGCCTTTACTAATTATGCGGCGCCAGATCATATTCCGCCTAATAATACAGTAGACTGGGTTGGATTTGCCAATTTTAAAGCCATGTTTGGTGGAAATAGTGCCTGGTCAACCGGTTTTGCACGTGTTGCGATTTGGACAGTAGTTTGGGGGGCACTTGCAACACTTACATGTTACTTTGGTGGGATGATTATGGCTGTCATTTTACAACAAAGTAATCTTAAAATTGCACCTGTTTTTAGGACAATCTTTATTTTACCTTATGCTGTACCTGCTATTGTAAGTATGCTTGTATGGAGCAACTTATTAAATGGTAGTTTCGGAGTCGTTAATCGTACATTGATAGCACTTGGGCTTGCAAATTCAGGGCTCCCATGGCTGAGTAATGAGTGGCTGGCTAAATTCGTCTGTGTTATGGTAAATCTATGGGCAGGATTCCCTTATTTCATGCTCCTTATTACAGGTTCTATGACAGCTATTTCACCTGATATTTATGAAGCAGCTAAAATTGACGGTGCAAGTCAGTTCCAGATCTTCAAAAAAATGATTTTACCAATCGTTTTATATCAAACAACACCACTTATTATTATGTCGTTCACACACAATATCAATAACTTTGGTTCAATTTTCTTCTTAACGACAGGTTACCCAGTTGTAGCAGATAGTACAACAACTGGCGCGGGTGGTACAGATATTTTAGTGACATGGATTTATAAGTTAACGGTTAATTTACTGAAATACAACTATGCAGCAGTGCTAGCGATTGTCATCTTTGTTGTACTTGCACCATTTGCAATTTACAACTTTAGAAAAACAAAAGCTTATAAGGATGGTGAAATCTAATGAGTAATAAAGTGATTAAAAAGATCAACTTAGCATTTGTATTATTATTCTTAATAGGAACGTCATTATTTGTAATTTATCCTCTTATGTATGTTGTAAGTGGAGCCTTTGCACCAGGTAACTCTATTGCAACATTAAGCATTATTCCATTTGGTGATGGGATTACATTTAAACATTTTGAAGAACTATTTACAAAGACAAACTATGGTAAATGGTTTCAAAACACACTGTATGTAGCAGTTTGTACATCACTTGCAACAGTCATCGTAGCATCACTTGGTGCTTATGTTTTCTCACGTTTTCAATTTACAATGAAAAAAAGTATGATGATGACAATGCTTATCTTACAAATCTTCCCTTCTTTCGTAGGGATGGTAGCCATTTATGTTATTTTACTTCGCATTGGTGGGCTTGATACGCTTTGGGGACTTATTCTTGTCTATCTAGCAGGAAACATTCCTTATAATACTTGGATGGTAAAAAGTTATATGGATACTATTCCGAAGAGCTTAGATGAGGCAGCTAGAATTGATGGGGCTAGTCACTTTAAAATATTTACAGGTGTTATTTTACCAGTTGCAAGGCCAATTATTATTTTCTTAGGTATTTCTAGCTTTACAGCACCTTGGATGGACTATATCTTCCCTAAAATGGTGCTTCGTTCTTCAGATAAACAAACTTTAGCACTCGGCTTATATAGTAGCTTTTTAACAGAAAAGAAAAATGAATTTACAACATTTGCAGCTGGAGCTCTTTTGATTGCAGTGCCATTTATTATCTTCTTTATGGTAATGCAAAAAACAATGATTACAAGTATGGGCGGCGCAGCAGTTAAGGAATAAGAATGGAAAGAGGAAATAAAATGAACAATACAGCATTTGGTTACAATGAGAAATATATGCTAAAAGATAATAAACCTTGGTTCCCAATTATGGGGGAAATTCATTATTCAAGATATCCTAAAAAGTATTGGCGTGAATCTCTTTATAAAATGAAAGCAGGGGGCGTAGACGTTGTTTCTTCCTATGTCCTTTGGATTCATCATGAAGAAATTGAAGGTCAGTATGACTTTGAAGGTGATAAAGATTTAAGATGCTTTGTAGAAACATGTAAAGATTGTGGTCTTAAAATGATTCTTCGTGTAGGACCTTGGTGCCATGCAGAAGCGAGAAATGGAGGATTTCCAGATTGGCTTCTTCACAAAGATTTTGAAGTACGTAGCAATGATGCAGCGTACTTAGAAGAAGTACGTAAGTTCTATACAAAGATATATGAACAAGTTAAGGGATTGTTGTTTAAAGATAATGGGCCTATTATTGGGCTTCAAATAGAAAATGAATATGGTCACTGCGGTGGCTTAAATGGTGAAGAAGGCGAGCAGCATATGCGCATTCTCACTCAAATGGCGAAGGAAATAGGTTTTGAAGTGCCTATATATACTGCAACAGGTTGGGGCGGTGCTGTAACTGGTGGGCTGCTACCTGTAATGGGGGGGTATTGTGAAGCACCTTGGGATCAAAGACTTACAGAGATTGAACCAAGTGGTAACTATATCTTTACCCATGAACGCAACGACCATAATATCGGAAGTGATTTTGGCTTTGGAACAGGTATCACCTTTGATATTAATAAATTCCCATATTTAACCGCCGAGCTTGGGGGTGGTCTTCAAGT
Source organism: Clostridiales bacterium (assembly GCA_019418225.1). Lineage (GTDB taxonomy): Bacteria > Bacillota > Clostridia > Lachnospirales > Cellulosilyticaceae > Cellulosilyticum. The sequence continues at coordinate 74,356 of DYCF01000004.1, read as the reverse complement.
GACGCACCATAGAAGGCCCGTAGCAACAGAAACAGATATTGGTGCGATGTCTATGGTGAAATTAGGAAGTGGTGTAAACTTGTTGGGTTACTATATGTATCATGGGGGTACAAATCCAAAAGGAAAGCTTTCATTCTTACAGGAATCTAAAGCAACAGGTTCTATTAATGACCTCCCAGAGCTTTCATATGATTTTAGAGCACCGATTAGACAATATGGGCAAGTGTCAGAAACTTATAAAGAGATTAAACTCCTTACAATGTTTGTAAAAGACTTTGGTAGTCAGCTATGTGAAATGCCTGCCATTATGCCTGAAAGTAATCCACTTTATCCTACAAACTTTGAAGACCTTCGTACAAGTTATAGACACAACGGTAAATCAGGCTATATTTTTGTGAATAATTATCAACGTCGTTATGAAATGAAAGCACACAAAGATGTTGTACTAACTGTACCGCTTGAAAATGAAACACTTACATATGCAGCTACAGATATTGAAAATGGCGAATTTTTCTTCTATCCATTTAATATGTCAGTTGGTCAGGCTGTGCTTAAGACGATTTCAGCAACACCGCTTTGTAAATTAAATGAAAAAACATATGTCTTTTATAGTGATAAAGCAATTAGCTATGAAATTGAAGGGTCACTTGGTGATGCAGAAATTATGACTTTAACAAAAGAAGAAGCTAAAAATGCTTGGAAAATACAAGGTGAGACAGAACGCTTAATCATTAGTCAAGCTGCAGTACTGCAAACAAGTAAAGGTATTGAGATAATTGGTAGAGGAAAAGTAAACTTTAAAGTTTATCCAGACCTTGAAGTTGTGCCAGAAGGCTTTAAGAAAAAGGAAAATGAAGGTCAGTTTGCAGTGTATGAAGCTTCAAGGGCTGTGGTAGTGCCACAAGTAACTTATAAGCTTATTTCACAAAGTGATGAAAAGAACGTTTATGAAATTACAGTAGAAAAACAAGATGCTATGCAAAATGATTTATTCCTTCAAATTGATTTTGCTGGTGATGGTGGTAAATTATATTTAGGTGAAGACTATATAGATGATCATTTCTATACCGGTAAAGTATGGGAGGTAGGCACAAAACGTTTTGATTTCCCACAAAAACTTCGTCTTGAAATTATGCCACTTGAAGAAAATGCACCTATTTTCTTAGAAAAATGGCCAGAAATGAAAGACGGTAGAGCATGTGAGCTTAAAAAAGTCACAGCCGAAAGTGAATACGCACATACATTTACAATTTAAAGTAAAGCAATTTTTAAAAGAAGCATGTACCCATTATATATCAAGTATATAGTATTTGTCGGCACAGGCTTCTTTTTTAGTATAAAGACATTTTAAAAATAAGTTTAAGCATACAAAGGAATAGGTGAGAAAATGAAAAAAAGAATAATCTACTTATTAGTTTTATGTTTATGTATGACAGGTATGCCATTGCAATGCTTTGCAGCAAGTGGGAAAGAATATATTGTAAATGGCAGCTTTGAGGAAAGTGAGCACGTGTGGCGTGACTGGAATATTACAAGTACGTCTTGGGAGAGCGCTAAGGTAGAAGCGAAAGCTTATAGCGATGTGCAAGGGATTAGCAAACAAGAGGGTGACTATGCCATGACTTATTGGGTAGATGATGCTCAGGAAACATCACATACGATGAGCTGGTCACAAGTTGTGAAGGACTTGCCAGCAGGAGAGTATACATTGTCAGCTTATGTCATGGGCGGCGGCGATGCAATGCTTAAATTTCATGCAGGCAGTACGACATCTTCAGCAATTCAAATTAATGAAGGATGGAATACTTGGCAAAAAGTAAGTATGACATTTGAAAATGCCATGCCTGATGATGTTCTAATGACAATTGAGATTACAGGCATGCCAAATGCGTATAGTTATATTGATGAAATTAGCTTAGTAGCAGTGGAAAAGGAAGAGGAAGTTCCTGTGCCAGAAGAAGCAGACATTTTTGTGGAATATGTCAAGGGTCTTCCAGATGATTTTATGAAAGGTGCCGATATCTCAAGTCTTATTGCGCAAGAAGAGAGCGGCGTTGTATATTATAATGAAGAAGGTGTAGCTGAGGATCTTTGCAAGATTTTAAAAGATGCAGGAACAAATTATGTACGTGTGCGTATTTGGAATGACCCTTATGACGCAGAGGGCAATGGCTATGGCGGTGGAAATAATGACCTTGAAAAAGCTATTCAAATTGGTCAGCGTGCAACAAAAGCTGGGATGAGAGTTTTCGTAGACTTCCATTATTCAGATTTTTGGGCAGATCCAGCTAAGCAAAAGGCACCTAAAGCATGGGAAAACTATACTTTGGAAGAAAAAGAGCAAGCTGTATATGAGTATACCAAAGCGAGCTTACAAGCACTTATAAAAGCAGGTGTAGATGTAGGCATGGTTCAAGTAGGCAATGAAACCACCAATTCCTTCTGTGGGGAAAAAGAGTGGGAGAATAGAAGCAAGTTATTTAATGCAGGAAGTCGTGCCATTCGAGAGATAGATGAAAATATTTTAATAGCGCTTCACTTTACGAATCCGGAACGCAGTGGGAATTATGCGAACTTTGCTAAACAACTTGATACTTATAATGTAGATTATGATGTATTTGCAAGCTCATATTATCCATTTTGGCATGGTAGCTTAGAAAACCTAACAGCTGTGCTTAAAGAAGTGGCAGATACATATGATAAAAAGGTAATGGTAGCAGAAACTTCTTATGTTTATACAAAAGAAGACACAGATGGTCATGAAAATTCTGCACCCAAAACTGGACAAACTTTAAATTATGAAATTTCACCACAAGGTCAAGCTAACGCTTTAAGAGATGTAGTACAAGCAGTAGTGGATATAGGTGAAGCAGGTATAGGTGTATTTTACTGGGAACCTGCTTGGATTAGTGTACCTGATGAGACTTTAGAAGCACGTCAAGAAAAATGGGAACAATATGGTTCCGGTTGGGCGTCTAAGTTTGCAGCCGAATATGATGCAGAAGATGCAGGAAAGTGGTATGGGGGAAGTTCATGGGATAATGAAGCATTCTTTGATGCAGAGGGTAGGATTCTTCCTTCATTATATACATATCGTTATTTAAAAAATGGTGCTGTCGGAAAGAAAGTGCTTTCTAGTTTTGAAGAATTAAAAATAACAGTAGAATTAGGCGACAGTGTTAAGTTACCACAAAGTATTTTAGGGTATTATAATGATGGGACAAAAGAGAGTTTTGCTGTCATATGGGACCAAGAAGAAGTGGAGGCGGCAATTAAATCAGGTGTTGGCACTTATAAGATTACAGGAACGGTTGAAGAAGCACGTGAAGTAAAATGTATAGTGCAAATCAAACCACGGAACCTTGTTCAAAATTCTAGCTTTGAAGGTACAGACCGTAGTATGTGGCAAATAGACTATTTAGGAGATAGCAGTTCATATGTTAGCTATCAAAATAAGGCAGGAGATGCAGCAAGTGGTGACTATAGCGTTCATTTCTGGAATGATAGTGAGATTAACTTTACAATTTCACAGACACTGACAGGTTTGGAATCAGGTACTTATACTATAAGTGCAGCACTACAAGGTGGAGATTGTGAAAATAGTGAAATGTATCTCTATGCACAAGTAGGTGATAAGCTTTATAAGGCTGAAACAGGAGTAGATGGTTGGGTAAACTGGCAGAAACCTGAGCTTAGTGAAATTCCAGTAGAAGAAGACAGCATCACAATTGGTATGGCGATTAAAAGTGATGCAGGTGGTTGGGGAACAATAGATGATTTCTTGTGTTATCTTATAGCAGCAGATGAAGAAGACAGCAAGCCAGAAGAAGGTAATAACCCAGGAGAAGATAGTAAGCCAAATGAAGGTAATAAACCCGGAGAAGACAGCAAGCCAAATGAAGGTAATAATGGCAACTCGGGAAGTCAAAGGCCAAGTAGCGGTAGTTCCTCTGTAACTGTTCAGCAAACAACAAGTAATAAATTTTTAAATGCCTATAAGAAATTAAATGCTGAAACACAAAAAGAAGTATTAGCTCATCTTAAAAATTATATGCCTTATACTTTATTAGGGACTAAGGAAGACTTAAGTTGGCTCAATCAAAATGGAATATTTACAGCAGAAGAGTTTACCACATTATGGCAAGATGAAGCGGCATTAAAAGAATTAGGGTTAACCTATATGCACATTACTCTTAAAAAAGGTGAAAGTATAACCTTTAGAGACGTGCCTTCAGCCCACTGGGCGAGTGCGGCTATAGAAACAGCTGTTAATGAGGGGATTACACAAGGAATAAGTAAAACGCAGTTTGCACCAAATGAAAGTGTGAGGGTCAATGATGCCTTTACTTTCTTGGACCGTATGTTACTGCTAAATCATCAAATAACAACCCAATTACCGCGAGAAACTGTCAGTAAATATTGGACAGATTCAGAGCATTGGGCTTATGGACATGAGATGTCTATAGGGAGTAAGCTAAAAGAAGAAACATTAAGAAATGTAGCAAAACTGGAAAATGAACCGCTTTCAAGAGCACTTTTAGCTGAAGTTATTTATGAAATTACAGAGGGTAGATTGGAAAGAACAAGAAACTTTGAAGGCTTTGAAGATACAAAAGAAACAATGTATGAAGAGGCATTAAAATATTGCTATGAAACAGGTGTTTTAGAAGGCGTAGCTGAAGGTACAATGGCGCCTCAAAAAGAACTTACAAGAGCTGAGATGATGGTAGTATTAATGAGACTTAATACATTATTGAAGAAATAGGATAAAAGTATAGATAATGAGACTATGGCATATAAAGTGGCATAGTCTTATTTTTGAGTTATTAAAATTATAAAAATATATAAAAATAAATAAAAATAAATGATATAATAATGAATGTAATTTAAATTAAATGTAATGTTTTATAGGAAAAGGAGACTTAACACGTGATTGCTTTTAGAAATTTACAGCATCAAGCGGCATTTCATGATTTATTAAAACAAATGGACTTATCAACTAAGGCATTAAAAACGCCATCACAATTACTTCGAAGACAATTAGCTTTTATTTATTTAATCGCCTATTATCAGGAAGATTATAAGAAGTATGAGGGAGAAGCTTTTTATATAGAACCTGATTATGATGATATACATTTTTCTATTGGTGGTCCTACATATTTGTTAGAAAATCAGATTGGTACTAGAAGGTATGGTCATGAGATTATTTTAGAAGCAGCTAAGGCAGTGTTAGAGGGGAAAGAAATAAAAGTAGATGTAGCGGATGAGACAGTTAAGTTTCTGATTCATGAGGCAAAATGTTTTGTAAAGGAGAAGGAAAATGATTATTGAGCCAAAAGTAAGAGATTATATTTGTACAACAGCACATCCATTAGGATGTAGGGAAAATGTAAAAGAGCAAATTCAATATGTGAAGACAAAAGGTAAATTTGATGGTGCTAAAAAGGTACTTGTGATTGGGGCGTCTACAGGTTATGGTCTTGCGACACGTATTGCAGCAGCCTTTGGCAGTGGGGCGGCTACATTAGGGGTAATGTTTGAAAAACAAGGGACAAGCCGCCGCACAGCTACAGCTGGTTGGTATAATACATTAGCATTTGAAGAAATGGCAGAGGCAGAGGGATATTATGCAAAAACAATTAATGGGGATGCTTTTTCAAAGGAAGTGAAAGAAGAAGTAATAGAGGTTATTAAAAAAGACTTAGGGAAAGTAGACCTTGTCATCTATAGTTTAGCGGCACCACGCCGTGCTATGGCTGATGGGACAATTTATAAATCTGTTTTAAAAACAATAGGAAAACCTTTTACAAATAAAAATTTAGATTTAAAAAATAATGAAGTAAATGAGGCAACTATCGATTCAGCTACAGAAGAAGAAATAAATGCCACTATTAAAGTAATGGGCGGCGAAGATTGGCAGGAGTGGATGAAAGTCTTAAGTGAAGCTGATGTTTTAGAAGAAGGGGCAAAAACAATTGCCTATTCATATATTGGGCCGGAGCTTACTTTTCCAGTTTATTATAAAGGAACAATTGGTGCAGCAAAGGCACATTTGTATGAGACATCTTTAAGCATTACAAAGATGTTAGCAAAAAAAGGAATTAAAGCCTATATTTCAGTAAATAAAGCTCTAGTGACACAGGCAAGTTCTGCTATTCCTATTGTACCACTTTATATTACATTACTTTATAAGGTTATGAAAGATAAGGGGCTTCATGAAGGTTGTATTGAACAAATGGACCGTTTACTTAGAGAGAAATTCAAGGGAGAGAGTGCTGAAGTAGATGAAGAAGGGCTCATTCGCTTAGATGATTATGAAATGCAAGAAGATGTGCAAAAAGAAGTTATGGCAAACTGGAACCAAATTACAACAGAAAGTTTAAGTGAAAAGGCAGATATCAAAGGTTATTGGGAAGATTTTTATCATATGTTTGGATTCCATTTTGCGAATGTAGATTATAGCCAAGATATAAATTTGGAAAATTAACTAAACGAAATAAAGCTGTATTACTATTAAGTAATGCAGCTTTATTTCGTTTAGTTAATTTAATATTATGTAAATTTAAAATGTCCTATATTATAAAAATATATATGTCGATAAATAAGTAGTAACATATACTAGAAAGGTGGCAGACATGAAAAAACAACAGAAGTTAAAAAAATCTATTACAGTACGTTTAATGATGTACTTAGTTGGGATAAGTATTATTTTATTTGGTACTGTATTTTCTATAATAGGTATTAATGTAAATAAAGCAATGGAACAGATAAAGATTAATGGTGTGCAGCGAATGATTCAAGATGCAGCACAAATTGTTTCACAAGGCTTAGAACAAAAGTTATCGATGACACATATTATTGCTAATGATATGATGCTCGTAGACGATACATTAAGTATAGAAGAAAAGGTTGAAAGGCTTAATGATTATGTAGCAGATTATGGCAAAGAATATGGTATTGCTTCAATTGGTTATATTACAGCAGATGGGTATTTAACATCAACAGATGGATTTCAAAATGATATTTCAGAAAGAGAATACTTTAAGAATTTTAAAAGGGACATACTTTATATAAGTAATCCATCTTATAATACAGCAACAGGTAAACAAATCATCTTTATGGGGACACCGATTAAATTAGAAGGTCAGTTTAAAGGTGCTATTACCTGTACTTTTGATAATAGTTATTTAATAGGCTTCACAGAATCATTGAAGTACTTTGATTTAGGAAGAACTTATATGTTAGATGGAGAAGGAACAGTTATTGCTTCAGACGACAAAGAAAAAGTAGACACAAAATATAATGTCATTGAAGCTGCAAGGCAAGATTCTTCTTTAAAAGACCTTGCAATGATTCAAGAAAAGATGATTCAGGGAGAGCAGGGGATTGAATCATTTAATAATGGAGAAGATAATCTAGTAGTTTATGCACCAATTAAGCATTCAAATGGTTGGTCAATTGCGTTTGAAGTGCCAAAAAAAGATATCTTTGCAGAAATTAGTGCAATAAGAGTTTTATTAATTATAACTTCAATAATCGGTATATTATTTATGACATGTGTAGCCTTGGTCATTGGGAAAAAGGTAGGCACAGGTATTAAGCAGATTAGTGAACAACTTGCAATTTATGCAAAAGGTGATTTTACACAGTCATTCCCTGAGTCACTTAGCAGCCGTGAAGATGAGTTAGGCATGATTAGTTTAGCCATAAGTAATATGGTAGAAAGTATAAAAACACTTTTAGAAGCCGTACAAGAAAATATTGTTGTCTTAAATACAGAGGCTAGTTCATTAGATACTGTATCAAGACAAATGGTTGAAAGTAGTATGGCCATAGCAAGCTCTATGCAAGAAGCAGCAGGGAGCAATACAAATCAAGCGATGGAAATAAGTAAGGTAAGCCAAGAAATGGATGACTTAAATAGAAATATTGAGGAAATGAATGAGAGTATTGAAGCCGTTGTAATTGATTCTCTAGATGTTGAAACAGAGCTTAAAAATAGCAAGTCAGACATGGAAGCGCTAAATAATTCAGCACAAGTAGTTAATGAAGCCTTTGAAGGTTTTAACGTGAATGTAAGTCGTATGAATGAACGTATTTCATCGATTCAGGGGATTACAACAACAATTACACAAATCGCTTCACAAACTAATTTATTAGCATTAAATGCTGCCATAGAAGCAGCACGAGCTGGAGAAGCAGGTAAAGGCTTCAGTGTTGTAGCAGAAGAGATTAGACATTTAGCAGAACAGAGTCAACAATCAGTAGAAGAAATTACAAAGATTATCGAAGCTGTTTTAAATGAAGGTGAAAATATTATTAAAGCAACTAGAGATATGAATGCAGATATGAGCATGCAAGGCGAAAAAATAAATCAAACATTACAAACCTTTACACATATTACAACTGCCATTGAAGGAATCATTCCAAAAACAGAAAAATTAGCTATGCTTTCAGTACATAATAAGAAACGTAAAGATCGTATGGTAGATTCAGTTGAATGTATCACGAGAGCTTCTCAAGAAGTAGCAGCAACGACAGAAGAGGTTGCAACAATTACAAATTCATTTACGGATTCAAGTGAGATAATTGGAAGTGGTGCAAACAACTTATTAGGACTTGTACAGAAATTAGATGAACAAGTTACTAAGTTTAAACTTTAAAAGAATAAATAATAAAAGCCGTAGCAGATTTGTGCTACGGCTTTTATTATTTAGAAACCAAGAGCTTCTTTTACGTGTTCGATAGGCATTTCTTTACCTGTCCAAAGTTCGAAGGCAGCTGCGCCTTGGAATAACATCATACCAAGACCATTGATTGTTTGGCAACCAACTTCTCTTGCCATTTTTAATAAGGCAGTTTCTCTTGGTGCATATACAACGTCAGAAACGATTAAGTCTGGACGAAGGAAAGAAGCATCTGGAATATATGTTTGACCTTCAAGTGGTTTCATCCCCATACCTGTTGCATTTGTAAATAAGTAGCTTGTTGCAATTTCAGCTTTTAATGCGTCAAGGTCAGCAAGATCAAATAGTTTTGCCTTGCAGTTTGTTTTTTCGTTAATATCTTTTACTGTTTGTTCTGCACGAGCCCAGAAACCATCTTTAAGGTTAAAGATAGAAAGTTCAGCTACACCATCTAAAGCAGCTTGGATAGCTATAGCAGTAGCAGCGCCACCTGCACCTACTAGTGTCATTTTTTTGCCGATTACATCGATATTAGCATCTTGTAATGAACGCATGTAGCCTGTACCATCTGTGATATGCCCTGTAAGTACGCCATTGTCATTTACTACTGTATTAACAGCACCGCACATTTCAGCTGCTGGTGAAAGTTTGTCAAGGTAGTTGTGAATAACTGTTTTATTTGGCATAGAAACATTGTAGCCACGCACATTCATTGCTCTAAAGCCTTTAACAGTAGCTTCGAGTTCTTCATTACCTACTTCGAAAGCGAGATAAGCATAGTCAAGTCCTAATTTAGCAAATGCTTCATTATGCATTTTTGGTGAGCTTGAGTGTCTAATAGGTGTTGCGATTAATCCAATAAGTTCTGTATGTCCTGTAATTCTTTCTGCCATGATTTATGTCCTCCAAGGTGTTTATATAGTATGTTTTAAAATGATTATAAAATTAATTATTTGCTTTTGTGTAAGATATTAAGTACTTCAGAAAGTTCACCGACTGGCACTTGACCTGGTGCGGAAGCTACTTTTGCAGCACCAAATGTAAGTGCTGATCCAAATGTTTCACCAGCAAGTCTACTAATTACACCAAGTCCTGCCATAGACATTGTAATGATTGGGCGGTCAGCATGTTTTGTAGCCATTTCATTTGTTGCACATAAAAGTGTTAAAACATCATCAGTATTTTGTGGCATTACTGCAATTTTAGGAAGGTCAGCATTTAATTCTTGCATTTTGCAAAGACGACTTACGATTTCTGCTTGAGTTGGTGTTTTATCAAAATCATGATTTGACATAACAACTTTTACGTTTTTACTATGTGCAAAGTCAACGATTTCTTTAACGATTTCGTCACCAGTGAAAAGTTCTACGTCAATTATATCAGCCATACCTGTATTAGCCATTTCTTTATTGAGCTGTGCATAGTAAGCCGTACTTACCTCACGCTCACCACCTTCTTTTTTACTTCTAAATGTAACTAAAAGAGGTGTTTCACCAAGGGCATCTCTAAGTAATGCTAAAGTTTCTTTCATTTTTTCAATATTTTCAACATCTTCATGGTGGTCAATACGCCATTCCACGATATCAAGTTTAAGTTCTTTTAAGCTAGTCGCTTCTACAAGAAGTTCTTCATTTGTTTTACCAACAAGTGGTACACAGATTTTAGGCATGCCTTCGCCTAATTTAATATTTCTAACTTCAACGATTTTTTTCATAAGTAGATCTCCTTTTGAGATAATAATATTTATATGTTATAGATTGGTTAAAAAATTAACGTTTTCTCTTATAAGTAGATTATAACTTTATTGATTTGATAAATCTAATACTTATTTTTTGTATTTTTGATAGAAATTATCTATCAAAAGTGATACACTATAAAAAACATCTAGGAGTACTATAAAATATGAACTTAAACCAACTTTATTATTTTAAAACAGTGGCTAAAGTGGAACATTTTCGCTATGCGGCTGAATTGTTAAGTATATCACAACCGAGTTTAAGCTATGCCATTTCTAGTTTAGAAGAAGAATTAGGCATCGCCTTATTTGAAAAAAAGGGACGAAACATTGTCCTTACTAAATATGGTAAAATTTTTTTGAGTTATGTAGAAGAAGCATTAGATATGTTAGAAAGCGGTCAAAAAAAAATCAAACAACTTACAAGCCCTGTAGCAGGGCATATTGACCTTGCTTATGTGGCACCTTTGGCTTTTTCTTATATACCAACTATGGTAAGGAAATTTTTGGATGTTAAGGCTCATGGTGAAATTACCTTTTCTTTTAAACAAGGCATTACAGGAGATATTATAGAGGGGTTAAAATCCTCTAAATATGATGTGGGCTTTTGCTCTTATGTAGAAAATGAAAAGGATATTGTGTTTGAGCCCATCATCGAACAAGAACTTGTGGTGGTGGTACAAGAGAATCATCCCTTAGCTACAAGAGATGAAATGCCCCTTGCTGATATCGCACCTTACCCTATTGTAGCATATGATAAGCATTCAGGACTAGGGAAGGCGCTTGCAAAGTTATTTAGAGCTGCGCAGATCACACCTCAAGTAGTTTGCGAAGGAGAAGATGAAAATGCCATTTTAGGGCTTGTGCTACAGCATTTTGGGATAGCTGTTGTAGCAAAGACAGAAGCGTTAGATCACCTGCCACTTAAGGCGATTCACATTACTTCACCTCAGTATCATCGTCAGATTTTTATGGCACATATGAAAAATACACAGCTTGCTCCAGTTGTACAAAACTTTATTGCGTATATTAAAAATAATTCATGATAGATAATAAAAAAGCTAGAGTATACATTTAGTAAAATGTACCCTTTGTAAAGGACATTTTAGATGTAAAAATCTCTAGCTTTTCTTTTATGAATAATATATATCTTTATCTAAAGCATCTTCAGAATTTGCAACAACTACAGCAGTGGCAGCATCTCCTATAACATTAAGGCTAGTATTAACCATGTCTACAGGTCGATTAATGGCAATAATGAGGGAATAGGCAATAAGTGTTGCTGGGTTGTTGTAGCCCATCGAATTTAAGATTGTAAATAAAATAATTGCAGAAGCACCAGGGGCAGCTGGGGTACCTATTGAAGCTACAAGTGCAAGTACGGCAATAACAATGATATTTTTGAATGTTAGTTCATAGCCAGAACTGGCAGCAATAAAGATTGTAGCAACTACTTGGGTAATGGCGGTACCATTCATATTAATGGTCATACCAAGTGGTAGTATAAAAGAGGCAATATCTTTATCTACGCCTAATTCACTCGTTGTGGTACGTTCGTTTAAAGAAAGTGCAGCAGCAGAAGAATTAGCTGAAAAAGCAAGAAGGCCTACTTTTGCAATTTTCTTTATGAAGATGACTGGATTAAGGCGTGCCACTAAAAAAACATAAAGTGGATAAGCTACCACTAAATATAAAATAGCCGTAAAACAAGTTGTTAAAATATAAACAAGAGCAGGCTTTAGATGCTCAGTACCATAAACAGCAAAAGTACGTGTAATTAAAATAAATACAGCTATAGGGCTAAACTTAATAATAATAAAGTTTAGAAATACATTGATAAGTTTACTAAAATCTTCTAGAAGTTTTTTGAGAACTTGTATATCATCTCCTAATTTGTTAATACAAAGCCCGATGACTACAGCTAAGAAGACAATAGCTAAAACACGACTGTTGTTGCTAAAGACAACTGCAATATTATTTGGTACAGCATCTAAAATAATCATGAGTGGATTACTACTTGTGGCAACAGCAGCATTTCCAGTACTTTCTAGAGTAACATCAAATAAGCCAAAGCGATAAACGGTATAACCGATTATACTTGCAGTAGATAATGCAAACACAGATGTTGTTAAAAAGCCAAGTAGTGTCTTATAAGAAAGTCGACCAAGCTTCTTGGTATCGCTAATATGGCACATAGCCAGTGCAATAGATGAGAAGACCATAGGAATAATGATAAGTTGCAAGCTATTAATAAAGAGTTGCCCAAGAATATAGAAGAGTCCTAAGGCATTTCTGCCTTCTTCTACACTAATATCTTGGAAAAAAATAGCGTTAATAAATGTCCAAGTCTCACCGTGACCTGAACTTATAAGTTTTTCCCTTACAAAGATTAAAAGGAAACCAACGACTAAGGCAAGAAGCAATGCGATGGTCATGCGTATGGCTAGGGCATTGCTATTATCTTTAGGCGTTTTTAAGAACCTTTTTAATTTCATATAAACCTCCAGTTGAGCTTCTATTATTTTCAAATTAGTATGCAGCATAATCTAGATTAAAAGGGCACCTTATCCAGCATATAATGTATAGCATTATATGACGTGATAAAGTGCCCCCATGTATTTAAATATATAATTAATCTTAATTATGCTTATTTCATTACCTTATTGTAACGGAAGTTAACAATAAGTGCAAGGAGTACACCAACAGCTGTTACAGCGATATCTAAAAGAATGATATAGCTTACATTCATTGTTGCAAGTTTACCTGTTAAAGCAGGAATAACAAATGAAGAAATACTTGATGCACTATATACGATACCTGTAATTGTTCCCTTATTAGCTGGGAATAATTCTGTCATAGATGTAAGTGCTAATTGAAGTACACCACCAGCAGCAGTGAAACCAATAACAAATGCAGCTACTTTACAGATGATTACACTTGGGAACATGTAAAGAATGATAAGCATGACAAGTGAAATAAGTGGATAAACGAATACGAAACGTACTTGTTTAATCCATTTAGCAACTAATGTTGATGTTATAAATACAGAAAGTAGAGATCCTGTACTATAAAGACTTACAAGCATATTCGCAGATGCCTCACTCATACCAGCAGCACCTTCTGCATAAGTTGGAAGCCATGAAGCAATAATTTGGAAAGTAGTAGTTGCTGTGAAACCAATGATAATAAGGGCAAGACCTTCAATCCACATATTTGCTTTTGGTGCATCGATTACTTCAACTTTTGCCTCAGCAGTAGATTCTACAGCTTTGAAAGCTGGAAACGGTGCTTTTAAAAGTACAAGACCACAGACTACTAAAACTGCAATACAAAAGATAAATGAGTAACCATAGTACATATTGTTTGCAACTAAGAAGCTAATCATAATAGGAAGTAATGATGAACCACCAGAAATGAACGCTTTTAGCATAACACTTGCTGAACCTTGAGCATCAGAGAAACATTCCATAAGTGCTGGGTAAGTACCTGCATCTAAGAATGAGTTTGCCATACCTGCAATAAGTGCACAGATGAAAGCAACAAGTACGTTAGGAGAGAATAAGATTCCTACGAAGAAGATAATGTAAGTTACAATTCCTAAAAGAATGAAAGGTCTTCTACCATATTTATCTGATAATTTACCTGAGATGAAAAGAACGATGAAGCGTCCAAGTCCAAGGGCAGAAATAACAGTACCAATACCAGCAGCATCAGTTGCCCATTGTGCCATTAAGGCTGTTTTATTTTGTGCTACAATGATTCCCCCCATACCATGTACGAAGTAAACTAGATACATGGCGAGAGCAGTAAGTAAAAATTTGTTTTTGAAAATTGAGTTTTGCATTTTGCTAAAAAGCTCCTTTAAAAATAATATGTTAAAAATTTATCAAATCAAGGCAAAAGCCAAGGGCAATTTAATGCCCTAAACTTTTAGCTTGAAATTAGTAAGTTAAGCGACCTTGTTTTTCAAGTTCTAATAGGATATTACGTCCTTCTTCAATACCAGCTAAGATTTTTCTAGCTCTTAAGCTGTCTCCAATGTTAAGTACTTTAATGCCTTTTGCATTAAAGTGAGCAGTAAGCTCAGCAACGTGGCTGTTTTCAGCACGCATACCTAAACAGATACATGCAAGATCAAATTCAAGTGTTATATCATTGCCTTCTGAATCTTGGCAAAGCATTGCTTTATCAGTAAGTTCCATAAGAGAAGTACTTGTAAGTGTTTGAACATCATGTTCTTTAATGACTGCAAGCATTCCTTTACGTGAAACAGGGTCTAAGTCTTGTCCCACAACTGGAAGTCGTTCTAAAATAGTGACTTGTGCACCTTGCTGAGAGAAATATTCTACGCAGTCAAGACCTACAGCACCTGCACCAGCGATAACAACTTTTTTACCCTTCATATTAGGGACCTTATCTAAATTCGCAAGTAATTTAGTAATTGTATAAACGTTATCGTTGTTTAAGTTTTCAGCAAAACCTTTGATAGGTGGAAGAAGTGGTACGGAACCTGTTGCATTTACCACGATATCTGGTTTAAACTGTTCTACTTTTTCGATTGTAGCCATTGTATTTGTACAAACGAAAAGGTTCTTTAAGTCTTTTGCACGTTCTTCAAGGTAATCTACGAAGAATTGTACTTTATCTTTGTCTGGGAATTTTGCAATCTCGCGTGCAAGACCACCAGTTTGTTCATTTTTCTCAAGTAAAACTGTTGTACAGCCAACTTCAGCAGCTGTGCAAGCAGCTTCAAGACCAGCAGTTCCGCCACCAATAACAACAACGTTAGTTGGTTTTGTTACTTTACGTCTTTTGTACTCATTTTCATTAATAAGATCAGGGTTTACTGTACATGTAATGGGTTTATTTAAGAAGACACGGTTTGTAATACATCCGATATTACATGAAATACATTTACGAAGTAATCGTTCATTACCTTCTGCAACTTTGTTAACCCATTCTGGCTCAGCAATGAGTCCGCGTCCCATACCTACAAGATCACAGACACCTTCTGCAAGAACTTTTTCAACCACTTCTGGTGAGCGGAAACTTCCAACAGCCATAGTTGGTTTGCCGAATTTCTCTTTAATAGCTTTTGCATGGTGCGCACGCCATCCTTCAGCAAGTGACATGATATCTACTTGTAAGTGAAGAGAATCATTTACAGCAGCAGAAACGTCATACATATCAACTTCTTTATCTAAGTAAGTAAGAAGTTCAAGTGTATCTTCTAAAGTTCTTCCGGCTTCCATGAATTCATCACTAGAAATTCTGAGGATGATAGGGAAGTTAGGACCAACTGCATTTCTTACTTCTTCAAGAACTAATTTACAGAAGCGTGCACGATTTTCTACGTTGCCACCAAATTCATCTGTGCGATCATTTGTAAGAGGTGACATAAACTGTGCAATAAGATAAGAGTGGCCACCATGGATTTCAACAGCATCGAAACCAGCAATTTGAGCACGTCTTGCAGCAATACCAAACTTTTTAACAATGTCATGAATTTCATCAATTGTCAAAGGTCTTGGTATTTCTCCGCCTTCTTTAGAAGGGATGGTTGATGGTGCAGCTGGCTGCTGTCCAATACGTGTGCTTACTGCAGAAGCACCAGCATGGTTAATTTGTAATGCAATTTTACCGCCATGTTTATGTACAGCATCTGCAAGTTTACTTAATTTTGGTAAGTAACGATCATGGTCAATTCTAATTTGAGTTGTACCATTTGAACCAAGTGGGTAGTCAATGTTAATGTTTTCTACAATAATAAGACCTGTACCGCCTTTGGCACGCTGCTCATAATATTTGATATGTTCATCTGTAAATTCACCTGTACTACTTGCAAAGTTAGTCCCCATTGGTGTCATTACAACTCTATTATTCATAGTTAAACTTTTAATCGTTAATGGGCTTAATAAGTTTGTGTAGTGTGTGTTTAACATAATAGCCTCCAGTTGTGTTTATTTTATAGTATAAAAATTAAAGTTATGTTTGTTAAAACTTAAACTAATAATAAGAGTATATGAAAAAAATCATATTATGTCAACTATTTAACAAGTAAAAAATGAAATTTCATAAGAAAAAGAAGTAAAAAATATAGTTAAACTGAAATATTTCAAAGGATATGGGGGAAATGAAGTGAAAATTTCAATATTATGCAGAAATAAAGAGGACAAAAATGATATGTTAAAATTAAAACAAATGGTGAGGGGTATACTACAAATAGACCGTTAGAGATTTATCGTGTATACTATAAGAGAAAATGCAATGAATCACTAACATTTATAGAGGTGAAATCATTAAGATAATTATAAAGATCAAATAGATTGAGGAAGTAAAATGGCTAAGATTACAATAAATGATGTTGCTGCCAAAGCAAATGTATCACCAGCTACTGTGTCAAGAGTATTAAATGGTGGCAGCGTAAAAGAAGATTTAATTCAAAGAACCTATGCAGCGATAGAGGCATTAGGTTATGAGGTCAAAACTAAGAAAAAACATAATGGCACACAAGAAGTTCCTTTGATGGGTGTAATTGTTCCTGAAATCGCAAGTCCTTTTTATTCAGAAATTATAGCTGGAATTATGGAGGTTGCAAGTGCAAATGGTTATGAGTTATTAATTCGTTCAAGTTTTGGTAAACAAGCTAGAGAAAGAGAAAACTTAGAAGCACTAGCAAAAACATCTATTAGTGCTTTAATTTATTATCCTATTGCAACGATTGAAAGTATTTATGAAATACCTCTATATAAGAAGATTCCTGTAGTAATAGGTGGACGTCAAATAAAAGATGAAACATTTTCAAAAGTTTATTTTGATAATGAAAAGGCAGGTTATTTAGCAACAAAATATTTAGCAAGATTGGGACGTAAAAAGATTGTTTATTTAGGACCTATTCATGATTTAGAAAAACCGATTATGAGTTTTGAGGAGTTTATGGCACTGCAAGATGAGTATCGTGGTTTTTATGTATCTATGAGCCGATTTCAAGGATATCAAAAGGCTTTAGCAGAAGAACATATTGAGTTTAGGCCAGAACTTGTAAAACTTTCTGGTTATAGATGGCAAGATGGTTATGAAATAGCAAGAGAGCTTATTACACAAATGATAGAAGTAGATGCCATAGTAGCGGCTAATGATGTAGTAGCTACGGGGATTTTGAAATTCTTAAAGGAACAAGGTATCCGCGTGCCAGAAGATATTTCGATTATAGGATATGATAACCGTACAGTGGCAGTTATTAGTCAGCCGCTTCTTACAACAATCGATCAAGATGCAGCTTTATTAGGTAAAACATGTGTAGCAAGTGCATTAAAACATATGGAAGAAGGGAGCACAAGTGAGGTTGTATTAGATGTTAGCCTTGTGGTGAGACATTCAACTTGTGTACCAAGTAAAATACAGGTAAATGTATAATTATAAAATAAAGAGTGTATAAAACTAGCTTTTTTAGACTAGTTTTATACACTTTTTATTTTAGATAACTTGGAATAAACGCAATTCATGAGGAGGTAAATTAAAAGTAAAAGTCTGTTCAATGAAGCTTACCTCTTTTTGCGCTAAAACATCATAGATAATATAGTGGCCTAACAAAGAAAGCACAGAGGTTGGTAAGATGAGATGCACATCACTAGGGCTTTCATTATAAACCCATAAAAAACGTTTGCCATCATTATGTAAGCTTGTCAGAAGTGTAATATGTGTAAGTGAAGATTTAACTTTACTAAGTCTTGGATTATTTGCAAGTAAATCTTGTAATTTTTTTTGTGAGGTAAAGGTAAGACTTGTGTTTGTGTTAATAAGGTTAAGGAGAAAATCAGGTGAAAAGTTATGTTCTAAATAAGTGTTTTCTCCAAGTAGTGTTAAAGTACAAGTAGTATTTTGTTGTAAAGTAGATTCTCCCATAATATTCCTCTTTTCTGTAATTAAATATGTCAACTGTTGTAACGATTATAAGTTAAAAGTAGAAAATAGTAAATAAAAATATTTAATTTTATAAAATAATATTGTTTTTGATAATAAAAAGGGATATACTTTTAGATAAAATATTTTAAGGAGTGAATACAATGGCATACTATTATGATGAACCTTCTCATACTTTTAGTGAGTACTTATTGGTTCCTGGATATTCATCAAAGGAGTGCATTCCTGCAAATGCATCTTTAAAAACACCGCTTGTAAAGTTTAAAAAGGGCGAAGAGCCTGCACTTTCTATGAATATTCCACTTGTTTCTGCGATTATGCAATCTGTTTCAAATGATACCATGGCAATTGCCCTTGCAAAAGAAGGTGGCATTTCTTTTATTTATGGTTCTCAAACAATTGAAGAACAAGCCAATATGGTAAAGCGTGTTAAGAGTTATAAGGCTGGTTTTGTACCAAGTGATTCTAATGTGAGTCCAGAGGCAACCTTAGCAGACATTATTGCTTTAAAAGAAAAAACAGGGCATACAACAGTAGCTGTAACTGAGGATGGGTCATCAAGTGGTAAGTTAGTGGGAATGGTGACAAGTAAGGACTATCGTATTAGTCGCTTAGAGATGAATACAAAGGTTAAAGAATTTATGACACCACTTGAAAAGCTCATCTATGCTAAAGAAGGTATTACGCTGAGTGATGCGAATAATATTATATGGGATCACAAAATTAATGCCTTACCTATTGTAGATGAAAATCAAAGACTTGTTTCTTTTGTATTTCGTAAAGATTATGAGTTTCACAAAGAAAATCCAAATGAACTTTTGGATGCCTCTAAACGCTATATTGTAGGGGCGGGTATTAATACACGTGATTATGCGCAGCGTGTTCCAGCATTAATTGAAGCAGGTGCAGATGTTTTATGTATCGATTCTTCAGAAGGCTTTTCAGAATGGCAACAAATGACCATTGCCTATATTCGTGAGAAATATGGGGATAGCGTAAAGGTAGGGGCAGGTAATGTTGTTGACCGTGATGGGTTTAGATTTTTAGCTGAAGCAGGTGCTGATTTTATTAAAATCGGTATTGGTGGGGGTTCAATCTGTATCACGCGTGAAACAAAAGGAATTGGTCGTGGACAAGCGACAGCTGTTATTGAAGTAGCAAAAGCAAGAGATGAATATTTTGAAGAAACGGGTGTTTATATTCCTATTTGTGCTGATGGAGGAATTGTGCATGACTATCATATTACATTAGCACTTGCTATGGGGTGTGACTTCTGTATGTTAGGGCGTTACTTCTCTCGTTTTGATGAAAGTCCAACGAATAAAGTGCTTGTAAATGGCAATTATATGAAAGAATACTGGGGAGAGGGGTCAGCTAGGGCAAGAAACTGGCAACGCTATGATATGGGTGGTGCAGCTAAGCTTTCATTTGAAGAAGGTGTAGATTCATATGTACCTTATGCAGGAAGCTTACATGATAATCTAGCAGTTACTTTAAGTAAAGTCCGTTCAACCATGTGCAACTGTGGTGCATTAACCATTCCTGAATTACAAGAAAAAGCTAAAATTACATTAGTTTCTTCTGTAAGTATTGTAGAGGGCGGAGCACATGATGTAGTATTAAAAGATAAAAATATGGTACCAACTAAATAAATTTATTTAGTTCCAATAAAAATGAGAGTATCTTATCAGGAAGAATGATAAGGTACTCTCATTTTGGTTGTCTTAGGAATTAGGACATACCGTTTACTTGTTTGTAATGATAGAGCATTTCAGCATGATTTTGTTCTTCGATTTGGATATCGGCTAATAATTTACGGATATCAGAATTACTAAAGGCAAAGACATCAGAATTATAGTCACTAGAGACCATTTTTTCTGTACCAATGGAATCGGTGGCTAAAAAGCAATCATGTTGTTTATCATCAGACTGTGTGCCTTGTGTATAAGTTGCTGCAGGTTGATAGTTTTTGCCGTCTTCATCATTACAATCACAACTAGGAACGGTGCCATTTAACACTTGCTGTAAGGACTGATAGTGTTCTTGTTCTTTTGCTTTAAGGGTGTTAAAAAGATCTTTTAAAACAGGATCTTTTGCCTCTTGTGCGTATTTCCCATATTTTTGAATACAGATTTCTTCTTGGGATTGTAAATCTTTAATAGTGGTTGTTTCTTTTTCTGTTAAAGTCATAAATAGTCACCTCTTTGTGTTAATGTCTAGCTACTATTTTAGTATGAGGTGCTTTCTTTTTTTATATACCTATTAAGTAAGAAACAAATATAATACATTTAGATTACAAGAGGGAACATAAGGTTTTATGTTTGCGTCTAAAAGCGTAAAATAACGAGTATAGTAAGAAAATTAAAATATATTCGTTATGAATAAATAATAGATGAAAGTGGGGAGAAAAATGAAACGAAGACTAGTGATTGCTTTAATTGCTTGTAGTTTGTTACAACCACAGGCATGTTGGGCAAATGAAACAAGTAGCCAGCTTGAAAATATTATTATGTGTGTAAAAGACAAGATAGAAATACCGAGTGAGCTTTCTGAGTTTAATTATAATTTATATGATGACACATGGAATTTATCATGGCATCGTAAAGACCATAATGAGTCTATGGATATTTCATGTACAAGTGAGGGAAATATTTTAAGCTATTATCATTCTAAGGATGAGGAAAATAGCTCAAATAGTCAATTAGCTCAGATTGATGTAGAGGAAGCAAAGCAGATAGCAGAAGATTTCTTGAAAAAAGTGGTGCCAGAGTATGCAGAGGATTTAGCAGTTTCTGATTTACAGTTACCAACTAGCAGGGAAGATTATGATTTTGATTTTTATTTAACGCATGAGGGGGTTAAAGTATATAACCGTGTAGTAAGTATTTCGGTGGATAAAGAAAGCGGTATAATTGAGAATTTTAATGGCTTTAAATTTGACAGCAGTGCCCAATATGACACTTCTGTGCCTGCCTTTACAGAAGTGAAGGCACAGTCTCTTTATTTATCTAAAATTGGCTTGCCACTAGGGTATCACACCTACTTTGATAATATGGAAACGAAACGCGCTTTTTTAGCGTATTCTATAGAGGATGATGAGGTGGCAATTAGTGCCAAAACTGGTGAAAAGATAAAGGCATATAGAGATGAAGAAAGAGTCTATGCAGGAGGGGCGAAGGATGAGGGAATGGGTGCTGCTGAAAGTATAAAAGCGGAATCAGAAGCACTTTCACCTGCTGAGAAGGAAGCAGTGGAAGAGACAAAAGATTATATGTCTGTTGAAACAATTAAGAAGAAAATGAGCACATATTTTCCTGCATTAAAAGCTATGAGTGTTTTAAATACAAGTGTACAAAAGGATAGTTTTGGAAATCGCCGCTATATGAATCTAGGTATTAAAGAAGATGATGAAATAGTGGCAGAGACAGATATATCTTGTGATGCAAAGACTGGAGAACTGTATTCCTATAATTATTATATTTATAATGATGACCGAAAAGAGGTAGGAGAAAAGTGGACTAAGGAGCAAGCACAGGCCTTTGTTCAAGAGGTAAGTCCAGAGCAGAGTAGTGCAGTAAGTTTTACAAGCAACACGATGAATGCATATAATAAAAATCTCCAAAACCTTACGTTCACAAGAATGTATAAGGGGATTCCAGTATGTGATGAGGGGATTGAGATTACTTATAGTACGGCTTTAAATGAGGTTATTAGCTATAATGTGAATTGGGATAAAAATATTTTGTTTCCATCTCGAGAAGGAATATTAAGTAAAGAAAATGTTGTGAAAAATATAGGACTGAAGCTTTGCTATATGCAGACAGGAGAACATACTTATGCACTTGTTTATGGGATAGAGCCAAGGTGTAATCTTTTTGATGCTTTTAGTGGTAAGATGCTTGACTGGCAAGGGCAGGAGATTGCATCTGCTACAAGTAGCTTTTATACAGATATTAAAGGTAATAAGGCAGAAGAAATTATTAAAAAGCTTTATAACAGTGGAATTTATCTTGAAGGGCCAATGCTAAAGCCTGATGAAGCCATTACACAGCAAGAACTATTAAGATTATTAGAACAGGCAACAGCTTGGTTTGAAGGAGATACACAAACATATGAGATTGCCTTAAGACAAGGTTTACTCGAAGAAAGTGAAAAAGCACCTGATAAACAGCTGAGAAGAGGAGAAGGTATAAAATATATAATTAATGCCACATCTTACAAAAAGCTAGCAATGCGAAGTGATATTTATGAGTATCCCTATAAAGATGAAAAAGTAAATGAAGTGTTAAAAGGCTATGTTGCAGTTGCTTATGGTTTAAATATTTTAGATAATAAGGCAGATAAATTTGCACCTGAAGAGCTATTAACGAAAGCGGATGCTATGGTGATGCTTTATAACTTATTACAAAACCGTTAGATTTTAGCCATATAGATAACTAATTAATTATCTATATGGCTAAAATATTTTGATTAATAAAAAAATGTATCATGATAGACGTTTACAATTAGCAAAGTTAGGCGTAATATTTAAATGAGAAACATATTCATTGCATAAGTAGGTGAGCATAAGTGAATGAGAAAGAAAAAATGACATTAGCAAACTTAGAGGTAGGGAAAGATGCAATAATTGAAGCAGTACAGTGTGGTGATGGGAGCCTTAGGAAGCACATACTCGATATGGGGTTAACCCCAGGAACAGAAATTACATTGATGAAGGTTGCACCTATGGGTGATCCGATAGAAATTCGTGTGAGAGGTTATGAGCTGACAATACGTAAGGAAGATGCAGCGTATATTACACTAATGGATGTTCATAATGCACATGAAAGAAATACAAAGGATAACACAAGAGTTAAAGCTATTGAACACCCCGGCAAAGGAGAAATGGGTAAATACCACGTGAAAAAGCAAGGAGCGCCGTTGCCAGATAATGAAATATTGACATTTGCTTTAGTGGGTAACCAAAATTGCGGGAAAACCACATTGTTTAATCAGTTAACAGGTTCTAATCAACATGTTGGCAACTTTCCAGGGGTGACAGTGGACCGGAAAGATGGAAAAATTAGAGGATATAGTCGTAGCAATGTCACAGACTTACCAGGCATTTATTCGTTGTCGCCTTATACAAGTGAAGAAATTGTAACTAGAGAATTTATATTAGAAGGTAAGCCTAAGGGGATTATTAATATTGTAGATGCCACGAATATTGAAAGAAATTTATATTTAACAATGCAACTTATGGAATTAGATGTACCTATGGTATTGGCCCTTAATATGATGGATGAAGTGAAGGAAAATGGGGGAACAATTCATATTAATCAGCTGGAAGAGTTGCTAGGGATTCCGGTTATTCCTATTGCGGCTGCTAAAAATGAAGGTATTGATGAGCTCGTGGAACATGCTATTCATGTAGCAAAGTACCAAGAGCAGCCAGGGCGTATGGATTTTTGTGAAGATACAGGTTTAGATACAGGTGCAGTACATAGATGTATTCATGCTATTTTGCATTTAATTGATGACCACACTAAAAAGGTAGGCTTGCCAGGGCGATTTGCAGCCACTAAGTTAGTAGAAGGTGATCCGCTGATTTTAGAAACACTAGGATTAGATGAAAATGAAAAACAGACATTGGAACATATTATTTTGCAAATGGAAGAAGAAAGTGGAAAAGACCGTTTGGCAGCGCTGGCAGATATGCGTTTTAATTTTATTGAAAGGGTATGTGAGGAGACGGTTGTTAAACCTCATGAAAGTAAAGAACATAAAAGAAGTGTTGCTATAGATAAAGTGCTGACTGGAAAGTATACGGCAATTCCAGTATTTATAGGGATTATGGGATTAATCTTTTGGTTAACCTTTGGTGTTATTGGGGCATGGTTGTCTACTGCGATGGAATGGGGGATTGAGGCGCTTACTAACTTATGTGATACTGGACTAACTTGGTATGGCATTAATCCGGTTGTACATTCTTTAATTATTGATGGAATTTTTGCAGGTGTGGGTAGTGTATTAAGCTTCTTACCAATTATTGTGACCTTATTTTTCTTCTTATCCATTTTAGAAGATAGCGGTTACATGGCAAGAATTGCTTTTGTTATGGATAAGCTGCTTCGTAAAATAGGACTTTCAGGACGTAGTTTTGTGCCGATGCTTATAGGGTTCGGATGTTCAGTACCTGCCATTATGGCAACGCGTACATTGCCATCAGATCGGGATAGAAAAATGACCATTATGTTGACACCATTTATGAGCTGTTCTGCTAAACTTCCGATTTATGCATTGTTTACAGCAGCATTTTTCCCTAAATACCAAGTGCTTGTTATGATTGGCTTGTATTTTACAGGTATTATCGTAGCAATTTTATTTGCACTTATTTTAAATGGCAGTAAGTTTAAAGGTGCACCAGTCCCCTTTGTTATGGAACTTCCTAACTATAGGCTGCCAAGTCCTAAAAGTGTAGTTCGACTTATAGGTGATAAAGCAAAAGATTTTATTACAAAAGCTTTTACTATCATTTTCATTGCTTCTATTATCATTTGGTTCTTACAGACCTTTGATACAAGGCTGAATGTGGTGACAAATTCAAGTGAGAGTATGCTTGCCTTATTAGGCGGTTTTATTGCACCTGTATTTGCACCTTTAGGTTTTGATGACTGGCGTATTTCTACAGCCCTTATTACAGGGTTTACAGCGAAAGAAAGTGTTGTCAGTACATTAACAGTGCTTTTAGGCGGAACAACACAGGCATTAAATGGTATGTTTACACCGCTTACAGCCTTAGTGTTTTTAGTGTTTTCATTGTTATATACACCTTGTGTAGCTGCTATAGCAGCCGTTAAACGCGAATTGGGCACAAGTTGGGCGATTTCAATTGTTATGATTCAATGTGTCATCGCTTGGCTAGTAGCCTTCGCTGTCAAAATGCTAACGATGTTATTCATATAAATGTCAAAATAGGAGGTACCTTTCTCAGGTACCTCCTATTTTAATTTATCTTATAGCGTAAGATAGTTGGTTTTTAATTTTAATTGTATGACTATGCTGATTCTTGATTATAAGTTTCCGCATTAAACTCATTTTCACTCTTAGCGATTAAGATTGTACAAACATTATCACCAGCTACGTTAACAGCAGTACGGAACATATCAATGATACGATCTACACCCATAATGAGTGCAATGCCTTCAAGCGGTAAGTTAACAGATGCAAGTACCATGGTGAGCATAATCATACCAACACCAGGAACGCCAGCTGTACCAATAGAGGCAAGAACGGCTGAAAGAATAACCATTACATAATCATTAAGTCCAAGGTGAATGCCGTAAATTTGTGCAATGAACATAACTGAAATCCCTTGCATAATGGCTGTACCATCCATGTTGATAGTTGCACCAAGTGGGAGCGTAAATGAACTTACTTTTTTAGAAACGCCGAATGAAGCTTCAGAGTGTTCTAAGGCTAAAGGAAGCGCTGCACTTGATGAAGAGGTTGATAAACAAATGTTGAAAATAGGGGCAAACTTTTTGATAAACTTTGTTGGGCGTAATTTTCCGATGAAAAATAGCATGCCCATATAAACCACAAGAAACTGTAAGGCTAAGCCTAAAAGTACAGTAAGTACATATTTAATAAGTGGTACAAGTGCTGAGAAACCAAAGTTTGCAAAAGTAGTTGCGAGTAGTGCAAATACCCCATAAGGTGCAAATTTCATAATAACTTGTACAAGTTTTAAAAGTACTTCATTACCTGATTCAAATAAAATAAGTAATGGTTTTGCTTTTTCACCCACCATTGTAATACTAAGACCTAATAAAATGGCGAAGAAGATAATGCCCAAAATGTTACCTTCTGAAAAAGCTGAGAAAATATTTGTTGGAATCATGTTTAATAATGTATCAATAAAATTAACACTTGTTGCAGTTGGTGTGGTTGCCACTTCGTTGGCTTTAAGAAGCGCAAGATCGACACCGATACCTGGTTTGACAATAGCACCTACACCTAAAGCGAGTATGATTGCAAGGGCTGTTGTTAAAGTATAAAATACAAAGGTTTTGCCGCCGATACGGCCTACTTTTTTTAGGTCATCTAAAGAGGCAGTTGCATAAACGATTGAAACGAATACTAAAGGAACAACGACTAATTTAATAGCATTTAGGAATCCGGTTCCGAATAGTTTTAAGATACCCTCTAATAAAACAGTTTGTGTAAACCAGTTTTCCGGTATATTAGAAAGAATAATCCCAAACACAGCACCTAAAACTAAAGCAAGGAGTGTTTTGGATGTTGTTGAAAGTTTTTTCATTATGTAATCCTCCGAAATATATTTCAAGTCAACCATGGTAGTGAACGCATGTTGTATGTTGTTTGACGTTATTTGATAATAATAAGTTAACATAAAGAGGATTGAAATGCAAGAAAAAAATAGGTCTTATTTATTTGTATGAAAATAGTTATTATTAAGAAAAAACAACAAATCCCAATAATAAAGGGTTTGTTTAAAAATGATATTTAAAAAATGCTAAAAATAGATGGGATTTACGTTTTAATTTTTCAGATTTATGATGAAAGAATCAAAAACTAATTGCACCATTTGAACGGTGAAGTAAAAAAACAAGTATTTCTTGGGAAGACAGTCCTTGAAAAATATAAAAATCAACTTAAAATAGAGAGAGTATAAAAATACGCAAGTAGGGGGATACAATGATCACATGGATTTTAATACGCCATGGACAAACTATGGCAAATGAGCAAGGGGTACTTGCAGGCTTTGTAGAAACGCCGCTGAGCAAGGTGGGCGAGCAGCAAGCAATTGCTTTAAGAGAATATTTAAAAGAGACAGCAATCCATTATTTTTATGCAAGTAGCTCTAAGCGTGCTTATGAAACATTGCAGCCTTTAGCAGAATTAAAGCAGGCTAATATAGAAGTGGTAGGTGCATTAAAGGAAATTCACTTTGGTGATTTTGAAGGAAAGAACTTTAGCTGGATTCAAAAACATTATCCGGATGAAGTGACGAAGATGCTTAAGGAAAAGGATCATTATTGTTATCCAGGCGGAGAAAGCTTAGTGATGGCACATACGCGTATGGCAAAATGGTTGCAGGAAGTGAGCATTAGCCATGAAAATAGCGTTGTGGTAGTATGCGCCCATGCAGGGACCATTCGTAGTATGCTTTCGGAGTTTATAGCAGGTAATGAAAGTTTGCATTGGCACTTCAAGATAGATAATGCCAGCATAAGTACCGTAAGCGTTACAGATGGCTTTGCAGTGATTGAATCGTTAAATGATACCACTTATTTAAAATAAATATTTAAGATAAGTGGTACAGGAGGGAAGAGAAGAAGGTGAAAAGATGTATTATCCTTTGATGTTGGATTTAAGTCAGTTTAAATGTTTGGTTATAGGCGGCGGAGAAGTAGCGTGTCGTAAAGTGAAGAGTTTACTTGCTTATGGCGGAAAGGTAACGGTTTTAAGTGAAAAGTTTGCACCAGAGTTAGAAGAACTTCCTATAGAAAGGATTTCCGCAAGTTTTGAAGAAAAGTACTTAGAAAGTTATTGTAAGGCGTTTTCTTTAGTAATAGCAGCAACTAGTGATAAGCTATGTAATAGCAGAATTGGCATATATTGTAAGAAACATCATGTACTTTGTAATGTGGCAACAGATGAGGCATTATCTAGCTTTATTGTGCCCAGTAGCTTGCAAAGAGGCAATCTTGTGATTGCTGTTTCGACAGGGAGCAATAGTCCGGCATTAGCTGCTAAAATTAGACAGGAGTTAGAAGAAAGATATGATGAAGATTTCGCTGAATATGTGGAGAAACTAGGTCAATTGCGTCAAAAAATCAAAGCTGAGGTTACTGATGAAAGTATGCGTAGAAGGCTTTTGAGATATATTGTAGCATTAGATGAGGCAGAAGTTATGCAACTAGAATATAAGGATTTGGCGTATGTCAAGGATTTAAATTCATAGGTTTGTATAGTATAATGCTATAAGCAATAATTCATTAAAAAAGGAGACAAGGTCATGGGTTTTTTTAAAGTGACAGTGGGTGTAATGGGTTCTTCAAAGTCTGCCAGAGCCATTGCAGAAGTTCAAAACTTAAGGATTAGAAATTTAAGAACATTAGTCCTTAAACCGGCATTAGACACGAGAGATGGAGGCTTTATCTGTAGTCGATTAATTAAAGATAAAGTAAAGGCAGATATGCTCTTAATGCCAGATGAAGCAATGAATGTAAGCGAAATTATTTCTAGCAATTATGATTATATTGTGGTGGATGAGTTTCATATGTTAAGCGAGAATCAAGTGAAAGACCTTTATAAGATTAGTGCGATTTCAAATACCAATATAAGTATGTATGGTTTGCGTATGTCTTGGAAGGGTGAACCATTTCCAAGTGCAGCATTAGCCCTTGGTTATGCAGATGAAATTGAGATTATCAAAATGGTAGATAAAGACCAAAATACATTAAGCCATCATATTAAATACACCAATGGCATTCCGTCACCACTTGCAGGAGATGAAGAAACTATCGTTGTAGGAGACTTAGATAAGACAAGCTATACGACAGCATCTAAGTTGGATTTTTATAAAATTTATCAGATGTTAGGACAAGTTGAAGAATAAAAAATAAATATGTAGAATATATTGACACTGTATAAAAACAGTGATAAAGTATGTGTAGTTAAGAATTTGATGACAAAATCAAATAATAAAGTTAATAATTGCCTTTAAGCTTGGTACAGAGAGACCAAAAAGGAGAAAAAATTATTTAATGCAATCAGTCTATAAAATCATAAGCTAATCTTATTTAGGTTACTACAAGATTTTATGCAATAGATTTATATTGAAATTAAATAGATAATGATAATACATATGTATTTTAATAGCTTGCAACTAGTTTGACTAGGGCTTAGTCTAGCAAAATATATATTTGAGGTAGAGCAAAAAGGCAATGATAGGACTTCCTATTGTTGCCTTTTCTTTTTGTAAAAATTAAAGTTACAAAAAATGACCTTAAATTTTTTTAAATAAAAATATTTTTTAAAAATTTTAAGTAATCAGAAGGATGGTGCAGGATGCTAGGTAGAAAAGACTTATTGGGTATTAGAGATTTATCAAAAGAAGAAATTATGATGATCTTAAATCGTGCGGAAGGCATGAAAGCCATAGTAGAAGGCAAGGCCCCAAAGCGAAATGACTTAAATGGTGAAACCATGATGACGCTGTTTTATGAAAACAGTACACGTACAAGAATGGCTTTTACAGCAGCAGGGAAATACATGGGGGCTAGCGTTTTAGACCTAGGCGTTGCAACAAGTAGTGTGAAAAAAGGTGAAACTTTAGTAGATACAGGAATTACCTTAGATCGCATGGGTACAGAGTTTATGGTACTACGACATAGCATGAGCGGTGCACCTCATCTTTTAGCTAAGAATGTGAAAGCTTCAGTAATCAATGCAGGTGATGGTGCAAATGAACATCCTACACAAGCCTTATTAGATTTTTATACAATATATGAGAAGAAGGGTGGCTTTGAAAACTTAAAAGTAACGATTATTGGGGATATTGCCCATAGTCGTGTGGCAAGGTCAAATGTTTTTGGTCTCAATAAACTTGGGGCAAAGGTAACACTTGCAGGTCCTGGTACATTGACAGCCAAAAGCATGGAAGCCTTAGGTTGCAAAGTTACTAATGATATCAAGAAAGCGGTTAAAGATGCAGATGTGGTGATGGCATTACGTATTCAGTTAGAAAGACAGAAAGGTGGTCTTTTCCCAAATCTTAGAGAGTATAGCCAAATTTATGGTCTAGATGAAGCAACATTTGCCTTGGCAAAAGAAGATGCGATTTTAATGCATCCAGCACCAGTTAATCGTGGTATAGAATTAATGCCAGAACTGATTGATAGCAATGTATCAGTAATTGATGAGCAAGTGACAAATGGTGTTGCTGTAAGAATGGCAATTTTAGAGTTACTACGTGAAGGGAGAGCATAAAAATGAAACTTTGTATTAAAAACGGGACAGTTATTAACCCAAACACAAACTTTGAGGCAAAAACAGATCTTTGGGTAGAAGAGGGGAAAGTAATTCACATTGGTGAGCAAACAGCATGGCAAGCAGATGAAACAATTGATGCGACAGGCAAATGGGTTGTACCAGGCCTTATTGATTTACATGTTCATTTTAGAGCACCAGGCTTTGAACATAAAGAAGATATTGCAAGTGGCGCAGCAGCTGCTGCAAAGGGGGGATTTACAACAGTATGTTGTATGCCAAATACGAAACCCGTCATTGATAATGAATGTGTGGTAGAATACATCAACGCTATGGCAGCTAAAGCAAATGGCGTTAATGTACTACCAATTGGTGCCATTACAAAAGACCAAGCAGGAGAAACACTTGCGGATATTGGAAAAATGGTGGCACACGGTATTTGTGCTTTAAGTGAAGATGGCAAAACGGTAGAAAATGCAGGTCTTATGAAAAAAGCTATGCAATATGCAAAACCATTTAATATTCCAATCATGTCACATACAGAAGAACGTAGCTTAACAGGTGGGGCTATGAATGCTGGTGAAAATGCACAGCTCTTTGGCATCAAAGGCATTCCAAGAGAAGCAGAAGAGATTATTGTAGCAAGAGATATTTTACTTGCAAAATACACAGGCGTGAAATTACACCTTTGCCATATTAGTACAAAGGGGAGTATTGAAATCATTCGTTTTGCAAAAATGCAAGGCATTAATGTAACAGCTGAAACAGCACCACATTACTTCACATTAGATGATAGCATTTTAGGTGACTATGATACAAATAAAAAAATGAGCCCACCATTGCGTACAAAAGAAGATGTAGAGGCTATGAAGGTAGCGATTCAAGAAGGAATCATCGATGCTATCGCTACAGACCATGCACCACATCATTATGATGAAAAAAATGTAGAGTTTGAAGCAGCACCATTCGGGATTGTAGGCCTTGAAACAAGCTTTGCAGTAAGCCATACACAACTTGTAAAATCAGGACTTATATCACCAATGACATTAATTGAACGAATGAGTAGTACACCAGCTAAAATTTTAGGCATTGATAAAGGTGATATTAGTGTTGGAAAAGTGGCAGATATTACTGTTTTAGATCCAGATGTAACTTATACAATAGATCCAAGTACGTTTGTTGGCAAAAGCAAAAATACACCATTTGGTGGTATGTCTGTGACAGGCGATGTAGCTTATACAATTGTAAATGGTCGAGTAATTTATCGAAAAAATGCATAATAAAACAAAAAGTATTGAAAAGTTCCTGAAAAATGATAGAATAATTATTAATTAAAATGTATAAAGATTCAAAAACAGGATGACGACGCGTCCCAATATAAGCTAAGAAGGAGATAGAGAAAATGATTGATCACTTAATTCAAAAAATCAAAGAGGTTCAAAATCCAACAGTTGTAGGTTTAGACCCTACTTATGCTATGATTCCTACATTTATAAAGGAAGAAATGCTTGAAACTTACGGTAAAACACCTAAAGCTGTGGCAGAAATGTTCTTAAAATTTAACAAAGGCATTTTAGATGAAGTTTCACCACTTATTCCAGCAGTGAAACCACAGATTGCCATGTATGAACAATATGGTCTTGAAGGTCTTAGAGCTTATATTGAAACCATCGCATATGCAAAATCAAAAGGACTTGTAGTCATTGGAGATATTAAAAGAGGAGATATTGCTTCTACAGCAGCAGCTTATGCAGGTCATATTGCAGGGGTAGATGTAGAAGATATGCATTTTGATTTATGGCAAGAAGATGCAGTAACACTTAATCCTTATATGGGCTTTGATGGCATTGAACCATTTATTGATGCTTGTAACAAATATGACCGTGGTTTATTTATCTTAGTCAAAACAAGTAATCCAAGTGGTGTAGAAATTCAAGATTTAATCACAGAGGGTATTCCAGTTTATGACAAGGCTGCGGATCTTGTAAGCAAGTGGGGCGAACTCACAATGGGTACAATGGGTTATAGCCGTATTGGTGCCGTAGTAGGTGCAACTTATAAAGAACAAGGCATGGAACTTAGAAAAAGAATGCCACACACTTTCTTCTTAGTACCAGGTTATGGCGCACAAGGCGGAAAAGCCTCTGACCTTAAAGACTATTTTGACAAGGATGGAAATGGTATTATCGTAAACTCTTCAAGAGGTATCATCGCAGCCTATAAAAAAGATAGCGAACTGACAGAAAAAGAATTTGCGATTGCTTCTAAAAAAGCAGTAATTGCCATGAGAGATGATTTACAAGGAGTGATGCGTTAATGAAGGCACAATTAATCTTAGAAAACGGCATGGTATTTGAAGGGAAAGCCTTTGGGTACTTAAAAGAAACAATTGGTGAAGTCGTATTCAATACAGGGATGACAGGCTACCAAGAAATACTTACAGACCCATCTTATTATGGTCAAATGGTTGTGATGACCTACCCACTTATTGGGAACTACGGGATTAACCTAGATGATATGGAAAGTCACAAAGCACATACAAGAGCACTTATTGTGAGAGAAAAAAGTGATTACCCAAATAATTTTAGATGTGAACTTACATTAGATGGTTACTTAAAATCACAAAAGGTAATTGGCCTTGAAGGCATTGATACAAGAGCCCTTACAAAAGTACTTAGAGATCATGGAACAATGCGTGCCATCATTGCGGTGAGAGAGCTAACACCAAGTCAGATAAAAATGAAAATCGATGCCTTTAACAATACATCAGCAGTGCCAGAGGTGACAACAAAAGAGAAATATGAAATTGCAGGCAAAAAAGTAAAAGGTGAAACAAAACCACATATTGCAGTTATTGACTGTGGAATTAAAACCAATATCTTACGTTCATTTGAAGCTCTTGGCTGTCAAATGACAGTATTCCCATATAACGCAACAGCTGAGGAAGTTGCAGCAGTCAATCCCGATGGACTTTTCTTATCAAATGGACCTGCGGACCCAAAAGATGTCCCAGAAACAGTTGAAATGGTAAAATCATTTATCGGTAAAAAACCAATCACAGGAATTTGCCTTGGTCACCAACTGATTTGCCTTGCAACAGGCGGGAACACAGGAAAACTTAAATTTGGTCACCATGGCTGTAACCATCCAGTAAAAGACTTTATTACAAACCGCGTATATATCACATCTCAAAACCATAATTACTATGTATCTGAGATGCCAGAAGGGGCAACAGTAACACACCGTAATATGAATGACCAAACTGTAGAGGGAATGTACTTCAAAGATTTAGATATCTACAGCGTACAATTCCACCCAGAAGCGTGTCCAGGACCTACTGACACAGCCCATATTTTTGAAGAATTTATTACTGTAATGCAAGGAGGAAAATTAAATGCCTAGAGATAATAGCATCAAAAAAGTTTTAGTTATAGGATCAGGTCCTATCGTCATCGGACAAGCGGCAGAATTCGACTATTCAGGAACACAAGCTTGTCAAGCAATCCGTGAAGAAGGCATTGAAGTAGTCCTCGTCAATAGTAACCCAGCGACCATTATGACTGATAAAGAAATCGCAGATAAAATTTACATTGAACCCCTTACAGTAGAGTTCCTTGAAAAAGTTATCGCAAAAGAAAGACCTGACAGCATCCTTGCAGGTGTAGGGGGGCAAACAGCTCTTAACCTTGCCGTAGAGTTACATGACAAAGGCATCTTAGAAAAATATAATGTGCGTGTAATCGGAACACAGATTTCAGCAATCAAAGAAGGGGAAGACCGTGAACTCTTTAGAGCTCTTATGGCAAGAATCAATCAACCTTGCATTGAAAGTGAAATCGTAGAATCAGTAGATCATGCAGTAACATTTGCACGTAAAATTGGTTACCCAGTTGTTGTAAGACCTGCTTACACATTAGGTGGTACTGGCGGTGGTATTGCAGAAACAGAAGAAGAACTTCGCGACATCTGTGCAAGTGGGCTTCATCTTTCTCGTGTACACCAAGTTTTAATTGAAAAATGTATCAAAGGCTGGAAAGAAATTGAATATGAAGTAATGCGTGATAGCTATGGCACATGTATTACAGTATGTAATATGGAAAACATTGACCCAGTAGGGATTCATACAGGAGATAGTATTGTAGTGGCACCATCTCAAACGCTTTCAGATAGAGAGTATCAAATGCTTCGCCGTGCATCACTTGACATTATCTCAGCTTGTGATATTCGAGGAGGTTGTAACGTACAACTTGCCCTTAACCCAGATAGCTTTGAATATGCTGTTATCGAAATCAATCCTCGTGTTAGCCGTTCTTCAGCACTTGCTTCTAAGGCAACAGGTTACCCAATCGCTAGAGTATCTGCAAAGATTGCCTTAGGATACGGTCTTGATGAAATTCAAAATGCTGTTACGGGTAAAACATACGCTTGCTTTGAGCCAACACTTGACTATGTGGTATGTAAAATTCCAAAATGGCCATTTGATAAATTCTATACAGCAAAACGTACACTTGGTACAAAAATGATGGCAACAGGTGAGATTATGGCCATTGGTAATAACTTTGAGAGTGCGTTTCTTAAAGGACTTCGTTCACTTGAAATTGGTAAATTTAGCTTTAAACATAAAAGGCTTGCAGCGTGTAGCTTAGATGAATTAAAAGAAAAAGTAATTACAGCAGATGATGAAAGAATTTTTGCCCTTGCAGAAATGCTTCGCCGTCATTATAGAAAAGAACAAGTTTGCAAAATTACAGGTATGGATATCTTCTTCGTAGAGAAATTCCACTGGATCGTGGAACAAGAAGAACTCCTTGCAGAAATGGAGTTTGACCAGCTGACACCAAAATATTTACGCAAACTTAAGAAAAGAGGTTTTGCAGATAAAGCAATCGCTGATTTAATTGGTGTAACAGAAGAAGATATTCGTGAACTTCGTTTTAAATGGAATATCGTACCAGTTTACAAAATGGTTGATACATGTGGTGGCGAATTCGAAGCGGAAACACCATATTACTACTCAACTTATGATGAAATCGATGAAGTAGAGATTTCAGACCGCGAAAAAGTTATGGTAATTGGTTCAGGCCCTATCCGTATCGGTCAAGGCATTGAGTTTGACTATTGCTCAGTACATGCGATTATGGCCCTTAAGAAAAAAGGTATTGAAACAATCATCGTTAACAACAACCCAGAAACAGTAAGTACAGACTTTAATACATCAGATAAACTGTACTTCGAACCACTTACAGACGAAGATTTCTATCACATTTTCTTAAAAGAAAAACCAATGGGTGTCATCCTTCAATTCGGTGGTCAAACAGCAATCAAACTTGCAAAATTCTGTGAAAGGATGAATATTCCAGTACTTGGCACACATCCAAAACACATGGATGAAGCAGAAGACCGTGAAAAATTCGATGAAATCCTTGAAAAACTTCATATTAAACGTCCCAAAGGAAAAGCCATCTGGTCAGTAGAAGAAGGCCTTCAGGTGGCAGCAGAGTTAGAATACCCTGTTCTTGTACGTCCTTCTTATGTACTTGGTGGTCAAGGGATGGAAATCACTTATGAAGCACACCAACTTGAAAGATACTTAATTAATGCTTTCGACCGTGACCCAGAAAATCCAGTACTTATTGATAGATACTTAATGGGACGTGAAATTGAAGTAGATGCCCTTTCAGATGGGGAAAACATTTTAATCCCAGGTATTATGGAACACCTTGAAAGAGCTGGTATTCACTCAGGAGATAGTACAACACTTTATCCAAGTGTGAATATCCCAGAACATATTAAAGAAAAAATCATTACTTGTACACAAATGCTTGCAAAAGAACTTAAAGTACTTGGTATGATTAATATCCAATACATTGAATACAAAAATGATTTGTACATCATTGAAGTAAATCCACGTTCAAGCCGTACAGTACCTTACATCTCTAAAGTAACAGGTGTACCAATTATTGACCTTGCAGTAGAAGCAATGCTTGGCAAAAAAATTCCAGAGCTTGGTTATGGCACAGGTCTTTATCCAGAACCAAAGAACTTTTATGCAATTAAAGTACCAGTATTCTCTACAGAAAAGTTACCAAGAGTAGAAGTAAGCCTTGGCCCAGAAATGAAATCAACAGGGGAAGTACTGGGTGTAGGTGAAACAGTAGAAGAAGCACTTTACAAAGGATTCATTGCAGCAGGTAAAAGCTTGCCAATGCAAGGCGGTACAATTTTTGCAACAATTCAAAAATATGATCAAGATGAGTTTGTAGGTATTGCAAAACGCTTTGCAAGTCTCGGTTACAAATTCGTAGCGACAGAAGGTACAGCTAAGAAACTTGAAGAAAATGGCATTCCAGCAAGAGTGGTTGAAAAACTTACAAAAACAGATGGCACAAAATTTGTAAATGAAGAAGATGAGATCTTCCAGCTTATTAGAAGTGGTGAAATAGACCTTGTGGTTAATACACCAACTAAAGGAAATGACTCAAAACGTGACGGATTTAGAATGCGCCGTATTGCTATCGAAGCATCTGTTCAAATTTTAACTTCATTAGACACTGTAAGAGCTATGGCAGACATCGTAGAAAAACAAATCACAACAGCACAGGCCGGAATCTATGATATGGGAGAAGCACGTCATGAGTAAAAAAGTAGTAGAAGGACAAATCATAGAGCAAGTAACACTTGCTCCTATGATTTGCAAGATGATTATTAAAGTACCAGAAGTGGCACAGACAGCAAGAGCAGGACAATTCGTTAATCTTTACCCACGCTCAAAAAGTACTATCTTACCAAGACCAATCAGCATCAGTGAAATTGGTGAAGAGACACTTACATTAGTTTATGGTGTAGTGGGAGAAGGCACAAAAGAATTCTCTCAGCTAGTAGCAGGCGATACAATTCGCATCAGTACACCTCTTGGTAATGGCTACAATGTACAAAAAGAAGTTCAAACAAGTATTTTAGTAGGCGGCGGCATTGGTGTACCACCTCTTGTAGAACTTGCTAAACAAATTCCAGGTGAAAAAATTGCAGTCCTTGGTTTTAGAGAAGAACCATTCTTAGTAGATACACTTGAAAGTCTTGGCGTGAAAGTTTATATTGCCACAGATAGCGGAAAAGTGGGCTTCAAAGGAAATGTTCTTGACTTCATTAAAGCAGAAGGCATTAAAGGGGATTATTTCTACAGTTGCGGGCCTAAAGTAATGCTTCGCGCGTTAGCTGATTACTGTGAAAGCGTAAGTGTCCCAGTTCAAGTTTCTCTTGAAGAACGTATGGGGTGTGGCTATGGCGCTTGCGTAGGCTGTACTTGCAAAACAAAAGCCAATAATGAAAAAGGCTATGAACAAAAGAAAGTCTGTAAAGATGGCCCAGTCTTTTTAGGAAGCGAGGTAAAATGGGATGAATAATTTTTCAAATATAGATAAAGCTGCAGCAGCTAAAGGCATTGACCTGAGTGTCAATATTGCAGGTATAACTTTAAAAAACCCTATTACAACAGCTTCAGGTACTTTTTCACCTCATGAAAGCAGTGAGTTTTACGACTTAAGTGAATTAGGTGCTATGATTACAAAAGGGATTGCCAGCAATCCTTGGGAAGGTAATCCAGTTCCACGTATTGCAGAAACATACGGCGGCATGATCAATGCAGTCGGTCTTCAAAATCCAGGTGTCGACTACTATATCGAAAATGAGCTGCCATTTGCAAGACAATTTGATACAAAAGTCATTGCCAATGTAGCAGGTCACAGTCTCCAAGAATACTGCGACGTGGTAGAACGCCTCAATGAAACAGACGTGGATATGCTAGAAGTCAACATCTCATGCCCAAATGTCAAAGAAGGCGGCATTGGCTTCGGAACCTCATGCGATATGGTAGCGAAAGTAACAAGAGAAGTGAAACGTTTAACAAATAAACCAATCATCATCAAATTAACACCTAATGTAACAGATATTACTGCTATCGCCAAAGCAGTAGAAGCAGAAGGCGCAGATGCAGTTTCACTTATTAATACATTATTAGGTATGAAAATAGATGTTCATCGCAAACGTCCTGTGATTGCAAACAAAATGGGTGGTTTCTCAGGGCCAGCTATCAAACCAGTAGCTGTAAGAATGGTTTACCAAGTAAGACGTGCGGTCAATATTCCAATCATCGGCCTTGGCGGCATTATGACTGGTGAAGATGTCGTTGAATTCCTTATGGCAGGAGCAGATGCCGTATCTATTGGGACTGCAGCCTTTGCAAATCCTACAGCGCCAGTAGATATCAAACATGAGTTAATTGCTTATATGGAAAGATACGGATTTAAAAACCTTGCAGAAGTTAGAGAGGCGTTTCAGGGATAGTAGGGAGTGACGAAGGGCATGCGCTACCTGCTAGCTACGCTCTACGCATTTTGTGATAGTCTAAGCTTGTCATTCAAAGAAACGGGCTGAACTCACTACGTTCAAACAGCAGCCCTAAAACCTCTTTGAATGCCTTCACTAAGACTATCATCAAAATGCTCCGAAGGTAGACTAGTCAGGTAGTGCATCCCCCTTGTCACTCTACAAGTCTGAAAGCGGATGCCTGCAAGAATGATGCTTGCTATAAAGTGGAGATTAGTAGAAAGGTACCTTTTGATGAAAAGAGGCAGAGGGTACGCGATAGAAATGGTAACTACATTTGGTGAGCAAGGTACTAAAAGCACAGCGGATAAATAGAGGTAAATATAAAGAATAATGGGAGATGAAACCGAGAGAGGTGACTCTCCTTTCTTTTTAGGAATAGATTACCGTTAAATGGATAAGCGCTTAAGAACATAGTTAAGTAAGAATTAAACAGCGTACTTAGAAGAAATAAAAAATCAGTATAAAATGAAGGGATGGAAGATTATGAGTTACAAAAAAGAGTTTATTGAATTTATGGTGAGATCAGGCGTATTAACATTTGGAGATTTTACAACAAAAAGTGGTCGTAAAACACCTTACTTCGTCAACACAGGAAACTACAAAACAGGTGCACAAGCAGCTAGACTTGGTGAATTTTATGCCAAATCAATCATGGAAAATGGCAAAGGTGATGTAGATGCCCTCTTTGGCCCAGCTTACAAAGGTATTCCACTTTCAGTAGCAACAGCGATTGCCTTATCAAATGAATTTGGCAAAGACCTTAACTACTGCTTCAACAGAAAAGAAGAAAAAGACCACGGTGAAGGTGGCTCAATGGTAGGTTACAAACTTCAAGATGGTGACAAAGTTCTTATCGTAGAAGACGTGATCACAGCAGGAACAGCAGTAAGAGAAGTATTCCCAATCCTTAAAAATGCTGCTAATGTACAAATTGAAGGGCTTATCATTTCTGTAGATAGAATGGAAAGAGGTCAAGGAGATAAAACAGCTATTCAAGAAATTGAAGAAGATTTTGGCATTAAAACATACCCTATTGTTACAGTAAGAGAAATCATTGATACAATTCATAATGTAGAAATTGATGGCAAAGTATATATTGATGATGAGATGAAAGAAAGAATGGAAGCTTACTTAGCTCAGTACTGCGTGAAGTAAGAAGAGATATAAAAGATAGGAGTTTGATGCGCCTCACCTCCATGAATAAAATCCTCGAAATAATCAGTGAAATGAGTATTTCGAGGATTTTTGTATTTAGATAATAGAAGAGTAGATATAATGACTAAAAATTATACTTATTATAACGGATATTTTGAGGGGTATATTCGGACATAAATTATTAGAACATTTGTAAGCAATAAAAACTGATTATTATGTAGGGAAAGTTTTTCTTTCAAGACATATACCTAAGTGTAAAGGCAAAACAACTTCTACAAAGTATAAACTAGAGGGCTTACTCTTTAATCCTGCAGTAACGATATCTAACCTATTAGGCGAGCACTATCTGCACTAACGGCTGCGATGATGCCAGTGACGGGGATGCGGAGTGGAAATATAATGCCGATACAACAAATTAAAGTCATAAAAGTTTCAAGAAGAAGGTCATTGAACTTGCCTGCATTAAAGCAAAATATTTGCTTGCTTGTAGCTTGGCGCGCAGCTACAGATGCAACGAGCAAAATGGCGCCTCCCACTTCTTCTGATCTTTAAAAGCCTTAACTTAAGAAATCTCAAGTACAAGAAGACAATGAATACTGGGAGGCTATTTATAGAAGTATAATGCTTAGTGTGCTTACCATGAGTAAGTGTAAACATACTGCTTTGAGGAAAGGGAGCTTAAGTAAAAAGGTAAGTCAGGGATTAGAGGAAGTTTCAGGAATAAGAGCATAAGAAGTGTTTAGCAATAGACATTTCTTGTGCTCTTTTTATTGGTGGGATAGGATAGAGAGACTACACTTGATGTTATAATCAATAAATATTAAAATGAAATAATAATTTATATGGAGAGTGTGAGACTAGAAATGAAAATAAGAGTACCAAGTTATTTTAAGGATTTTACATGTATTGCATCCGAGTGTGAAGATACTTGTTGTGCAGGATGGGGCATTGTAATAGATGAGGAAACGTATAATTGCTATCAGAATATAGAAAGTGAGTTTGGCAAAAAGTTAAGAAGTAAGATTGTCGAAGAAGATGGCGACAATGTCTTTGTATTAGATGGTGAAAACTGTCCATTTTTAAATAAAAATAATCTTTGTGAAATATACAATGAGCTTGGAGAGAAAAATCTTTGCTATACATGTAGACAATACCCAAGATACATGGAAGAGTTTTTTGATTTAAGAGAAATAGGTATATCCTTATCTTGCCCAGAGGCTGCAAGAATAATATTAGGAAATGATAAAGCAACAGCATTTGAATTAAGTGAAGATGATCAAGTAGGAGATATGGAGGATAGTATTGACGAAGATGTACTTGAAGATTTTTTCCTATGTAGAGACATCATAATTAATATGATAGAAATGCCAAATATATCTTTAGGTGTTAAGGCAGCAGTAGTACTTAGATTTGTTGAAGAAATCCAAGATAAAATAGATTTTGATGAGATGGATGAAATAAAATATGTGATAGAAAAGTATAATAACAGTTGTTTTGTAGAGGAATTGATAAATGATTTATATAAGTATGAGGAAAATGAAGTTATTAAATATAATAATGTCTGTGCGTATTTTAAAACATATAGAGATTTAGAACATATCAATACCCATGATCCATTAGGGCTAAATAAGGCGTTAAAAAACTTTGGACAAAGTGAAGCAGATAGAAGAGCTTATATCGATCAGCATAAGGCATTTAATCATTATTATAAAGATAACATGTACAAGTTTAAAAATATATTAGTGTATTTTATATTTAGATACTTTATGAAGTCTATTTTTGATTATGATACCTCTGCCAAAATCAAGATAGCTATCATAAGTACAATCATGATTAAGGAACTTGCCGTTGTAAGATGGATGGAAAATGGACAATTTACGGAAGTAGATATGGTGGATATAAGCCATATGTATTC
Source organism: Clostridiales bacterium (assembly GCA_019418225.1). Classification (GTDB taxonomy): domain Bacteria; phylum Bacillota; class Clostridia; order Lachnospirales; family Cellulosilyticaceae; genus Cellulosilyticum. The sequence goes on along the minus strand of DYCF01000004.1, from coordinate 32,553 downwards.
TAAAGATGTGGAGCATTTGGAAGAAAATATAGAAGCACTACAAGAAATTTTTGAAACTGAGGCAGTTTATGACATTGATCAAATCATAATGACTTTAATGAATGAATTTTAAGGTTAATTTAAACTCAGATGACACAGGCTTACATTAGATTAAAAATGGTCCCTCATTTTAAAAATCTTAACTTAAGAAACTTTAGGGACAAGAAGATAATAAATACTGAGAGTCTATTTATAGAAGCATAATGTTTAGTGTGTTTGGCGAGGATAAGTGTAGACATACTGCTTTAAGAAAAGGGAAGCTTAAATAAAAAGGCAAGTCAAGGATTATAGGAAGTTTTAGGGAGAAAGGCAAAAGCACTGTTTAGTAATAAACAGTGCTCAGGCTGTAGACAATTAACTTTTCCATAGTATTTTACTAGTCTAGAAATAGAAAACAGAGGTAAAAATGGACCTAAACTGCTCTTTTTACCCCTATTTTAATAGATTTTCTTGAATAATCCTCACTTAATTTGTGAGTTTATTTTGGGAAAATTCATTTGTCAACAATCTGAGGGCATAAGAAATATTTATTTCTAAATATTTCTTATGCCCTTTCTTGCGGTATATTAAAATTTTGGATATTGTTATTGGATTTAAGGGTTTAATATGTCATAATTAATTTAAAATAATCAGATAATTATTTAATGCATTGCAATAATAAAAAGGGGAGTTTTGACAATGGAAAAACAACTGAATAAACTATGGAAAGCTTCACTAGAAAAAGAGAACGTAGTGAAGGGGGAAATGCTAATTCGTATGCCGGAGCATATTGATGAAGAGGGTCTTTTTGAATGGTTTAAAACAAGTATTCCGAAGTTAACGACTTGCATTGATGAAGCAGAAGAAGAAACAGGGGTGAAATGTGTTTGTCAAAAAGGATGTAGTGGATGTTGCAAACAGGCCATTCAGGTTTTAAGTAGTGAGGCACAGGCTATTAAAATAAAACTTATGGCATTTACAAAGGAAGAAAAGCAAGTAATCTATGAAAAGGTTGTACATATTTTAAAAGCTATTGAAAGAAGTGGTTTAGATACAGATTTTAGTCATTACTATTCACAAGGATGTGTGTCGCCACAATTGATGCAGTTTATGCAGGATTATTTTGAATTAGGAATAAGTTGTCCACTTCTATCTGAAGAGGGAAATTGTATGATTTACGAGGTAAGACCAGGTGGATGCTGGGGATATCGCGTATATGATACACCTGAAATGTGTACTGAATCATTTTATAATATTAATGGAATTAACTTTGAAAACTGGGAGGAGTATCTTTTGAAGGTACTGTATCGTAAAAGAGGAACTGTAGAAGAACTTAAGTTATTACCATATTGGTTGTTTGATATACTAGAAGGTCAAATAAAAGAAGAAATGAGTTCATAACATAAGTATGAAAGGATATAAGTGAGTAAGGGACTAATAAATATCTCTTTATAAGAATACCCATAATATGGATGATAAGGAAGTGCATAAAAACTGGTAATTTATAGGTGAATCTATTATAATAGCTTTAGGATTGATGAAGCAAATGAAATCCGCTTAAACAAAGCGCTATATAATGGAGGCAAATATGAAACGAATAATCAGACCATGGATGCTGGCAGGTGGAATGATGCTTTTACATACACAAACCATTCTTGCCCAGCAGAAAACAGAAGTAGATATTGCAAATGAAAATTTTAACTGGGAAGGCTGGATGTTTATGGGGGCTGGTATTGCGGTATGCCTTGCAGCTATCTTGCTATTCTTTTTAAATCGATTATTTGCAGGCAAACCTATTAAACCTTCTAAAAAGGTATCACAAAAGCCTAAAAAAGCACAGTCAGTTCAAAAACAACATAAGACATTGGCAGCTTCTCAGGCCTCAGTGGCTTTAAAAAATAAACAGACTGAATTGAAAAAACAAGCTGCATTACAAAACCAGGAAATCTTACGCAAGCAAGCAGAACACCAAAGACAAGCGAATATGGAAAAGCAGGCTAGAGTAGAAAGAAAGATGGCAGAAAGTCAAATGGCTGCAGCTAAGATGCAGGTTAAATTGCCTAGACAGGAGCTGCCTAAAAATGCACCTCTTGGAGGTAAGCAAGCTGAAAATATACATTTAGAGCTAGTTGAGTTAAGTGATGCGGTTTTATCTCAAATTATTAGGATTAATTTAAATAACGAAGAAATTACCTTAGGACGTAATCCACAAAAATGTAATGTGGTCATTGAGGGAGATCCAACGGTTTCAGGAATGCACTGTAAGTTTTATACCTTTGATGAAAAGGTGTATTTGATGGACTTAGGTGCAACAAATGGGACTTATGTAAATGGTAAAATGATTCATCATGCAGTTGTATTAAATGAAGGTGATTTACTTGGTATCGGTGCAAAAGAATACCGTATAAAGTGGTAAGCCTATATAGAAGGCATAAGAAATGTGATATAAAAACATTTCTTATGCCTTTTTATTATGTATATATATATTGTGGTATGTGAAAATAACTAATAAAAATTGAAACAAAAAAGAGAAGGTGTACAAAATGTATAGATTTTAAGTGGAAGAGGTTATTGTGGTTATAAAAAATGATGATTATAATTTTGAATATATGGAATTAAATATTATTATTTGAAATAAGGAGGGAGAGTATGATTTATAATTTGCTGGAAAAGAGTTGTAAGCAATATGGAGAGCAAGTCGCTTTAGAATGTAACAAGACTATTACTTATAATGGACTTAACACATGTGCACATCAAGTAGCTGTAGAACTAAGGGAGATGGGGATTCAAGAAGGGGACAGTATATTATTAGCAATGGATAATAGTATTGAGTTTGCTATAGGCTTTTTTGGAATTAATCTAGTTGGTGCAACCATTATTCCTGTGTATATGAATAGTGGCATAAATAAGCTGAAGGATATTATAACATTCTATGAAATCAAGGTAATAGTAACACTGCCTAAGTATAAGAAATTATTTACTGAAATAGAAAAGGAATATTCTAAGCTACAGATGAATCTGTTATATGTACAGTATGAAACAGAGCATTTGCAAATGAATAGAGTAGGTGAATATGAAATTGAAAGTAGCACAGTAATTTGTAAAGAAAGCCCTGCTATTATTTTATTTTCATCTGGAACGACTAATATGCCAAAAGGCATCATGCTCTCTAATACCAATATTGAGAGTAATGTACTTGCCATATCAAGCTATTTAAAACTTTCTCATGAAGATCAGATATTACTTATAAAGAATATAAACCATGCATCTAGTATTACTGGCGAATTGTTAGTAGGGCTTGCCAATGGTTGTACGCTTCATATGCTGACAGGTATATTAACAGCAAGTCGGACATTAAAGGTGTTAGCTGATAAAAAAATATCTGTTTTATTTGGGGTGCCCACATTATTAAATGCAATGATGGCGGAAAGAAATTTTGAAACATATGATTTAAGTGCCTTAAGGATTATCAACTTTTATGGTGCAAGTATGGCTATTGCTAAGATTAAGGAACTTGCAAATAAGTTTCCTGATACCAACTTGATTTATTCTTATGGTTTGACAGAAGCAGCGCCAAGGGTAACTTACATTATGAGAGAGCAGCTTTTAGCTAAGGAAGGGTCAAGTGGTATACCGATTGAAGGGACAAGTGTTGAAATTATGGCAGAGGACCAAATCGTACCGCCTTATAAAATTGGTGAGATTTGTGTAAAGGGGCCTAATGTCATGCAAGGCTATTATAAAAATGAAATGCAGACGCAGAAGGTTTTAAGAGACGGATATTTACATACGGGAGATTTAGGCTATAAGGATGAGGAGGGGTATCTTTATGTAACAGGTCGTAGAGATAATTTAATTATTAAGACTGGTAAAAATGTATACCCTGAGGAGATTGAGGGTGTTATTTTAGGATTTAAGGGCATTAAAGAAGTACTAGTACGCGGTGAGGCAGATGAACTTTTAGGGCAGGATATAGTAGCTTATGTAGTCGGTGTAGAAGGAGTAGAGTTTAAGCTTGTGGATGTACTGAAGCATTGTAAGAAAGCGTTAGAAGACTATAAGATACCAGGCAAGATTTATAAGGTTAAGGCTTTAGAGAAGACCATTAGTGGAAAAATAATTAGAAAACAAATTATTGATTTGGGGAGTGAAGCAAGTGAATAAAGTAGTAGATGATAAGTTAAAAGAATTGATTATGCGTCATGCAAGGATAGGAATGAGCATCGAGGATATTGAAGAGGATGCTAATCTGATTGATGATCTTTTATTTGATTCTATTCAGATTTTAAGGTTGATTGTAAGTATCGAAGAAGCTTTTGATATTTATATAGGAGATGAACAGGAATTATTTGAGATGGTTACAAACTATGGCACATTAAGGGATTATATTCAAGGAAAGGTTGAAGCAAATGAATAGCTGGTTAATTGCACATGAAAAGCAGCTTAAGAAGTTATTTTATTTTTTAAAGGCCAACAATAAATTTTATGAAAATATTTTTGAAGAAAATCAAATTGATTTAGAGGCACCCATAGAGAACATTTTTTATAAGTTACCAATTACTACTAAAAAAGATATTAGAAATAATTATGAAGCGTATATTTCCTTTATGCCTGTGCCCACCACCACCGAATTAACAAGCGGTTCTACTGGGATACCTGTTAAATGTATTAAAACGGCAGCTGAACGTACAAAGGCAGGGCTTAATGTATGGCAACAACGTACCAAATGGGATAAGGAAGTGTCCTTAGAAAATTATATTTATTTATATGATGTAAGTACATATAAAAGGATTGGAAACATACTTAATTTTCAGATTGATAATATGAAAGTATGCTTTAAAAAATTAATGGATTTAAAGCCGAGATGGTTATCTGGACCAATTTCTAGCTTTGAACGTTATGCCAAATGTATTGAACGAGGTGAAATCGCTTATACTCCAGGAATTATTCGTTATTTGGAACTGGCAGGTGAGTATGCCACCTTAGAGCAAAGAGCTTATGTTGAAAGAATTTTTGAAGCAAAAACGATTAACCATTATGGCACTATAGAAAGCTGGTGTATTGCATATGAGTGTCCTATGGGGCATTTGCATGTACAGAATAATTTGTTTTATGCAGAACAATTACCGACTGAAAATAAGGTGGCGGCCCATGTAGGTGAAATAGCTATTACAAGTCTCTTTCATAAAGCTATGCCGCTCATTCGATATAACTTACAAGATTTAGGGGAAGTATCAGAAATGGCTTGTGAATGTGGGCAGACTTCACAGGTTATTCAGCTTGCCGGTGGGAGAACCGGAGATATTATTAAAGGAACAACGGACATTTTGGGAGAGCTGTTCTTTAAGCGTGGCATATATAAAGTGATTCAGCAGTTTGGTGATTGTATTTTAGGTTATCATGTCGAACAAGTAGCATTAGATAAGTTTGTCATCTACATTGAAAAGGGAAAAGGCTATACGATGCAGGCAGAGCAAGTTATTAGAAATCATATTATCCGTGGTTTGGGAAAGGATGTGTCGGTGTTATTTAACTATGTGGATGTCATTCAGCCACTTCATTCAGGAAAGCTAAAAATATTTACATCTTATGTAGATGAAAAATAAGGAGGAGAAATATGCTAACTGACTTTAAATCAGCACATCATAGTACGTATAACTGTTTGGAAGACGTGTTAGAATGCTTGGCAACAGGGTATAAGCGAGCACATTTATTGATGTTTGCAAAAGCTTGGGATTTTAACTTTTTTGAGAAGCCGCTTAAAGGTGATACTAGGCTGGGTACACGGGTAGAGTCAGGTGAATATAATGCGTGGGAGAGTTTAAAACAATATCATGGCATTGGTTCAAAGTGTGTATTTACAAGTAATACCAATAAGCAAACGGAAAACCTCAAAAGGCATCTTCAATCAGGAAATCCAGTGGTACTTTGGCTAGATGGCTATTATGTACCGTGGACTAATATTTATAAACAGCTTCATATGAAACATTTCATTGTGGCAGTTGGTTTAAAGGATGAAGAAAGTATCGCTGTATTAGACCCTTATTGGAATAAAAAAGTAAATGCACTTTCTTGGGAAGCATTTAAGCAATCTGGAGCTAAGTGTATTAATATCACTTGTTTAGAAGAACCGAATGTGGTATGGCAAGAGGTGCTATCAGTACAGATAGAGGCAATTATGTCGCCAAGTCATAATGCTTTTGCATGTATGAAGCATTTTGCAGAAGCAATTAAAACATTGGAGCTTACAAGGGAACTCAAGGGGTTTGAAACACTGCCTTACAATTGTCCATTATTTATGCAGCTCGCAGAAGTGTTTTACAAACGACTTAACTATGCAAAATGTTTAAATTATATATCTGAAGTTTATGGGGTTAATAAATTAGGACAGTACGGGGAAGAAATGACTCAGATTGGAAAGGGCTGGCAAGCTGCAAGAGAGCAGATTGTAGATGTATATAAAGGAAAAGAAACCCCTGAAATTTATGAAAAGGTGGCAGATTATATTTGCCATTTGGCTGAAGAAGAAGCACAATTAGCCCAGCGAATTCTAATCTTATGTGAGTGAGGATGAGAGCAATGAAACAGTTTGATTTTATACGAAAAGAGCAGTACAACTGTATAGAAAATATATGGGCCACCTTATTAAAGACACAAGGTATTGCTTATCCCTTAATGTTTGCTGAAAACTGGGGTTTTACTATTTTTCCACCTGAAAAAACAGATGACATTATCGGTTTTCGCATTGGCGGTGGGCAGTATCGGGTGATGGAATGCCTAAGTACTTATTTAGGTGTTGTGACAAAGTATTATGAAGAGGAGAATATAGCGACGCAGTTGGCATTATTAGACCAGGAGTTAGAAGCAGGTCATTTTGTAATGATTGAGGCAGATAGTTATTATTTTCCCTGGAAGTTTGTTGGAGAGCGCCATGATTTCATTCACTATGGATTAATTGTAGGAAGGGATGCGCAAAGTGGGGACTATCAGTGTTTAGATCCTTTCGAAAACTCAGATCTTAATAAGTTGACTAGAGAAAATCTGATCAAGGGAAAACTGCACTGCATGACCATAAGAAATGAAGAACCTCAGGAAGAGGTAGTGTGGCAAAAAATCGTTGAAAAAGCTGTAGGGATTATTTTATTGGATGATGGTATTAGTGGCATAAAAGGGATTAAAAAGTTAGCACTTGAAATCAAATCAGGATTTTGCATTGCTGAAGAAATTAGAGGATTTGAAGAAATGATATGGTTAGCACCGATTATATTTCGTATTTCAGATATAGGCTCTAGGCGTTTAAACTTTGCAGAATGCTTACGTTACTTAGGAGAGAACTATGGCGTCGAAGCACTTTATACGTATAGTAAAGCTTTAGAAAAATTAGGTGGTAAGTGGCGCAGAGTAAGAAGAATAATGGTAACTTCTGCAACGGATAAGCAAAAGGATTATATACCTATGCTAAGTCAGATTATTAGCCAACTAGCAGATGATGAAGAGCAGGTTGCAATTGGTTTAAGCAAGCTAGTAAGTGGGTTATAGTATGAAAAGACAAAAAAGAAGACGTAAGCTTTTTAACTGGGTTGTTAGAAAACCCTATTTTCTGTTAGTTATATTTTTAATAGGTAGTGGGTTATTAATAGGGCTATGCACAAAGATGACCAAAGGTGTCTATATCGTATTTGAAGATGTACCTATTAAGCAGATAGGTAATCAGTATAGCATTGAAGTGATAGGGATAAATGAAGGAGCGTATGAAAGCATTTTGCAAGAAGGTGATGAAGTTATTTGGTTCACGGATCCTTCAGCAAATCGGCATAAGGGATATATTCGCAAGATACAATGCACTGAAACGTCTAGGCAATATCGGTTAGAGATAGAAATTCCAAAGGCAGAAGTAAGCAAGGCAGTTAATATACCTTTGCAAGAGGAAAAACGTGTGACAGTCGAACTAAAAGTAAGGGATATACCGCTTTTAAGAATCAGGCAAAGAGGTGAAAAAAATGAAAAATAATGGATTGCTTAAAAAGATTTATGTCTATACAAAGCAGTATAAGATTTCATTTTTTAATTTATTTGCCTCTACAATTATTGCCAATATTTTAACAATGACTTTTCCTTTTTTACTTTCAATGATGATTGATGAAGTGTTTCTTCATGGCAATAAAAAATTTTACTTAGGAGCAATAGGCTTTTATGTTGTTATTTATTTGATTCAGGCCAGTATGCTTTTTATTCAGACGATGGCATTTGCATATTTGTCCAATCGCTTTTTGTTTGATATTCGCCTAAAACTTTTTAGAAAGATAGAAAAGCTCCCGACTGCTAAGCGACAAACTTATGCGACGGGTGATTTAATTACGAGAATCAATAAGGATACTGATGAAATCATGGATTTTATTCATGTCAATTACTTTAATATTGCTATTCTTTATGTACAAATTATAACCTGTCTTGTTTTTACCTTGTGTATGGATTTACAAATTACAGTATTACTTATGGCGTTATTACCTTGTGCAGTATATTGTGCTATGCATTGCGGCGTAAAGGTTGAGAGGCAAGCTAGTCAGTATAGAAAAAAATACGGAGAACATATGAGCTGGCTATATGAAATATTAGGTGGCTTGAAGGAAGTTAGGTTATTAAATGGGACTGCATCTATTGACAGAAGGTTTATAAAGGATACTGTATGTTTAACACGCATAAAAACACGATTAGCTTATAATGAATTGACGGCAGAACGGATGAATACAGGAATTTGTTTGATTTGTATGCTACTTATTTATGTGTTTGGTAGCCTAAAGGTTAAAAAAGGCACATTGACGCTTGGGGAAATGACAGCAATTATTTGGTATTTTAATTTGCTGAAAACATCTTTAATTGCCCTTAGTCAAAAAATGATAGGTGCTAAGAAGAATCAAGTGGCCTTAGAAAAGGTATTTGATTTTTTAGAAGAAGAAGAGGCACCTGTTAGGCATGATAAATTAAAGGTTTCTAAGGGCGAGATTAATTTTGAAAATGTTGACTTTGAATATGTAATGGGACAACCTATTTTAAAGCATTTTAATTTAACGATTAAGCAAGGGGAGAAACTAGCTATTGTGGGACCAAGCGGTTCTGGAAAGACGACACTGATGTATTTACTATTAGGATTTTATCCTGTGACAAAGGGGCGAATATGTATTGATGGTATAGATATTAGCAAGGTAAATGCAAGTGCACTACGTGAGCAGATAGGAATGGTGCAACAAGAGTGTATCTTATTTAATGAGACATTGCGTTATAATCTGCTATTAGCAAAGCCAAGGGCAACAGAAAAGGAGTTATTACGAGCTTGTGAGGCTGCTCAATTAACACAGTTACTGGGTCAGCTACCTGATGGATTAGATACACAAATTGGACCTGATGGCATTGCCCTATCAGGGGGGCAACAGCAGCGGATAGCTATTGCAAGGTTATTTTTGCGTGATCCGGCGATTGTTATTTTAGATGAAGCAACATCTCATTTAGATGGTGAGACGGAAAAAGAAATTCAAAAAGCCTATAATCGTTTATGCCAAGGACGTACCACGCTTATCATTGCGCATCGGTTCTCTGCTATAAATGAGGCAGATTATATTGCAGTGCTCAGTAAGGGAGCATTAATAGCCTATGGGAAACATGAAAAATTATTAAAGGAATGTGAGTTATATAGAAGGCTGTATCAAGCTCAATATGATAAGGAAGGACCAGAAAAACTAGATGAGATTATTTAAAAAAAGGATAGAAATTAGCAAGGCATTATATACCTTTATTAAAATCAGCAAAAAGTCCCTTTTGCTAGTGGTGATAGGAAAAATCGCGTTAATAGGGATGAGCCTTTTAGTGCCTGTTTTTAATAAGATACTCATTGATGAAGTGCTTTTGAAACAGCAGATGTTTTTTTTAAAATGGCTAGTAGTGGGCTATGTTCTAGTGTATTTTATAGAGACTGCAATCATGTATATAATGCGTCGTCACGAAAACAAGTTATACTATAAAACGAGTTTGTTTATAAAAGATAGATTATGGCGCATTCAATTATATACGCCTATTTCAAGCTTAGAAAAGCAAGAGGTAGGAGAGCAAAAAAATAGGTTGGATAATGATGTACTTTGTGTGGAAAATTTCTTGTCAGAACAGATGATTAATAGTTTTGTAGAGGCACTTACAACGCTTTGTGTAATCCTTTTATTATTAAAAATGAATAGTTTGCTGTGCTTGTTTGGCATAGTGGTTATTCCAATTTCTTTTAAAATGACGAATTACTTCGGAACTAAGGTAGCTCATGCTGTTGAAGGATATAGAGGGGCATGGGGAAGTTATGAAGGCTGGCTTTCAGAGTATCTCACAAGGTGGAAAGAGGTAAAAGCACTTAATCTAGGGCCTCAAGGCAGTATTAAATTTATAAGACATTGGAAAGTATTATGTAAGGCTAATTTTAACAAATGGCTTAATTGGTTTGCAAATTCAAATTTTGTGATAGTAAAAGATACATTTCTTGTAAATCTTAGCATTTATTTTGTAGGAGCCTTACTCATTTTTAACGGTCAACTAACAGTGGGAAGTTTGCTTGTATTCAAGGTATATTATGAAAAAATGATAGAGAGCTTAAATAAAATAAGTGCACTTGATATGAATCTTTATACGCAGCTTCCAGGCATTGAACGTGTGCTTGAAATGATGAATGTATTACCTGTCAAAACAGGAGAAAAGCTCAAAGACATACAAGGAAGTATACAGATAAAAGATGTTTCCTATAGTTATGAAGGAAGTAATTATGTAGCTATCAAAAATGTCAGTTTAAACATCGTACAAGGAGAGCATTTAGCCATTGTGGGACCGAGTGGATGTGGTAAAAGTACGCTTGTTAAGTTGTTGTTAGGTATTTATCAACCAGATACAGGCATGATATGGATCAATAAGCAGCCTTTAGAGAGGCTTAATTTAAGAAGTTATTATAGCTATGTAGGGACTGTCAATCAAGATTTTACATTATTTAATATGTCTATTGTAGATAATTTAAGATTAGCGGCACCACAAGCAGAAGAGCAGGAGATGCGAGCGGCTTGTGAGGCAGCACATATTTGGGAAGAGATTGCTGATTTGCCAGAGGGAATACATACAAAGATAGGAGAAGGTGGTGAAAAATTATCTGTAGGACAAAGACAGAGACTATGCTTGGCACGTATTATTTTGAAACAGCCATCTCTCATTATTTTAGATGAGGCAACTTCTGCATTAGATGGTGAATCTGAAAGATTTATAAATGAAGTCCTTATGCATTTAGACCCTAAAATAACAGTTATAGTGATTGCCCATCGCCTTGCTTCTGTAGAGGCGATGCGGCGGGTAGTCGTATTAGAAGACGGTAAGATTGTAGGAGATGGCACACCAGATGAATTAAGTAAGTATCATTTAACTTACCAAAGAATTTTTGCACAAACATCTGTAAGTTAGGAGGGAGAGAAATTTGATTATGGAGGAACAGGATAAAGTAGAGCTAGGAGATAAATCGCTAATAGAACTTTTTCTTGAAGTTGTAGAAGCTCACAAAGATAAGGTAGCATTATGGATGCAAGATGAAGAAGTAACTTATGAAATGCTGTATTTAGAAAGTGCTAAAGTGGCATCTTATTTGCTTGAGAAGGGGATTAAGCAAGAAGAAATTGTTGGCATTATGATGGAACGTTCTATAGAAATGATTATAGCTATGTTAGGCATATTAATGGCAGGTGGTACGTATATGCCAATTGCACCCAATTCGCCTAAAAAACGTTTGGATTTTATGATGGCTCAGAGCAAAATGCGTTTTTTATGTGTTTTAGATGAGCCGTCTAATAGCGAGATACATAGTCAGTGCATTAAAGTGGCACGTCACAGGAAATTGGTACAAGAGGAGTCATTTAAGAGACCAGATTTAAAATATAGGAGTTCCAGCCATAATTTAGCTTACGTAATGTTTACCTCTGGTTCCACAGGAGAACCTAAGGGCGTTATGATTGAGCAACAAGGTGTTATAAGGCTTGTAAAATCCCCTAATTACATTACTTTTTATGAGACGGATAAAATACTGCATGCCGCATCACCCGCCTTTGATGCAGCTACCTTTGAAATATGGGGAGCTTTATTAAATGGTTTAACCTTATGTATTGCATCACAAGAGGAAGTCTTAGATATAGGTCGGTTAAAGGCTTTATTACATAAAAATAAAGTGACAATAGCCTGGTTTACAGTAGCTTTATTTAATCAATATGTAGAAAAAGATCTGCAGATTTTTGAAGCGTTAAGAGTTGTTTTAACAGGTGGTGATGTACTAAGTGCCAAGCACATTAATATCCTAAGGGAAGCCTATCCTCAATTAACACTTATAAATGGCTACGGTCCTACAGAGAATACGACCTTTTCTACATGCTATGTGATCAATCAGCATTATGAGGAAAGTATTCCTATCGGTAGAAGCATTAATGGAACGACGGTATATATTATGGATGAAGAAAGAAAAAAGGTAGCAGATGGAACAGTGGGTGAAATTTGTCTAGGCGGTAAGGGGCTTGCAAGAGGCTATCTCAATGCACCGCATTTAACAGATGAAAAATTTGTAGATAATCCCTATGAACCTGGTCAGAAAATGTATTGTACAGGGGACCTAGGATATTATTTAAAAGATGGGAATGTGGCATTTGTAGGGAGAGCAGATACACAGATCAAACTACGGGGCTACAGAATTGAACTAGGTGAGATTGAGAAGGCATGCATTAAAATAAAAGGAATAAAACAAGTCGTTGTGAAGTTATTTGAAGATGAAAAAAAGCAAAAGTATTTATGTGCATATTATACTGCTGATTATGTGATGGATAATCATGAGATAAAAGCCTACTTGTTACAACAGCTTCCTTATTATATGATTCCAGCCTACTTAATACAAATAGAAGCATTTCCTATTAATATAAATGGAAAAATTGATAAGAAATTATTAAAGGCACCAGAAAGCACAACGCTATATAAGGGGACAAAGTATGTGGCACCAAGAAATGAGAAGGAAGAAATACTTGTTCGTATCTGGGAAGATGTTTTAGGGGTGACACCTATTGGCATTGAAAATCAATTTTCAGATTTAGGTGGGGACTCTTTAAAGGCTGTGCAAATCATTACTTTGGCACGGGAGAAAAATATATTTTTAGAAGTCGGTGAACTTCTAGCTAAAGAAACAATCTCAGAAATTTTAAATGGAAAAGTGTTGGCGCATAATCAGTTTAATTTTGTCCAAGAAAAATATCGTATGAAAAACTTAGAAGAATTAAAAGAATTAAGAGGAGAAGATGTAATCGCTACATATAAGGAGGAGAAAACATTAGAAAGCAAAAGCTTGCCTATTGCTTTTCAAACAGAGGTCACATCGTATTTACATCGTAGCTTACCCTTATGTGTTATTTTAGCTTATGAGGCGTATAAGAATTGGTATTATACCAATTATATTCAAATCTTTTCGTATACGGATGGAAAGAATTTTACAGAAGTAAATTATTTAGAACCTAGAGATAGTTACAGAGAAGTTGCTGATGTCATTTGTTTAGGCTATCCGCTCCTAAAAAATGAAAAAGACATTATTAACTTTATAAAGGAAAAGATTACTTTAGGCTATTACATGGTCATGCATTTAGATGAATATGAACTCCCTTGTAAAGTAGATTATCATAAACAGCATTTTGTACATCCTTCCCTTATTTATGGCTATGAGAGTGAAAGCAAACTTATAAAAGCAGTAGGATTTGATGAGTGCAGGATGTTTTGTAAGTTGTCATGCAAGGAAGAAGAAGTCAAAGCAGCATATGAAAGTGGGAAGCGTTATTATCTAGAATATGCACCTTGGTGTGCATGGTCAGCTATTCAGTTAATAAAGCCTAAGACGCCGCAAAAGTCATTCCCATTTAGCCTAAGAAAATTTATGACTGATTTGAAAGCCTATATGGAGGGAGAAGCTGATGAATATAGATTATATGATTTTGAATACCCTAAAGAACGTATTGCATATGGGTTAGAGGTAGAAAAGGTGGTGGCACATCAGCTTAGAAAGCTACTTAAGAATGAATTCACTATCGATTATCGGGGAATTCATCTGTTAGTAGAACATAAAAAGGGACTATATCAAAGATTTTTATACTTAGGACATATAAAGAACTTAGGTCCACAGTTTGGGCATTGTTGTGATGTATATAATAAGTTAGTAGAAAAATGGGAAAATCTAAGACTTAATTATTTGCATGAAGCGTTTAATGAATTTAGCCTAGAGCATCTGAGTGAAAGTCAGAAGGGAATGTTAGAACATATAAGTGATGCCATATTAAAACTTCGAGAAGAGGAGTATATAATCTTGCAGTCACTATATAAAGTATTAGAAACATCTAATATGCAGTAGAAGGGGAATGCTATGAATAACTATAGTTTTATTATTCCGACCTATCAAGGAAAAACACTTATTATTAATACACTAGAAGCGCTTAATCATCTTATTGGGCGAGATCAATTTAGTTATCAGGTTATTGTAGTAGATGATGGCTCCACAGATGGCACAGGCGAAGCCATTAATAAAATGTCATTAAGCTATCCTTTAAAGTACATTTATATTCCTAGAACGGATGACTCATCTAGGGCAAAGGCACGAAATTGTGGGATTAAGCAGGCTGATGGTGAATATCTTATTTTTATTGACGGCGACATCCTTGTGCCACCGGATTATCTTTTAACACTCAATACATTTTTTAAATGGCAATCTGATATAATCGTGGTAGGCACAAGAAAACTTTTGTATGAGCCAATACCTTATAAGAAAATACAATTAAGCAATCTTTTTGCACCACAGGGTTTAGCGGCCTATGAGCATGGAAGAGATTTTAGACATCTTATATTTGAAGACTTATCATATAATGCAAGCGCCATGGATACACCGTTTCTTTTTGCACTTACCTGCAATTTGGCAGTGCCAAGAAATTGGGCAGAAAGGGTAGGTGGATTTGATGAAAATCTAAAGAAATGGGGAATAGAAGATATAGAATTTGTGTATCGCTTACAACAAGAAGGATTAAGAATAGTAATCAATAGCCGAAATGAAGTGATTCATCAGTTTCATGGATTAAAGGAAAAAAATGTGGTAGATACAACACAGATTCAAGAAGTAGATTATAATGCAAAAGTTTTTATTAGAAAGTATCCTTATTTTTTAGGCCTAGAAAAAGAAGCAATTCATGAATTATTTAGGAGCATCGCCACACATTATAAGGCGTTAGAAAAGGTATCCCCCTATCCTGATAAGATTATACACTTTAACAATCAAAGCGATTATGAAAAGATCCAAGATGAAGTACTTAGAAACAATGAAAGAAAAGAATATACATTAGTTATTTATGACGAGATAGGTTGTACAGATTTAGATATATGGATTCAGCTTCATACTGAAAATACTGTGAAAGTAAAATACTATCCTAAGCATAAATTATAATTTGAATATAATGATAGTTATAAATATTGTTTAAATATGTTAGAATCAAATTATCTAAACAATATTATAGGGGGTTTTACAAATGCCAAATCCATATCTTCCACCATGGGAATACATTCCAGATGGGGAGCCAAGAGTTTTCGGGGAGCGTGTTTATGTGTATGGCTCACATGATCAGGCAGGTTCAGATAAGTTCTGTGATTATAAATTAAAAGTATGGTCAGCATCTATTTATGATTTAAATAAATGGACGTGTCATGGAGATATTTTTCATACAAGAGATGATGAGGACCATATCTCAGATACCGCTGAGTGGACAGAGGGGGACCTTTATGCACCGGACGTAGTTGAAAAAGATGGCAAATATTATCTGTATGCGTATATTATGGGCGCTAAGGGGTGTGTCGGGATAAGTGATAGGCCGGAGGGACCTTTTAAATTGCTCTCAAGATATCAGTATCGTATACCTGAGGGAAAAGGAGAGGAGAGTTTTAACAATGGTTGGTTTATTGATCCTGGTGTATTAGTTGATGAGGACGGTAAGGTCTATATTTATTGTGGTTATGAGCGTTCTTTTGTGGCACAGCTTAATCCTGATAATATGTATGAGGTTGTTGATGGCACATATCAGGAGGATATTATCCCAGTAGGAGAACCCTTTAGATTTTTTGAAGCTTGTTCCCCAAGAAAGGTAGGAGATACTTATTATCTTATTTATTCGCCGCGAGTAGGAAGCCGACTTGTTTATGCCACATCTAAGTCGCCAATGGGACCTTTTGAATTTAGAGGGACAATTGTAGATAACGGAGTAGATTACCCAGGAGGAAATAATCATGGGTCAATCTGTTATATAGATGGGCAGTGGTACATATTTTATCACCGTATGACAAATGGAACTGTAATGTCAAGACGTGCATGTGTTGAAAAGATTGAAATCTTACCAGATGGAACAATTCCAGAGGTGGAAATGACTTCTCTTGGTTTTGAAGAGGCTTTATCACCCTATCAAATAACAGCTGCAGAGTTTGCTTGTGTATTAAAGGGTGGATGTTTTGTGACTGAAAGAAATACAATGACTAGATTTGTGACGTGTATAACTAATGGGTGCATTATAGGGTATAAATACTTTGACTTTGGAAAAGATTTTTCCAGCCAGACAATGATGTTTAGTGTCATGGTCAAAGGAACAGGCTGTAAATCACAAATTAAAATTAGGCTAGATAGTTATGAAGATGGGGAAGAAATAGGTATTTGTGAAATTGGTAGTGATGATGGTATTTATGAGGCTACAGTAAGAAATATAACGGGTAGGCATGCTGTGTATTTTATCATAGAGGATTGTGCAGGTGGATGGTTTAAGGAGATGTTTAAAGGTAGGTATTTGTTTGAACTAGAAAGCTTTGTATTTATGAAATAATAAGAAGCAAGTGGGTTATGTAAGAAAACTTTGCTGTTATAATATTTCAAAGGGTATAAATGAAAGGAGCATATTGAACTCACAAAAGCTTTTGTTTTATAATAAAATGTATTTAAAACAAAAGAAAGAGATGACACAATATGCAATTACCACAAGACTTTAAAGACCGCATGCAAAAAATGTTAGCAACTGAGTTTGATGCTTTTCTTCAAAGTTATGAAGAAGAAAGGGCCCAGTCGCTTCGTGTAAATACACTTAAGATTTCTAAAGATGAGTTTATAAGACTCAGTCCATTTCAACTTCGTGGGGTACCTTGGGTATCAGAAGGCTTTTATTATGAAACAGAAGATCGTCCTGGTAAACATCCTTATCACGAAGCAGGATTGTATTATATTCAAGAACCAAGTGCGATGGCTGTAGCCGCACTTGCAGAAGTTAAACCAGGTGAACGTGTACTTGACCTTTGCGCTGCACCAGGTGGCAAAACCACACAGCTAGCAGCCGCACTTCAGGGCGAAGGCCTTCTTATTTCCAATGAGATTCATCCAGCACGTGCTAAGATTTTAGCGCAAAATGTAGAACGTATGGGGATTTCAAATGCTATTGTTACCAATGAAACACCGCAGTCACTTGCAAAACGCTTCCCAGAATTTTTTGACCGCATTGTTGTAGATGCACCTTGTTCTGGAGAAGGGATGTTCCGCAAAGATGAAGAAGCAAAAAATCACTGGAGCGTTCAGAATGTAGAAATGTGTGCTAAAAGACAAGGTGAAATTTTACAGTGTGCAGCTCAGATGTTACGTCCAGGGGGAATCCTAGTGTATTCAACTTGTACGTTTGCACCAGAAGAAAATGAAGGAAGCATGAATACTTTCTTAAAAGAAAATCCAGACTTTAGGATTAAAAAGGTTACGGCCTATGAAGGCTTTATGCCAGGGCACCCAGAGTGGGCTGATGCCGTACCGGAAGTGGCAGATACATTTAGACTTTGGCCACACCGCTTAGAAGGTGAAGGCCATTATGTGGCTGTGCTTCAAAAGGAAGGGGATAGACCAGCAAGGGAGAATGTTGAAAAGCTTCCAGCTATCGATCGTAATGCATGGCAATTATATGAACAATTTGCTAAAGAGAACTTAGTAAATAGGCCACAAGGTCTTCCTGTTTTATTTGGTGATCAGCTTTATTTACTGCCGTATCCACTATCGCTTAAAGGACTAAAGGTATTACGTACAGGTCTTCATCTAGGAACTTGTAAGAAAAATCGTTTTGAACCATCGCATGCCCTTGCATTAGCCCTTAAATCAGAAGATGTCCATCATAGTTGTAGTTTAAAAAATGATGACAGCCGCATAAGAGCGTACCTCAAAGGTGAAACAATTACCATTGAAGGTGAAAAAGGCTGGCAACTTGTATGTGTAGATGGCTATTCTTTAGGTTGGGGTAAATTAAGTGGTAATGTACTTAAAAATCATTATCCAAAAGGACTTAGATGGATGTAGCATTATTAAAAAGTGGTTTGAGGTGAAAGTTGCCTCAAACCACTTTTTAATGGTGCCTTGTAAAAATTTCATCATAATGTCCTACTAAAAGTGTTAGGGCATAATCATAAATCAAAAAGATAGGTTGTACAATTCCAAATAAGATTAGAAAACGAGTGTTAGAATTCAAAGGTTTAGTTTTAAAATAGGTAAGGTGTGTCATTAAGCTGTTTAATACATTAATACCTAATAAGCTACTTAATAAAAAAACACTAATTAAAAAGATACTATTAAAAAATAATAGTTTAAGTACAATTTCTAGAAAGGGTTTATTGATGCGTTCAATAAGTCCTTTTATAATGCCATAAATCCCAAAGAAGAGGAGATATAGTAAGGTGATATTAAGCGGTATAAATAATAAACTACTAAGGGTAGTGCAAATATAAACAAGTAAAGCTGTTTTAAGCCCTTTTTCCATAAGGGCAATAGGTGGCATAAAAGAAACAAGGGTTAAGAGAACTAAAGTGTTAGTGGGAATAAATGTGGAGAGGTAAAGGAGTACGACACTGAGTGCCACTAGAATCCCACCCAAAGTAAGTGCATTGGCTTTCATTTTTTATGTCCCCCCTTGTGTTGGCAGCTACAGTGATGCATGACTTTCGTATATTGCTCCATCATCCCAAGTGAAATGATATTTTCTAATATTTCTTCATTGCGCTGAAGTGGAAGGGCATCTAAGTGCTCTTTTACAGAAGTACCACAGTTGAGAAGTGTAAAGCTGATGCGGTCTTTAATCTTAGAAAAGAGTGCATCGAAGTTAAGATTTCCTTTATTATAGAGAAAATCTAGAGGATTGAACTTGCTTTTAGACATATCTTTTTCTAAATCATCTATGGCATCAATAATATAAATCCATTTACCAAGACAGTAGCCGAATTGAAAGAGATGCTCTCGTGTATTTGGGCTATCTCCTACAATTTCAAAGGGGTAATCCTTAAATATATGCCCCACAATTAAACTAAAGGGATGCGCAATCTCATCAATAGAAGAAAAGTCTTTATTATTTTCTAAGGCAGTGAGTTTATTTAAGTTTTTTTCAATAATATTGTAAGTAGTTTGCAATGAAGATGGAAATTTATTTTTATAAGGTGTAAGGCCTAGCGCAAGCACTTTGCTTTTTAAACTATGGTCATCCATTTTGTCATCTAGTAGTTTAAAGTAGACTAAAGCCACATTCATGGCTGCGGCATAAGAAAGTGCATCGTTATCAAGAAGTATAGGCTTCTTTTTAAGGGGATTAGCCATACAAGCTTTTTGCGTTAAAAGGTTATCTTGTGGGCTTAAACTATCTAAAAGTAGACCTAGAAAAGTCATATCATAATTTAAAATCATGCGTGGTAGATTGCCAAAGTGCTTTTTAATATGAAAACATAAGCCGCAGTAGTAGCTTTTAAAATCCGTATATTCTCTAATTCTTAATTCATCTTTAAGTGGTGTAATATAACCAAACATAAATAGCTCCTTTTAAATACACTCAATGAAGTCGCCCCCCATACATTCACAGCAACTATCGAGACAAATCAAATCACAGCAATCAAGTTCACAGCAATCATCACAGCAGCAACAGCAACAATCACTATGTCTGCGTCTGCGTGGGCGATGATAATATTCCTCACTATAATGATGATGGCGACTCATAAGAGCTGTTTGTGCTTCTTTATAAAGTGATTCATTAGGATTAAGGCGAATAGCTTCTTCCAAATGAGAAAGTGCACAGTCAAACCAAGATTTCTTTAAATCAATTAAACTATATAAATAATGCCAGTGTGCAGATTGTACGTGAAATGATTTTAAGCATTCTTCAGCTAATGTAAGCTTATTGTTAGAAATAAAGGATTGAACTTCTTCAAAAGTGTACAATATAAATCACTCCTTAAATGGTATTTAGTAATAGTATACCATGATTAGCAGATATAATTGCTATTTAATTCATAGAATACTACTTTATTAAAAAAAGTTTTCGTGATAATATATAGATAAATCTGAAAAATATAAAAAATATTATAAAATAATGCAATAAAAAGTAGACTTATAAAGTGAAAATTTAGAGGGGTGTAAACGTGAATATACAACTATTAGATTACATGAATGAAGGGCTTGTTGTTTTTAACAAAACATATAAAATCCTATACTGTAATACAAGTATATTAACACAAACGAGATATAATAAGGCTGCGTTATATAATGAAGATATAGAGAAAATAATAGTTAATCCAATTAAAGAAATAATTAAGGAAAGTACTAAAGAAGATATCGTATTATATGATTGTGAGCAGCAGACTATACAAACAAAAGGGAGAATTTTCAAAGAGGAATGGTTAGGAGAAGAATGTTATTGGCTATGGGTTAAGGAATATAATTCTAAAAAAGTAGGCATTAAAGAGATGGAAGCCATCTTAGAAAATATGCCATATTCAATATGGATAGCTGATGCGGAAGATAATTATCACTATACGAATACTAATACATTTATAATGTTAAAACAATTATTTTTAAATGATACACTAACAAATAAGGAAGGGTTATTAAAGGAACATCCAAGCAAAATTTATCAGGGGAGTTTAAGGCCAAGTATATTTAAAGAAGACCAGGAACTACTGCAAAAAGGTATTATGATTAATGAAGAGCGAAGAACAGAGAAAGAGGAAGATGTATTAAAATACCACATTGTTAAAATTCCAATATTTAATGAAGTACAGAAATATGAAGGCTATATAGGGATTACGCAGTATGAAATCTTAAAACAAAAGATAGATATTAATAAGGCATTAAATAACTTTGATTTAAATACCATAACAGATCAGAGAGAGCTTTATAGCCAGTTTGTTCAGCTATTAGACGTAAGTCTTAGAACAGATAAACTCTTGCAGGGAAAAACCCTAATTATTATGAAATATAATAAAGATGAAGATCAAGTAGAGGAAATAGGCAGATTAAAGAAAAATGAAAATAAGATTTCATCAAGCTACTATTTGAATATTAATGGGACAAGGTTTATGAAATTAATAGAGCATAGTAGAGAGTGGCCTTTGGAAGAATTTGAGCAGGAAATGGAATGTGAGATATATGGCTTAAAAAATATAGGGATAAACTTTATAAGAATTAGTCCAATCGAGTATAATAGTGAGTTTATAGGCGTGATTCTTACAGCATATGAATCTAAGTTACAATATCCATTAATGGAAGCCTGTGTAATTGATAAGGTTGGCCAGCAAATTGCGACTATTTTTAAAAGCGTAGAGTATGCCTTAGAACAAAAGCAACAGTTATCAGCAAGAAAAGAAATAGAAGCAGAAAGTAGTGCATATAAAGAGGCGTTAAAGCTTGAGACGTTAAAAACAGAGTTTTTGGCCAATATTTCACATGAACTTAAGACGCCATTAAATATTATATATAGTATATTGCAGATGTTTGAATTAGAGTTAAAAGATCTTATGAAGCATAATTACATTGAATACACCTATGATAAGTTGGTAGAATATGAGGGAATTGCTAAACAAAATATATTTAGATTACTAAGACTTATTAATAATATTACGGATATTTCAAAGATGGGTGCGGGTTATTATAAGGCAAAGATGGTAAATGGCAATATTGTCAAAGAGATAGAAGACATTACAATGTCTGTTGTAGCATATTTTAAAAACAAAAAAATTTCCATTATATTTGATACAGATGTAGAAGAATTAGTTATGGCATATGATCCTGAAAAGATGGAAAGAATTATGCTTAATTTATTTTCTAATGCTGTAAAATATACAAGTCCAGGAGGGGCAATTGAAGTAAAGCTGAAAGCTCAAAAGGAACAATTAGCAATCTCAGTTAAGGATACAGGAATTGGAATTCCAAAGGAAAAGCAAAGTGTAATCTTTGAGCGTTTTACACAAGTAGATAGTTCATTCTCTAGAAAATGTGAAGGTTCAGGAATTGGTTTAGCGCTAGTTAAATCTTTAGTTGAAATGCAACAAGGGAAGATTAGTGTAGAAAGTGAAGAAGGCAAGGGATCCACTTTTACGGTAGTCCTTCCTATTAGACAGATAGATAACCAAAAACAAAAAAGAGAGCTAGAGATTGAAAAAGAAGAGCAACTCCTTTATAAATGTAAGGTTGAGTTCTCTGATATTTATGATTTGTAGATAAGCTATAGTAAAACAAACTATAGAAGTTGAATAAACTTAGTTAAAATAATTATCATGACAGCAGGGTAATACTAGTAAGAGGTGATTAAATGAGTGAATATACATTAGCAACATTTGCAGGAGGCTGTTTTTGGTGTATGGTAAAGCCTTTCAAAGAATGGCCAGGTATTGTAGATGTAAGGGTAGGGTATACAGGAGGACATAAAGTAAATCCAACGTATGAAGAAGTATGTAGCCATCAAACAGGGCATACAGAAGCAGTACAAATTACTTATGATGAAGAAAAAATAAGTTATAGACAGCTTCTAGAAATTTTTTTTAGAAGTATAGACCCTACAGATTCAGATGGACAGTTTGGAAATCGTGGTGAATCTTATAGAACGGCTATTTTTTATCATAATGAGGCGCAAGGGATACTTGCCCAAACGTATATCAAGGAAATAGAAGCAAGTGGGCGTTATGACAAACCCATAGTTGTACCGGTAAAACCTGCGATGTTTTTTTATCCTGCTGAAGAAAATCATCAAGATTATTATGCTAAGAATCCTTTGCATTATAATCTATACTATAAAGGCTCTGGAAGAAAGAAGTTTGTAGAAGAGCATAACTATAAGTTGATGGAAAATAAAGAAACCTTAAAGCAAAAATTATCGCCTATGTCTTATAAGGTGACACAAGAGCAAGGGACAGAACCGCCTTTTCAAAACGAATATTATGATCATTTTGAGGAGGGGATTTACGTAGATGTAGTAAATGGCAAGCCTTTGTTTAGTTCAAAAGATAAATTTGATTCTGGCTGTGGTTGGCCTGCTTTTTCAAAGCCTATTGTAAGTAGCGTCGTATATGCCAAAGAAGATAGAAGTCATGGCATGCATCGCATAGAAGTTAGAAGCACACAGGCAGATTCACATTTGGGACATGTGTTTGATGATGGACCAGAGGAGTTAGGCGGACTACGCTATTGTATTAATTCAGCAGCTCTTAAATTTATACCTAAGTCTAGGATGGATGAAGAGGGGTATGGTAGTTATAAGGTGATGCTAGATTAGATTATAAAGTATTAGAAGATGAAAAAGTGCTAACAGAAGCTATCCCAAAACTATTTATTGTTTTAGGATAGCTTCTGTTAGTGTTGTTTTAAAACTTAGAACAGTACTATAAAGTGCAGTGGGTGTTTACTTTACAATTTGACCATTGACATAAAGTTTAAAGCCATTTGTAGTAACATGAGACAAGTCACCCTCAAATTCACTGAGGTAAGAATCACCTGTTAAAGTCCATTTACTAGTAGCATCTAGAGTTAATTTTACTGAGCCAGTGCTGTTTTCTTCATTGATAGAACCTGTAAAAGTAGAATTTTCACCTAAGCTCATATTTAAAGAAGAAATATCATCTACACGGATTTTTCCTTCAAGTGTTTGATTGACTACGTCAAAGTTACAATCACCGCCATTGCTGCCTTGTGTTCCCCATCCCTTTGAAGAACTATTGCCTGTTACATTAAGGAGCATATCATTAGCAAGCATAAGTTTTACATTATTAAGTGTAATGCTACAAGTTGTATTGGTAACATAAATCATATCCCCTTGTTTGGCTGTAATTGTACCACCTGTAGCTGAAAATGTAGAATGTCCAATAGCAGCATCACCAGACATACTTTGATAAATCATGATATTGTGAAGATTTTCAGAGTCATCTAAATGGCTACCATCCATATTACCTGTAACATCACAGTTTTCAAGCGTAATAGAATTTTTACCTTCGATGACGAGGGCTTCAGAGTTATGGGCTGTTAATGTAGCATTAGAAACAGAAATATCTGCTGTACTATAAATAGCAGGACTGCCTGTACCATTTGTTGTATAGCTGCCACCAGAAACGTTAACTGTTCCGCCGCCTCTATCACTACGGATAGCAGCTGCTGAATTGCCTTGTGTTTCAACTTGTAGGTTGCTAGCTTCCATAGTGGCACCACCTGTTGTTTGAATTCCACCAGAGTTAGAGCCGGAAGTTTGAATTGTACTATCTGAAATCTTTACAGAAGTAGCATCTCCATAGCTAAAGATACCATTTCCGTTTGTAACAGAAGTAGTAACTGTTGCATTCTTTATAGTGACATTGGCACCATCTGTAGCAAGAAATCCGGCATTTTGACCATAGAAATCACCATTTTCTGTGTTTGAGGATTCACCTTGTAATTTATTGATAGTGATATTAGTTAATGAAGCTGTTACACCATTAACTCTAAGGGCATTTTCATCATCGCCAGTAGAGGTATAAGTATTGCCTGTTAGCTCACTGTCTGTATCAATTATGTTGGCATAGGTGCCCTGAGTAACTTCATGACTACCACCAAAGCCACCAGTATTACTAAGGTTTTTCACAATAATACTTGTAGCAATATTATTTTCATTTAAAGTAACTTCCAAGACATCATTGACCCCAATATTATCAAGCGTTCCTTCTTGCGTGCCCTGGAGCATTTCAATTGTAATTTGAGTACTATCATCTACTGAGAAATGAATAGATGAACCCGATGCACCAAAGCTTATACCACCTGCACCTTGATCACCTTCAGGTAATGCAGGAGGTGTATTACCATCAGTTGTAGGTTGGTCCTCAGGTAATGTAGGAGGTGTATTATTATTCATAGACTCACCTTCGGGAAGAGCTGGTGGGCCACTTTGTGTTAACTCGCCTTGGGTAGCCGTAATTGTTTGTCCTTCAATACTTTCCACTTGAACTGTATAAACTTGTTCTTGCACTTGGACTTGTACGGTGGTATTTTCTTTATTATTATTTGTTGAAGAAGACTGACAGCCTCCTAAAATACTTGTGCTCATTAATAGTGCTAAAACAGGTGCTATTTTTTTAAAATTCATTTATTGCACTTCCTTTCGTAACTTACTGATAAATATACAATAGTATAGGAAGCTTAATGCAAGCTTAATGTCATGATACAGGAATAGAATTTATCATAATAGAGAAAAAAGGAGAAATATAGATTTAAATATATGCATTAATAAGAAATAGTATTTTAGGAGATAATAAAAGAAAGTATGTTAATATAAGACAAGGAGGCATGACTATTAATCAGCAACAAATTATTAGCTATTTTAATGAATATGGTCTTATCCTTGTGTTTATAATTATGTATTTAGAGGGGCTTAATTTAACGGGAATTCCAGCACTTGTTCTTTTACCCACAATAGGGATGTTTAGTGCAAGTAGTAGCTTATCTTTAATGCTTATAGTAACGCTTACTGTTCTAGGAAGTCTATTAGGAAATATTACGTATTACATGATTGTAAGATGCTTAGGTAATAAAGTTTATCGTTGGCTTTATAATAAGTTTAAAAGTATGAGAAAATCACTCAACAAGGCACAAATGCTCAGTAATAAATATGGCAATGGCATATGTATGATAGGGCGCTTGATACCAGGTGTAAGAACAATTATTTCTTTACTTGCAGGAACTTTTAAAGTGCGGTTTGATGTTTTTTTAATCTTTTCTACCTTGGGAATTTTTATTTGGAATTTTATCTTAATTTACGTAGGATATATCATATCATAACAAAGCATTATAAAAGAAGGAGATGGCATAAAAGGTCATCTCCTTCCTTTTATAAGCTCTAGGAGCGTCCAACATAGGTGTTATCTTCTGTACGATTACGAAGTTCTTTTGTTGGATGTGGTGCATCTTGATAACGATAGTCTTTGCCTTTTTTATCAATAAGTTTTTCAATAATCATGTGGCTTGGCACTTGACATTTAGGCTCATTAAGCATACCTTGCATTTTAAAGAAAACATCATCACAAGAAAGTTTTGCTACATCGATATATTCTTCATCTTTAGAAGTAAGTTGTACTGTGTGTTTTTGAACCTTACGAATATATTCTTTATTAGAATGAAGTTTTAATAATTGAGGAAAATCACCATTAGAAATAACATCTTTCCAACACTTACCTTCATATTTTTCTAAAAGTTTACTAACACGTTGTAATTGTGCAACTTCTTGTTGATAATGATATTTCCAGATTTTTTTGATATAGGAATCTGTTTCATTACAGTAGCAAGAATAGTATAAATAGCATTCGTTATATTTATGAGAGAGCAGATTTTCAAGCCAAGTGAGACTTGGGTCTAAAAGGCTTTCGTAGTGACTAACATGTTCTTCTTCAACAGAAGCAATTTCTTGATAAAGGTTTCGACCTAAGTCAGAGCAATATAGATTTTGAACGTTTAAATAATAGTTCATAGTTTGTTGTTCGGCAGCAGTAATAATCGCTATGTTTAATTTAGTAATAGGGCAAGCTTTATCAAAATTAGTACAATATCTAATATTATCTGTAGGGAAGCGATGATGTGCAATAGTAGGTCTACCTGGCATAATTTCAGTATAATGACCTACTAAATACTCCATTTTTTCGCCATATTCTAAATAGGCTAGGTCAGAGTAGCGATAGAGATGATCAAAATCCTCTAATAAGGCGAAATCTAAAGCCATTTTTACATAACCATTGGGTTCGCGTTGGGCGAGTTCAGCTGTTAAGTCGACGGCAAGTTGTTCATAACCTATCGTATGTTCCAAGATAGTTTCATCAGTGGGTTTAAGTATACTAAGTACTTTTTGTTGTTGCTGGTCTAAACGTCTTAAAATAGCAATTTCACGTCTTAAGTCATTGTTAGCACAGTTTCTTGCAAACTGGTGTGAAAAGAAAATAGATTCAATTTCAGTGCCATTCATTAAGATAATACGCGCCCTTGTATAAGGGTCTACCTCATATTTGTTATAAGCTTTAGGATAAATTGCTCGCCAGTTATCAAAAAACTTCTCGACTAGACAAGATTCTTCTAAGAATGGATTCATTTATGTTTTCCCCCCTTTTAATTGATGTCCATCTGATTTTATTCTATTCATAAAATACTAAGGGCGTGACTAGATAATGACAAGAAATTAGAACTTTAACAAGCACTTTGTCTTTACTCTTTTAATATCATAATTATAGGAAGAATAATTTACTATGGTTGGTAAATAAAGGAGGTGGGGGAATGGAGAGTCGTATTCAGCTTATTCATATAGATAAAAGTTTTTATACAGATCAAGGTGAGTTACTTGTTTTAAAGGATATTAATTTGAGATTAAAAAAAGGAGAAATTCTAGCAATTTTAGGACCCTCTGGTAGTGGCAAATCTACTATTTTAAATATCCTTTCTAATTTGCTAAAGCCTACATCAGGAGAAGTAAAAATCAATGGACAAATAGGTTATATGTTTCAGCATGATCATTTACTCGAGTGGCGTACGATTATGGATAATGTGACTATTGGATTAGAAATTCAAAGGAAACTAACCACAGAAAGTAAAGAAAAGGTAGAAAGGTTACTAAAAACTTATGGATTATGGGAGTTCCGAAATAATTTTCCAAGGGAGTTATCAGGTGGGATGCGTCAGAGAGCGGCACTCATTCGTACCCTTGCAACCAATCCAGATATATTACTTTTAGATGAACCTTTTTCAGCTCTGGATTATCAGACGAGGCTTATGGTAAGTGATGATATTTATAAAATCTTGAAAAATGAGCATAAGGAAGCTATTTTAGTGAGTCATGATATTTCAGAGGTTATTAGTATGGCAGATGAAGTCTGTGTACTTTCCAAAAGACCAGCTACAATCAAAGATACTTATAGGATTAAGTTAACGGTGGAGGGTGAAAGAACACCACTAAGCAGCAGAAAGGCACCAGAGTTTAAGGATTATTTTGATATACTGTGGAAGGAGCTTGATGTTAATGTTTAAGTTGAACTGCAAAACATGTAAAAATAAATGTAGCATAGAATGTAGTGAGAGTTACATGAGCTACCTGAAGTGCAAAAAGCAAAAGAAAAGAAAAATTTTGATTTGGCAGATTAGCTTATTGATAGGATTTATTGGCTTATGGGAAGTTTTGGCCAGATTAGGTGTGCTTAATACATTTTTATTTAGTAGCCCTAGTGCTATTTGGGTATTATTTAAAAATTATGTAGCTGATGGTAGTTTATTTAGACATATTGCAACGTCTGTTTGGGAAACCATATTAGGCTTTACAATTGGTACAGTATTAGGTGTCATCATCGCCATCATTTTATGGTGGTCAGAAACGGTGGCAAAAATCATGTCACCTACCTTAGTTGTATTAAATGCACTGCCTAAGACGGCTCTTGCCCCTATTTTAATTGTATGGGCAGGTGCAGGCATTGGTGGTATTGTATTGACAGCCGTAACAATTTCTATTGTCACGACTATTTTATCTGCATATAACTATTTCATCAATATGGATGAAGAAAAGATAAAAATGCTTCAAAGCTTTGGTGCGACCAGATGGCAAATACTCACTAAACTGATTTTACCAGCTAATGTAGGGAACCTAGTTAATATTATCAAGATTAATATAGGACTTTCTTGGGTTGGTGTTATTGTAGGTGAGTTCATTGTTTCACGTAATGGTTTAGGTTATTTGATTGTTTATGGTGGTCAGGTATTTAGGCTGGACTTAGTTATGATGGGGGTAGTCGTTTTAGCAGTTTGTGCTTTTGCGATGTATGCTATTGTTAATGTATTTGAAAAGTGGATTACTAAAAAAAGAGTGTCTAAATAAAATTTGTCCTGAGTAGAATAATTATATAGATTATTAAATGAGGTGGTCTTTATGAGAAAAGGGCTTCTAAGTTTACTTCTTGTAATACCTTTGACATTAGGTATTTTGCTTAGTGGCTGCAGTAACGATGGTTTGACCAAAGTAACCGTAGCAGAGGTAACACATTCCGTTTTTTATGCACCTCAATATGTAGCACTTGAAGCAGGATACTTTGAGGAAGAAGGATTGGATGTGGATTTACTTTTAACTCAGGGGGCAGATAAAACGATGGCAGCGCTCCTTTCCGATGAAGCACAGATTGGCTTTATGGGCCCTGAAGCAACTATTTATGTGTATAATCAAGGTAGCAAAGATTATGCAGTAAATTTTGCACAGGTTACAAAGCGAGATGGTAATTTCTTGCTGAGCCGAGAGCCTATTGAGGATTTTACATTTGATATGTTAAAAGGCAAGACAATTATTGGTGGACGTAAAGGCGGTATGCCTGAAATGACATTAGAATATGTTTTAAAGACACAAGGGCTTACATTAGGAGAAGATTTAGCAAGTGGTCAGACAAATGTAAGAACAGACATTCAATTTGCAGCTATGGGTGGCGCCTTTACAGGAGGCGAAGGGGATTTTGTGACCTTATTTGAACCTACAGCTACGCAAATCCAGCAGTCTGGTGATGGCTATATCATTGCATCGATGGGGCAAGTATCAGGAGAAATACCTTATACAGCCTATTCTGCATTAGCTAGCTACATGAAAGACAATCCAGAGACACTTCAGAAGTTTACCAAGGCTATTTATAAAGGCGAACAATATGTAGCAACTCATTCAGCAGAAGAAATTGCACAAATTATTGCACCTCAATTTAAAGAAATAAGTGGTGAAGATCTTGTGACTGTTATTCAGCGTTATAAAGATAATGATACTTGGTGTAGTGAACCTTTATTAAAGGAAGAAAGCTTAAATCATCTTATGGATGTTATGGAAATGGCAGGAGAACTAAATAATCGCCCAGCCTATACAATCTTAGTAAATACAACATTTGCAGAAAACGTAACAAAATAAGATGGTTTATGGCATAGTGATTAAAATATAGGTGTAAAGGCGTAAGAAATATTTTAAATATTTCTTACGCCTTTACTTATGAAAAGCAGCAACGAGTACAGAATAAATTGATGATTTTGATAACTTAGTTACTGATTTATTTCTATGATGCTATAATTTAAATACATATAGGGAGATAATATATTTTGGAGGTTGGGGGAAAATGAAACGAAAGATTGTATTAGGGATATTAAGAGTACCACTAGTCATCGTAATACTGTTAGCAATTTTAAGCATATGGGAAAATGGTACAAATTGGTTCCAGCTTGCTAAATTATCTTTAGTTGTAATAGTAAATAGTGTACACATTAAGGATACAATCAAGAAAGAAAAGATTGAGGAGCAAGTACATGATTAAACTTATAGAGGGAACCGGTGATATGGCACAATATTATCAGCAAACCTTAGAATGTGTGATTGAAAGAAAAAGAGATGAACTTAAAAAAGAAAGCCTATAGACAAAAATGTTTAAATTAATCTCAAGTAATTTAGAAAAAACTACATTATATATCATGAAATATAGCATGAGGGGATAAGGTTCTTGATAAAAAATAGAATGATATTAAAATGGTAGTATAAGATTACATAAGTGATGCAAAGCTGAAAAATTAAATGGGGGGAAGCAGAATGAAATCAAAAAAGTACATAAGTATAATGATAAGTATGTTGATTGCAAGTGCAAGTTTAGGGGGAAATATTTTGGCAGCACAAATAGAAGATTATACTATAGGAGAAGCCACTCAAGTAAATACAACTACAGTAGGTGTGGATGTATCGGTTGAAACGATTACAAGTGGAAGTATTAATCAGACGTATACAATTAAGACAGATAAGGAGCCTATTGATTTATCTAAGTTAGAAATACGGTATTATTTTACGAAGTCAGATGAAAAGGCAATGCACATGTGGTGTGATAATGCAGCAGTACAGCTTAATATAGCACCTTGGTATAAAGATTTAACAAATGAAGTGAATATGTCCATTGAAAAAGATAGTACAGGTTATTATTTTTTAGTACAATTAGAGGATACGAATAAATTATATGCAGGTGCAGGTAGTGTGACGATTACAACACGCTTTGCAAATAGTGATTGGTCAGCAATAAGTGATTTTGCAGAGATAGGTATAGTTGTACGATATGATGGGAATATTGAAAGTTCAACAACTTCACCAGTTACGCCACCAACACAAGAGCCAGAAGTACCACCAACAGAAGTGGTACCGGGAGGCAGTATTTATGAGACACCCATTAATCCTTATGATGTACCAAATAATTTTGCAAGCAATATAGCAGGAACAACATATGGTACACTTCAAAAGGTAAGTTATTATTCAACAACAACTGGTAAAATGAGGAATTGTAATGTGATTATACCAGCGCATTATTCACCAGATAAGAAATATCCTGTACTTTATTTATTACATGGTATAGGCGGCACGGAAGACGAATGGTTATATGGTGGTTGTGATAAAATTATTGGGAACTTAATTGCAAGTGGTGAGGCAAGTGAAATGATTGTGGTTATGCCAAATGTACGCGCAGCTGCAAATGATGCGTCACCTTCTAATCCTTTAACAGCAGAAAATATTGCAGCATTTGATAATTTTATTAATGACCTTCAAAATGATTTAATGCCTTTTATTAAACAGAAATATTCTATAAAGACAGGAACAGAAAATACAGCTATTGCAGGCTTATCTATGGGTGGTCGTGAATCTTTATTTATTGGATTTTCTATGCGTGATACCTTTGGTTATATTGGCGCTTTTTCACCAGCACCAGGGTTATTACCAGATTATAATTTAAATTATGTAGGTCAATTTACAGAAGATCAATTTACGATTCCACAAGGTACGACAGTACCTAAGATGATCTTAATCTGTAATGGTAATGCAGATAGTGTTGTAGGAAATGTACCAACTTATTATCATGAAACACTTGCTAAAAATGGTGTGGACCATTTCTGGTACACTATGGGTGGAGATCATAATTTTGAAGTTTGGAATAATGGACTATATCACTTCTGTCAACGTATTTTTAAATAGGTTTCTCTCAATGATTTCACAGTACTAAAAATTATGAATAACTAAAATTTATAACTGTGAAATCTATAGTTAAGTTAATAGGTAGAAATAGATAAAAAGCATGAAAAGTATTAAAATATTTTTCATGCTTTTTATATTGTAAGAA
>DYCF01000039.1:36724-47364 GCA_019418225.1 Clostridiales bacterium | reverse complement strand
TTTCTAGACTAGTAAAATACTATGGAAAAGTTAATTGTCTACAGCCTGAGAGGATAGATAACTATCCTCTTATTTTTATTATTCTACTTTAAATACATCTACAAGTTTTTGAAGCTCTACATTCAGAATATCTGGATGAATTTCTTCTAAGGCTTGTGTAATTTCTCCAATGATTTCTTCATGAAATGCTTCATGGAATTTATACACCTCAATGCCCTTATCCGTTAAATTAATGAAAATACGTCTTCTATCAGTTTTATCAAAATTTCGTTCAATATAACCTTTTTGAACAATACGATTTACACTAGTTGTTAGACTTCCCATTGTAATCTTTAATTTACCGGCTACTTCTGTCATTGTTTTTGGTTCTAGCCCCACTGCCTCAATCACATGTAACTCTGTAAAAGTTAAGTCTTTATACTCACTTTTATCTAAGGCTTCTTTCTCTGCTTCTACAATATAATTATACATATAAACTAATGCATTGTTGATTCGTTTTATTTTATCAGGCACGCTTCTCTCTCCTTGCTTCATCTTATTAGTAATTTCGCCTTGGCCCTTCCTGTACAAATCACCGCAATTAGCCTTATATAAATTAGCCAATAGCAAAAGTTAACTCTACTTCGCAAGCTTTCTTGCCATTTACAGTAGCAATTCCCTTTCCTATACCTATTGGGCCTTTTTGTTTGATAATTGTACATTCCAGTTCCAATACGTCTCCTGGTACAACCTTATTTCTAAACTTAGCTTCTCTAATCCCACCAAAGTATGCTATTTTCCCTTTATTTGCTTCTTGCGATAAAATTGCAATAGCGCCTACTTGAGCAAGTGCCTCTACAATAAGCACGCCTGGCATTACTGGTTCACCTGGAAAATGTCCTTGGAAAAAAGGCTCATTCATCGTAACATTTTTATAGCCTCTAGCCCCAGTGCCTCCCTCTAGGATTTCTGCCCGATCTACTAGTAAAAAAGGATATCTATGTGGAATAATTTCCATAATTTCTTTTGTATTTAACATATTAACCTCTCCATTTTTTCACAAGAATTGTTCCATTATGGCCACCAAAGCCTAATGAGTTACTCATTGCATATTCTACTTTGGCACATCTGCCTTCATTTGGTACATAATCAAGGTCACATTCTTCATCAGGTACCTTATAGCCAATTGTTGGTGGAATAAAGTCATCTTGTACTGCCTTAGCAATAACAATTGCCTCAATTCCTCCTGCTGCACCTAATAAATGTCCTGTCATAGACTTTGTAGAACTTACAGGTACTTTTGTATCTTCACCTAATACTTTCTTAATAGCTAATGTCTCACTTGAATCATTATAATGTGTACTTGTACCATGGGCGTTAATATAGTCTACTTGATCTGGATTAATATTCGCTTCTCTTATGGCATCTCGCATTGCCCTTGCTGCACCATCTCCATCTACAGCCGGAGATGTAATATGGTAAGCATCACCTGTTGCACCATACCCAACAATTTCGGCAATAATATGCGCACCACGTTCTTTAGCATGTTCTAAGGTTTCTAATATAAGTATACCTGCACCTTCACCTAAAATAAACCCATTTCTTTCTTTATCAAAAGGAATAGATGCCCTAAGTGGGTCCTCTGATTTACTAAGTGCTGTAAGTGCATTAAACGATGCAATAGCAAGATGCGTTATACAAGATTCTGCACCACCTGCTATAATCATATCACTATAACCATGCTTTAGATTTCTATAAGCTTCACCTATACTATGTGTTCCTGAAGCACAAGCAGTTACAATAGATGTACATATACCTTTTGCGCCTGTATAAATAGCCACATTACCTGCTGCCATATTGGCAATGCTCATGGGTATGTATAAAGGTGAAACGCGTTTGCCACCTTTTTCTTTAAGTCTAATGGTTTCATCTGAAGTGCCTTGTAAGTTACCAATGCCACTTCCAATAATAACACCAACTCTAGTAGCATCCATTTCTGCCATATCCACATTAGCATCCTTTAGTGCTTCCTTAGCCGCATAAATAGCATATTGGCTAAACTTTGCAAGTCTCTTCTGCTCCTTGCGGTCCATATATTTTTCTGCTTCAAATTCTTTTACAAGACCAGCTACATGAACATCAACGCCTTCTGCTTTTTGATCTTCACTTAATAATGAAATACCACAAACCCCTTCTTTAATATTATTCCAAAAAGCCTCTACACTATTTCCTAAGGGCGAAACAACCCCCATCCCTGTAATAACAACTCTATTTTCCATATTAATCTCCCTTCAAAATTACATTGCCATTCCACCATCTACACGAATGACTTCTCCTGTTACATAACTTGCCAAGTCACTTGCTAAAAATGTTGCTACCTTAGCAATTTCTTCTGGATTACCTAATCGCTTTAATGGAATTTGTTTGCTCATCTCCTCTTTAACACTCTCTTTAAGTACCTTTGTCATATCAGTTTGAATGAAACCTGGTGCAATTGCATTGACCCTAATATTTCTTGAACCATATTCCTTAGCAATCGTTTTTGTAAATCCAATAATACCAGCTTTAGAAGCTGCATAATTACATTGACCTACATTACCACTAAGGCCTACAACTGAAGCTATATTTATAATTTTTCCACCTGTTTTAAGCATTGACTTTACAGCAAACTTTGTACAATTAAAAACACCCTTTAAATTAACATTAATAACTGCATCAAATTCTTCCTCTGTCATTCTTGTGAGCAGCATATCTTTTGTAATACCTGCATTATTTACTAAAATATCCACTTTACCATATGTAGACACTGCTATTTTAATAAGTTCTTCTGCTTCTTTAAAAGAGGTAACATCTGCACGTACTGCCATAGCCTTGCCGCCTTCAGCCTTTATGGTTTCCACTACAGACTCTGCTGCCTCTTTTTCAAAATCTCCTGGATAGTTGACTACTACAGTTGCTCCTTGACGGTGATACATTAATGCAATCTCTTTTCCTATTCCTCTTGCACTACCTGTTACAATTGCTACTTGGTCTTTTAACATAATTCTTCTCCTAACGCTTCTATAGTTTTTTCAAAGGAAGCCATATCTTCAACATTGAAAACACGTACTTCTTTTGTAATCTTCTTTACTAAATTACTTAGAACACATTTAGGTCCAACTTCTACAAATGTATCAAATCCTTGCTCTAATAAATACAGAATACTTTCTCTAAACCTTACGCCATGTGTAATTTGAAGTGGTATATTTAAGGCTGCTTCTTTTTCATTCATTGGCATAGCTGTGACATTACTAATAATTGGTATTGTAGGTTCATTAAATACCAATTTTTTGGCATCTACTTCTAACCTTTCTGCTGCTTCATTCATTAACGGACTGTGAAAAGCGCCACTTACTTTAAGTGGTACAACTCTTCTAGCACCTGCTTCTTTAAAACAAGGTTCAGCGATTTCTAAGGCCTTACTCGTTCCTGCTACTGTTACTTGACCTTTGCAATTATCGTTGGCCACTGTAATAACTTCTCCTGTTTCTTCCCTTGCTTTATCGCAAATCTCCTTAATCTTTTCCACATCTAGCATTGTCACGGCACACATGCCACCTGGATTGTTAGTTGCACATTCATCCATATAGCTCGCCCTTTTTTCCACTAACCTTAAAGCTTCTTCAAAACTTAAGATATTACTTGCTGCAATAGCATCGTATTCGCCTAAGCTAAACCCTAATACAGCATCTGCCTTAATCCCCTTAGTCTCAAAGGCTTTAAAAACTCCATAATTTGTTGTAAATAAAGCTAACTGTGTATACTTTGTTTGATTAATAACTTCTTTTGAATCTTCAAAGCAAACTTCTTTTATATCCCATCCTAAAATATCATTTGCCTTATCAAATACCTCTTTTGTTTCACGAAAATTATCATATAATTCTTTGCCCATTCCTACATATTGAGCGCCTTGACCTGGAAATAATAGTGCTAGTTTCATCTTTTCTTCACCCTTACCTTTTTTCTTTCTCGGCCTTTGTCATTCATTTAGATGGCACTAAAGGTGTTTTTTTATATTTTGTCTGCCATTATCATTTGCAAAAAAGGGGTAGCAATTTTATATATTATATTTGCCCCCCCTTTTAGTTTAATTATTGTTTGCTTGTAATGTAATCAATAGCATCTTTTACTGTTTCAATTTTTTCTAAATCTTCATTTTCGATGGATACATCAAATTCTTCCTCGATTCCCATAACAACTTCAAACAAGTCTAATGAATCTGCACCTAAATCGCCACGGAAACTTGCTTCCATTGTTACTTCGCTAGGGTCAACACCTAATTTATCCACAATAATATCTTGTAATTTTTCAAACATTTCTTTTCCTCCCGTATAATATAATTTCAACACTTTGCTTTTCAAAGCATCAATCACTCAAAGTATATCCTTGCTACAAATAATTGTCAATAATTTTAATTGTCTTTTTTATTTTCTGTATTCATCTAAAATATTTCACATATATTTTTTATCTAAATCCCTTGTATCTATATATATTTCTCATTATAATAAAGCTTAACAGAACATATGTTCGCATTAATATCTAACATATTAAATTATTCTATTTTTAAATGAGGCGACAATTTATGGAACTAAATGAAAAATTAAAAATCCTGTCAGACGCAGCTAAATATGACGTTTCTTGTTCTTCTTCTGGTTCCAATAGAAAAGGAAAATTAGGGGAATTAGGCGCTGCGGCTACAAGCGGAATCTGTCATAGTTTTACACCTGATGGCAGATGCATTTCTCTTCTTAAAATATTACTGACCAATTACTGCATCTATGATTGTGCTTATTGTATCAACAGGCGCTCCAATGATGTGGAGCGTGCAGCTTTTACACCTGAAGAAGTTATTCGTCTCACGATTAACTTTTATAGACGCAATTATATAGAAGGCTTATTCTTAAGCTCAGCCATTATTAAAAATCCTAACCATACAATGGAAATGCTTTTACAAGTTGTTAAGAAGCTACGTACAGAAGAAAATTTCAATGGTTATATTCATCTAAAGGCTATTCCGGGTGCTAGCGAAGAACTCATTCATGAAGCTGGATTATATGCAGACCGTATGAGCGTTAATATTGAGTTACCTTCTGAGCACTCTCTTAAACTACTTGCCCCTGATAAAAGTAAAAAAGCTATTCTGGCACCAATGCGTAGTATCGGTACGCATATTATGTCAGCTAAAGAAGATCGAAAAAACTCTAAAAAGGCCCCCCTTTTTGTACCTGGCGGTCAAAGTACACAGCTTATCATTGGCGCAACTCCCGAAACTGATCTTAATATCTTAAATTTAAGTGAAAATCTATATAGTAAATATAACTTAAAAAGAGTTTATTACTCTGCCTATACCCCTGTTAATACTGGCGGTGCACTCCCTGAGCTTAAGACACCACCTACACTTAGAGAGCATAGACTTTACCAAGGAGATTGGTTACTACGCCTTTATGGCTTTAAGGCTCACGAACTTTTAACTGAAGAAAAGCCTCAATTTGATATTCACCTTGACCCTAAATGTAATTGGGCCCTTAACAATCTTCATCTTTTTCCTATAGAGATTAATAAGGCGCCCTATGAACTGCTCCTTCGTGTACCTGGCATTGGTATTCGCGGCGCTAAGAAAATTGTAATGAGCCGTCGTATTGCACCGCTTAACTATGACGACCTCAAAAAGTTAGGCATTGTTCTTAAACGTGCACAGTTCTTTATCACCTGTAATACTAAATATTATGGCAGTACTGATATTGATGATGTCCAAATCCGTCGCAAGCTTGTACCACAATTTGCTTCAGATGAACCTGCACCCTATGAACAGCTTAGTTTATTTACAATGCCGCCAAATTCATCCTCTAAGCTTCTAATTCCTAATACAGCTTCTCCTATTAAACCGTTATTATTAGAAGATACTGCATCTGCCTTAACTGGTGAATTATAAATATAAATGAAAGGATTACTCTGATGGTTGATTACTTATATGATGGGTCCTTTGACGGTCTCCTCACTTGCATCTTCTATGCCTATAAAGACAAAAAAGCATCTTCTATATTTCGAGAAGATGCTTATCACCCTAGCCTTTTAACAACTGCATTAGGCGTTCCAACTGAAGAAGATAAAGCGACTAGGGTACACGATAGTATTGTAAAAAACTTATCTTTTTCTACTTTATCCAATGTTTATTACTTATATCTTAGCGAATATGAAGACGCTGAAACGCTGGCACTTCAATATTTAAGACTCTGCTACAAATACACCGATAAAATAAATCTTGCTAAAAACAATGATATTATCCGAAAAGTAGACTTATATACTAAACGTGTAGGACATGAAGCCCATCGTTTTACAGGTTTCGTCAGATTTGAAGAAATAAGTCCTATGGTCTTTTACTCAAAAATTGAACCTGACCATTTTATATTACCACTTTTAATGGAACACTTTGTAAAACGTTTTTCTGATCAATCCTTTATCATTCATGACTTAAAAAGACAGGTAGCGCTTGTTTATAATACAAAAGAAGCCTTTCTTCAAAGTCTCTCTAATGAAGAACAGCTTAAACTATTAAAGGCACCTAATAACGACCCCTTTATCAACTTATTTAAAACGTATTATAAAGCTACCACTATTACAGAACGTATTAATATAAGAAGGCGTAATGCTTTTATTCCTAAACGCTACTTCAAACACTTAGGAGAACTTTAAAAGTATGCCTAAGATAGACTTGCTATACCTCTAAAAAGGGACTATGCATTTGCAATAGTCCCTTTTTAATTTATTATAGAATATTATTTTCGCCTAAGGCTCCTTTTAGAATTTGGAGGGCTGCTGTGTGCATCATTGCACCATTTATTGAACCACAAAGCTGTGAAAGTACTTTTGGTTTAATACCTTTATCAAACAATTCTAAAGCTGTTGCCATAATGCTTGTATCTGTATTTAATCCTGCTAAGTATACTTCTTTCACTTGATTTTTTTCTAATAACTTTGCCACATCTACTGTTAAACTTGTATATGTCGATTTCATGATTACAATATCTGCAAGTGTACTTACGTTTTCTACAAGTTTTGCATGTGGGCTTAACATTGTCATATCTTTCATATTTAATTCTGACTTATGTAATGATTCCATCTTATTAATAAAACGGGTTGCAATTACTAAATCATAGTTAAAGTTATTTACATGTTTTTCAATATCTTTTGGTATATGTTTGGTTGCGTCATTGATAAATCCTTCTTGCACATCAATCACTAATAATATTTTCATTGTTTTACTCCTCTTACTTCTTATACTTTAACTTTTCCATAATGATTTTGGAATAAATCCAAATAATACTGGTGCCGAAGAGCCATTTGGCAACATATATAAAATTTCACTATTTGTGTTGGCATGGGCTGTTCCTACTAGGGCAGCTACCTTCTGATTATTTAATAAATCTTCACCTGGTGCATTAAACACCTTACTATTATTCCATTTAAGTGCGCCTAAATAACCGCCTCCACGGGCATTTAGGATAATCCCCATATCTTCATTACATTTTATTTTAATATTTATCGGTAAACCATAGTTGCCTTTATTTCTAACAACTGTACCTGTTAAGGCATCTTTTCCTTCTAGCCATTCACTACTTTCTCTTCCTATTACAAGTTTAGCTGGCTCTTGTAAGTCCTCAATACTTATTGTATACTCCCTTTTTATCACATCAAATGTTCCTCTTATGTGTGTCCCATCTGCTGGAAGAACTGGAAGTTTAGATACATTATCTATTGAAGAGTTACAATCCATTGCTACCACCGTAAATATAACATTGCCTTCTGCATAAAAATCTAAAAGCCCTGTTATAATTTCATTTGTTTCCCATGGACCATTTACACTGCTATTATAAATACAAGTTTGCTCACCTTTTTTAATCGTATAATTTTTAGCTACTTGCCCTTTAAAGTATGTACTAACTGCCGCTTGACCACTACTTAAAATATGAGGACTTGGTCCTTTAATTGCTTCATTACTAATTGTTAATTTAATTGGACTTT
This sequence comes from Clostridiales bacterium, assembly GCA_019418225.1. GTDB lineage: Bacteria > Bacillota > Clostridia > Lachnospirales > Cellulosilyticaceae > Cellulosilyticum. The sequence continues at coordinate 39,324 of DYCF01000039.1, read as the reverse complement.
CTTCTTTAGTCGTGGCAAGAATCATAAGCTTTTTGTTGAAGTCTGTTGCATTGGCATGATGAATGAGTATCCTTCCCTTTTGACTTGCCGTTTCTCTGTATAAAATACCACTGCTTGGTATACTTTCTGGTGAGTTACTCATAATAAGACTTCCTTTTTCATCCGCCACGCTCACGCTTGCAGCTTCTTCTAGACTAATAAAAGTATTATAATCCTTGTCTACATAACCATCAATCAAATCACCTGGTTTACCTTCACTAAAAAGATATTCACCATTTCTGATTTTCTCATCTTCGCTAATGATAATAATACAAGTTGCCTTATTAGACCAATTGCCTCTTTCATCTTGTAACTCTACACTTATTTCATATTTGCCTGGTTTTTTAAGGTACTTAGGTTTTCCTGAAATGGTACTACCACCTGTTGTTAAATTCTTATAGCGCCACCTTTGTCCCTTTATTTCTAGGTCATTAGGATTATTTAGCGTATAAGTAAACGACAGCTTCTCACCTTTTGCATAAGTTGTCTTAGAGGGTTTAAAACTTGTAATTTTAATAGGTACTGGCTCAGTAATCTTAAGTTTACGACTGGTCCATAAGCTCCAATTATTATTCGAGTCCCTTACACGTAAAAAGATTTCATGCTCTCCTACTTTTAAACTACTTATTAATGTCTTTAAATTACTACTGGTCTTTTTCTGATTATTAATAATAACCATCCATTCCCTTTTTGTAATTGCTGTTCCGTTTTGTCCATAGCTTGTATCTACAGTTTCAACCATTTCGCCTAACTCATATGCTGCCTTAACGAATTGAAACTGTGCAATTGGACTTTCTCCATTTCCTAAAACAACACTGCTTAAAGTTAAAAACATCATACATCCTATAATTAGTCTTATGTATCTTTTCATCTTTTCCCCTATTTTTTATATTTTTAGGCCAATAGCCCCCTATATATATCGGCTTATCATCTATTATTATACACCAAAATATACTATCACTGTATATGTAACTATCACTTATTTACAAAAATTAGAAAACCCCCTAGTCGTTTGTGGTGTATGCGGGCCACTCATCCTAGGAGGTATCATTATAATTATTATTTGTACTCTTTAAGACTTATTGTAAGTTATAAACTACTATCTAGCATCAGCTGTAATGTCTAATAGTAGTATAATATTTAATATTAAAATAATATTTTACATCAGAATAATATCTAGTACTAAAATAAAATTTAATATTATAACAATATTTAATAACGTTTTCGTTTGAAAGTTAGAGCAAAGATTAGACCACCTACTAAAAGTATACCGCAAACTACTGCCATAATTTTATCCTGATCTGACATTTGCGTTTGTGTCGCTTGACCAGGTGTACCATTGTGTCCTCCACCCATGTTTTCAAACATCTTCTTCATTTTAAATAAGCTCTCTAGTGCGCTCTCATCTACGCCTAATGCTGTAATTTGAGTCTTTTGTTCTTCTGTAAGTTCTGACACAGAAGAAACCTCTCCAATAATGCTCATAATCTCTTGCATTGTTTCCATATCTACATTTGGCATATTTTGCATGCCGCCACCTTGTTGTTCTGGCTCATTGCTTTGTACATTATCAGCGCCCTGATTTCCTTGTGACATTGGCGCGGATTGATCTGCACCTTTATCTGCCATTTTATCTCCACCAGGCCCACCTTTACCGCCATTTTGTTGCCCCATTGCCATAAGGTTCATAGTTGTCTCAATGGTACCATATTCAGTAGAAGGCTGCTCACCGGAAATCTGTGCCTTAACACTTGTTGTACGGTCTATGCCATATTGCTTGAGTTCTTTTATACCAGATTGATATTCATCATACGTATAAAAAGCAGTTGCATCATTTTTCACATAGTCGCCTATTAAAGTATCTAATTTATTAATTGTTTCTTCGTATTTACCACTTGTAATATATTTGTCTACTAACTCTTGTAAATAGCTATGATACATTTCCTTGTATGCATCAACTTCTAATAACTTAGAAATAAGTGGGCTATTTTCCATACTATCTGTTACAGGTGCATCAATTGGGAAGTTAATAACCTTACTTGCATCTGACATTTCAAATGCACCAAATGCTAAGTTATAATCCCAAGGTAAAATTTGAAGCTTACCATCTTCTTCATATAAGTAGAAGTTATGTTTCATATTACCTGCATAACTATCTAAATTTACAAGGAATGTATTGACTGCAAAATACTTAAGTACTTCTTCTACATCAATGCTTTCTTCTAGATTGGTACCTTCATTAAGATTCTTAAGAATACCAATAAGAGTTTTGTAGTCATTTTCAGTTGTTTTCTTGAACACTGTATAATTAAAAATGCTTGAATAGCTACTGATTTCATCATCTGAGTACACTAAGTTTGCGCCACCTGATGAGCCCATACCACCCATGCCACCTGGCCCTTTCATTTGACCTTTATTGTTCCCATCTTGTCCATCATTTGGCATTTGTGGCATATCTGTATTATTTCCGCCTTGTGTACCTTCTGGCATTTGTGGCATATCTGTGTTATTTCCGCCTTGTGTACCTTCTGGCATTTGTGGCATATCTGTGTTATTTCCGC
>DYCF01000039.1:979-36624 GCA_019418225.1 Clostridiales bacterium | reverse complement strand
CTTGTGTACCTTCTGGCATTTGTGGTGGGTTTCCACCAGCTTTATTGCCGCCGCCCATGCCTCCCATACTTTCTACTTTGTATAGGTTCCCATCTAAATCACCAAAGTTACGTTCGATGAAACTTTCTTCTAAACTTTCCACTGCTAAATATACACCCCATGGCTCTCCATTAAGTGTAATATTTGCAAAAGCATATCCTGGTGTTGCAATCCCCATTTCTTTGCACATATCGTATGAGATATATTCTTTCATATAAGTTGCATCACCAATCATATTGTTAAGTACGAATTTTTGAAGACCATATATATTTTGATCTTGGTATTCATCTACCTTGATTTTAAAACTATATCTATCAGTAGTATCATCATTAGCTACCATAGTTAATGATGAATTCCCTTTTGCCCTAATCCCTATATTACGATATGTTTCACCGTTAATTGTAATATCTGCTGGGTAGTACTCTTCAGCTGCTGCATTTTCTTTGAGTTCTTCCCAGTTACTCTCATCTATTTGAATATTAATCTGTAATATCTGATTTTGATCAAAGATTTTACTCATATATTCTGGTTGCTGAATCGTTGTTACATCTTGTTTTTCATCCCCAGAGGTCAAATTAAACACTGTGCCTATAACTACTAATACCACCATAAACAACATGGCAAAAGCAGCTAGATGAGGTATATATTTTTCTTTAAGCAAAAACCATCACCCTCTTTTCTCCTTGGCATTTAATTAACTCATGTATTCTCCATTGTAACTTACGAGTACGGCATTTTGTACACCTTGAATACGACTAATTTCATTAATGAATCCTGTTGTCATATCTTTAAGTCTTACTTCTATTGTCATTTCAATACCTGTTTTAGGTGAAACAGTTTTTGATTTAATAACATGTTTTTTAACTGATTTTGTTACTTTTTCTAATACGTCACCTTCTGCAATTTCATTTTCACAGCTTACAACTAAAATATAAGGATTATCCACGCTTTTGTGATTTACAAATAAGATCATAATAAGTCCGATGAATAATGAACCGATTATTGCAAGTGTAATAAGTCCCGCACCAAGAATAATACCTACACTAATTGACCAGAATAAAAAGGCAATATCAATTGGTTCTTTAACTGCACTTCTAAAACGAACGATTGATAACGCACCAACCATACCAAGTGATAATACTACATTTGATGTGATTGCTAAAATGATTAAAGTTGTAATAAGTGTAAGTGCCATAAGGGATACACCGAAAGTTTGTGAATACATCACACCCTTAAATGTTTTCTTATGAACTGCCATAATGAATAAGCCAAGGCAAAATGCAAGGCCTAATGCTACTACCATATCTGTTATTGAAATTGCTGTTAAGTTGCTTAAAAAGCCACTTTTAAATACATCACTAAAATTAATTGTCTGATTCATCTCTATTCCTCCACTTGAATATTTTTATATTGTTTATCCATACATTCTGCATAATGCATATTTAGAAACCGACTGGCTACGTCTCGTATTCGTTTGAATACAATCTTGTATCACTTCTGGTAAAAACTCATCAAATTTTACTTCGAGTACCATCAGCTCATTTGCAATAATCCCCGTTGTAACTACATCTTGATTTAAAAAGTCTGTAGCCCTGATGCCTGTTCTAATCTTTTTATCAAAAGTGATACGTACATTACCTGGCTCATATATGTAAGCCTCTCTCGTATAATCCACAATAGTCTTTGGTTTTAATAATTGATCTTTCATCTTTACGTAAAGCTCATTGAAAAGTTCTTTAGAAGACTCCTTTAAAAATTCTATATCACCTGCTAAAATCTTTTCACATTCCTCAGCTGAAATAGATGCACTCACTTTTAGACAAAGTCCATTAATCTTCGATTTCTTTTCTAACTTAATAAAACCAATTTCATCATTGTAATAACGAATACGGAATTTATCACGATTATTAAGCCCCATTACTTTCTCATTAAGTATTTTGTCACAGTAGTTATCAAAATAAATACTTCTAATTCTGTATTCTCCGTCTCCACCAGCATTTGTATCTAATCTTGCAATATGTTTTAGCTTACTTGTAATCATATAGTAATCAGACATATTGATACAATGCTTCAGCTCATGTCTAAACTTCATTTAAACTCACCTCCTGTGCTTTATTCTAGAAAAACCGGCTATAACTTTGAATTATACATCTTATAAATTGGTTTCTCCTAATGATTTCACGTAACTATAGCATAATTAGTAACTAAACCTTATCAATGTGAAATCTATAAATACAGTGTACAATAGTAACCTTAAATTAATCTTAAAGCTTTAAAATATCTTTAACCTTTTCTTAATCTATATTAAATAAAGAAGAAATAAGGAATTTAAGATTGTTTTAAGATTGTTATCGTAAAATAACTTCTATATAATATTGCTTAAACTAAGTAGTATGAATTGACTTAAAAGGAGACATGTCCTATGAAAATATTAGTTGTAGAAGATGAAATTAGACTTGCTGAAGCCCTTGTACAAATTTTAAATAAAAACAAATATGATGCAGAAAGTGTATATGACGGTGAAACCGGCCTGGACAATGCTTTGACAGGTATTTATGATGTTATTATCTTAGATATTATGTTGCCTAAAATGAATGGTTTAGAAGTCTTGAGTAAACTTCGTGCTGCTAAAATTCAAACTCCAGTTATTTTACTTACAGCTAAAGATGAAGTAGCTGACAAGGTAACAGGCCTTGACCATGGCGCCGATGATTATCTCACCAAACCTTTCGTTACAGATGAACTTCTTGCCCGTATTCGCGCGCTTACAAGACGCCTGGGTGAAATTATTTGTGATGATACCTTACATTTTGCAGATTTAAATCTCAATTTATCTACTTACGAATTAAGTTGTGAAGGTAAATCTATTCGCTTAGGCCTTAAGGAATTTAGAATCCTTGAATTCTTCATCCGCCATGGTCAGCATGTCATCAGCAAAGAAGAACTTTTAGAAAAAGTATGGGGCTATGATTCAGATGCTGAATATAATCATGTAGAAGTTTATATTTCCTTTTTACGCAAAAAACTTCTACATATTCATTCCAATGTAACAATACAAACTGTACGTGGGGTAGGGTATCACTTAGAAGGGGAGGCATAGAATGCTAAAAAAACTTCGTACTAGATTTATAATGATTACTATGACTTTTGTAACCATTATTTTAATCGCTATCTTAACAGGTATTTATTTATTCATGGCACAAGGAGAACGTATACAAGCTTCTGATTTTATGAAAAACGTTGCAAATACAGAAGGCTTTCCTTCTAGGAACATTCCGCCAATGTTTATAAAAAATCATCCACAAAATATGCCTAAAGATACACCAGACTTTATATTCAGTCCTAATCCCTCTTTATATGCTAATAGTTTTATAGTCATTATCAACGAAACCGGCGAAGTTTTACTACGTTACTTTTCTTCTGATTTTAATATTGATGATGAATCAGATGCAGTATTAGACTTTATAAACTTAGCAAAAGCACAAAATACTTCTGAGGGTATTATTAAGATTAACGGGTCGGAAGTACGCTTTTTCATAAAAAATGAACCGCATCGACAAGTCATCGTTTTTACTGACCGTAGTAACGAGATTGCTACTTTGACAAGGCTCTTCTGGGTATGTGTATTTATTGGCTTTCTAAGTCTTCTAGGCTTTTTAGTTATCAGTGTCATTTTATCTAAATGGGCAATCAAACCTATGGAAAAGGCTTGGGCAAAGCAAAAGCAATTCGTGGCTGATGCTTCTCATGAACTCAAAACACCGCTCACTGTCATTGCCACTAATGCTGATGTAGTAATGGCAAATCCTACAGATCAAATTAAAGAACAAGCCAAATGGCTCAATTATATCAAAACCGAAACAGAACGCATGACCAAACTGGTAAATGACCTCCTTTATCTAGCAAAGATGGATGATGAGGAAATTCTAAAGCACAAAATGAATTTTAATCTTAGTGATGCGCTCATGGATATTTGTTTACCCTTTGAATGTGTCGTCTTTGAGTCTAATAAAACCTTTAATATGAATATTGCCCCAGATATTAACTATTACGGTGATGAAGGTAGAATTAAACAATTAGGTGTCATTCTACTTGATAATGCTATTAAGCACACTAATCAAAATGGTACTATCGATTTTAATGTTTCATTAGATAGCAATAAGAATAAAATTTTACTTTCGGTTACTAATACGGGTCCTGGCATTCCAGAAGAACATCATGAGAGAATCTTTGAAAGGTTTTACCGCGTAGATAAATCCCGCGCCAGAGAAACAGGTGGCTACGGCCTTGGACTAGCTATTGCTAAAACCATTGTTACACAGCACAATGGTACAATTCATGTAACAAGTTCCTTAGAAGGTCCAACAACCTTCTCTGTGTCCTTACCTTATAAACACAATAAACACAAATGGCAGTCTCCTAATATATGGCTCTTTTTCTAGCAAGTATATCACTTAACTTTATTAAAATATTCTATAGATAGCAAAGTACAAGAAGCTGTTGTAAAACTAGCCTACTAGTTTTACAACAGCTTCTTGTATCTATTTCTCTTATCTCTTCTTAGTAAAATGCTACCTATCTATCTCTCTTTATTCTTGTATATTGATTGGAATAACTAATGTAAAAGTAGTCCCTTCTCCATAAGTAGAAACAAGTGATACCTTAATTCCTAGTCCATAAGCTATAGATTTTAGTAAACTAAGACCTATACCGCTACCTTCTTTGCCACTTGCTCTTACTTCGCTGCTTCTAAAGAATCTATCAAAAATGCGACCTTGTTCTTCCTTTTTAATACCAATTCCAGTATCCTCAATTTCCAATTTAATGTTCTTATCTTTCTTAGTGGCAGTTATTGTAATTTGATCACCACACTCTGTATATTTCAAGGCATTTTCTAACAAAATGACAATACACCGTTTAACCTTACTCTTATCCCAACTTACTTGTATGTCTTCATCTAACAACCTCACCTTTAATTCCTTTTCCTGCATCTCCGCAAAGTCTATATAAAACTCACCAATTTCTGTTATAAATTCATTGACACTAAAGCTAGCAAGTTCTAATTTCATCCCCATATCTTCTTTAGACATAAGTAATAAATCACTATTTAATTTCTCAAGTCCTCTGATTTCTTTCATTATAATAGAAAGTTCCTCATAGTGAGCTTCTAGTTTATCTCCTCTATTTCTCACTAAAAGCTCTAATCGTCCTTTGATAATGGCTAGCGGTGTACGCATTTCATGAGAAGCATCTTGAACAAAGGCAAGCTGCTTATTATATACAACTTTTAGCGGCTTTAATACGACTACTGATAAATAAGATGACAGTATTATTGCAATAACTATTAATATTAAGAAGCTAACACCTAATGTCCTCTCTAATGCCGTTACAGATGCAATCTCTTGATCTACATTCATCAATAGCTGTACCAGTAATCCTTGCTTATTAAACTGTACCGCACGATAAGTATATCCGCCATCTTCTAAGGTAAAAATCTGATCTTTAGGCGCTTTTTGAAAATTAGGATATATGTCTTCGCCCTGATATTCATGAGGACTTTGATCAACTAATTTACCATCTAACCATACGAAGCTTATAAGATTCGTTGTAAGCGGTGCTGGCATAACCACCTCTGCCATTTGTTCCCCTTTATATTTAATAATACCCGGATCATGAATCACACGATTACGCTGCGTCTGAATCTGTTGGTCGACATTCTTAAAAACTCGGCCTTTATAAAGCTGCGCTGTAATTAAGGCAAAAATCAAGAGTGCCACCATGACTATACTCACGCTAGCTACAATAATATTTTTCTTCGTCCTTTTAAATATATCTCTTTTCTTCATTAGTTTTTCGTACCCTCTTCTAAGATATAACCCATGCCCCTTTTGGTTACAAAATATTTACCATAACCATACGGACTTAATTTTTTTCGTAAATGACTCATATAAACTTCCACAATTTCCGTAGAAGCATCACTATCATATCCACAGATACGTTCAAAAATCTGTTCCTTAAAAAGTAAAATGCCTTGGTTAAGCATAAAGTACTCTAATAAGTTATATAATCGCTCATTTAAATCTACCTTTTCTCCTTCTATAGTCACAGCTTTCTTACTGATATCCATGTGCAAATCTTTAAAAACTAAAGTATTATCCCCTACCATCTTACCCATACTTTTTAAAATAATTTTCATACGCGCTTTAAGTTCTTCCATAAAGAAAGGCTTGGTTAAGTAATCTTGTGCCCCTAAGTCAAAAGCTCTTAATTTATCCCCTAAATCTTCTTTAGCTGTTAGCATCAGTACCCCTACATTAATCGCTTTCTTCTTAATATGTCCTAGAACACTCATTCCATCAAGACCTGGTAACATCAAGTCTAAAATGACTAAATCATAAGTATATGCATCTAAATATAAAATGGCATCTTCACCACTAAAAACAGGCTGCACCTCGAATTCATCTTCGAGATACAACCTTACATTTTCATTAATTTCTTTGTTATCTTCTACAAGTAATACTTTTATCACGTTTATGCCTCCTACTTTACTGTGTTAATAGACTTATATACATATAATACTGCATCTATATCATGTGTTTCTACATATTGTTCAATCGACATATCTGAGTAATATCTTAAGTCTAGCATACATACTTCTCCCACCATTGTAGATAAGAAGGCTGTATAAGGTAATGCATATGAGTCTTTTACTACAAGTACCTTATAATCATTATCTGCACTGTGATTTTGAATCACAACCTCTGGATAATCGGCACCAAAGTATGACGCATAGCGGTTTGTGAAGACATCCTTTTCTTCTAATAAACTTTTATCAATGATTGCTTCTTCAAAGCTTCCCTCTCTCACACGGCTCCCATCGCTTTTATTAATCGTTACCGTGTAATTAGTCTCAAAGTTTGGTGTAATAAGGGTAAAGTCGTCTATACCCCCAAAATATTTTCCAACACGTCTACCTTGTGAACCTAAAAAGCTTTGTTCAAAGAAACGCTGACGATATGAACTCATACTCGTATATGTTCCTTCTGGGTCTAAATCTATGCCATACCCTTCTTTTAAAGTCTCTACAGTTTTACCAACTGCCCAAAAAGCTGTCTCTGTACGCCAATGATGATCCGTATTATAAAAAAGTGAACTTTTATCCAAATGATCTTCTTCTACAGCATCTCTTAAATCCAGCACATCAACGCCGCCTGCTTCTAACAGACCCTTGAATTTATCTGTGTTACTATTTGAGTAATCCGTAATAGCTGCTGGGAACTCAGTAAAGCCCTCCGTATATTTAAGAGGCGCTTGTACATATAAAAGCGGAATATCTTTCGCACCCAAAGTTTCATTTAAACTCACAATCGCTTCTGCTGCCTTGCTATCATCACGTTCATTGGCAATGAACTGCAAGTCGCCATTGTTGTCCTTCACAATATTATATGCCGTATCCGCATCTCTAATAAAAGTATTTCCAAAGGTACTTGCTGTTAAACCATATAGGTTAATAAACTGATTCTTAGCAAACAAATTGCTTGCAACCCCATTCTCAATACCGCTAATAGTTCCTGTTAAAAGCCCGCTTATACCTCCCCCTGTATAACCAGCTTTAGCTCCTGATACTGTAGCCTTTGCAATTTCTTTTGCCCCTGTACAAAGCGTGAGGCTCCCTCCACCTATTAACAATGTACAAAACAGGCCAATTCCTAACCTATTCATATTAAGCTTCTTCATAATCTCTTCTCCTTAGAAATTGAAATAAATAAATGGATTATAAGTGCCTTTCACTAAATATGAAATTGCCACTAAAAACATACATCCTAATACTGCTATATTTACGCCTTGTAAGGCTACACTTACTTTACTATTTGCTGCCTCGTAAAGTTTTTTGTACCATTTGATAAGAGGCATGCATGCAACCATTCCTACTATATAAAGAATGAAATTATCCTTTAAATATAGATCTGCTAAACTTCCCATCATGATATCACTACCCATACCAATCATAGCCTTCATATAGTTAATGGCACCAGACAAGCTATCTGCTTTAAAGATTACCCAGCTAATAAGTACTAAAATCAAAGTATAAATATGGCCAATCACCTTGCTTTTTTCCATAAATTTACCTAGGCTTGTAAACTTCTCAATTACTAAAATCACACCAAAGTATACGCCCCACACAATAAATGTCCAATTGGCACCATGCCAAATACCTGTTAGCAGCCAAACAACAAATATATTTCTAAACATCTTAAGTTTCGTTGTACGGCTTCCTCCTAATGGGATATACACATAATCCCTAAACCAAGAACCTAATGAAATATGCCATCTACGCCAGAAATCCGAAACAGATTTCGCACTATATGGGGCATTAAAGTTCTCTGTAAAATGGAATCCAAACATCTTTCCAAGTCCAATAGCCATATCTGAATATCCTGCAAAATCAAAGAAAATCTGAAGCATATAAGCTATAGCCCCCATCCAAGCAAATCCTATTGATAAGGAATCTACCGGTAAGCTATATGCCTTATCTGCAATTAAAGCAAACTGATTGGCTAGAATAACCTTCTTTGCCATTCCTATAATAAATCTAGCAATTCCTTCTACAAAATCTTTTTCATTTTCAGTTCTATGTTCAATTTCCTTTGCCACTGTCTCATAACGTACAATCGGCCCCGCTATAAGTTGAGGGAAAAACGAAATATAAAGTCCTACATCTAAAGGGTTTTTAAGTACCTTTCCATGCCCCCTATACACATCTACTACATAAGAAATACCCTGGAATGTAAAGAATGAAATCCCTATCGGCAACGTAATACTTGGTACATCTAAACTTAATCCTAATAGTCCATTTAAATTGCTTACAATGAAACCTGCATACTTAAAAATGCCTAAAATTCCAAGATTAAATACAAGCATTCCTGTAAATACCCATCTCATCTTATCTTTTTCATTCCTATATTGATCGGCTAAAAGGCCAAATCCATAATTTGCACCTATGCATAACATCATCACAAGTACAAATATCGGTTCTCCCCAAGCATAAAAAATTAAGCTTGCTATTAATAATAAAATATTTCTATGCTTTGTACTTTCTGCAGAACTAAATTTCTTTATTACTGCAAAGTACAGCACTAATAATGTTGGTAAAAATATAAAAAGAAAAAATGTGCTTGAAAATAACATCGCTAACTCCTCTTCTTGGCACGCTTTCGGTGCTTTGTCTTTTCTTGCACTTAATATATCTAATTAACCTTAACGTTATCTTAATCATTAAGATAAACTTGTTTTCTACATATTTTTACTACATTTCAACAAATCTTTAACTAACTTCTTCTAACCTACTCTATCTAATTGATTTTTCCTTTTATTTCTTCATAATAAAGAAAGTGACTATATGTAATAGCTCAAATTATTTTGATAATGTAATGGAGGTTTTTTATGTTAGAGCGACCTATATTATTTAAAAAGATTGGTATTCGAAAAGATATCCTTAGACTTGTTATTCCTATTCTTATAGAACAAATCCTGATTAATTCCATGGGACTTATAAACACAATGATGGCTTCTAGACTGAAGGGAGATGAAGGGGCTAACGTAGTGGCGGCAATCTCGATGATTGATTCTATTAGCAACTTACTCATCGCTTTCTTCTCAGCTTTAGCCATTGGTGGAACTGTTGTTGTGGCACAACACGTAGGACGTGGTGACTTATCTAAGGCAAATGAAGGGGCTAAGCAAGCACTCTTCTCTGGACTTAGCATCTCACTACTTGTTACTGTTATATTATTCATCTTCAAAACGCCTTTTTTATCTAAACTTTATGGTGATGTGGAACCCATTATATTAAACTATGGCATTTCATATTTAAGCATCGTAGGTTTAAGCTTCCCTCTACTCGCCTCAATTCTTATTGGAAATGGCATTTTACGTGGTGCAGGCAATACTTCTACCTCCGCTTCTGTAAATATTCTAATGAATATTTGTAATATTTCATTTACTTATTATTTCCTATATATTGCCAAATTAGGAATTTTAGGTGCTGCCTTAGGGATCACTTTAGCACGACTTGTAGGTGCAATATATGTATTATTCGTTTTAGCTAAAGGGAAGCAAGATTTACATATTGAAAATTACTTTTACTTTAAGCCTAACTTGCCCCTGCTTAAACAAATATTTTATGTAGGTATACCTGCTAGTGTGGAATCGCTTGTTTTTCACGCTGGTAAACTTTTGACGCAAACCTTCATCGGACAAATGGGGACTGTATCTATGCTTTCAAATTCTATTGCCAACTCCATTACCAATATGCTTAATATTCCTGGTAACTCACTCTCAACTGCAGCTACTACAGTAGTAGGTCAGAGCATCGGGCGTGGCAATACGGATGAAGCTAAACAAGATTTACTTTATATGACCCGCCTTGCCCTTGTTTGTCTTGTTGCCTTAGCCTTACTAACATTACCATTTCTACGTGTACTGGTTTCACTCTTTACTAATAATCCTGAAGCCTTAGCTTATACTACACAAATTCTAAAACTTAATGCACTTGCAATTCCACTTTGGGCATTTTCTTTCGTACTTCCTGCGGGTCTTAAGGGAGCTGGAGATGGAACTTATACAATGATGACCTCTATGTTTGGCATGTGGGCATTTCGTGTAGGGCTTGGCTATGTGTTAGGTATCACCTTTAAAATCGGTGTAGCAGGTATCTTCATTGCCATGTATATTGATTGGGGTGTACGCGGTTTCTTATATTATCTTCGTTTTAAAGGAAGCAAATGGCTTAAACACAATTTTACTTAATATAAAAGGAGGTGCATTTCGCGCACCTCCTTTTGTGTACTAGATATAATTTTAATAGATAATAACTTTAAGCTGCTATTTGCAGCTCTTCTAATAGAGTATTAAGCATTTTCACTTTTGCCAAGTCAAAACGAGCGAATGTAGTTTTTGCGTCCTCTACATTGTTGTATACTTTCCAGTAGCTACATAATAAACACTCTTTGTTTGGACAAAGCATATAATCCTTTACATCTTTTATGTGAATACCTAAAAAGATGCCTAATTCATGTGGGCAATGTTCAACTTCATAACGCTTTTGCAAGCATATTATTGCCTTTTCAACACTACTCGTTTCGTAACCAAATGGCTCTAGAAACGCTTTTATTTCTTGATTTTGCAACAATTCTTCTATGAGGCACCTACGATAGAATAATAAAATAATGGACCTTGATGAACTTCTCAAAATTGCACTTTTGATTCCTAATTCTTCTTCGATATATTGGCTATAAATTGGCCAATCTGCCTCATACTTCTCCCTAGATAGATTAATAGTCATGCCAGGCTTAAATCCCATAATAACTGGTGCTAATTGATATTTAAGTGAGTATTTTAAGTATGTCTTATCATCTAGTCCTTTTATTTTATTATAAAAAATAAGCCTTTTATCCTTCATGTCTATCTTTCCACCTTCTTTATAAATTTACTGATTTTATGATACAGCCTTATTTATATTCATATAGTATTATTTATTCATTGTCATTTTATACTGCAAACTCTTTATAAACTTACTAAGTTCTTACCGTATACTGTACAAATTTCTTCATCTTGTCCTTTTGTGAATTCATTGATAATTAATGGTTCACAAACAATCGTTGCACCTGCAGCTCTCATTTGCTCTGACCAATTTTCCATCCACTCACCACTTCCCCAGCCATATGAACCAAATAAAGCAACGCGTTTACCTTGCATATGAGGAAGTAATGCTTCTACGAATGGTAACATCTCATCTTCCTCTAACTCCTCTGCACCCATAGCTGGGCATCCTAATACAATAAGGTTTGCTTCTAACATTTCTTCTACACCTATATTTGATACATGTGATGTATGTACTTCGCTGCCTCCTGCTACAATTCCTTCGGCAATATATGTTGCCATGTTTTCTGTGTTGCCAGTACCTGACCAATATGCGATTTGAATCATTTTAATTTCCTCCGTTTTTATCTTTAATGTATGCTCATTATAACTCCATTCTTTTTGAGAGTCAATATCATTTATTATTTTTTCTCATTTTCTTTTTTTATAAAAAAATCCCTATGGTAATAAGCACATCTCGCTACTACCATAGGGATTTTATAAATATATTTCTAATAAGGTGGAAATCAATCTAAATTACATTTTAGGGCTCCATGCCTGCTGCTAATACACCATCGTAGTATACTGCGATGCCATTATTATATGAGAAGTCATCTGTTTGGTCATAATTCGTCCAATCTGCTTTTGTAAGGCGTCCTTGGAATACTAGTTTAGCACCTTGTGTCATAGATGTTGCATCATTAAATTTAATAGATAAATAGTAATCACCATTACCTAAAGATACAACTTCACTATTTACTGCACTTGTTAATGTTACATACCATGGTTCTGTATTTAATTGAATTGCACTATGATCACACCATAATGTTTGTTCTGGTGCATCTGCTTCTGTGAAGTAATAGCGCATTTCGAGCTTATCTAAATCCATTGCTTCGCCATTATTGGTTACTTCAAGACCAATGCCAATACTATTCGTAGAAGCACTACCCTTTGTTTGTGAAATAGTAAGATCTCTATCTTCTCTTTCTTTGATTGGTAACTTCACTGTTACTTCTTTTTGTGCCTCAGCTTTTTCTCCATCTGCACTTGTAGCTACAACCTTAACAACATATGTTTTAAGACCATCTGCATTGGTTGTTTCATCATTAATTGTCCAATCTACACTTTCACCTTTTCCAATAGATACGCCATCTACAAAGAATTCTACAGTATAATCTGTTTCAGCATGAGCAACTTCCGCACCAAGTGTTACTGTAGCACCTTCTGTCGCATCAATAATATCTGTGATTTCATCTGTAAGTTTTACTGTCATAGCTTCTTTGACTGGTAATTTAACCTTGATATTTACGGCGTCTGAAGTTGTTACTCTGCCTGCTGCTGTTGTCACTTTAGCGACAACTTTATAATTTTCAATGCCATCTGCATTTGTTGTTTTACCAGATGGTGTCCAGCTTACAGTTTCTCCTGTTCCTACGCTTTCACCATTTACAAAGAATTCTACAGTATAATCTTCTGCATTTTCTACTGTTGCTGAAAGTTCAATAGGTGTGTAGCTTTCACTACAATCAAATACTGTTCCTTCTTCTGGTGTTGTAACAGTTACTTTCGTCTGTTCACCTACAATAACAGATGCATCAAATAAATATTCTGGAAGTTCATCTCTTGTAAGAACATATTCATGATCATAATATTTCTTAAGCATTTCTTTGCTTGTATAGGCTTCAGTATAATCTGTTGAACCTACCCAAGGTACTACGAATTCACCACCCCAAGTACAGTTCCAAAGCCATGGCACACCGTCACCTACTAAAATGTCTGGATCCATTAATACACCATTTTCAGATAATGTAATCATCTTATCTGTACTTGTTGTATAACCCATAGCTTTTATAAAGCCATTTGCTTGAGAATCATAGTCTTGTTTAGCTGCGTAAATATCTTCACCAATGATATCTACATATTCATCACCAGGATACCATTCTGCATCTTGAGCATTCCATACCCAAATCAAGTTATTGATACCATGATAATTGGTTAAACGATCATACATAAGTTTCCAAAGTTCTTTATATGGTTCTGGACCTTTTGCACCCCACCAGAACCAGCCGCCTGATGCTTCATGAAGTGGTCTCCAAAGAATTGGTACACCTGCATCTTGAAGTTTCTTAAGCTGTACAGCTATAGCATCAATATCTCTAATAAGTGTTGTATATTCTTCTGAAGTATGATCATTCATAGCAACACTTAAATCATATGTTGTATGCTCTGTATAGAATGTTCCCCATTTATTAGCATCAGTTGCACCACCTATTGGTGAAGCCCAGTGCCAACAAAATGTTGAAATACCGCCATCTTTCCAGTATTCAATAGCCTTTTCTGTATCTTGTCCTGGATTACATCCAAGTGCTACACGGCTTGGTGAGTAATCACTAAAGTCAAGACCGATAATAGCTGGGTATTTACCCGTTTCTTTATAAATAGCATCAATCTCTGTATATTTTGTAGTATAAGCAAATTGACCTGATAAAATATTTTTACCATAAATACTTGTAAGGTAGGTCATTAACTTCTGTGTTTCTGCTGTCGCATTAGGATTGATAAGTTTATCTGAGACATTTGTATTAACTTCTAATGCACTTGCTGGACTTACAGTAATATAGTCAAACAAGGTCCATCCCCAACATCTTGAAATACGGATTTTATTTTCACCTGCTTGTAATTTAATAACACCTGCATTAACTTCTGCAAATTCTGTACTAGGCTCAAAAATGGCATTGAAAGATTGACCACCATTTACAGTAACTGTTTCTTGTTTGTACCCATAAGGTGCACAGAAACATATTCCTAAGTTATAACGTCCTGCTGTTGGTACATTTACTGTAAACTCAATATATGCATCTGATGCATCCATTCCTGCAACATAACCTGTTCCAGAATAACCTGATACACTATTATCTGCTAATGTAACATTATGTAATGTAGCTGATTCTGCTTCATATTTTGTACTATCTGTTGTAGCTGCACTAAGTGGGCTAATGGCAGCTGCACTTAAGCTTAATACGGCTACAAGTAATTTTGAAAGCATTCTCTTATTCATACTATTCTCCTCTCTCCTATTTCAATATTTACGAACATAGATTTCACTATATTAGCTAAAATCTTTTTTGAATATATTAAAAAATTATGTACTTTTAATATACCTTTATTATAATAGACTTTATTATTTTTAAAATATGCCTAACCTAAGATGTTATCTTTTGTAACACAATATGCTTTATATCTTTTACTTTATCCGTACTTAAAAAAACTAGGATGTAACCTAAATCACACCCTAGCTCTCCTTAACTCTGCGTTTTTAACTTATGATTTTTCACTTCTCAGCCCTTAGCCTTCACATTTATTGCCTCATAACTTCGCTCAAGTATCCCATTCAAAAATGCCAATAAAATGCCATAATTAGTAATAGCTACATCTGCCTCTTCACAAATGCGTATACGATTGCATACTGTTTTTCTCGTAAGCATACAACCTCCGCAATGAATGACTATGTCATAGTCCGACAAATTTCCTGGGAAATCTTGACCTGCTATAAAAGTATACTTGAGCTCACCACCTACATATTTATTTAAGAGCCTTGGTATTTTAATACGGCCAATATCTTCATGAGATACATTATGTGTACAACCTTCTAATATTAATACTCTAGCACCTGGCTTTAATATTTTTACTTTTTCAATACCTTTCATAAATACATCTAAATCACCTTTTTGCCTAGACATTAAAAGTGAAAAACCTGTAAGCTTAATAGATTCAGGAACAATCTTACTTACTGTAGCAAATGCCTGTGAATCTGTGATGACCAAATCTACATCCTTAATCTCCGTTAATGCTTCTGCAAGTTCTGTATCTCTGACAACATAAGATTTAATCCCATGATCTAAGCAGTCTCTAATGCATTGCACTTGTGGTAATATAATGCGCCCCTTAGGTGCCTCACTATCTATTGGAACAACTAATATTACCTTTGCACCATAAGGTAATAAATCGCCTACTAAAGGTCTCTCCTCTTCTTCCTCTTGAATCTTCTTAATAAGTATTTCTTTAAGGTGTTCTATCCCAATGTCTGCCTTTACTGAAGTTAAAATTGCATCCTTAAACTTTTCCTTCAGCTTAATTTGTTCTACTTTATTTACCTTATCAACCTGGCTAATAACTAGGATAAAAGGAATAGCATATTTCTTAAAATTTAGCTTAAAAGTATTAAAAGCCTCTATATCTATATCATCAGCTGCCATAACATAAATAGCTATATCGGTACGCATAAGCATATCCATTGTCTTTTTTAATCTTAATTTTCCAAGTGCAGTTTCATCTTGTACGCCTGCTGTATCAATCCAGACTACAGGCCCCACTGGTATAAGTTCCATGGCCTTTATAACCGGGTCTGTCGTTGTGCCTTCTTGCTCTGATACAATTGCCACCTCTTGACCTGTTAAACGATTAAGCAGTGATGACTTACCTGAATTAGTTTTACCATAAAACGCAATATGTTTACGATTTGCATTAGGTACTGTCTGCATAATATATCTCCTCTCATGATTCTACTATTTTATCTATCTCTACTTTCTCTTATTCTATTTCCTTCTTAGCAATAGCTGTTTTCACCGTCACACCTTGAATTTTACCTAATTTCCCCGTCAAACTATTAATCTCATCTAAACTTCCTGTCACCACAATAGATATGACTGAAATTTCTTCATCTAAAGGAATTCCCATTCTTCCTTTTGTATTTCCCCTAAAACTTGCTACCACCTCATTAAACTGTAGTTGACACTCTTTAGGATTTTCTAAAATAGCACTAATTACTGCAATTCTATTCATCTTACTCTCCTTCTGTCTTCTGATTGTATCATCTAGTTTGAGTCTATCCGCATCTTCATTTCCCTACCAATACAAAAAGAGCCATGTCATCTGACACAGCTCTTTGCAGTAGGCGTAAAACAATGTTCATAACCTCTTTCAGATCAGATAACTCTTTTCTGTTAGATATATGTATAGATTTCACATTTATAAATTTCAGTTATTCATAGCTTTAAGTAATGTGAAATCATTGGAAGAAAACAATTTACGTACATGTATATTTCAGGTTTTTAGCTAGTTTCTCTGTACCTTGATGATTGCTTTTATTATAAATCTTAACACCTAATTAATCAAACTTTTTCCAATTTTAATACACAATCTAGCTTCCCTACTCTATAAAAAAAAAGACAGAGTATATATAATTTAAAATTATACTCTCTGTCTCTTTATTCTAAGTGTAATATACCATATCTCATTTTTCTTTTACTATATTTCTAAAAGTCTATCGATAGTCTCTTCAGCTTGCTCATCAGATAAGCTTTGAATGCTTGCAAATTCATCTACTAAAAACCTTTTTGCTTGGCTAAGAATCGTTCGCTCACTATTATTTAAAGCCTTTATCTTTTCCATACATGTTAAGTCTCTAACAACCTCTCCACATTCTAAAAAGGAACCAGAAGAAAGCTTTTCTTGATTTTGTTTAATTCTTTTCTTAATATCCATAGAGTGATCAACTTGAACTTCTTTATTCTTTAAAATCATCTCTACCTCTTTTACTGCTTCTACATTATTAAGTGCTCTAAACCCTGATGTCTCAATACGATCTACAGGAATCATCATCGTTAGCTCTGGTGATTTCATGTGTACAATCATATACTCATTTGATTCATTTAGCATTGTTCTTGTTTCAATTCCTTCTACAGTTCCTATACCCCTCTTAGGGCAAAAAACAACTTCTCCAACTTTAAACATCTTATCACCTCCATGAATTTTTTATAAAAAACAGGCAGAACTTCTGTCCTGCCTGTTTAGTCTTAACTATGCTCTTGTAACGTTTGCTGCTTGTTCTCCACGAGCACCTGTTGTAATTTCGAAGTTTACTTGTTGTCCTTCTTCAAGTGATTTGTATCCATCACCTTGAATAGCTGAGAAATGTACGAATACATCATCTCCACTTTCTCTTTGAATAAAACCAAAACCTTTTTCTGCGTTAAACCATTTAACTGTACCTGTCATTTTACGGTACCTCCTAATGTGAATTTTTTGTAACCATATCATAAATAAAAAATTCACGTACAGTTACAAATTACATAGACCCTATATAATCTCTAATTGCACGTGAAATCAATAAGTATCAACTGTATACATTTATTATTGTACTCCTTTTTTCTCGCTTCGTCAAATGTATATCTTTTACAATTTCAAAAACCTTACTAATTATCCTTTTATATATAAAAATTTATATATAAAAAATAACTTTTAGTGCTTCTTCAAACATGCAATAATTCATGTATATTTCTCTCCTTGTCAACTTATACTAACTTTAATTATTAATCACATAAAGGAGAACCAGAATGAAATCTAAAAAATACTTACTTTCCACCTTATTCTTTATGCTACTTACTATAGGGGTTACTGTCTTTGCAGGCTCCTTCGGTAAAACAATCCGTGTCAAACTTACTGAATCCTATAACTTTCTATTAAACAATAAGCAAATATTACAAGATAAACCAGCTATCTTCTATAACAATATCCTCTATGTACCTGCTAAAGACTTCGCAAAAGAATTGGGCTATACCGTTGAATATGATAATAGTACTGCTGTCATTACACAGACACCTAATCCTACTTCTAAACCACTGCCTAAACCTACTCCAGAAACATCACCTACACCTGAACTTTCTTCAGTAACGGGTACTATCTCAGCCATAGACTTTGCATCTAAACGTTTAGTCATACAGCCTGATGGCAAACCTAAATCTGAAGCAAATCAAGTCATTGTATTTGCCAATGATGCCACAAAAATTATTAGTGGTGAAACTAATGAGCTGCTAACTTTTGAAGATCTTGATACTAACCTTAGGGTTACTGCTACCTATCAAACACTCTCCACCAAGTCCATTCCTCCTCAAACAAGAAATATCGCTCAGACTATCACGATATTAACTCCTGCTCAAACACTTAAGCCTCAGCCTCGTTAACTATCTATCCCAAAAAGGTCGACCAATAAATTTGGTCGACCTTTTTTGCTAAATTTATTGTCAAAAAAAGTCCCTATATGTCACCAATTTCAGATACAAGCCATATAATGTAGTGTAGCTGAGATATTCAATATTTCCTGCTAACATTATTCTTAAGGAGCTGTAGTTATGGGATATTCAAAATCACGTTCTTCACAAAATCATTCACATCACTCAAGAAAACATTTCTCTGATAGTTCAAGCAATTCATCTTATGGTAATTCTTCTAGTGACTCTTCTAATGACAATTCTAATAGTTCATCTTATAGTGGCTATTATAACTGTTCTTCTTGTGATAGCTTAGGTAACTCTTCTTGCAGAAGCTGTTCTAACTGTTCTTCTTGCAATAGTTCTAATGATAGTTCAGACAACTCTTCTAACAGTAGTAACTCTCGCAGAAATTCTAGTCGCTCTAATAGCTCTAGTAATTCATCTAACAATCGTAAATCTCGCCGTTCTCACTGTAAATCTAACAGATGTAACAACTCTAATAACACTAGTAATTCTAGCAACTCTGACAACTCTAATAGTTCATCTTACAATGGTAGATCTCGTTGTTCTCACTGTAAATCTAATAGACGTAACAACTCTAATAATACTAGCAATTCTAGTAACTCTGATAACTCTAATAACTCATCTTACAATAGTAGATCTCGTTGTTCTCATCATAAATCTAGCAACGGTTCTAATAATTCATCTTCTAACAGTAAATCTAGCAGCTCTAGCAATAGTTCTTCAAAGAAGCATTCTCACAATAACTCATCTAAGAAATGGTACTGCTAATCCTGCATTAAGCAGATGTTATTGATATGGATAGGTATTATAGACCTGGTACCCATATTAAACAATTCACTATCATAAAAATGCTTGGTCAAGGTCGCTATGGTATAGCTTATTTAGCTGAAGATAGCATAGGAAAAAAATATGTTATTAAACAGTTAAAGCAGGAAATGCTCCCCACTACAAGATCTAAGTTATTTTATGAACAAGAAATCCTTTCAAGTCTTCACTCTCCTAGTTTTCCTAAATTTATGGGTACCTTTAAAAACCGAGATGCAGAAGGCTATATATTAGAATATATGAGCGGAAAAACATTTGATACTATTGTAAAGCGAGACCGTTATGAGTTCTCTAAAACTGAGATTTACAGAATTGCGAGTCAGCTCCTTCAAATTATAGAGTATTTACAAGCCTCTCATATCGTTCATCGAGATATACGGCTTCCCAATGTCATCTTACGTAAGACTAAAGATTTAGCACTTATAGACTTTGGTTTAGCTAGATATATCGATAACAACAAATATACTTGTGAAGAAGATTATTGGTTTTTAGGTGATTTTCTAATTCGTTTGTATTACACTGCTTATTATACAGGAGATAATCGTGTTCCACTTCCTTGGTATCGGGAGTTGTCTCTAACACGAAATGAAGAACATTTTCTAAAAAAATTATTAGGTATTGGTCGTAGCTTTAGAACTATTGAAGAGATTAAATATGAACTTAATGAACTTAAATTCTCGACCTACTCTCCAACTAGCTATATGACTTTTCTATAGCTAGTTGATTCTAGCCTTATCTATCCCAGCAAATTTAATCTAGGTGGTGTATATGGCACAAAACTCATGTAGTATATTAGATATTCATAAAGGCAGCTTTACTGCAAATCTATATACTGTTACTCACTTTAGGATGATTGGTTTGATAGATGTAAATATTCGTTACTCTTATGGGGTGGAAAGGGTTACATTAGGTTTTTATAGTTCTTCCGGTACCAATAACGGTAAAATCAAAGGTCTTTGGTACCCTATTGTAGGTATAAAAATTAGATCTGGCCCTTTCACAGAGTTTACAGATTATATCAATTCCGTTTTAACACGCACAACTTCACACGGCTCTGCACATAGGGGATGGCTTGCAAAATCATTATTTTTCTTTAATACTTCTCCTAGCAGTTCCAAATTGGATGGATTTTCCACCGGTAAGTACTATGCGCCACTTTTAAAAATTGGTAAAACGCTTAGATACTGGTATGATATGGGTGAATTCCGTAATCTTCAAACTCTGGATCCAGCTTACCTTAATAATGCACTCTTATCTACAAGTATTTATCCAGGTAATACCCATTCACAAAGAGAAAACTACGAAAACTTTATTCATGACATTTTTCATGCTTAACTTTAATATGCCATTAACTTATTAGCTAAAAAAATATCCTCAAGAACTTAGAGCATTTCTTCTTCTCTATTCTTGAGGGTATTTTTTATCTAGATAAATCCTGTGTCACACGCATAAGATCTTCTCTTATATTAAGCTTTTGTGGACATTTTGTTTCACATTTACCACACTTAATACATAAATCGGCTTGTTTATTCTTAGCGACTATATTGTTTTCCCACTCCCAGCGCACAACTTCATAGTTATCATAAATATGATAATTATTCCATACTGCAAAATTATGCGGAATATCTACCCCTGCTGGACATGGCATGCAATATTTACATCCTGTACAACCATTTTGCACTCTTGCCTTAAGCATTTTATCTACTTCAGCAATCTGTTCTATTTCTACTTTACTCATCGGTTTATAATTACAAAATGTATGTAGATTATCTTCCACTTGTTCCCAAGTAGACATACCACTTAAAATCACCTTCACATTATCATGACTTGCTACCCAGCGCATCCCAAAAGAAGCAATACTTGCCTCATTATCTATCTTTTTAAAAATGGCTGTTATATCCTCTGAGAATTGTGTAAGTCTCCCTCCTTTAAGTGGCTCCATAATAACCATTGGTACGCCTAACTTCTTAGCTAGTTCATATCCTTTCTCTCCTGCTTGTTCCTGTGTGTCTACATAATTTAACTGAATCTGGCAAAAGTCCCATGGACGATAAGTAATAATTTTTTCAAATGCCTCATATTCATCATGAAATGAAAAACCAAAGTACTTAATTTTCCCTTCTTTTTGAAGTGCTTCACAATATGCGATGATGCCAAGCTCTACCATTTTGTCAAATCGTTCACCATTCATGGCATGTAGCAAGTAAAAATCAATATATTCCTTATTTAAACGCTGCAGTTGCTCTTCAAAAATTCTTTTAGCATCGTCTACACTATTAACTAACCATACCGGAAGCTTAGTTGCTAAATAATAACTTTCTCTTGGATATTTGCTAAGTACCTTGCCTACAAAAGGTTCACTTTCTCCATTGTGATAAGGATATGCTGTATCAATGTAATTCACACCTTTAGATATGGCAAGATCTATCATCTTTTCAGCTTCTACTTTATCAATTTTACCATTCTTCATAGGAAATCGCATACATCCAAAACCAAGTAACGATGTTTCAATTCCTAAATTTTCAAGTCTTCTCTTTTCCATTTTCTATCTCCTCCATTATCTTCTCATCTATTACTTACCTTCTTTCTCTTTTATCATAATTCATCTTGCAAAAATACAAAAGACTACTTTATCATTTTTCTAAATAAAGTAGTCTTTTACATATTGTTATTTATTTTTAATGTTCAATAACTCCTGATTCCCCCAGTTTCTTAGAAAACCTATGAAGAATTGCATTGGCTTTTTTCTTTAATAATACACCTAGACATATAAATACTACGAAGAATATACACAAGGTTACGATATCTTTTATCAGTGTCTCATAATAAACGCCTGCAATAGCTTCTCTCATGGCACTGATACCATATGTGAATGGTAAGAACTCATGAATCTTTTGGAAAAATACAGGTGTTACTTGAATAGGGAATGTCCCACCAGAACCTGCAAGCTGTAATACTAATAGGACCACCCCTATAGCCTTACCAACATTGCCAAATAAAGAAACTAGCGTATAAACAATTGCCATAAATATTGCACTGTACATCATAGCAAGGCACACGAATAATACAGGCTGTTTCACTTCTACGCCTAATACTACAATGTCACCTAATGCTGCTATGAAACCTTGTAGCATAGCACATGTCGCAAACAATAAATATTTACCAAAATACTCTTCAACCGGTGTACATTTAAAGCTTACATTTTTTGACTTAGTCGTAAGAAGTGCACAGAGTAATAATGCCCCAACCCATAAACAAAGTGTAGTATAGAACGGTGTCATTCCTGCACCATAGTTTGCCATAGGGTATAATATATGCGTATTTAAATTAACTGGTGTCGCTAAGAACTCACTTTTATCACTATTATCCATTGTGAGCTGATTAATTAAATCTTTAACATCCACATTTTCATTAAGTAAATTAATCTTATCAACTACCTTATCAACATTTTCTCTAAGGACAGGTATGTGCTCTTTAACTGCTAAAATATCTTCAGCAAGTAATTCACTCTTCTCACCTAGGCGTGTTCCAAAATCTCTTAAGTACTCAAGTTCATTTTGAACATTCCCTAATAAACCACTCACATCACCTACAAAGGTAGACATCTGACTAATCTTTTCTTTCAATTTCGCAATAAGGTCAGAATCTAAAAGGTTAATTGTACTATCTAATGATGCCCCAATATTATAAGTCAGTTGTGAAATATTCCCAAGTGTTTCTTCTAGAACTACTTTATCTTCTAACTTGCCACTAAGGCTATTTAATCTATTTTGAAGCTCACTTAAACTTAATTTAACATCTTCTACCTTAGTTTGTACGCGGTCTGCTTCACTATGAACAGTATTAACCACACGATTTGATACATCTGTAAGCTTATCTTGAACTTTTTCGATATTGGCTACAATGCTATCAATCTTTTCTTGACCACCAGTTGCTACATTTGTCACTGTACGCTTAAGACTATTTACTCCTGTAGCAGTCTCAGCCATTATTTCTTCTAATGTTGTTAACTTATCTGAAATACTGCTTGTACGCATTTCAATAAGTGTTCGGATACTTCTAATTGTACTACTTAAACTTCTACTTGTTGCTTTTAAGCTATTTAGCGCTTGTGTTGAAGCAGTCACATTGTTAGAAAGTCCCTTAAGTGTTATTAAATCTGCCTGCATATCATTTAATGCATAAATTGCATCACCAAATACTTCTGTATTCGTACTGAGCTCTTGTTTAGCCTCATTTACAATTTCTAAGGTTTCAGTAATTTCTGCCACAAATGCCACATCACCTGTGCTACTTGTATTAACACTTCTAGTAGCTACTGCCGATGAAGTATGCGTACTATCATCTTCTGGTATATCGGTTGGAAGATCTGATGGTGGATTTTCAGGTGTCTCTACAATATCTTCACTTCCGTTACTGTCTTCTCCTGGCGCAACTGGTGTTTCTTCAGAAGGCGGCATTGGAGTTGGCACTGATGGTATACTTGGTGGCTTAATCCCTTCTACCTTACTAACAATGCTTTGTAATATTGCAAGCTGAAGATCTATTTTTTTACTAACACTTTCAATATTTTTTCTTAAACTTTTGACATCACTTGCCGCTGTTTTACTAAGATTCTCAAGACGATTTAAAATAGATAAGGCTGTATCAGTATTATCAAGTTTTGTCTTTAATTCTTCAAATGAACTTATATATTCATCCATAATGTTAATGAGTTCATTTTTTGTACTTTTTATTGTGCTACTTAAATCCTTATCTAATTCTCCTGCCTTATCCGCTAATTCTGTAAGACGATTCTTGGCACTTTCTAACTTTACAATGCCTGTGTCAATATCATTGATAAGTACCGGCTTATTAAGTTCTATTGAATCTTTAAGCTCAGCTGTAGACGTTGAAATATCTGCAAAGATTGTTTGAATAAGTACTAAGTTTTCTTTTAACTCAGGAATAACTTCCTCCGGCTTTTTACTCAGTTCCTCTAAACTTGTAGTAATATCACTATTAAAATCAATAAGTTGATTTAATATCTTTTGAAGTGCTACTACATTTTTATCCTGTCTTTCAATAACAACTTTTCCATTGCTTGCTTTTTCTGCAAGCATATCAAGGCTTGATTCTAAATCTGGGAATTTATCTTGTAATCTCACCATCATATCTTCTAATTTCTCAATCGTTGGATACTCTTTGTCAATTTCAATTCCCACAGAATGCATGACTTCTATAAGTTTATTGGCTACGGTTTCAATAAATGAAGTCGTAATTTGATTTTGTATTGTTGTTGCACCTTTATCTGTAATCTTTGGTGCAATAGCATTAATTTTTTCATTTACATAATATTCAAGTTGAGGCTTAACAGGCTCTGCCTCCACTAGTGTAAGAATTTTTTTAGAAAAGTCTTCAGGGATAATAAGTGTGGCATAGACAGAACCTTTATCAACTTCCGCTAATCCTTCTTCCCTATTATCATAAAAGACCCATCCTAAACTCTCATTTTCCTTCAAGGAGCTTATAACTTCTTCACCAATATTTACTGCACTGTCTTTAATATGGCCTCCTTGGTCTTCATTAACAATGCCTACTTTGATACCTTTTGTATTGCCATACGGGTCCCAAGAGGCATAAATATTAATCCATGCGTACAGAGAAGGTAATAAAATTAAGCCACCTATAACAACTAGGCTGACCCAATTTTTACAAATCTTCGAAAGGTCCGCTTTAAAAATTCTCAAACTATTTTTTAGTAACTTAACAATCACTATGCTGCTCCTTCCTGATGTCGTTTACATAAGTCTTGCAAATTTTTATTATACGTACCTCTCGTTAAATTACAATAGACAAATGTCAGCCTTTGTATAAAATGTAATTTTTACCACAGCTATTTTATCTTCTGATAAGCTATTCTTTCACTTCCATCTCCTATATGAATAATCCCGCAATAAGTAAAACCTTTCTTTTGCAATAAATTTTGCATCGGCTTATTATTTCTATGCGTATCAATACGGATATTGGGATATTGCTTAAAGCACCACTCTAAACAAAATGATGCTGCCCCTTTCTTGCCGCTCCCCACAATGCGATGAACAACAGCATATGGCATTTCATTAAGCCATGCCCCTTCTTCTATGATCTTATAGGTAGGATCTTCTCCTATATTAAAATAAAATGTAGCTATGATTTTATCTTCTTCTAAACATATATAACTCTTTCCTTCATGAATATCTCTCTCTATAAGACTACGTTCAGGATACGTATTCCCCCACTGCGTTTCATTTCCATTAGCTTTCATAAATTCCCTAGCATCTGCATATAGTTTCATCACTGTTTCTAAATCTTTAATCTCTGTTTGTCTAATCTCCATTGTTTGCCCCTTTACTTTGTTCTTTGAAATAAACTGTTAAAATCAAAGAAGGTGCCACGAAATTATAGTTAATTCGTAACACCTTCCTCTTTATCTTGCAATGCTATATATTAGTTAACTCTCCTACTCCTGCATTTCTATCATTTCCATGAATCTATGAAGCATTGTGCTAACTTCTGCTCTTGTAGCTTTTGCTTTTGGATTACAGTTTTGTTTATTATCGCCTTCCATAATCCCTGCTTGTGCCATAAATGTCATAGCTTCTTCTGCCCATGGCGCTACTTTAGATTGATCTTTGAAATTAACTTCTTCTGTTTGTTTCTGAATTTCGATGTTATTTGCTTTAATATAGTTATATAGCATCACCGCCATTTGCTCACGTGTTACTTCGCCATTTGGGCTAAATGTATTTTTGCCTACACCATTAACGATGCCTTGCGCACTTGCCCAGGTAATAGCTGTTTCATACCAACTACCTGCTTTGACATCTTTAAATGCATTTGAGCCTGCAATCTTTGGTTCACCTGATAAGCGATATAGTACTGTAGCAAACATAGCTCTTGTCATTGAAGCATTTGGCGCAAAGTTTTCTTCGCTAATGCCTTTTAAAATTCCTTTATTTACAACATAGGTAATAGAATCCTTTGCCCAGTGTCCTGAAATATCCTGAAGATTGGCTAAGGCACTATTATCTACTGTTGGCTGATCTGTTGGTTTATTTACAGTATCAGTATTTGTAGTGTCATTATTTCCACTTCCACTTCCACTTCCGTTATTACCGCTTCCACCATTATTAGTATCATCATCACTGGTACTTACTTGCCATCTCGCATATAACACATGGTCTGTACCATCTGTAACATTCGTAGATGTAGTTACTAAGTTACCACCTGTAGGCGCTGTAAACCATCCTAAGAATCTGTAACCTTGACGTGTAGGTGTTGGAAGGTTTTCATAGTATCCACCAACTGTTACTCTTATACCATTTTGCACAACATTGCCGCCTTGATAATCAAGTACAACTGTACATTCTTTTGCTGCATCTATATCTGTTACTGTCTCATTGTACTTTGTTTTTTGCCATTGTACTGTAGACATATTCGTTACACCTGCACCTGTATTTGGTAAAACCTTGTCATGTAACTTACTTGCACTATATAAATTATATCTGCTATATGGTAATTTTGAAATAAATAAATCTTCATCTAAAATCATACCTTGATTTACATTATCTGTCACCTCAAGCATTGTAAGCGCATCATTCATATAATAAATACTATTCACCGCATTAATATAACCACCTGGACTTGAACCATTTCCACTTGTTACTGCATTAATAATACCATTAATATATGTGTTTTCAAGAAGTACTGATGCATCACATGTAGAAATAGCACCATTACTTACCACTTTAGCTTTTGCTTCTGCATTTTCTACAGAATCTCTAAGTTTTAATATATCTGAAGCATCCATTATACAGTTATATACATGGGCATTTCCACCACGGAGTCTTGGCATACGGTCCATAGAGTTTTTGTAGTAGTTATTCGCAAGTGTGAGTTGTAGATTCTTCATATTCTCTTCTGTATCAGAAGCACCTATTAAGTGCGTTTTCTTTTGAGCTGATGCATAACCTCTCACTTGCTCTTTTGTCATGCCATAGTGAGTAAGCAATTCATTATAATATGGATAACTTTCAGGATCTGCTTCTAATAAATCCATCATTTCATCAAAGAACTCTGACTCACTTTCTGGTAAAAATCTAGACCAAGAGATTGTTACGTTGCTTGGTTTGTTACTTGCTGCTTTTTTAACATCAACAATCCCATCATATGCTTTATAGAATGTACAGTGATCAATCCAAATATCTGTACTGCCATTTTGAATTGTCATATAATCCCAGTCATTGCGGTCGTAATCACCACTTGTTGCTTCATCCCATTCCCAAATCTCATCAAATACAATGTTTCTAAAGATAACATTAGATGAATTATTCACATCAATGCAAACATGTTTTAGTGCTGAACCATTTTGAGAGAAAATTGTTAAGTTGCTCATATCTTTAATAGATAATGTAGACACACCTGTTTTTAATAATGTTGGATGTAATAAAGGTGCATGTTTTGTACTTGTAATGACACTTTTGTATTTTGTAAGTGCATCGCCTATTTCAATTGCACCAAGGCCAATATCTTCTGTTAGCTCAATAACACTTGCTTTACCTGACTTCTTAATTGTGACTAAAGCATCAAGTAATTCTTCAGCAGTTGCTACCTTATAATAATTCTGAGATGTTTCTAATAAAACACCGCCACCTGTTACATTTTGTGCATAGCCTTCTACAGTAAATGCACCTAATCCTGTATCATCTGTATCTGTATCTGCCTTATCATTTACATACTCATTTTCAATAAATTTATCTTCACTTTCTGTAACAACATTTCCTGTGAAATCATTGCGACTTACATTTTCTGATACAGCATATGGGTCCCAACCTAAAAAGCCAGCTGTTAACATTTCTTCTGCCTGCGTTCTAGAAATCTGTGGACGATTACTATTGATTGCATAACCATCTCCATATGAGTAGAATTCACTAAAACGTGCATCTGTATATAAGTTACCGCTCATATCTGAATAACTATCTGTTTTATTAATAATGCCACTCATGTATGTATTGATAAATGTAGCTGAAGCATCTGCTCCCCATGGACGTGCTAATAAGTATTTAGATCCGCTACATCCTTCTTCTGCATATACTCTGCTCTCATTAAAGATATAACCATAGGCTGCCTTTGCATCTGTTTTTGGTGCCGTAATATAACCACTATTTTTATTGCCATTATATCTAAATACTAAATCACAATCATTAAATAAAGCTTGTGATGTTCCATAAATATAGTCTACATTACCTGAAATGTAACACTTATAAAAATATTGATGTCCTGTATTTGCTTGAAGTGTATCTTGATAGCCCATTAATTTGACATTTACAAATGTTGCCTGATCTGCATCTACACGTAAGGCATCTGCAGATTCATTTGAAATCGAACCATCGCCTAAATATTCATATGTATTTTCAAAGGTTAAGTTTTCTGCTGCAAAGCCTGTTGCTGAAGATTGTACATAAATTGCACAACGTTTAGAAGTATCTCCACCTACCGGTGTATCTTTAGGGTCAAAGTAATTGATGTTTACTTTTTCTCTATCTTCTCCAATAAGCGTAATATATGGTGATGTTACTCTTAAGTACTCTCTATAGTTTCCTTCTTTTACAAGAATAACAACTCTATCTGTATTGCTAGCTGGTACACTATTTACAGCTGTTTGTACAGTTTTATATACTTTTGCTCCTGAACCATCTGTTGCAGTATCGCCATCATTGCCTGTAAAACTGCTATCTACCACAATGTCATAGTTTGTTAAATAAACAAAGTTAAATGTTTGGCGTGTTACCTTACCTGCTTCATCTCTAAAGAGTAAGTTCACATCATTTCTACCTTCATTTAAAGTTGCTATAAAGGCAAACTTTTCATTTTTATTAAGGCTTACACTTTCTTTAATTTCGCCATTAACTTCTAAGCTCATTTCACCTTTTTTATCTACTACCCCTTCTAATACAGCTTCATTCTTATAAACTGTATCGTAAGATTTTTTAGTGATAAAAATCTCTGTTGCTTCTTTTTCATGTACATACTTTCCTTCACGTCCTAATGAAGCAAGCATTAAAAGTTCATTTGATGGATTACTGTTATTACTTTCTGATTTAGCAACAACGTAGTAATAGTATGGTTCTTCATTAATAACGTCCTTATCTGTATACTCTAAGGAAGAAACCTTATTTAGCAAAGTATAGACATTACCTGTAGGTGACTTTCTATAAATTTCATAACTTGTTGCTTCATCTACAGCATTCCAGCTTAGTTTAATTGCTGTTCCACAGTTTTCTCCTGCAATTACTGGACTTTCTAAAGGTGCTACAACGCTTGCTACTGGTGATAACTTAGCTTGTGATTCAGCTTTGCCACAAACACCTGTAATACGAAATACATACTCGCCATCGCCATCAATAGCTGCTGTATAGCTCTTATCTGTTGTCGTCTCTACTAATGTTGTAAATGTGATGCCACCATCTTTAGAAATTTCTACACGATAAGCTTCATCATCTTCACAGCTTTCTCCACTCCAGTTTACTGTAATATTCTTGCGGTCTGCTGAAATGATTGGACGTTCTACACTACTTACCTCTGGTGCTGTTCCTATTGCCTCATAACAATCTGTTTGGTCATATAAAACATTTCCTGCTTCATCTTTAAATGTAAGATTTGTAATAGTCCCATTAACATTAGAGAATGCAAAACCATAACGTACATTCTCATTAATATCATTTAAAAGCTCGGTATTTGAGAATTTAATTGTAGCACTTGGTGATTTATCTCCTGCTATTACCTCAGAATACCAGCCCTCTGCATTCTTATTTAATTTTACATGAATAGTATCACTTGTACTGTATGTTTGATCAATACTTCCTGCTGATGGTTTAGCGTTGCCTGTTTTATTATATATGTTTCTAATTTTGCCATCGCCACGAATACCTACAGTTGCAATATTTTTAATTTCATTTTGGTCATCAAATAACCCCATGAAAATTCCTTGACCACTACCATTTCCTATGGCAGAAATTTTAATATCTGCTTCAATTGATGCAATATCCGATCTTGCATCAAATACATAGTAGCCTATACCACTTGTTAAATTTGTAATATCTGAAGAATCATTAGCATGTTCAAAAACTAGACGATGCCCAACTGGCGTCACATTTAAAGAGTCTGTCTTATCCATTTCTTTTGGCATAGAAGCCTGTTCATTTGCTACTGGTGAACCTACTAATTCTCCCATATTTTTTACAGTCATTCCATGTAAATATGCTTCACCACTACTTGTAACATTAAATCTTAATGTAGTCGCTTCTCCTGTATATGTATAGGTTATGGTCTTATCACATGCTGCATGACCTTCTACTTTAAGTTCATTAGAATCAAATGCACCTTCACCTAGCACACCCGTCACAGATAATGTACCACCCTTACCATATTGGCATAAATTAAAAGTCACTGTTGCATTGCCTGCTACTGGTACTTCCATATAGTTTCCATCATTTATTGCTATACCGTGTGTACTATCATGCCAGTAAGGTGCAGCTGCTCCTTCAATCTTACCAATTGTTAAAAGTCCGTTATCTGTTGTATAAGTATCTTGAATCTTAGTTGCGCTATTAAGTTTCTTAAGCCCTTCATAGTTACCAAAGGCAAATGAATATACATCTCTTATCCCAGGCTTTCTAAATTTACTTGAATCTTGTACCTTAATTGTATAAGTTGCTGGAAATGAAGTTTGATCCTTAAAGTTTACAACAATTTCACCATCACTATTTACATCTATTGATTCTACAACATCCTCACTATTATTTTGAATAATGCTAGGACGTAGTGCCTCATCTTTTAAATCTGCATTAATATAGGCTTTCTCACTAAGGGCATAGTATGTTTTTCCATTAGATACCGTTACTTCAGCTTCATCCGCGGCAGTTGCAGCGCCTTTCACATCAATTGTTGTATCGCCTATTGAAATAGCAAAATCTTTAGCCTCCCAGCCTTTTACATCGCCTACTATATTCTTTACACTCATACCATGTAAATAGCTTTCACCACTCATACCATTCATTGTAAAAGTAAGCGTTGTTGCCTCACCGCTATATGTAAAGGTTACTTCACTGCCATCTTCCGCGCCTTGAAAATCTGCACTCGTTCCAACAAATTTACCTGCTTCATCAGCAACAGTTGCATCAATCTTTCCGCCTTTTGAGTACTTACAAAGCTTAAATGTAATCTCTGCATTTCCTGCCACCTTTACTTCAAAGCTATTGCCTACATAAACCGCAAGTCCATGACTATCTTGGTGGTGATACATCTCTCCATTTCCATTTATCTTTAAAAATCCATCTGGGGAATATAGTGTTTCAATTCTATTTTCCTTATTATAAGTAGTTGGTACAATCACATTAGTTGTATTAATTGTAAAATCATACTCATAGGCAGAACCTGCTTCAGGTGTTGTTCCTGGGTCTACAACAATGCCACCAGGTGATGTTCGATTTGCTGTCACCTCTTCATTAAGCGCTACTTCACTAGTTTGTATCACCTCACCTCGCTGAAGATCAATTGTATTTCCCATAGAAGGAATAACAGAGGATGCCACTAAGGTACCTGTCAAAACCAAAGAAGCCTGTTTTTTAGCCGATTTTTTCACAAATTGTTTCATATTGCCCTCCTCTTTTATAATGAAATTTAATATTGATTCCATTTTATTAAATTTGACATTTTTTTTCAATAATCTTTATTATTTTTAACACATTCAATAAATTGTGCATGTCTTTTAGTGCACTTTTATATTTAAAGTTATAATTACGCAGCATTTTTAATAACTTTTACACATTTTTTATGTCTATTTTATGTTATCCCACAACAATATTTTCTCACCATATTCTGAATTTATTTTATATATTTTAATAATTATTTTTTTATAATAGTTTACTCCGAATCATCTAAGCATATAAAAAGACTCTAGAAATATGTCCCTCGACACTTTTTCTAGAGCCTAATATACTATTTATTTTATTCTACAATTTTAACAATACCCTTTTTAACCACATCTTGATTTGGCGCCTTTAATGCATACCCTAGCGCAGCTATACCATAAACATCATGATTTTCTGGCACACCTATTTCATTAAGATACGCTCTTATTTCTTCTTCATCACAAATATCCTTTAGCTGATTAATCCACACTGAACCAATCCCTAATGAATGCGCTGCTAAAAACATATTTTCTAAAACACAAGCACTATCTTCTTTTCCCCAATTGCTTGTCTTCTCATTAGAAACAAGCACAATTACAGATGGATTATAAAAATTATAACCTATACGCTTTAACTTCTTCTCAATTAATCCCGCAAGTCTTTGGATTTTCCCTCTATTTACTATGGCTGTAAACTGCCAAGTTTGACGCTTCATACCACTAGGTGCATAGAGTCCTGCCTTTAAAATTTCTTCTAAATCTCCTCTTGCGATCTCTTTCTCTGAAAAAGCTCGTATACTACGTCTTGTTAAAATATTTTCTATCACTGCGTTCATATTTGCCTCCTTGCTATCACTTATTTTAAAATTCAAACTTCATGTATTTATTATAACATTCCGAGCTTGCATGGTCACTTTTTATATTAAATCTTTCTTAACTTCTCCTTTTAATTTACACTAAGCACTAAAAATCAAGGGTGCCACATATCCTAAGCAAGCTAGATATTTTGTGACATCCTCGATTCTATTAAATATTATTATGCACAATAAAACTCTTCAATATTTCTTAAATCCATACCAAAGTATTGAAATCTATTTCCTCTAAATCGGAACCCACCAACAGAACGTGGGCCTACAAAAGTAATATATGCCCAAAAACCAGGGCCATTAGTTGGCCATATATAAACGAACTGATTCATACAGGGGAAAATAGCACCTGGATCAACTGCAAATACTGTAGGGCCGCCTGGACCGCCTGGCTTTCCTGGACCGCCTGGCTTTCCTGGTCCGCCTGGCTTTCCTGGTCCTCCTCCTGGGCCACCGCCTAGTCCGCCTGGTTTGTTAGGCCCACCTATCTTTTTCCCCTGTCCCTTTTGTGGTATAAAATCTGGTGGCATACTAGGTGGCCTTCTCTTGTTCATAGGTCTAAAAAATGGAAACATTTCACAAAACTTCCTTTAACATTAAGCTATTATATTTTATTACTTAAAGCTTACCCACGTTCCATTTTTCACTGAATAAAATTGCTGCCATGTAGAATAATAATCATATTAGACAATGAAAGGAGTAGCCATAATGAGTCAATTTCACTTCACAGTATCTTACTTAGATTCTGCTGGTCAAAAACATGATCAAGAAGTTTATTTAGATAGCCAAGATTATAAACATCACTATGAAGAAAACTATGCAAAACTTATGCATAATTATCCTCCAGAACAAGCTGAAAAACATATCTTAGCTACTAAAAAACACTATATTGAAGATACACTGACAGCCCAATTAGGTACTAACACACCTCTAGAATATGATATAGCCGAAATGATTAATACCTTAGATAAAGATGTAAAAGGTGTTTTATAAAAAACTAGAAGCTCAATAAGTGACAAACTTATTAGAGCTTCTAATTTTTTATACTTACCAGACATTTTATTAACTATTGCGTAACGCCTTAGAAATCTCCTCAAATCTTTCATCTGATATGCCTAATTTTTTCTTAAACTTTTCATCTTCCATTCTTACAACAAGCACCTCATCAGGTGCTATTTCCTTAATAATCTTTTTAATCTCCTCAATAGATTCTTTACTATCGTTATAGCCTTTAATAATCGTTACCTCAAATATAAATTTTCCCTTATATTGTTTGCTAAACATAGCCATATTTAAAATATACTCTTTTAATGTATAGCCTTCAATTGGTCTTTGAACCTTTTGAAAATGTTCTTCTGTTATTACTTTTATCTCCCCAATTACCTCTTCACACTTATTAGCTATCTGTATATATTCCTCCTTTGCTAATAAGTAACCGTTAGATAATAACCTCACAGCCACGCCTTTCGCCTTAATCATATCAATAATTAGACTAACCTTATCATTTACTAAGGCCTCTCCTTTTGAATTAATAAACACTAAATCAGCCTTTGTCTCTTCTATTCTATCTTCTAATTCTTTAAAATCCTCTTCTATATTATCAAATGCCTTTGGCTTATCTATCTTATTTTGTGATCTACCAATCGGACAGAATATACAATCAAAATTACAATGTTTTTCTGGCAAGATATTAATTTCTAACACACGTCTGCCATCTTCCACATAAACCTCTTTATAACTAAAATTACGCATTTCTTTTACCTCTTCTTTCTAAAAATAATAGAAAAAAAGCCTGGGAGATATTATTTAAATATCTCCCAGGCTTTTCTCCCTCCGTGTCCACAGTAAACTGTGTGTTTTCTCTCGGACCAGACTAGCATAAAACTACGGAACCCTAGAAAACTTAGTAATATATTTAATTTATAATTTACACATTCAAAATTTCTAACCCATTTTAGCATAACAGCAAGAACAAATCAATACTCAGTTTAAATCTGTCGAATATTATATCCTCATTTAACGCAAAAAACTCATAAGCGATTAATATTCAATAACTTACGAGTTTTTTATAATGCTCTATTTAAGCGTATAAGCAAAATCATCAACTATTTCACCTGTACCTTGGAAACCAAATGTTACAGATGCACCTGTCGCGATTGTTGTGTTCCATTCCATAGGCTTAATCACTAATTCATCTGCCTCTTCAGTAACTGAAGCACACCAAATATTCGTGATATCGAAATCCTCTTTATTTACTCTTAGCTCCCAATCCGTTACTTCTTTATCAGAGGTATTTTTAATACACATTGTCACAGTATAACCGCCACCCCAGCTACTTACAGAAGACTCTAACACTAATGCTTCTGTATCAGGTGCTGATGTTGGTTCTGGTGTCACTGTTGGCTCTGGTGTCACTGTTGGCTCTGGTGTTTCTGTTGGCTCTGGTGTTTCTGTTGGCTCTGGTGTTTCTGTTGGCTCTGGTGTTTC
>DYCF01000039.1:0-879 GCA_019418225.1 Clostridiales bacterium | reverse complement strand
TCCAGATAAAATTGGTGCCAATGTTTCATACCAATTGTCACAGATTTTTTGGCTGCCTGATTGACTTGGGTGTGCACCATCATATGTATCTACAGTCACATCAAACCCTGTATATTGATCACAGATAATAATAGGCGATGCCTCGGTAGTTAATGTTGCTGCCCAATCTACTATTGCTGCATTTAGCGCCTTTACATTCGCATCATAATCAATCGCATCATCTGGATGAAGTGGTATAATTTGTGCCACAACGATAATCATGTTCGGATTATGCTCTCTCATTTGACCTACAAGTTTAGTATAAGCATCAATAATCTTACTTGTTTCTACATCCTGCCAGCAATCATTTGTCCCCAAATGCATTATAATAATATCTGGATTAGATGCATCAAGCCATGGCACTAACTGGTCATACTGAGCAATATCTGTCACACGAATTCCCCAGTGGCCTTCATGCTTGCCAGGACGTGTGCCTACTGATTCTACAGTATAACCATTGTCCGTAAGCTTATTAAAAAGCATTGTTCTCCAAAAGTCACAATCTGTAATAGAATCTCCTAACGGCATAATCCTCGTAGGTGTATATGCTGCCAAAACAGTGGTCATGCTTGGTTTAAATATTGTAACTACAAGTAAAACAACTATACTCATTACAGCAAGAAAACGCTTCTTTGATTTACTCATTAAAATTCATCCCCATTCTTAAATTTATAAATGTGAAATCTATATATTGCCATTATAAAAAATTTAAAATGGGGATTCTACTTTATTGCCTATCATGTACTACAAATTGTTTTATTTGTTACCTCCTAAAATTAATCCTATTAGGCGTTTGCGAAACGCCGTAACCCGTATAAATACGGGATATTTTTTTGTGTA
>DYCF01000038.1:37790-47895 GCA_019418225.1 Clostridiales bacterium | reverse complement strand
ATTTTTATTATTTTTGTTACTGGAAAGATTTAGTTTTAAGTTTACGCTTATGATTCAGAATAATATATCCTCTAATTTGACACTATATGTATATGATTTATTTGTATTTATAAATTATTATTTTTCTTACTAAAAGGAGGTTGTATATATTGGATTATCCTATGTTTTGTTACCAATGTGAACAAACAGCTGGTGGCAAAGGATGTACTAAATTAGGGGTTTGTGGAAAAACTCCAGAAGTCGCAAATCTACAAGACTTACTTATTTATCAGTTAAAGGGAATCAGCTGTTATGCTGTACCTCTTATTGAACGCGGCGAACTCATTGATAAAGAAATCGTCAAATTCGTAGAAGATTGTCTTTTTACTACTTTAACCAATGTTAACTTTGATGCAGAAGTTCATATAGAACTGCTTAAAAAATCACAACAAATCAAAGAAGAACTCCGTCAAAAAGCACCTATGGATATTGAATACCCTGAGTTTGCTACTTATAACTTAAGTAATACAAGAGAACAGATGTTAGCAGACTCAAAACGTGCCGGTATTATGTTTGATAAAGACTTAAATGAAGATATTCGTTCCTTAAGACAAACGATGGTTTATGGCCTTAAAGGGATTAGTGCTTATGGTCATCAAGCACGTTTCCTTAATTATTACAATGATCAGGTTGATCAGTTTTACTTTAGAGCCTTAGAAACAGCTACTAAAGATGATATTTCTGTAGAAGAAATGATTAGATGGGTCATGCGCACAGGCGACATGAGTATTCAAGTTATGAAAACTTTAGATGAAGCCAATACAGAATGCTTTAAAAATCCTAGTCCTCATACAGTAAATGTGCATATCAAAAAAGGACCTTTTATTATTGTCTCAGGCCATGATCTTAAAGATTTATATATGCTTCTCGAGCAAACAGAAGGTAAGGGCATCAACATCTATACGCATGGTGAAATGCTTCCTGCACATGGTTATCCTGAACTTAAAAAGTTTAAGCATCTTGTCGGTAACTTCGGTGGTGCTTGGCAAGATCAACAAACTCAGTTTAATGGCATTCCTGGTTGTATCTTAATGACCACAAACTGTTTAATGCGCCCTCGTGAAACTTATAAAGACCGCATCTTTACCACAAATACTGTAGGTTGGGACGGTGTACAATTCATTCCTACACTTGAAGATAATACAAAAGACTTTACCCCTATTATTGAAAAAGCACTTGAACTCGGTGGTTTCGAAGAAGACCAAGCGCCACATGAAATTACTGTAGGCTTTGGACATCATGCTACCCTTTCTCATGCCGAAGAAATCGTCAAAGCTGTCAAAGAAGGTAAGATTCGTCACTTCTTCGTTA
Organism: Clostridiales bacterium; assembly: GCA_019418225.1. Lineage (GTDB taxonomy): Bacteria > Bacillota > Clostridia > Lachnospirales > Cellulosilyticaceae > Cellulosilyticum. The sequence goes on along the minus strand of DYCF01000038.1, from coordinate 46,545 downwards.
TCGGTGGCTGTGATGGGGCAAGGCCGGGACGTAACTACTATACTGAGTTTGCTAAAAAAGTTCCTGATGATTGCATCATTCTTACACTTGCTTGCGGTAAATATCGCTTTAATAAATTAGATTTTGGTACAGTAGCTGGTCTTCCAAGGCTTCTAGATGTCGGTCAATGTAATGATGTCTATTCAGCTGTTGCCATTGCCACCGCACTTGCCGATGCCTTTGAAACAGATGTAAATGGCTTACCTCTTTCTATTATTTTATCTTGGTATGAACAAAAGGCTGTAGCTGATTTATTAGCCCTTCTTTCATTAGGTGTAAAACGTATTTATCTTGGACCATCTTTGCCTGCTTTCTTAAGCCCTAGAGTCTTGCAATATCTTGTAGATACCTTCAATCTTACACCTATCAGTACCCCTGATGAAGACCTAAAAACTTGCTTAAAACAATGTCTGTAAAATCTTTAAACACATATTATTATCGCCAATGAATTAAGTAAAGTCATTGTAACTATTATTAAATAGCATATAACAGTCTTTTAAATGTAAAAAAAGAGGAAGTCATGCGAATTAATTTCGTATGACTTCCTCTTTCTTTATCTTAAATTTAGCTTATTAAGCGTTCCAGCCAGTCTAACTTCTGTGCAGCCGTATTCATATCATAGTAAAATCTTTCAAGGGCTTCAAACCTTACAGTCTTATCATCTGAATTCATGTAAATCAGCAGTTCATCATAAGCATTCTTGTAAAAATGTGTTACAATTAATAGCATCGTAGCATTTCTGCTATCAACACTTCCATAGTTTAGAGTATTATTGTACTCCTCAATTTGCTTTTGCAGTCCTACAATATCTTTTAGCTGCTGATCTATTCTTCTTTGATTCTCCTGTAACTCCTGCTTACTTAGTTGCGCACCTATTACAAGTTCTGCAATATAGTATATATTATCTTTAAAAATATCACTTTGTGCTATATACTCTTTAATGATTTGATTGTTCTGAGCGCTTGCACTCGCATAAGACATATTAGGAATTGCCAACAACACTATCAAGAAGATACTGATAATCTTTGTTTTCATCTGTCTACTTCCTTCCTTTGATAAGGTTTACATGCTAAAATTATCTTCGCTAATATCTACAGTATTCTACTCCTTCTTTATCGTTCGATATTCCTTGATGCCTTGTAAGCTTAGGACTATGAGCCCTCCAATCAGGAAAAATATAATACTGAAATTAGAAAAATTAATAGGTAAATGATTACCCTCTATAGTTGTAGGTCCCATGCAAATCGCATATAGAGAACCTAACATTAAGCCCAAAATAGTATAAATGGTCTGGCTACGATAATGTCTTAGAGCATTTTTCACCAGCTTAATAACTAAAATAATCCCCGTTAATACGCCTAGTCCAAATATAACAACCACAGGCAATGCCTTAAAATTTAATTTAATAAGCTCTTTAATAGCATTCATAATAGGCAAGTAAAGGCCAAAAATAAGAAGTAGGGTAGAGCCTGATATTCCTGGTAAAATCATTGCTGAAATCGCCACCATTGCGACTACAAATACATAAATGGCTAACCCTATACTAAGGCGCGTTAAATCAACAACCTTTCCACCGCCTGAAACTGGATTAAAATACGTAATAGCTCCTACAATGACAACTCCTATCACCGTAAAAATCAAATTTAAATAGTGCCCCTTAAGTACTTCCTTCTCTTCTTTCAAGATAAGTGGAATGGAAAAGACAATAAAGCCTAAAAACAAAGAGCTTACAGCATAAATATTCTTTTCAAATACAGTCGTTAAGATTAATACCGCCATAATAAAACCTATGATCCAGCCTACCCCAAGGTTCACCAAGAACCGCAGAGCCTTTATCCTCGTTTCCCGTCTTCTAGAAAACAGATTACTGAGTGAATTAATAAAATCATCATAAAAACCAAGTAAAAAAGCGATGGTTCCTCCTGATACCCCAGGCACACTATCTGCCAGGGCCATTAAGAAACCACCTATGAAAATCAAGATCATTTCGAGTCTCCCTCTATCCATATTATCGTTTGACTTATATCTTGATTATTTTAACCACTTTTTAGTATTTCTATTACATTTAGGATTCTGACCCCTTATTTAACCCTATCTGCTTTGTCTTTCTCTTCTTAAATCCTACAGTAATCCCTAAAAGCATAATCAGTACGCCGCCTATTAATGTAACAATCTCCTTTAAAAAGCTTTGATGCTCTATACAAAAGATACTACTATTGCCTTCCATACTAACAACTGCATAGCTACCGTTTTTCTTGGCATTGATTTTCTTCCATGTACCATCTTCTTGATAGACATAAATATTATTTTTGCCCTTCTCACCAACTAATAAACGTAATTCATAGGGGTTGCTTGTTGCCTTAGCTGCTTGATCTTGTGAAGAAACACCTAGATTTGTATCCGCAATAGTAACTTCCCATACTTTTGCATTGCTGCTCACATCTTTAGGTGGTACAACATCCGCATTTGTTACACTTAATACTGCATCTGCGCCAAAGGCTCCTTTTATTAATGCCACTGCCCTATCATCTTCACTTGTCGTACTTTCAACTACAGTTGTATATGGTGTATAAATAGCCTCTAGTGTTGCACTAAAAGTCAAGGCACTATAGTCAAATTTAGGCCAGCTTCCATAATAACCTGCTTTTTCAGGAATCTGTGGAAGCTCATTTTCACTGATACTTTCACCAAATTTAAAAGGTATCTCCCCTACTCTCTCGCCATCAGCCATGAAGGTTAACGATAAAGAAGTAAATTCTTTTGGGAGATTGGGTGCTTTGATAAACTCTTCATAGGAAATAGGGGTTGCCTTTCCTGCATAACTAATGTTATCAATGGCTGCAATACCGCGGTCTACAAAGTAATTATCGCTTTGCTCACTTATCTGTTCAACTGCACCTGCTATCGCTCCTACGCTTTCTGAATATGCCTCAACTTCCACCATTGCATAATTATGTGTCAACTTGGTGCCATAGCCTACAATACCACCTACATTTTTACCTCCAGACAGTACACACATCGCAAAGCTATCCAGGATATGACTATATGATGCGCCTGCCACACCGCCTATATAATCCCCATCATTACTTTGTATCTTGCCATATCCCATACAACTTATAACAGAACCCAAGTCCATGCGTCCTACAATACCACCCACATAGTTTTTCTTAGAAATAACACTTCCTTTATTCACACATTCTCTCACAACAGCTCGCGTTAAATACTGAAACTTTGCAGATGTATCTCCCTTCTTGGTCACATCATCTTCAGGGTCAAAATCATATTCTATGGCCATAGAACCTGTAACGCCACCAACATTCACATCGCCTTGAATTTCACCTTCATTTGTACACTTTGCTAATTTGCCTTGGGTATTATTATTCGTATCTTGATCTGAAATATCTTCATGATATTCACTTAAATCTCCATCTAACGCTTCATTATCTATAGTTGCATCTATTAATAGGTTAATAACAATATAAAGCTGATCACTTACACTTTTTAGGTCTGAAACAATGATGTCATTGTTTTCACGCATTACATCATTCAAAAGCCCTAAGCTATTAGAAACATTGTTTAAAGAGCCTTTTAAATCATCTGTTGTTTGAATATAGTTACTATCAATATTCGGAAATGTAATAGTTGGTTTTGCTGCTAAATCTGATATAAGGCTATGAATTTCCTCCGCGACATCCGAGCCTTTTATGCTGACGGTATGTAAACTGTCTAAGGTCTCTTTTATTTTCGAAGTTACATCATCTGCTGACTTGGCAGTATCTTGAAACTTATCAACTGCTACTTTTACACTATCGATTACCTTATCTGTATTTTTAGCTGCTGTTATAAGCTTATCTACTGCTTCTTCTAATAAATCCATAGCTGACTGTAATTTTTTAAGCTGTATCTGATTATTTACTTCATTAAGTGCCTTTTGAATCTCAGAAATGCTACTAGATACATCGCCTATAGCTGCTCCCATATTCTTTAAGGCGTCACTTAGCTTCTTTTTAATTTGCTCAAGTTCTCCACTGTCATTATTATCTTTGAGGCCTTCTAATGCCTTAGTAATCTTCTTACTCGCTTCATTTAATTTTCCTAAGGCATCTTGAAGTTTTTTAAGTCCTTCTTTTATCTTTTGACGGGCTGCCTCACTTTCCGCATTGGAAGTTGCTTTTTGAAGGTCTTCTATTGCTGCCTCCACGTCTTCCATCCCTTCTTGTAGCGCGCTTGTACCTTCTTGAATCTCTTGAATCACAGCTTCTATATCCGTACCTGTAATATCATCCTTATTAATTGCTCCTAAAGCATTTTCTAGGTGATTCATGGCACTTACAAATTTAGCAGATACAGCTTGTAAATTATTAAACGCTGATGTAATATCCCCTTCATCCATTGCCTTTAATAACTCACCTACAGCTCCTATCACCTCATCAGTTGCACTACTTACTTCTTCTAAAGCCTTACTAACTTCTTCTAACCCCGTCACAAGGTCATTCCATTCTTTCTCTTCTTTTATCCATTGCTTCAGCTCATTCATAGCCTCTTTAAAGTCATTTACCCCGTTGCTCATTTTAGAAAAACTATCAGCTAAAGCTTCAAAACCTTTAGAAAGTGCATTTAAAGCATCTGCCATCTTATCCTGATCCCCAATACTGCTATTTAGGTCACTCATGGCATCAGAAATAGCTTCCATTGCTTTTGTATAATCTTTTCCATTATCCTGAAAATTATCTAAGACATCTTGCAGCTTATCAAGGACTTGTTGCCCCTTATCTGAAGTCACTTCAATAGCTGAAGTAGCCTCTCTTAATTCATCTACTGCCACACTTATGTCATCACCCATTGTACGAGCTTTATCTAAGATAGGCACTAAATCGTCTAAAGTACTGCTTACCCTTGCACTTAAATCATTGACACTATCCATGGTACCATTGTAAAGTGTTTCAGTTTGTCTTACTAAAGAGCTAGTAGAATCAATGGCTGAATCTACATAGGACTTGGTGTTATTTAACTGTGTTGATATATCATTAGAGTAACTACTTGTATCTGCAATCGCCTTATTCATGAGACTCTGTAATTTATTGAGCTCATCTTGCAAACTCCCTAATTTACCTTCTGAAAACTGAAGTGTAATATAAGGCTCAATTTGTCCTGCTATGCCCCCTACATCCTTACGGCCATACACCTCGCCATAATTTACACACGCATTCACATATCCTGATTGTCTTCCTACAATGCCGCCTACGTTATAGCCAATATGCTGATAACCTATCACACCTTGATTTTCACAGCCTTGAATAATGCCTGTGGAAAAACCTACTATGCCTCCTACATCTGTGTTAGATTTAATATTTTCTGATGCATTTAAGTGCTCTTTATCAAGATTTTCTATACTTTCAAGTGTCACATCCACCTCACTCACTGCATTATTAACCTTAGCTTTATTGGTACTTATTAAAATAGTGCCTAGATTTTCTCCTACTATTCCACCTACGTAATGCGTTCCTGTCACAATACCTTGGGCTACCACGCCAATGATTTTTCCATTTGCTTCATTAATGCCTGCTATGCCTCCTATGTAACTTTCACCATTTACATTCCCTATAAAATTACAATCCTTAATCGTCCCGGCATTTTGTCCTGCTATGCCGCCTACTATTTTCTTGGTTCCACTGGTGCTAGCATTTCCTTTAAGTGTCAGGTTCTTAACCATGCCGCCTTCTTCTATATAACGGAAAAAGCCCTGAGCCTGACCCTTGCCTTCTATACTAAGGCCACTTAATGTATAGCCGCCACCATCAAATTCTCCTCCAAAAATGGGAATGCCATTGAAGCCACTACCAGAAAGGTCAATGTCATTCATAAGCTTTATATACTTTCCTTGACTCCAGGTATCAAGTTTGCATTTTTCTGCTAAACTCATTAAATCTTCTACGGTGTGAAGCTCTATACTTTTAAGCTCTGCTCCAAAAAGAGTTATGCCATTTCCAAATACAGAAAAGACCATACATATTACTACAAGATAAGCTGTCCATTTATTTTTTCTCGTCATCTTCGGCTACCTCCCTTTTCTCGCCATCTACTGCCACACTTAATGTCCCTTGAATCTGTCCTTTAAAGTCGCCATCAATCATACCAGATACGTATCCTTTTACGCGTCCATCAATAGCAAGGTTTCCTTTCTGTCCGCGGCTATGATCTGGCAAGGTAATCGTAAAGGCTGTTTTTTCAATAAGAAAATCACCTAACAATAACAGTTGTGGTAAAACACTCATAACCAGAATAATTGAAATAGAAGTTCCACGGCCTAAACACAGTCCAATAGAAGAAATCGCCTCATCGGAAGATAAAAATCCGATAAATACACCTGCTGCTGCTAGGATGCAGCCTGAAGTAATAATAGTTGGAAATGATTCATTTAAAGCTTCAACAACTGCCTCTTTCTTTGGCATAGAGCGCTTAAGTTCCTGATATCTATTAGTAATAACAATAGCGTAGTCAATATTGGCGCCCATTTGAATAGAACTTACAATAAGGTAACTTAAGAAGAACATATTATTTCCTGCTAAAACCGGCTCTGAGAAGTTCATCCATATACTACCTTCAATAATCATCATCAGCAAAATAGGTAGCCCTGCTGATTGGAAAGTAAAGATTAGAATCACTGTTACAAATAAAGCTGATAAAATATTAATAATCATATTATCTCTTACGAAGCTGGAACTTAAGTCATAGTCACTAGTAGAATCCCCTACCACATAGCCACCTTCTGCATAATATTTATTAATAATTTCATGAAGCCCATCAATGGCTCTAAAGGTCTCTTCTCCTTCTTCATCTAAACTTGTATGTAATAAAATACGGCTATAATTTTCACCTTTAAGTTGAAGTTTAGCATCTACTAACTCTTCATGAATATCTTCAATTTCGTCATTCATTTCATCATCTAATGTGACATATCCCTCTTCTTTCTGCTCATAAAGGAAGTCAAACATATCTATAAGCGGCACGCTATAATGATCAATGCCCGCTACAATTTTTCCATAGCTTTCTTCCTTAGCTGCATAAGCTGAATATAAAATATTCGCCACCTCAATATCTAAGTCTGTCAACTCTGCAAACTGACGAGGTGATAACGCCTCTGTAAGGATATAGCCATCCATCGCCTCTGTATTCGCTAGACCTTGAACAGAATCTACAAAGGAAAGCCCTTCTATCTCACGAATCATTTTTTCTTCTGCTGTATAGTTACCTGTAGGCACCATAATAACAACTAGATTATCACTACCAAATGTTTCATTAATCTTCTTCTTAGAAATCTGCAAATCATTCTTTTTAATCGTTGAAAGTGTTGAATAACCATATACATAGTGACATTTATTAGATAATACAAGACTTACAACTAATATCACCAAAAAGATGGGTGGAATAATAAAACGTGTTTTTACACTAAATTTACCCCAAAGTGTAATATTCGGTACGAAATTCTTATGGTGCGTTTTATCAATCCAAGGTGAAAATAAGAGTAAGAGCCCGGGCATTAAAGTAAACACAGATAACAAGCTAAATAAAATTGCTTTAATTAGTACCCTACCAAGGTCAAATCCTAATTGGAATTGCATAAACATCAGGGCAACCATACCTGAAATAGTTGTTAAACTAGATGATGCAATCTCTGGAATAGCCTTACTAAGTGCTGTAATAACAGCTTCTCTAGGTGCCATCAGCTCACGTTCTTCCGTATAACGGTGGCATAAGATAATCGCATAGTCAATGGCCAATGCTAGCTGCAATACAACAGCAATCGAATTGGATACGAAAGAGATTTCACCACATAAGAAGTTCGTCCCCATATTCAAAAGTGCAGCAGCGCCAAAAGTAATCAGCAAAACAGGGATTTCCATATACGTCTGACTTGTAAATAAAAGCACACTTAAAATAATGACAATAACAATTACCATAACAGTATTCATCTCATTTTGAATAAGCTCTGCTTTTCCTGCACCTACTACGCTTGAAATATATGTATCATAGCCTTGAAGCTTATCCTTCATACTGTTCATAGCCACAACACTAATATCATCTGTTTCTCTTCCCTCAAAGGTTACCTTAAATAGGGCACTAGCATCTTTATAATGTTCAGTCGTCTCATCAAAATCTACTGACTTAATTCCTTTAATTGTAGCCAGTTCATCAGCTATTTGCTTGGCCTTTTCAAAGGAAACATTATCAACCATCACATCTGCCATACCATATGTCATGAACTCATCATTCATAATGCTTAGCCCTTGTCTTGTCTGCGTCGTATCTGGCAAATACTGCGTAATATCATCATTTACCTTAACCCAGCTAGAAGAAATAGCACAAAAAATCATAGCTATAATAAATGCCAAAAACATTCCTTTTCGTTTATCTACAATAAAGGTTGCCATCTTCTCCATAAAACTCTTCTTTTCCTTTTCTTCCTTCAAATTTAGTCCCCTCCTACTTAGTCATTCTCTGATGCTTGCTATCATTATAAGCTCTAGAGAAACCAACTAAAAACTTGAAATATGCATGTAGGTCAATAGGTTTCTCTCAATGATTTCACATGACTAAAAACTATAAATAACTAAAATTTATAGAGAAACCAACTAAAACCTTAAAATATACATGTAGGTTAATAGGTTTCTCTCAATGATTTCACATGACTAAAAACTATAAATAACTAAAATTT
>DYCF01000038.1:0-37690 GCA_019418225.1 Clostridiales bacterium | reverse complement strand
AATAGGTTTCTCTCAATGATTTCACATGACTAAAAACTATAAATAACTAAAATTTGTAAATGTGAAATCTATATAACTGTGAAATCTATATCCCTAATTAATTTAACTCAATTTTGTAAATAACATTTAAAGATTTAGAATTATAAAAGGCGTAATGTGTATGTCTACATCATTACGCCTTTTCCATTATTACCTTCTTTCTGTTTTACCTTTTCTTTCTTTTGCTTATCGTCTCCTTCCTTCATAACATTTATTTCTCTAACTCAAAAGATTCACAATCTGTACAAGCTACTTGTGTAGGATGTGCCTCATGTGTTCCTACCATAATTTTGCTAAGTGTACAGTTGTCCTGCGATTTTGCATGATACTTGCATGAATTCACAGTGCATCCGATGCTTGAATTTACTGACATATTTAATATCTCCTTTCATTTTTATTACCTCTTTAGTAATTCCCTCATTACTTCAAATTATGTATTTAATCATACAACCATTTTTCTCCATTATTAAATTAAAAATCCATTATCAAATTAAAAATAAGAGACAATAAGAAACTTATTTCCTACTGCCTCTTCTACCTCTTATTAAATTTCCTTATTTGCAATTCTTGCTTTTAGCTCAAGTACCTTTTGTTCAATCATCTTAGCTGTCTTAATGAATGCTTCATCTTCTTTGCCACTTGGATCTTCAAGGCCCCAGTCTTCTCTATGCTTACATGGTAAGTTTGGGCATTTTACATTACAGCCCATTGTAATGACTACATCTACCTCTGGAATATCTTCAAGCAGTTTACTGCGTTGTGTTTCGTTCATGTCAATGCCATGTAAGTCTTTGATAATTCTAACTGCATCTTGATTAATCTGTGGTCTAAGCTCTGTCCCTGCTGAATAACTTTCAAATACGTCTGAAGCTAACTTTTTACCTAATGCTTCTGCCATCTGACTTCTACATGAATTATGCACACATACGAATGCAACTTTTAATTTTTCCATTTTAATCTCCTCTTTTGCTTAAACTAAGCTGTAAATGTAATTTTATTTTTAATACTTATAAGATAAATGCCCACAAGGACACTGCCTTTTAACATGGTTGAAATCGTTATACTCCACCAAATGCCATTAACACCAAGAAAGCTTACACAAATATATGCCATAGGCAACCTTAAGGCTGTAAAAATAACACTGACATAAGATGGAATCTTAGGTCTGCCAATCCCCGTTAAAAAGCCATTAGATACCATTTCCATGGCATTAAAAATCTGAGAATAGGCAATGATACGCAGATAGCTTGCGGCAATGGCAATCGTTGCAGTTTCCTTTACAAATAAACCTGCAAGCTGCTCTGGGAACACCCAAAAGATAAGACTACTTAAGGCTGCATAAACTATACCTACACCTATAGCTGTCTGATATCCTTTTCTAAGTCGTTCTCCTTTTTTAGCCCCATAGTTCTGCCCTATAAAACTAGCCACTGCACCATTTAAACCACCTGTTACCATATAAGTTACAGATTCTATTTGAATCCCTATCTTCTGCGCTGCTACTGCATCTGAACCAAACTGAGCAATCAACTTAGCCAGTAAAATATTAATTAAGGTAAATAGAATACGCTGAAAAGCAATCGGTGTTCCGAGTCTTGTAATCTCACTCATTTTTTCAAAGTCTATCTTTTGCTTAAAATCTATCTTTAAAAATTCCTTACCTACACCTAAGTACATTACAAACATAACCACATTGGCTATAAGTGTGGCAATTGCTGCCCCTATCACGCCCCATTTGAAAATATAAATTAAAATAGGGTCTAATACAATATTGATTATAATCCCTACAGTACTTATTTTAAGCGCACTCTTGGTATTGCCTAAGCTAGCAAATATCCTTGAAAATACATTGTTAAAGCATGCAAAAAATAGCATTGGTGCACTCCATGCCAAATACCTATAAGCATTTGCAGCTACTTCTACTTTATTAAGACCTAAAAAGCCAATAAAGTTCTTCCCACATAAAATGAGCACTATGGCATAAATAAAGCCAATGATTCCGCTCATCTGCATTCCTGTTTGTATATATTCTTTAGCTTCTCTCGTATCATCTTTTCCTACACTATGTGCTACCTTAATCCCTGTACCAATCATAATGAGGGCATTAATGGCATAACCTAATGCTACAAAAAAGCTAGAAGACCCAATACTTGCTACAGCATCACTCCCTAAATGCCCCACCCAGAGCATATCCACTAAGTTGTATGTAAACTGCAACAGTGAACTTCCCATAATAGGCAGTGCTAAAGCAAGTAATACATTCATTACTTTCCCTTGTGTTAAATCAACTTTTTTCATTTTATTGTCCTATCATTTATTTTATTAGAATTAGCATTTTCCCTGAGCTTCACCACTATTATTCACCTTAGTCAAATCATTTAATAATGCCTTTGCATGGCATGTGCCTTCTTCACTAATGGCATAATGTGTCCATTTTCCTTCTTTTCGACTTACCACAATTCCTGATTCACAAAGTATTTTCATATGATGCGATAAAGTAGATTGCCCAATATTCAGTTCATCTAACAACTTACATGCACACTTCTCGCCGCTTTGAAGCATTTCTAAAATCATCAAACGATTCTCATCACAAAAAGCCTTGAAAATCATGGCATGCTTTTTATATTTATTTTCCATAGCTCTCCTCACATCGAAATTTATTGATGTATCTATATTAAAGTTCATATCGATATTTGTCAATATGAACTTTTTTATGTAATTTTACACTTTTATAAAAAGAAGGCATAAAAAATACTGCATTAAGCATCTTTTACGCCTTTCATATTATTATTACCTTTTATATTCTTTTATTCTCATCTACTATTTTTCAGGCATTATTACTGTATCAATAACATGAATAACACCATTGCTTACTGGAACATCTGCTTTTAAAACCTTAGCCCCATCAATATAGACATCCCCATTTTTAACTTCTATCTTAGCGGATTTACCATTGAGCATCGTAATGTCTTGACCATTTAACTTAGTAATTTCCTCAACAGGTAATTTACCTTTTGTAACATGATATGTGAGTATATCTGTAAGTTGTGCTTTATTGGCTGGCTTTAAAAGATTTTCTAAAGCACCCTTTGGTAATTGTTCAAAAGCCCTGTTGGTTGGGACGAAAATAGTGAATGGACCTTCACCCTTTAATGTCTCTGTAAGTCCAGCTGCTTCTAATGCCTGCTCCAATGTTGAATATTCCTTTTCATTCTTTTTCAAGAATTCTACTATGTTCTTGGAATTTTGCATGTTTTGACTAGTGCTGGCATAAATACTCATACATAATTGCAATGCTAGTATAACCACCATGCACATTATAAGTCCTCTGCGTTGTTTTCTCATATTTTCACTCCTCTATGTTGTATAAATTAACCTCAATTACTTTACCCATTTTAATTAAATTTATTCAAGTACAAAAACAAAGGAAGTGCTATGAAACGGTTTAAATCGTTCCATAGCACTTCCTTTGTTTTTTGCTTTTTATGGCTGTAAATTCATCCAGTACTCTAATTCCTCTAAATTAGGACAAGTAATTGGTGGTAATTTGCCTATAAATGGATTGTTATGACCTTCGAAATTACCTTTGGAAACAAATGAATTTGCAATAAATGTTCCCTCAATATTGCCATAGCCTGCTACTCTAAAATCACCTGTTGGTGCAAGTACACTGCCATAAATCGTTCCTGCGATTGGTATATCATGCCCCGGCATTGCAAGTGGTAAATTCCAAATAATTCTGCCTGCATAAGACTTTGCAAGTTCACTGCTACCATTAATCATCATTTGGGCTGTCTGGCCAATGGCATTTCCCATAGAGTTAATGACAATCGTAGGTTGTTTTTCCATGTCAATATTAGAAATTTGGATTTCACCTAAGCTTGTTACATCTGGTGGCAATGTAAAGACTACCATCTTATCTGCATCATCAGACGCCTTTAATTCTAAGCAATTCTTATTATACTGATTATATTGTACTGTTCCTGTAGGTACCTTCAGTGCTAAGAAATAAGATAACACAATGTACTTTTTCTGAAGTGCTGCAAAATCAATGATATCATTATTGACATTCATTTCATCTATAGCACCCGCACCTGCATATTGTAATGTCACATTGTCTTTGCTATCTGTAATAATATTGCCACTTACTTGACCACTTGTTAATGAGAAGCTCCCCCCATTACCTAACACAACAGCTACCGGATATTGATTTTCCTCAGTTGTTATCGTTTGAGCAATAGCATATTGGTTATAAATTGCCTTTTTGCCTACTGCTACACGTCCTTCGGAATCCCCATTTGTCATCTCATGCGTATCAAAAATAAAGAAATTAAAGTTTCCTGCAATCCATAATGGTCTATTCATTGGTAAAGTATTTTTAATCTTAGCTAATTTTTCAGATAATCCTGTCGTATCATCTTCAATAATCTCTGATGATAGGCACTCTTCATTATCTGTTTCCTTAGCTGCTTTCTCACTATTTTCATCGGCAACTATTTCTTCCCCCAGCTCAGGTGCTTGCACATTTTCTTCTACTCCCTCTACTTTTTCCGTAGCTTCTGATACTTCTACAGCCCCAACTGTATTACTATCTTCTTCAGCTGCGCCCCCATCTACGCTGCCGGCCTCTTGCACTACATTTACTGGTGTTTCTTCTGCCCATATTGTAGTGCTTATACAAGTCCCCATCATTGCAAGCATCAAAACTTTTGCTGTCTTTACCTTAAGTGAATGACTCATTCAAAATCCCCTCCCCAATTAATTTCTTGACCATTTTTAATGTATCAATACTATGAGATATGTAGAACAACCTTTTAGTAGCATCTTTATACCATTAAGTCTCCCCTCCCAAAACCTTATTAACCTAAGCGCTATTAGTTAATGAATGATATATCTACCAAATTATTCCTTAACCTCAAAAATATAATATCACACTATTGCAAATATTGTAAATATTTATAGACAATAAAATTAAAAAGTTTTAAAATATTAAGTCCCGCCATAAAGTATAGAGAAACCAACTGTTAAAGGGAGTTATTGTGAAATTTATTTCGCAATAACTCCCTTTTCATAGCGTATGAAAGTTCAACTTCTAACTTTCATATTTCAAGCTCAAAATTTAAGCTGATAATGCAACGTTAGCCGCTTTATTTTAATTATTGTTTATAGTAACTGAGAAAATCACCAATCTTTTTAACAGCATCCTCTAACACCTCTATACGTGGCAAATAAACAACACGGAAATGATCTGGTTTTCCCCAATTAAATCCTCCACCATGTATAATGAGTATTTTCTTATCTCTCAATAAATCCAGTGCAAACTTCTCATCATCCAAAATATTAAACTTTTTAATATCTATTTTAGGAAAAATATAAAATGCAGCTTTAGGCTTTACCGCACTTACTCCTGGTATATCATTAAGCGCCTTATATATATATTCTCGTTGTTCATATACTCTTCCCCCTGGGACAATATAGTTATTAACACTTTGATAACCACCCAGTGCAGTTTGAACAATCGATTGAGCTGGTACATTTGAACAAAGCCTCATGTTGGATAGCATATTAAGCCCTTGCATATAATCTCTCGCCATATTTTTATTCCCACTCAGAACCATCCAACCTATTCTAAATCCCGCAATCATATGTGACTTTGATAAGCCGCTAAAAGTAACACAAAATAAATCTGGTGCTAATGATGCAATAGATATATGTTCTTCTCCGTCCATTACTAAACGATCATATATTTCATCTGAAAAAATAATAAGCTGATGTTCCCTTGCAATATTTACAATTTGCTGCAGAATCTCTTTTGGATATAATGCCCCTGTAGGATTATTAGGGTTAATAATTACAATTGCTTTTGTCTTGTCAGTTATCTTCTTTTTTATATCCTCCATATCAGGATACCACTCAGCTTGTTCGTCGCAAATATAATGAACTGCCTTTCCACCTGCTAATGTTACGCAAGCAGTCCACAATGGATAATCTGGTGCAGGAACTAGCACTTCATCACCATTATCAAGTAATGCAGACATACTCAAATTAATGAGTTCACTTACACCATTTCCTGTATAAATATCTTCTATAGAAACATTAGGAATGTTTTTAAGCTGAGCATATTGCATAATTGCTTTTCTAGCAGAAAAAAGTCCTTTAGCTGCTGAATATCCCTCGCACGCTGTTAATTGCCTTTGCATATCATATATAACCTCATCTGGTGTACGAAAACCAAATGGTGCCGGATTCCCGATATTCAGCTTTAGTACATGTGTACCACTTTCCTCCATCCTTGTTGCTTCCTCTACAACAGGCCCCCTTACATCATATAAAACATTATCTAACTTTGATGATTTTTTAAATTCACGCATACTTATTCCCCTTTCTCCTCTAGCACATTCACTAGATAACCTCACCATATTGTCATTACCAGTCCCATCAGATTTTAAATCTTTACCATATAACCACTTAACATCAACATTCAAAATCTCCGCAAGGAAATGACCAATATTTTCTCTAGGCACTGCTTTTCCACTTACATATTGACTGATTTGACTCTTGCCAAGTTTAATTCCCCCCGTAGTTGCCGCTCGAATCAAATCAACCTGTTTCATTCCCTGTTTGTTCATTGCTTCCTTAAATCGTTCTGCAAATATTTTATCAGCCATCATTCATTCCCCTTCTTGACTCATCAAATATACTATTCTTTAAAAATTCAAAAAAGTTCATTTATTTTGTTCTAATAATATCACTCACCTCTTTAAAGTTCAAGTATTTAATCCAGAAAGTTCAAATATTATTTTTAAGAAGTTCATTTTAGTTAAACAAAAAAAGAAATAAGTTCATTTTACCTCGTAAAATGAACTTATTTCTTTTGCAATGCTATGTATTGTTACACCTTGTACCCTATCTTCTCAGCCTCCTCTTTTCTTTCAAGCACCCACTTATAAGCAGCTTTTGCATCACTAAAAATCCATCAATCGCCTCCCAAGGATTTACTTCATCTCAGTGAAAACTTGCCTACTTGGAAGCTGCTTATTCATTTGTACCTTATAAAGATCAGAAGAAGTGGGAGGCTTACCCTTTTTCCTTGCTACATGTTTAAACTATAGACTCTGCTATAGCCCTGGATCCTTGCAAAGTTCAAAGGCCTTCTGATAATAGGATTGTTCTAAAATTTGCAGTCACTGTGTCTATCTCACTAACGCCACCGTCCCTGCATCATCGCAGCCCTCCATCGCCTGCCTCCCCTAAAAAAGTTCTAGCACTTGGTATTGGGATTAAAGATTAAGCTTTCTGGTTTATGCCTTTGAGTTTTAACTTCGTTCCTACACTAAGATATATGTCCTAAAAAAATAAAATCCCCACTTATTGCTTAAAACTTAATTAAATTCGGCTATAGACTAAGTAATATTTTTTTACATTCAACTTTCTTTTTAATATTTTCCCACAGCAAAAAAAGGCCCTCCAAAGCCTTGATAATAGGCTGGAGGGCTCTCCTATGTAGAAATTTAAAACACCACTTGAGATTGATACAGAGAAGGGGACTTGAACCCCCACACCATTGCTGGTACTAGAACCTGAATCTAGCGCGTCTGCCATTCCGCCACCTCTGCGTGTTGTTTATCTCTACCTCTATTTTATTAGAAAATATTATTATTTTCAACTAAAAATTATATTTTTATTTTTTATTTTAATGTAAATTCCACTATTTGTTAAATCTCATACCATTTTTTAATTTGGCATATTGCCTAAACGCCAGTAAGAGACACTTGTGATGCCTAGAAGCTTGGCTAAATCAATTTTTGCCTGTGTACTTCTTTGGTCTTCATACCAAATCACATTTTTCATCCCATCTGCTTCGTAGGTGGCATATGTATCTTGAGTTGTTTCATCGAAATGTATAGTAGTGCCTACTGTATTTAAGCGACTTTGGATTTGTGCATAGCTTGGTGTAAAAGCACTGCTATTTGTAACCTTGTTGTTTTTTACTTGCCACTGCACACTAGCATAGCTGATTTGAAGGGCGATTTTATCTTTATTTGAGATGGCATTTACAGCTTCTTCTAAGGTACCATAAACTGCCTTGATTGGCGTTATTGGCGTATTCGTAGTACCTGCTGCTTGATCGTTTGCTGTTAAGGTCTTTGCACCATAGTCATGTGCCATAAGGATGACATGATCTGCGACTTCACCAATGCCCTTATAGTCATAGCCCTTAAAATTAGTAGTTGGCTGAACCGCTACATTGAGCCTTTTACCTTGGGCAGCTAAAGCGGCTTTAAGTTCTTTTAAGAAAGTCATATAAGGTGCCTTTAAATCGCTACTGTAAAATTGCTCAAAGTCTATGGTAAGACCGTCAAAACTTCTTGTCTGCCCCTCTTTAGTCACGCCATTACATAAACTGACAAGTTCCTTAATAAGCTGGTTACGTTTAGCTTGATCTGTAAAAAGCTTATTTACTGCATTATCTTTGTTATCATAGTAAACCATTAGATACGTTTCTACTCCATTATTTTGTGCCAAATCCACAGGAATCTCAAAACTAGATGGTACTTTAAAGTCTCCACTTGTTGTACTTACTGAGAAATCACCATTATTATAAGCTAAACTTGCCCACCCAAAACTGATAGCATCATAATTTGTAATGCGGTCCATCTGACTGCTTGAACTAATTGCATAGCAGGCATGCTGCCATTTGAGTGGTGTTTCTAACTTAGCTTGTATACGGCTAATGATTGTCTTGGCACTTTCTGCGCTCACATAGGCTTTGGGATTAAAAGCATTTTGACTAGTCCCGTTCATAAGGCCTAAAGCTTTTACTAAATTAATCTCACCTTTATGTGTTGTTACATCTTTGAAGCTATTGCTGTTTTCATAATTTGCAGCTAAACTCTTGTAGCCTAATGCTTCTACAATAAGTACGGCAGCTTCTTCTCTTGTTAAATTTCCTTCTAGCATTACATCTATCTTATTACTTCCTGTCTGTAAATCATCTAGGCTTTTGGCAAAGCTTGCTTTTTCTACTAGATTCGCATCACTATTAGTAGCGCCATAAGCCGTGGAGACACATAGACTTGCTAAAGCAATGCCACTTATCCATTTTTTTAAAATTAGCATAATATCCCCCTTGCAAATACTATTTTCTGTATTTCTTTCATTATATTCTCCTTATATTACAAACAGGTAACACTTATGCTAATTCTATGTAACATACTTTATTTCATAACTTGTCCCTTCATTTTACTTTTAGCTCTAATGAGATGATGCATGACATTAAATAACTTATTTTATATGAGTAATGATAACTGCCTTGAAATTGTGTTGCCCCAGAATATTCCTTTAGTCGTTAAACGGTAATACGTTGCTTCCGGTACTACCATTTCTTGTGTTACTAACTGTTCTAAGACCTCTTCATATTTCATGCGCTCTTTATATAAGCTTTCATTCTTTGGAAGATATAACATCTGCAAATCCCCTTTGAATTTTACAACCTGCTTATAGTCACTTTTAAAATGCATCCCACTTCTTGTATTAAACTCTTGCACACTCTTTTCATATTCCTCTAACTTTATAGGATTCATCATAGCAAGCCCGCCTATGGAGCCACCTGCCCCTGCACCAAGAGGTAATGTATCTGCACCTTGATGACGGTTGCTAATATATTTATAGGCATCTTTCTTTACCATCTTCGTAAGCTCTAAAAAATTATAACCAGCCTTTTTCATATATTCACTAATGGCAAAAAACATAACCTCATCGTTTTCCTGACTTTGTGCCCCCTCTATAGCTGTTTCCTTCATATTAATAAGGGAGTACATGGAAAATCCATCCAAATCCAAAGCTATAATTTTATCTAAATCACTATATAAACTCGCCATAGTTTGCTTTGGATAATTATAAATAAGGTCCATACTTACTGTAACATTTTCATAACTTTTAAGTTCCTTAAGCTTTTTATACGCCTGGGTACCACTACCAACTCTCCCCATCAACTTTCTGCCTTCTTCATCAAATGTCTGAATACCTACTGAAAAACGATTTACTCCAGCCGCTACTAAGGTCTTTATTTTTTCTGAGGTTAACTCAGTCACTGTAGTTTCTATGGTAATTTCTGCATTAGCTGTCAAGCGAAAAGTGTGCTTAAGTGCCTTTAAAATCTTCGCTAATGCCTCTCCAGATAAGGTAGTTGGGGTACCACCACCAAAGTAAACTGCATCAAATACTGTATCTTGTATGTAATTAAACTTTCCGTAATTCTCTATTTCCCTGACAATTAAGTCTGCATACTGTGTACTAGGTTCTTGTAGACTTCTTCGCATATTGCAGAAACTACAAATCTTCTTGCAAAATGGTACATGAATATAAATCGTTGCATTTTTTTCGTGGGCACTTTCATTTGGACTAGAAAGTACTTCCTCTACATTTTTAACGCCCAGCAAATATTTATTGCCACTTGCCATGGCACTATGATGGGTTTTTATACGCTGACTAAACATTTGCCTTCAGCCTTTCATTAAACAACTCAGCCCCTGCAAGAAGGTCTACCTTACTTGGGTGATTTGCAGCAATTTCATAGCGTTTTCTTTTTTCTGGTGTGACTGCATGTGGGTTGTCTTGTGGCAACTTCTCAAACATCTGGATGATCTTAGAATCTAATTTACCTTGGCAAATGTATTTTGCAATAACCTTATTTTTATCTTTTACTAATGCTTCCCCATTACATAATGATTGCCAAGCATGCTCTGAATCTGGCCAGAAACCTAATGTGGCAAAGAGGCCTACTACCTTGTTTTCTAAACCTTGTAAAAATACTTTAGCTTCTTCATTTGGGCCCGCTTTGTCTACCCAGTATCCTGCTAATACCACATCATAAGCTGCTAAATCTGTTACTTCTTTCATTGGCATAATTTGTTTATCAGCTACTTCTAAGCCTTCAAAAATACCTTCTGCTAATTTCTTTGTGTTACCTGTTTTACTTGAATATGTTACTAATACTTTCATATTTCACCTCTATTAATTTTTATTTAAGATTAACTTACAATCCCTGATACAATAGGCACGATATACTGACATTTATTTTTAGGACACCAGCGAATATCTGCCTCAATATTATAGACTTCCTTTAATCTTTCTTTTGTAATACCTTCTTCTACCGAGCCGGCATAAAGCAAGCTACCACCTTTCATAATCAGTAGATTATGACTAAATAAAATTGCTTGATTAATATCATGTAAAACCATGACAATCGTCATGCCATACTCCTTATTAAGCTGTTTCACTAAATTTAAGATGTCCAGCTGATAGTGAATATCTAAATAAGTCGTTGGCTCATCTAAAAATAAAATTTTTGTTTTTTGTGCCAGTGCCATAGCGATCCATGCTCTTTGTCTTTCACCGCCTGAAAGCTGACTAATCCTTTTATGGGCCATATCTTTTAAGTTTGTTACTTTGAGTGCCCAGTTAATACTCTCTTCATTCTCTTCATCTTTTGCAGAAAAAAATCCTTGATAAGGACATCTCCCAAAGCTTACCAATCGCTCCACTGTTAAATCCCCAGGTGCTGCATTTTGCTGATGAACGATTGTCATCTCTTTTGCAATTTCTTTGATTGGCATTGTACTAAGATTACGTCCATTTAAAATAACATGACCACTCTGAGGCGTTAGCTGATTGACTACAACATTTAAAAGTGTTGATTTACCTGAGCCATTTGGCCCTATAATCGTTGTAATCTTACCTGTTTCAATCACTGTGCTTAAGTTTTCAATAAAGGGTTTACCCCCATATGTAAAATCTATATTTTTAACTTCCATAATTTTTATCATCCTTTCTTAAAAGATATAAAAAGAATGGTCCACCTATAACTGTCATAATAATTCCTACTGGAATCTCATAAGGTGCAGTTACCGTTCTACCTAATGTATCTGCTACAAGTAATGTCAGCGCCCCAAATAAAGCTGTAAACGGCATTAAAATTCTATGCTCAGAGCCCATCAGCATTCTTGAAATATGTGGGACAACTAGTCCGATGAAACCAATAATTCCTACATAAGCTGTTGAAATTCCAGCTAGCAGTACTGCCACCACTGAAACTAAAATACGTAGCCTATTAGGATTAAATCCAAGGCTCTTGGCATTTTTGTCACCTAACGCTAGCACATCACAGCTTTTACTCATAGCAAAGGCAAAGGTAAGTCCTACCACTGTGTAAACACTCATAGCACGTACTTGTGCCCAACTTTTTTTACCTAAGTCACCATTAAGCCATGTAAGTACACCCGAAAGACTCTCACTATTTAAAATAGAAATCATACTGGATAAACCGCCTAACATGGCATTTACAGCAACCCCTGCCAAAATAATGCGTATAGCTGAAATGCCCTTCTTCCATGCCAAAGAATAAATCATAAAGCAGGCCATCATTCCACCAATAAACCCAAAGAGGGCCATACTTTTTGTGGCCCCAGGGAAGTATAGCATCACAATCATTACTACTACACCTGCTCCTGAAGAAATCCCTGTAATCCCAGGGTCTGCTAGAGGATTTCGCATAACCCCTTGTAAAAGTACCCCCGCCACAGACAAGTTTGCCCCTACTAATACGGCCATGATAACCCTTGGAATACGAATATCTCTTACAATGCCGCCACTTCCACCACCGCCATGAAAAATAGCGCTGATCACTTCCTCTATAGGCACCATGACGCTTCCTACAGAGATGGCAAGTAAAATACTTATGACAAGTAATACACTTACTATGCTAAATGCCCATATATTTTTCTTCATTTTTCATTACTCCGCATATACGATTTCTACTAACTTTTCCATAGCATCTACAACTAATAGGTTTGCACTCATCCCGAAATACTCTGTTTCTAGTGCCACTACCCTATCATTTTTTACCGCCTCAAAGTTTTGCCATGCAGCATTTGTTTCAAATTCTGATTTAAAAGCTGCTAATGATTCTTCTGGATTTGCATGTGCCATAAATAAAATATACTCTGGATTTTGATGCGCTAAATATTCCATATCTACTGGTGAAAATCCAGTTGTAGTATTTTCAATTACATTCGTTATCCCCACGCGTTTTGCAAGGTCTCCTACATATGATGCCTCTGAAGCTACCATAAAGCTTTGTCCTGCACCGAAGATAATAAGTGCAGTAGGGGATTCCTTCTCTTCCACCATTTCTTGAATGCTTGCTTCTTTAGCCTCTAAACTACCTACTAATTCAGCTGCCTTTTCACTTACATTAAATCTTTCACCTAAAAATATAATGCTTTCTTTAAGACCTTCATAGCTTGATAAGTTAATGAACTCTGATGCAATGCCTAATGTTTCAAATTGTGACTTTAAGTCTTCTGATAAAGAGTCTACAGAAATAACGACCGTCGGTTCCAAAGAAGTAATCACCTCCATATCTGGTGACATGGCACTACCAATTTGCGTAACTCCCTGTACACTTTCTGGTAATTCATAACTACTAGTTGGTACACCCACCATAGGTATGCCTAAAGCATCTAATATTTGAACCCCTGCTACTGATGAAACCACTACGCGATCTGTAAATTCAGTTTCACCAGTTGCCATATCTTCTTGCTTGTCTGCTTGTTCTGTTTGTCCTGTTTGTACTACCTCTTGTTTGGTATTTTGATCTGCCTGCTGTGAAACTTGTGTGCTACCGCATCCTACCGAAAGTGCACCTAGTGCAACTATTATACCTACTAAAAAACCTCTTTTTATATTTAACATAATTTCCTCCTGTACATTTATTTATAATTTTATTATTTTTTACTTATGTTTATTTTTTAGTTAGCTATGACTAACTTTTTAAATCATATCATGCTATAATAAAGCCATGTTTTAAAATATTTGAGTATTTTTTAGTTATTTTTAGATTTTCTATTTTTTATGAGTTACAAAGGAGTTATTTATGACACACATAATTTATAATCACCTAGAAATTTGTACTTTGCTATACTGCGGTAATACCAAACAAGCCCTTGAGCTTTTTACGAAGCAGGCCTCTCAACTTCATTTTAATAGCCTTGCCGCACAGCGCTGTTTTTTAACTGCCTTAAATCATAGCATCTATAACTTTATCTTATTAAAAGAAAATGTTTCTTTGCATGAGTGCTGTTGGGAGAATGACCAGCTTGTTGCGCTTATTACTTTTAATGAATTTATTGACCTTGGCGAAAAAATCATCACTGCCTATAGCTCCTGCTATATGTATAAAATAGAAAAACAACAAAATGCACATATCAAAAATGCCCTAAAATACATTCATACCCACTTGCAAGATGAGCTGACCTTAGATATTGTTTGTGATAACGTGAATATCAATAAATGTTACTTATGTAATCTTTTTAAATTAGAGGTAGGCCTAAGCTTCAGTGAATATATTCTTCAAGAACGTATTAAATTAGCTAAATATCTGCTGACAACCACTGACCATCCTATTCAAATTATTGCTTTTAAATGTGGCTTCAAAAATGCCACCTACTTCTCTACTTGCTTCAAAAAACTATTAGGAATATCTCCCTCTAGCATTCGTCTAAAAAAAGCTAAAAAGCTGGCAGATTAATGATTATCTCACTAATCTACCAGCTTTTAACTAAGTAAGCCTATTATTTCTTAACATTTGTTCAAGTACATCTTGCACTGTTAAATAAAGCATGCCATTCCCTTCTGCTGTTGCTGGAAGTCCTACTGAAACCGCCCTTCTTACAAGCTGTGCATAAATCTCCAATTCCGTAAGTTTCCTGCCAAATCGTTCCATCCCCCAGTTAATCAACAGCGCTACTGCTCCTGTTACATATGGTGCTGCCATAGAGGTTCCTGAAAGCCTGGCATAACTACTATTAAGATAAGTTGAAAGGATATTCACGCCTGGTGCTATTAAATCTACTTGATTATTTGAATTAGAAAAACCTGCCACGCGCTTACTGCTTGTAGCAGCGCCTACTGAAATAACCTCGCTATAATAAGCAGGATATGCATACTCCGGAGTTAATGCATTGCCATCTCCTGAGTTAGCTGCAGCACATATCACAACGATTTCCTTGCTTACTGCTTCTTGAATAGCTGCATGTAATTCAGGTACATCTACAGGTCCGCCTAAAGACATAGAAATGACATCTACCCCTTGAGTTATGGCATACTTAAGTGCTGCAATAGCGCTTTCATAAGTCCCATTGCCATCGCGGTCTAATATCTTTAAGATCAAAAGACTTGCTTCTGGAGCAACGCCCACAACGCCTGTACCATTTGCAGAAGCTGCAATAATGCCTGCTACATGGGTTCCATGACCATTGTAATCATTGTATCTATTTACATCTCCACCATCTTCACTAGTAAAATTTCTTCCCCCTATAATTCTATCCTTTAAATCTGGATGATTCACCTCTACACCTGTATCTATAATGGCAATTGTTACACCTCTCCCCTTGTACCCTTTATTCCAAAAATCAGGTGCCTTAATATCTTTCACACCTTCTGGAATTATTTCTGATTGTGCCTTGCTACTTGTGATGTCAAATGGCGTTAGACTAATGGACTTATCCATAATTGCCTCCTGTTAGATGAATATTATTTCAATTCATCATATGTCCTGTCCTCAAAA
Source organism: Clostridiales bacterium (assembly GCA_019418225.1). Taxonomy (GTDB): domain Bacteria; phylum Bacillota; class Clostridia; order Lachnospirales; family Cellulosilyticaceae; genus Cellulosilyticum. Next base: position 22,023 of record DYCF01000038.1, on the reverse strand, counting down.
ATGGTGTACAACCTCCTATATTTTTTTTATTCCTTGAAACTTTTCATATACCGTCCTAGTCTAATAAGTAAAATAAACACATATAGAAGGTTAAAAACGATGGAAAATGAAATTATTGATTATATCTTACAAACTAAAACACAGCATTATCGCATCGCCTATAGTTATGTGAAAAACAAGGAAGATGCCTTAGACATTATTCAGGACACCATAGTAAAAGCATTAAAGTATCAACATACCCTCAAGCATAAACAATATCTTCACACTTGGTTCTGCCGTATTCTTATTAATACTTGTAAAACGCATCTTGCAAAGCATGGTCATTACATAGTAACATCCGAAGGCGAATTCTTATCAAATCCTTTTTTATCTTCATCGCAGGAAGATGCTTATCAACACCTTGAAATCGAGGATGCGCTTAATGCCTTAAATGAAAATGAACGAACCATTGTGATGCTACGCTACTTTGAAGGCCTAGAGCTTAAGGAGATTGCTTCTGCTATTGACCAGAATCTTAGTACTGTTAAGTCCACATTATATCGTGCCTTAAAGAAAATGAAAGTAAAGCTTAATAGCTAGTAAATATAAAAGGAGTGCCCTATGAGCAAAAAAAAATCAAACCAAACTAATTTAAATTCACAAAACTTAAAAATCAAGGATTTTAATGCTACTAAATCTGAAATGCATGAGATTGAAACGCAGCTTAATGACTACTATAACAACATTGAAATTCCTGAAGAACTAGACAACATCGTTTTAGATGCCATAAAAGAAGGCCTACATGATTTCACAGAAAGTGACCCTCTATCAGAAAATATAATTGTGTTAAAGAAAGGAAGTAAATTTAAAATGAAAAAATACATGAAAAACTTTGGTACAACTGCTGCTATCGTTACAGCTTGCTTCGTAGGAACTGCTAATTTAAGTCCTACATTTGCACAATCACTCAGTAATATTCCTGTCCTTGGTAAACTTGTAGAGGTTGTAACCTTTAGACAATTTGACTTTAATGAAGACACTTATAACGCCCAAATAAATACACCTGTTATTGAAGGCTTAGAAAATAAAGACTTACAAAATGCACTAAATGAAAAATACTTAGCCGAAAACAAAGCACTCTATGATGCGTTTCAAAAAGAAGTAGAAAATATGAAAACTTATGCAGAAGGCGGCCATCTGGGTACAACTTCTGGCTTTGAAGTTAAAACAGATAATGATCAAATTCTCTCTATAGGTCGCTATGTTGTAAATACTGTTGCCTCATCTTCTACAACTATAACTTATGATACTATTGATAAACAAAATGAAATCTTAATTACGCTCCCTAGCCTGTTTAAAGATGAGAGCTATATCGATGTCATCTCAGAAAATATCAAAACACAAATGAAAGACCGTATGGCAAATGATGAGAGCCTCTCTTACTGGATTGGAAAAGATTCAGATGGCATTGATGGTTTTGATAAAATTGATGCCAACCAAGCCTTCTATATCACAAATGAAGGTAAACTTGTGATTTCTTTTGATAAATATACAGTAGGTCCTGGTTCTATGGGCATTCAGGAATTTGAAATTCCAACAGATATCCTACAAAACATCTTAGTAAGTACTACTTATATACACTAATTTAATCTTATCCAAATTATCTAAATAAAGAAGCCTAGCACAACCTCATTCTACTATTGCATACATTAGAATAAGATTGTGCTAGGCTTTTTATAAGCGTTAATATGCTTTTTTACTATTTATCAAGAGCTGTTGAAATTTCATCTACCATCGTTTCAGTTCCTGTGAATCCACCACCTGCTGTATACCATACGTTTGCATCTAAGTAAACGATGTTATCATTTTTATAAGCTGATGTTGTTGTCATTAATTCATTGCTGAATAATTCTTCTGCTGATGTACCTCCACCTGCTACTGCAGCGCGGTCTACTACAAATAAGTAATCTGGGTCTTGTTCTACAATATATTCAAATGATGCATTTTGACCATGTGTTGAAACTTCAATTGTTTCATCTACTGGTTTGATGCCAAATGTATCATGGATAATTCCGAATCTTGAACCTGGACCATATACGCTAAATGCGCCATCATTTGCAAGAGCAATAAGACCTGTTACATCCATTTCAGTTGCTTTTTCTGTAAGTGCTTCAACTTTTTCTTCTACTGCTGCTACTTTTTCTGCTACTTCCGCTTCTTTACCGAAGATTTGTCCTAAGTAATCCATATTTGTTTTAAATGATGCCATGTAATCTGTATTATCTACTGCTAAATTGATTGTTGGTGCGATTTTGCTAAGTTCTTCATAGTAATCTGCTTGTCTGCCACCAATGATAATAAGTTCTGGCTCAAGTGCATAAATTGCTTCCATATCTAATTCTTTTAATGAACCTACATTTGTATAAACACTTTCATCTGTATAGCTATTTAAGTACTCTGGAAGTGCACTACTAAGTGGTACTCCTGCTACTTCTACTTCTAATGCAGAAAGCGCATCTAAAATACCAAGTTCTAATACTACAATATTTTTAGGATTTTTAGGTACTGGTGTTTCCCCTAATGAATGTACAACTGTTACTGTACCTGTTTCTTCCGCTGTTTCTACTGTAGCTTCTGTGCTAGTTGCTGGAACCTGTGTGCTTGTTTGTGCGCCACATCCTGTAAATGCTAATGTCATAACTGCAAGTGCTGTAAATACTAATTTTTTATTCATCTTTTTATCTCCTTAATTTCTATGTTTTATCTTTCTATATAGATTTCACAAACAACAAGCCATACGCCTCTTCTTATCATTTATGAATTTCATTCTCATTATTTTTCCTAAGTTTAGCAGCTTTAAAAGCTGCTTTTATTTCTGCTAAACTTTATGTTTATCTTATCTTAGAAGTAAATACAAATATTTTGGTCATTAATGTTTTGGACATTAAATGGCATTTCATAAATCTCTTCTAATACACTTTGCTGAATAATTTCTGCTGTAGGTCCTTCCTTAGCAATCTTGCCATCTTTAAGGGCTACAATATAATCTGAATAACATGATGCAAAGTTAATGTCATGGATTACGATAATAACTGTCTTACCTAGCTCATCAACAAGCTTTCTTAATATTTTCATAATCTCTGCTGAATGCTTCATATCTAAGTTATTAAGTGGTTCATCTAATAAGATATACTCACTGTTTTGTGCAATAACCATAGCAATGTAAGCACGCTGTCTTTGCCCCCCACTGAGTTCATCTAAGTAACGATCTTGTAAATCAGTAAGCTGCATATACCCAATAGCTTCATCAACTTGTTTTTCATCTTCTGCTTTTAAGTTACCGCCACAGTGTGGAAAACGGCCAAAGCTTACAAGTTCACGAATCGTTAGGCGCATATTAATATTATTAGATTGCTTTAAAATCCCGATTTTCTTTGCTAACGCTTTTTGATCCCATGCGGTGATTTCTTTGCCGTCAATTAAAACCTCACCACCGTCACGTTTCATTAAGCGTGTCATAATAGAAAGTACTGTACTTTTCCCTGCACCATTTGGGCCAATGAAAGATGTGATTTTTCCTTCTGGAATTTCCAGTGACACATTATCTACTACCTTTTTACTGCCATACATCTTTGAAATGTTTTTCACCTGAATCATTGTGTACGTCCTTTCATTAATAAGTAAATAAAGTAAATACCACCTATAAAGTTAATAATGATACTTACGCTGACACCGAAGCTTAAAATACGTTCTACAACGAACTGACCGCCTACCAAAGCTACAATACTAATAAGCAGTATTGTAATTCCTAGCACGCTATGTTTATATGAATGCATCATATATCTTGCAATGTTTACAACTAAAAGCCCTAAGAAAGTAATTGGGCCAACTAATGCTGTAGATGTCGCTGTTAAGATTACAACAACAACTAACATGTGTTTCACAACTTTGTCATAATCGACACCTAAGTTAATTGCATGTTCCCTACCAAGTCCCATAACGTCCAGTACCTTCATGAACTTTGTGCTATAAAGGAATGACCCTACAATCATTACTGTTGCAAGTCCTAATACCTTGGTATTGATATTATTGAAACTTGCTTGTGACTTATCTTGAATCGTTAAAAATTCACCTGGGTCCATTAAAACTTGCATAAAGGTCGTGAAACTCTCAAATAAAGTACCAATTACAATTCCTACAAGTAATAAGAAAAAGATATTATGACTTTTTTTCTTAAAGACAAGCTGGTAAAAAATAACTGATGCCCCTAACATAACACCTGTAGTTAATAAGAAGTTGGCATTGGCATTTACAATCAATTTATGCGTTGAACCTAATAGAAATACAACTGCTGTATTCAGCAACATGTATAAGGAATCAAGCCCTAAAATACTTGGTGTTAAAATATGATTGTTTGTTACCGTCTGGAAGATTAGTGATGAAAAACCTACTGCTCCTCCAGTTAAAATAATGGCATATATTTTTGGAATACGCTTTGAAAGCGCATAACTATAACTCTTTGGATTAAGCCCTGTAAATAAGAATAGGGCAATGAGTGCAATACTGGCTACAGCCAATATGCATAATACTTTTTTGTCCTTGGCTTTAACCTTCATTTTTTGCCCTCCTTAAAATCATATAAAGGAACATTACGCCGCCAATTGTTCCTACCATCATCCCAATAGAGACTTCAAATGGGAAAATAATTAGTCGGCCTAAAATATCACAGATTAATAGGAAGATTGGTCCTAAAAGTGCTGTATGGTAAAGAGAATTCTTTAAGTTATCTCCCACATACATTGTAACGATATTAGGAATAATCAGTCCTACGAAGGGAATATTCCCTACTGTAATCATTGTTACCGCAGTAATCAGTGCTACAATTCCAAGACCAATATTAACAATAAGGTTATAATTAAGCCCTAGGTTTGTGGCAAAGTCCTCACCCATCCCTGCAATTGTAAATTTGTTGGCATACATAAACCCTAAAATTACAACTGGAATGCTTAAATAAAGCATTTCATAATTTCCAGCCATAATCAGCGATAAGTTTCCTTCCATCCATGATGAAATATTTTGTACAAGGTCATATTTATAAGAGAAGAAAGCTGTTACTGAACCAACTACCTTTCCTAGCATCATCCCTACTAACGGTACAAAAATAATATTTTTAATTTGAATGGCTTTAATCATTTTCATAAAGACAACTGTCCCTACCATTGCAAAAACAAAGGCAATAATCATCTTTGTCATTTGTCCGCTTCCACCGAAAGCAATCATCCCTACTAAAATTCCAAGTTTAGCAAAGTCTGATGTTGCTGCTGTTGTTGGTGATACGAATTTATTTCTACTAATCTGCTGCATAATAAGACCGCTGACACTAAGTCCTACCCCTGCAACAATAATCGCAATTAAACGTGGTAATCTACTAATCATTAAGAGCTGAATCTTATCTTCTCTAAATGTTAAAATATCATTTAAAGTAAGGCTGCTTACTCCTACAAATAAAGAAACTGTTGCTAATATAATGAGTAAGCCAGCAAGATATCTCTTCTTCATCCAGTGCTTCACAAGTAAGCCTCCTTTGACATCTCTAATCAAATAATGTTATAATATTTGAATAATATACTGATAATTAATTTCATTTATAAATCTATATTAACAAGAAATATGTATTACGTCTTATACGATATTTAGATTTCTTGTAATATTTTTAGGTTGAATAGGAGGACCTCACTTTGGATCAGACATCACTTACTCTTACAATGGAAAACTTTCACCATTGTAGCCATTTACCTATTCGTGCCTTTAATAAGGAAGGTAAAGAAATTGCAACTTATGGTTTCTCAGCACAAGATTTAAATATTATAAAAGCTTACCTAACATCTGAGCTAAAGGAAGAACTTCTTAGGCATACCTTAACGCAAAAGATTTTTCATCATCCACTTACTGATGATATTTATCTAACATCTTGCCTTATTAACCCAGATGTGCCTTCAGATGGTGTATTTATTATAGGACCTTATACCACTTCACATATTTCAAAGGAAGCTTTAGTCTTTAAACCACTTCATTGCATGGCGCATTTGACTGAGCTACTCTACAGTATTTATTCAAGTCAGCTTGTATCTCCTTGTGAGAACGATACGCCAAATGTATTACATCCTTGTTCTACGCCACGTACAACCTGTCCTATTGCACTTACTCCAGAAGATGAATACAGCTATCATGTGACAAAGGCTGAAATCTATATCGAAAAAAACTATCATAAGCCCCTTACCTTACAGGAACTTGCAGATTATCTCGGTATTAATAAAAGCTACTTCTGCACTATTTTCAAGAAAGTCACAAAACAGTCTTTCTGCACTTATACAAACAATGTACGTATTGAAAAGAGCAAGCATCTACTAAAAAATACAGATGATTCTATCCTAGATATTGCACTTACGACAGGATTTAGTAGCTCTAGCTACTTTAACAACACCTTTAAGAAAATAGTGGGACAAACACCGCTTGAATACCGCTTTCATAATAAAGTGCATCTCTAATATACTTTAATAAGAAAGCCAGCCATGAACTCTATTACCGTTCATAGCTGGCTTTCTTTTATTTTTTATCCTTTATATACCAATATTCCTATACATATAACAATGGCAATACTTAACAGAATTACAACTAAGATACCAAGCTTTTGTTTCCTGTTAAATAAAATTTGCTTCTTAGCATCTTGGTACTGTTTCATCTTGTAAATCTCCTTACTTATTACTATATTGTGTCACTCGCATCCAATCATATTCTGCTGTAAGTGGCGTTTTTCCATCAAATGCACCTAACCATGAATCCACACCAATGCCTGGCCATGTATTCATCATCACTTTAGAAGGTGTCTGAGGAATATTTTCTGTAGCTTTATATACTTCTACGCCATCCACATACCAAGTAATTGAATCTGGCTGCCATTCAAATGCATACTCATGGAATGCCTCTGAGGCATCAAATCCTAAATCATATACATATTCATGTTCTCCCACACCATTTGTGAAATAATTGAATTGTACTTTTGTTGAATCTTTTCCTAGGAATTCAATATCTATTTCATCCCAAGGATTGTTATCACTTGGTCCTGTATATGTAAAGAAAGATGAAACCACGCCTGTATTTTTTATAGGTTTCATACGTACTTCATACATCCCATAATGAAAAGCTTGTCTTGTACGATATTCACCACCAGACCACTTCGGACTTGTATTTTCTCCATCTTGGTCGATTGTAAGCATCATATTGCCATCTTGAAATTGCACGTTGTCACTTCGCCATGTACAATCAAACATGCTCCCATTTGTCCAACCATTAGCCTTTTCCATAAGTGTTTCTTCAAAGTCATTAAACTGCGTTTCTAAGGCAACTGTCCCTTTTAAATTCTTCATCCCTCTACTCACCGTAATCTCCTCCTCCAAGAGTTTACTTGTCTGCATACTTTCTATTTTTTGTGGTGCCTGTGCATTACTACACCCAATAAGTATTAAACTCATGCCTATAAAAGCTACATAGGATTTCATAAATTATTTCCTTTCTTTTTTATTGTCTTTATAAATTAAGTATAAAGAGAATGCTGCTTTCAAGTAAGTTGATAATGTTACGATAAAACAGGATAAAATTAATAGCTCCTTACTCTTTTGCCAACTGTGCAGTAAACTCTTTAGCATCTATCTCCTTGTTTATGAGTTGCCTTAAAAGCCTATAATATGTTTGCCCCTTTCCTTCACCAAACAATTGGTCATAAGCAGGATGTTGTCCCTTAGAGGGTTTAATAGTTGAACAGGCATACATTGTTGGAAACTTTGCCTTATTAATCTCTTGTCCCTTATATGCTGGTAGTCCTATCCCATACTTATCTATAGCAAGCTGTGAGACATCTTGCATAATCTGCAAATATAATAATTGAAGCTCTTTATCTTCAGAAATCTTGCCATTCTTACTAATTACAAATGTATCTACGAATCCACCTACACCATAACGCGTATTTTCATTTGGAAATGGTATGACTTTTACAATATCTTTTACCTTAGAATCTTCTGCCTCAATGCTAGAAGCTGCCCAGCTGCCATACAAAAGCATGGCACTCTTGCCCTGTGTAAATAAGTAGCACGCATCGTATCCATCATCTTCTATATAGTTTGATTGCCATGGCATAAGCCCATTGATTTCTTGCATCTTTTTAGCTGCATTATAAAACTGTGGCGTATTAAATTTTTTATGATTTAATGCAGCATCATAAACACCTTGTAACTCTCCTTCTCCTAGTACGAGTGACATATAATATAAGGAATTAACCCATTCCTCCTTCATACTCCCAGCAAGTGGCACCATGCCTTCAGCCTTAAATGCTTTAATAACCTCAATAAATTCATCATATGTCGTCGGATAGTCTATATCTAAGACTCTAAAGAGTTCTTCATTACAAAATAAGCTTACATTCCACCCATAGGTAGGCATAGCATACAACTTATCATCATAAGTAACACCCTCTAACGTATAGGGTAAGCACTTCTCTTTTAGCCCTGTCTCTTCTACGACATCTGTTATGTCCGCTACTAGGTCAAACTTTACATATTTCTCTAGCCAGCCATATCCCCATGCAAAAAATATATCCGGTAACTGATTTGTAATGGCTGCACTTTGAATAGTAGATTGATAAACTTCATTTTTAAAACTGGTAATTTCAAAACTTATATCTTCTGTTTCATATTTTTTTACGACCTCTTCTAATATCGTCTGTATATCACCATGTATAGTCCATATAGTTATATTTTTCTTGTCCTTCTCTTGAAAACTATAGCTCTGCTTCCTTTGTACATCGGAATAAATTCTAAATAATAATAAACTTAAAATAAGCCCTAAGAAAACCACTACGCCAATAATTATTCTATTTATGAGTTTATCGTCTTCCATTTTTCATTTACCCCTTTTGCTGTAATTATTTACTATCCCTATAATATACAAAAAGCCACAAATGGAAGTGTTACAAAACTATTTGGCTAGTTTCGCAACACTTCCTTTGTATTTTTAAAGTAAATTATTAACTTTTCTTTCTAAGCTTTTACTGCGCCTGCTGTCATACCACTTATAAATTGTTTTTGTAGTCCAAAGAATATAATAAGCGGTGGCAATGTTGTTACGCAGCCTGCAGCCATTAATAAATCATATCTATTTTGATAATTACCAACATATAGTCTAATTCCTACAGGAATAGTTGCGACATCTGATGAAGTTGTAAGTACCCATGCAAATAGCAATTCATCCCATGCCATAAGGAAAATATATATACCAGTCGCTATTAAACCAATTCTTGCAATTGGTAAAATTACTTTTAGGAATGCCTCAAATTTACTACATCCATCTATAATGGCTGCTTCTTCTAGTTCTGTTGGAATCCCAGCAAAGAAACCTCTTAAAATCCATATACTAAATGGTATGTAGAATGCTGAATATACTAAAATCAATCCCCCATATGTATTGATAATTTTAATACCCAATGTATCTTGTATTTTGATAAACATAAGATACAGGGGTAGTAAGAACATAATTCCTGGTACCATTTGTGTCGCCAGTACTGCCGCACCAAATATCCCTGCCCCTGGGAACTTAAATCTTGCCACCGCATATCCCGCAAAGGTCGCAATACTCAGTGCTATAACTGTTGTTGCCCCACATACGATAACACTGTTTTTAAAGTAGTTGAAGAAATCTACACTTTGCCACATCTCAATGTAATTTTCAAAATGATTAGGAATCCCAATCTTACCTGTTGCAATATCTCCTTGTGTCATTAATGAGGTTAATATCATCCATACGATAGGAAAAAGCGCTATTACTACAAATAACCAAACAATGACTGTTCCAATATTATCAATTACTTTTTTTCTTTTTTTGTATTTTGTCATGTCTCCGTTTTTCACTAGTCATTCACCACCAAATCATTTTGGAATACTTTATACCATAGTGCTACTAATCCTAGCACACAAATCATAACGATCACGGTCGCTGCTGCACCAGGTCCAAACTGCCATATCTGGAATGAATTACGATTGATATTGGTCATAAGAAGGTCACCGTATTTACCTGGGAATCCTGCACCATGTCCAAACATCATAGCTACAATATTGAATGAATAAACATAGCTAATAATACCATTTAATATTTGAATTGATAAAACAGATCTTAATAATGGTAATGTAATTGCTTTAAATTGCTGCCAACTATTCGCACCATCTATCTCTGCTGCCTCGTAATAATCAATTGGGATTTGTTGTAACCCTGCTAAAAGCATGAGCATAACAAATGGCACTGTTCGCCATATCGTAGGAATCATAATGGCAATCATTACCTTAGGTCCTGTAAGCCAATAAGGTCCTTCTGGAATTATATGAAAAACATTTACAAGTATCTTGTTAATAATACCATCTTGCTGCCACATAAATCCCCATAGTAAACCTACAACGAAAGAAGGTACTACCCATGGTGTCATTAATAATGTTCTAGCAAGTCCTTGAAACTTAAATTTTCTATTCAGTAATACTGCTAGCAATAGTCCAATTCCTATTACTAAAATACTACATACTACAGCAAAGATAGCTGTATTTCTAAGGGCATCAAAGAATCCTGAGCGCATGGTACTATTAGGGTCTAATAATACTGTTGCATAGTTCTCAAGTCCTACAAAAGGCGCTCCTAAAAATTGATGAAGCGTAAATTGATTAAGCTTTAAAAAAGACATCCAAATTCCTGAAACAATTGGAATCAAGTGAACAATAAACATTGCAATTAATGCTGGCGCTATTAAGCCATATGCTAATTTATTCTTCTTAATTTGTGATAATAAACCTTTTTTAGCTACTACATTTTTATTTAAATCTTTCGCTGCTTTAGCCATTTTTCTGACCTCCTACCATAATCTATCATGTAATCAAAATGACATCTTAATATTTGTTATCACAAATTATTGCTGACTATAAATTGTTGTACATTCATTAGCTGTTTGATCTAAGAATTCTTTAGTCTTAGCTGGATCATATTTACCAAATACACCCATAACATTATCCCATACATTACTTAATCCTTTTTGAAGTAGTGTTTCAGATGGTCCCCAACCTGCTACTGAAGGATACGCTTTACCAAATGCTATTTGTTCTTTAAAAGCCTCTCGCATTTCTTCATTTGATATAAACTCTGTTTCATAAGCTGCATTAACTGTTGGTAAGTTACCACACTTTTCTTGATATGCAACTTGTGCATCTGTACTCATTAAATATTCAAGTACTTTATAAGCAGCTTCTTTATTTTTAGAACTTTTAAAGACGCTAAGTCCACTACCACCGAAGAAAGCATATTTTCCTTTAGGCCCTTCTGGGAATGAAGCTGTACCAATTTTTTCAGCAAGTTCTGGTTGTTCTCTTCTTAATGTTGCAATTTCATAAGCACCTGAGAAAATAGTTGCAAATTCACCTGCATTGAAAGCTGCTTCAATCTCAGCGGAGTTTTTCTCCAATGCCTGCATGCTCATTAAGCCATCAATTGCAAGTTCTGCATAATATGAAACACCTGCTAAAGCTTCATCTGAGTTAATAATACTTGTTTTATTATCCTCTGCAATAAAGTCTCCACCTGCACCCCAAATCCATGGTGCGTAGTTATGAATAACATTCCAGTCATTCTTTCCTGGCATTCCAAGTGGTGGTACCTTTACACCATCAATTTCTACATCTTTCATTTTTGTAAGCGCTTCTCTAAAGCTGTCCCATGTTTTGAAATCTGTTTCTGGATTAACACCCGCTGCTTCACAGATATCTTTTCTATAGAAAAGTGCTCTTGTATCAATGAACCATGGCAGGGCATATCTTTCTTCACCTTGTCCTAAAATCTGTGTTGTTGGAAGTGTGGCATCTACGAAAGCTTCTTCGCCGCCAAAACGATCATAATAAGGTGTTAAATCTTCTAAAGCACCCATAGCTGCAATAGCTGCAATTTGTGTTGTCCCTAATTGAGTAATATCTGGTCCCTCGCCACTTGTGGCTGCTGTTGTAAGCTTGGTCCATGCTGAACCCCAGTCTAAAACAGTTGGTTGTACATCGATATCAGGATTCTCTTTTAAGAATGGCTGTAAGACTTCCATAAGGTCTTGATCTGGTGTGCCGCTATTAGGCATAATCCACATAGTGACAACTGTTTTTTCCCCATTTGGAGCGGCACTTGTCCCTTCTGCATTAGATGCTACTGACTTACTAGTGCCTCCACATCCTACAAGTGAAGCTGCTATTACTGTTGCTAAAAGACTAAGTAATAATTTTTTCTTCATTTATCTCACCCTTTTTATGTATTTGATAAGTAAATTATAGTATTTTAATTACATATTTTTAACTTAACAAAATTACGATAATACATAAAAAAATTAATCTTTTAACACTTTTTTAATCACTTTATACAATCAAATTGGAATCATTAATATTATCTTTGTATATTCTCCACACTTTGAATCAATTTTTATGACTTCTTTTGTACTTTTAACGTCATAGTATAACAACAACCTTGCAATCATCGCCTTAAGACCAAAACCTGATTTAACATCTAATTTTTCTCCCTGAAGGACCTTTTGAATAACTTCTTTAGATATGCCATTCCCATCATCTTCTACTATAATCATCATCTTGTTTTCATCTTGATTAAAACGTGTTGTAATACTGATTTGTACAGGCACGCCTACTTTTTTTACACCATATTTAATACTATTTTCTACAAGTGATTGAATCGTAATCTTAGGAATTTTAAATTTCAAGGTTGCCTCATCTATATCATAATTAATCACTACACTATTAGGCTTACGAATAATAGCAATTTTAATATACTCTTTTACAATTTCTAATTCCTCAGCAATTGTAATACAGTCTTCACCACTGCTCAAACAAGCTCTATAATACTTCGCTAACGTTTTTATCAGCTCAATGGCAGCGTCCTGTTCTTCTATGGCTACCAATATACTTGCCGTATTTAACGTATTATATAAAAAATGAGGTTTTACCTGATGATTAATAATCGAAAGCTCTAAGCGTTTTTGAAGTTTTTCTCTTTGTGCAACATCTATCACCAATTCATTAATTTGCTCCATCATTTCATCTAAGGCATAAATAATATCGTAAACCTCTGAGTAACCATCTTCTATGGTAAACTTAACATCAAGTTTTTTCTCTTTTCCTATTACTCTGGCTTTAGTTGCTATGTATTTGAGTGGTGAAACAACCTTCCTCTTAATAATTAAAGAAGCCATAATGATAAATATAATGTTGCTCATAACTGCAAAAATCAAAATGATACTGATATTATTATTGGACTGTGCCTCATGATTCATCCCTACAATATATCCGTCTAAAATATCTATTGGCTGTACAATATAATGATAGTTCTTATGTTCTTCTTTTACTGCGTAATATTGTTTTTCTTCCCATATAATCTCATCTCTTAAACGTTGCAGCCTATTATTGTTAGGCATACAAACCACATTCCCTACTTCATCCCTAATCATTACATCTAAGCTGATATTTCTTAAAATCTGATTACACCCCTGCTCTATACCTGTAGGTTCTAAATAGACTACTATATAGCCTAGAGGCTTCATATCTTCTTTCGAATTAATAAGTCTTGCCATATAAAAGGTGAGCTGACTCTTTCCTTCCAATACATTTTTTCCTATTCCCCAATAAGTTCCGCCTTTTCTGCTCTCTACCTTATTTAAGTCAAATTGTGAAATAAACAAAGCATCATCTTTTGTATAGGTAGGTTCTTGATACTCCGAAAAAACCTTTCCATTTGCATCTATAATATGAATAGATTTTACATCTGGCCATTGTATAATATTTTCCTTTAAAAGTTCACTGATACCATTTGCAACTTTTTCACCGCCATATCTTAATATATTCTGCAACCTGTCATCAATGGCTAGATTATATGAGATACGTTCACTTTCACTCATTTTCCTAGACAAGAAATATGAAAATGTATTTAAAGCTTGTGCATCTCCCACTTGAAATTTATAACTTACTTCCTTTTGCAACACAAAATAAAACAAAAATACGCCTAATGTAAGAGAAATGCTCATTGTTATGAAATAACTTCTCATCAGCACCCAGCTAATACTATGTACACGCTTTTCCCTTATGTGCCTATTCATATTGCTCGTACGCTGCTTTCTTATATTCATTAGGTGTCATCTGTGTATATTTTTTAAATAACCTTGTAAAATACGTGGTATCATTATAACCAATGAGCTCACAGACCTCATACACCTTTAGATTCTTTTCTTTCAGTAAAAATTTAGCACGTCGCATTTTCATTTCTGTTACAAAGTTTAAGAAGTTTTCTCCTGTTTCTTGCTTAAATAGTGTGCAAAAATAATTTTTGCTGATAGCTAATTTCTCACTGATAATAGCTAAATTAATTTCTTCATCAACATGCTCTATCACATATTGACACGCCTGCATTACCACATTATCCTTATACATTACTTTACTGTCTTTAAAAATGTTGTATAAACTTATGATTTTCTGACTAAAGCGTTCTATCAGCACCTCTTGTTCTTTTATTTCATTTTGCCCATATTGCAAATAACTCTCTATGTTTTCTAACTTGCCGAGGTATGTATATTTCTCTTGTATTCTCGAAACAATTTCCTCTAAAATATATGAAAACCTTACACACATACTAGCAACTTCCATGTTCCCATAAGCTTTTTCTTCTTCCACAATACTTTCTAGTACCTCAAATGTCCTTTGATCACTTTGAATCATATACTTTATTAATTGTTTATCCTTTTCTCTAGAAAACTGACGTTCCTTTCCTTCTCTGCCTTTTAGTAATTTATACATGTCTTCATTTTGACGCTTTAACAATAACTTTTCTCTTACATTGCCTAACACTTCTATTATTTTATTTTCCTCTAACGGCTTTAAAATATAATCAACCACGCCATATTTAATCGCACCTTTGGCATATTCAAACTCACCATAGGCTGTTAATACAACTATTTCCCCCCTGTATTCCATTTCTCGCGCCTTAGCCATAAATTCCATTCCATTCATCATTGGCATTTCAATATCTGTAATGCTTAAATCTATGCGTTGTTCCTTAAGCTGCTGTAATGCTTCTTCACCGCTTTCTGCTTCACAAATAACTTGAAACCCCATCTCTTCCCAGGGAATCAATTTCTTAAGACCTTTTCTTACAATAGGTTCATCATCTACTAGCTGCACTTTAAACATATCTCCACACCCTATCTTCATGCTTTAAAATACTTAAAACCTTTTAACTATTATACTATTTTATATAATTATTTTATAGTTCTATAGCAAAAAGAGTTGAATTTGTAATTCAACCCTTTTAATTTATAAATTTAATTTAAAATGACTTTTATTTTATGTTTCTTATCTGTTGCTAGTTCTTCTAATTTTTTTCTACTAATTGCTATCTTACTATCTTTAAATTCATATGCTTCCTCATTAATAGACACGTCTTGTATTTTATATAAGCCATATTGTTTTTGATTATTGTTTATGTATTCCACCTCAAGTTCTTTTCCTGCATAATTTAGGCTTATACTTGCTTTATGTTGTTTGTCAAATTGTTCAAGAAGCAATTTAGGCTGTAATACTAAATCACCTATTTCACCTTTGACCCCAAACATCTGTGTCACTACTGTATGCATGAGCCAACTTGCTGCACCTGTTAAATAATGATATAGTCCTCTTCCATGACCATTAATATATTCAGGAATACCAGGATATATCTTACTCCTTTCAAAATCAATGCAATGCTTATAAAGAGTATCTATAACTTTAAATCCTTCTTTCACAAAGCCTCTTTCATAAAGTGCATTGGCATACATAACTGCCATATGAGAAAATACCGCGCCATTTTCTTTAGTACCATAAGCAAAACCAAACATTCTGCCTAAATCTGTTTTTATCTCTTTAAAATCTGTATTTAACTTATAGCCACCCACTGATTGATCATATAAATAATGATCTGCTGCCTTAACGATTTCTGCGACCTGCTCCTTAGTTGCAATACTATTCATAATCGTAAATACTTGGCTTGTAAGCATCATACGTGTTCCTTTTTCATGGTCTCCTTCTACACGCATGCCATGATTATCATAATAGCCATTATACCAACTATAACCGTGTGTATTTGTAATCCACTCTTCGTTTCTTATATGCTGATAGAGCCAATCTGCCTTTGCGTTAAGGTTTTGCATAAGCATCTCAATATCTACTGCTACTTTAATACCACTTATGTTATGTGCCACTTGTTTGCAGTATTCACTTAAGAGCTTATTTTTAGCACGCACATTTTCATAAATATCTGGCGTTTCCTCTATAAGCATTTGCAGCTCTTTTGCAATCTTTACAGACTTAACATGACAGCGTACCTTTAACGCATTTAGTAGCTGTGCTATAGCCTTCATATTCCCTGCATAAAGTGCTGTAAAGGCTACACTTTCACCTTTTTCATCTGCCATGTCTAATGCATCATTCCAATCTGCACCATGGAGTTTAAAGTTATTATGTTCCCCTACATCATAGAAGGCTGTTAAATGCTGCACCAGTAAGTGCTCAAGTATTGTCCCCTCATAGTGTGTTTCATTTTCTGTAAGCAGTTCACTGCCCTCACTTACTGACCACAACTCATCTTTAGCTGTCCCTCTCTTTATTTGTAAGTCTTTAAAATAAGTTTGTTTTTCTAAGAGAAACTCAAGATCACCGCTTTGCTGAATATAAAGATTTGTCGTTAAAAATGGCCATGCCCCATGATCCATCCATACACGTGTAATGTTATTTCTATCTGCTATAAATTCACCCTGTTTACTGCCTATAATTGTAGCATTGGTACCATCAAAACGTACACCTGCAAAATTATCTATGAGCATCTTACGTACTCCACTAGGGTCCATTGCCAATAGCGCAATACAATCTTGCCATAAGTCACGCCATCCACGTCCGCCTTTGCCATAATCATGATGCGGTAAGAAAGAACATCCATAAATTCTTCTTAACATAGGCTGAAAGTTTACCCAGTACATCCAGTTATCAAACTGTTGATCCTTTGTGTGATATGAAATATTGATTTTTTGTTCCCAATACCTTTTAGTTTCATCTAATGCTCTATCAAAGGCTTTTTCATTTAAGTATGCCGCTACCATCTTATCAAAGTCCGCCTCACTTTTTCCAAATCCCATGGCGATAATATAAGATACTCTTTCTTGTGGCTTTAATGTCACCTTCTCAAAAGATAATCCGCCCATTGCTTCATAACCTTCTAATGAGGCATTTGCCATAACTTGTGGCATTTCATTATATATAATGGCGGCTGGAACTTCAAAAGAACCACCTTCTCCAATATAATCTTCTACGATAGGGAAGAAGCCTTCTGGCGCTTTTCCTACGGCTGAAGCACCTGCTACCCCATATACTACAGTATTAACTTTGTGCCCTCTCTCATCAAAGGTTAAAGTAGGATTTACCAGGACGCTATATGCTGTAGTTTTTATGCGATGTAGCAATGATGTCACATGTCTATGGTCTCGCAAGTTGGTTGCTGAGCGTCCATATAGCGGAATAGCTGCTGTAGGCCTTAAATTTAATGACGCGCTACCTATATTTGTAAGCGTTACTTTCATAAGTTCTACTGTATCTTCTGTACTTGGCACAAAAGAAGTAATTTGTGCCTCTAATCCTACTTTATCTGACCTCCTTTTTAACCTATGCCACATAACACCAGCCTCTAGACTTGTATCTTCTTTTTCACTAGTAAATAATTGTGCTTGCTGCAATGCCGATACACCTGTAGCTGACCATGCACCCATCCCTTCAATATATACCCAGAAATTTCTAGATGATTTATTATTATGGAGGTTTTCACTGCTTACAGGTTCTAGTAAAAATGTATCTTGTCCCATTTTACAGTCCCCATCTAAACTAGGTGTCACACAAGACATTACCCCTGCTTCATTTGCAATTGGAAAATACGCATAACTATTTTTCTCTGGATGCATCATCTTAAATGTGCCTTTATGATCTACAAATGTGTAACCTTTTGTCATGTAAATAACCCCTTTACTTATGGTCTTCTATGCCTCAAATGTTAATACAACTTCATGTTTTCTGCCATCATCCGTTAACTTAATACGATTTTTCTCCAGTAACATCCCATCTACAGATACTTGATATTTACTATCCTTTATACGGTATAGACCTGTCTCTTTGATAATGCGAATTGTATATTCTGAGCTGTAGTATCTAAGTGTATATGCTACATTTTCCTCTTTATCATCTAATAGTGGATTTAGGATAAGTGATTCCTTATCATATTTAATTCCCAACATCTCAAATAAAGTAATTGCAAGCCATGTTGATGTTCCACTTAATGTAGGGCCGATGTTCTCACCGGTTTGACTGTTATTGTATTGTGTACACCATCTTGGATTCCCACATACTTCAAATGGATTTTCTAATGTTTTATAAGGTAATACTAAGTCTACCATCCAGTAAGCCATATCTCTAAGCCTGCTCGCAAGTGTCCTATCTTCTACTGTTTTAGCAGCTTGGAGCATAGCTGCTGTCGCCATCATTGTTGCATGTTTAAAGATTCCACCATTCTCCCTATCTCCTGGGAAGTACTCTCCTGTTGCTGTTTTAGTTGCTACTTTTGAAAGATCTGTCGGGCTCATAAGCTTAATGCCATATGGTGTTTTAAGATATGCTTCAATTTGATCTAGCATAGTAGCAATTTGAGTTTCAGTGGCTGAATTCGATAAAATTGACCAGCTGAATGAATTTAAGAAGTATGTCCCATTAATATTCTCGTCTGAAGAGAATCCATCATTCTTACCACCTAAGAAGGTGATTTCTTCTCCAAATCTATTAAAGAGTACTCTTGCAAAGAAGTCTTCCTTCCATGCATACTTTTGAATGTTTTCTGCTAATGTCGCATTTAACTTAGCTAAGTGTGTGCTATAAGCGTCATCCTTTTGCATTACAGCAAACTCTTCCATCTCATCCATTGCTAATTTTAATAAGAAAGCATTCATGACACTTTCAGAGTAGCCTTTAAACGGACCTCCTGTTTCTTCTTTTTGCTTTCCTGTTAAGAAGTCGTCATCTACTTTTAGGCAGTCATTCCAATCCGCATAATCAATAAGTGGGAAGGCATGTTCACCTACTGAAATCTCAGAAGAATACTTTACAATTGCTTTTAAAGTTTCATAAACACTGCGTTTTTTACCATTTGTCTCTGGCATGGTATATTCTTCATTTAAAAAGCCTACATCACCACTATAGCTTACATAACGATGTACAGCTTGTACCAACCACAAACCATCATCTGACCATTTGCCGGCTTCTTTTCCTTGCCAGAAGAAGTTATGATAGCAGTAGCCATATTCAAATACCTTTTCAATCCATTCCCTTAATAAGGCTTTTGTATATTCTCTTTCTCCCATAGAAATAAGGTAATACTCAGAAACAAAGATATCTTGTATTTCTCTAAATCCAATCTCTCTATAGCCCTTTTGTGTTAAGTCAAATGAACGCGAAACGAAGGTTTGATATAAAACTTGGAATGGTAAATTCTTATTAATATAACGGTCAAAATCTACATTTTTCGTTTTTACTTGTAAATAAGTACTATACTTATTATAGCTTTCAAGCTGTTCTTCTAATGCACGCTCAGCCATTTCTTGTACAGCAAACTTACTGTGTAAATTCATGATTTCTTGATTTATAACATCCTCCGGTACTTCTTTGTTTTCTAGTGTTGATACAAGCCCTACAAAATGATCCACATAAACCGTTTCATCTGCATCTGCTTCTAGGCTGCATCCTAATGCAAAGAAACCTGGTCCTTTTGTATTTAAGCGATTAGAAAGTTTACTTACACCTTGAGGTTTATACAAGCTGCCACTACCAATAAATTCACTGTACTGTGTGCAGACTTCTGTAGCATATTTCTTTACACCCTTTTCATATGCCATAACTGTCGTAAATCGTACATCTGCCTTTGCATTTACTGGGTAATATTTAGGAACATATGCCATTAAGTGTCCTTCTTCATCATTTATAAGCTGTGATTGCATAATAACAGTTGAATAAACCACATCTTCCATTAAAGCACCTGGTACTGCTGTTGCTAACATACCTGTTGTAACAATCTTAATATTTCGCCTATGTCCTGTTGTATTCGTAATGGCAATACGTTGCAGCTCCGTTGCAATGGGTAACCCTTCATATTGTGGTACTAAGAAAATAGTCCTTACAATTTTTAAACCACATTTTGTCTTATATTCTATAACCGTATGATTTTGTCCATGCTTACAAATTGCCTTTTCTATATTGTCATCTAATACATCTGCTGAATAAAAGATTTGTTTGCCGTCTTCTACAATATAAAACTGCCTGTTAGCTGGAAAACCATTTTCTTCTGGTAGCATATCCCATCTTGTAGCAAGTACTTGTACCGCCGCATGTGCTCTAAAACTTCCTGCGCCAAATCGGTCCACCACACTTTTAGGCGTAGATTGAAGTGCTAGGTCAAAGTTCATACGATTGCCTAAAAGCATATTGGTATAAAAGTGAGGCCCTGGAATAGGTTTTGTAAGTTCTATTACATGTTCGCCCTTTTCATTGATACTTCCAGCCCAATTTTCATATCCCTTGCAAATATTTAATATACGTTCTACCACTTGGTGGTCTAAAGCTTGCTCTTTGATTACTTCATCTGCATATGTATAGTACTTAACATGAGTCCATGTTTCATCAATGCTAAATAAATGTGATGCTCTCACATTTAAACCTTCAAAATACTTGCTAACGATTTCATCTTTAAGCACTTCCTTAATGGCAGGTACTTGAAAAGTAAAACCACCCATAGCTATTACATGCTTTAAGCTTACATCTGTAAATCGACTATCATATACTAATTTTTCATTTAAACAACCTTTAAAATACTCTTTAGTTTTATTTTTTGCTGTGCTTAATACATCTCTTGCCAGTACCTTAGTTAGCATCTCATTCTCCTTATTATCAACATTAATTTTATAATCTATTATGTTAATAATAAATCATCCCAATTTCTAAAGTAACCTTATAAAATTAAGCTTTTTCATGAAATAATTACTGTTTTCACAAAAAACAAAAGGCCAAGCAACACTTTCGCGTGGCTTGGCCCTTTTTATAAAATAGGATTTGATTACTCTCTTATTATAATGTAAAAATATTTGCTTTATCAATGCACTATGTACCTATAAAAATCTACTTTGTTTCGTGAATTTCTTCCTACAGACTTTCGTTATAACAATGTCTCTAATTTGTTACTGTTTATTTTTTACGAAGGCTTCTCTTCAAGTGTACTGAATATTATAAATCTTCTCCAATAAGTTCTTCTAAAATCTCACAAGCATCCTTTACAAAGTCTTTACACATTTCATAATGTGTCCCTGATTTATTTTCTAAGAGCTTACCACATACAGTACTATCATTTCTTTCTTTAAAACGTGCTGAAAATTCTTTTACAAGTCTAAATGTTTTAAGTCTTGCTGCGCCATCACTCGCCTCAGTACGTCCATATAATAATCCAATCACCATGCATGCACCAGTTACCACGCCACACTCCCCGCGCATTCCAGCCATACCACCTCCAAATCCTTGAGATACCTTAAGTGCCATCTTATAATCCATCCCTAAGTCCTTTGCATAAGTAGCAAATACTGCTTGTGAGCATGAAAATCCTTCTTTGAATAATGCTAATGCCTCATCTACTTTACTCATTTCTATTCTCCTTTTCTTCATTATAGCTTAAGCTATCTTCTAACGCTTTTTATTATACCTTCTTATAACCTTGGAGACTACTCCAATCTTTATCCTTCCACATCCTATACATACAAATCTTATAATCGAGTAGGAGGATAACCATTAATTGATTATCCGACCTCTCACACCACCG
>DYCF01000037.1 GCA_019418225.1 Clostridiales bacterium | reverse complement strand
GGTGGTGTGAGAGGTCGGATAATCAATTAATGGTTATCCTCCTACTCGATTTTAAGTGTGTGTGGATAAGTGAGCATTATAATTTTCCATCTCCCTCCTTGTGGTCGAAGTCGAGCTAAAATTATAATGCTCACTTATCCACACATAGAGTTAGGGGAAGGGCCGGTAGCCATTTTCATCAAGGGCTTTTTCAGAAGAGTTTGGTGGATACGAGGTTAGAAGAAGGAGAATAGAATAATTTCGTCAAGAGCCTTTTTGAGAGTATAAAAATGATAGGAGCAGAAAGTAGATAAATATATATATAGATGATATAATATTTTGAATAATTAAATGAAAAATAAGGGAGATTTGAATGAAACATAAAAAGGTTATAGGAATGCTCAGTGCTATATTAATTATTTCTGTGGGAGTAAATATAGTAACAGCTAGGCAGCTTGCTAAGCAAAGTAAGATTATTGAGTGTGTAAGTAAAAAAATGTATTATGAAATGGATTATTATATAGAAGAAAGCCTAATATGTTTAGAGACTATATTGATAAATGACAGTGAGAAATTCACAGAATCACTTAAAGAATTGGGGATAAATCTGGAAAAACTATATAGATCTGTTGAAATGTTTAATGATACTGTAGAGAAAGAGATAGATATAAGTGTCATGAAGTCAATTATTTGGGGTATAAATGAAGGATTAGGAGTAGGTACAAGAATCGTACCCATAGGAGCATCAGGAAGTATTTCAAGTCAGGAAAGACGGTTTTTAAACATGCTTTATGAGGATTTAAGGAATATTGATAAAGAGGTTCATAATTTGCAAAATGAATATGATGATGAGAGAGTAGCGGAGGTATTTAAAATGTATTTAGATAGGGATAAATATGAGAACGTGATGGACCCATCTGTGTATAATGCATCTTGTGATTAGCAAAAGCTATTTTTTAAGAGGCATTAAAGCCTGAAAGATAGGTGGGAGAGAAATAGATGAAGAAAATAGGTAAGATTAACATAATGGCGCTTTTGATAATTTTATTATGCATTGTTACAATTGTAAAAACTAGGGTGTTAGAAGTAAAGTCATCAATCAATAATGGTATTATAGCTACTGTGGAAGATGTTCGAGGAGATAAAAACCAATGCATTGTGGAAGTAAGTTTAAGAAAAGAGGATGAAACTGCTTTTGAGGATGGGGATAGAATCTTGATACATAGAATTTCTTCAAAGATGAGTGATTTAGGATGGGATAGCAATATAGATTTGAGTCCGGATAAAAAGAAATTAACGTACGAATTTACAGTTTTTCCAGCATATAAGGGGAAACTTAGAAGATTAGAGCTGACGTTAGATATTCTGATGCAGACTGAAAAAGAAAAAAAGACATTGGATGAAAGCATTTCTGATTTATATGAAGCATATCCACTGGCATATGATTATGAGCAGGAGATTTTCATGATGAATAAGGGTGAAGCTGCTGATGAAATAGAAGCTATTGAAGCAGAAACTGAAAAGGAAGTAGAAGTAGCAGATAAGCTACAGTGATATGTACCAATTGAAGATATTGATAATTTTAGAATTATAGGTGTAGGTTTTAGTGATAATTATGACAGGCAAGTAGTTCAAAATGAAACGAAGAAACAGCTGTTACATATTCGTACAAGTTTAATAGGTGGAGATCAGGGTATTAATAATGAAGCTAGTGTGGAGGGTTTATATAACATGTTGACTGGTGAAACAATAATGTATATTCAAGGTTCTACAACTCCTGAAATAAATACTAGAAATAAAACGATAGAAGAAGGAGGAGGTATAGAGATTAGCGAAAACTATTTTGAGTTAACCAATACAGAAAAGTTAAGTGCTATTAAGCCAGTTATAAGTTATACAAAGCGAAAAGTTATAAACTCAGGAAGATGGACACTAAAGGTTAATGTAAAAGATAATGTAAAGAGCCTGTCAAAGAAAGTGGATTCAGAAATTTAAATCGATGAAGATGAGTTTGAGGCTATAGAAATAGCAGGGGAAAAGCTAAAGCTTGAGGCATAAATACGAGGCAAGCGCATTAGGTACAATGAAAATGGAGTTTTGAGGAGGATGTATGAAGAATAGGAAAAGGGGTTTATTTATTGTAGTGGTAATTCTTTTAATATTAGGAAGTGCTTCTTTGGGTATTAGGAAGTTATTGCAGTTACAAATATGGGACAAAGAAGTAAAAAGTGTCAATGTAGACGGCATAATTGCTACGGTGGAAGAGATTCAAGCAGATAGGCAAAGAGCAATTATTAAAGTTAACTTGAAAAAAGAAGATGGTACACCAATGGATGAGAAAACTAGAGTGGGAATGATAGAGATTTTTTCTAAGCAAGGCATATCAGGATATCATACTAGCATGGCACTAAGTGAGGACCACAAGTCTTTGAATTATACATTTTTAGTAAGCCCACCAATAGAGGAAGAGATGGGAAGCAAAAAAGTATACATATGGCTAAATGGTTTAGTGAGTGTAGAAGAAAAACAACAAGTACTTGATGAAAGTATTTATGATTTATATGAGAAGTTTCCACTAAAAAAGAGTTATGAGGAGGGAGACTCAGAAGGATATATACCTATAGAAGATGTTAATGAATTTAGTATATTGGGTGTAGGCTTTACCAAGAAGAGTAGCATAAGTGAAGAGGTATTTGAAAGTGAGAAACCTATTTTATATATGCGTACTGCGTTTGGTGGGAATAGGCAAACTACAGATAATGAAGCTTGGATTAATGATTTATATAATGAACAAACAGGGGAAACAATTTCAAGTAGGTATGCTTGTTCATTATATGAGACAAAGTATGAGAAGCAAGATAGAGGGGAAAAGGTGCCGGAAGAATTAGAGATTATGGAAAGGTATTATGATTTAACCAGTACAGATGACTTGAAACATATTAAGTCTATTATGAACTATAATATAAAACATCAGGTGGATCATAATAAACGTGCACTTTTCGTAAAAATAAAAGAAAACGTAGCAAGTATTTCTCAGAAGGTAAATGTAGAAGTTAATGTTGAAAATATGCCTTTTAAAATTACAGAAGTGTATATATCATCGTTGGGGGCTACAATTAAAGGAAATGTAATAGGAGAGCAAATTATTGCAGAAGCCATTAATATACCTAGTAGGTTATATATGAAAGATGGCACTTATATAAATTTGGAAACAACATCATATCCAACAGATAGAGTATTCGAGATGGAATATAGATGTGGTGAGGCTATTGATATAGAACAGATTGAATGTATAGAAATAGCAGGGGAACAAGTACAAATCATAAGATAAGCTGAAGATATTTTGAAATAGAGATTAAACATAAAGAGATGTTTAGTAAAAAAAGAGTTTTCCTAGGAAATATTGGCGGATATGGATTTATAGTATAAATAATAGTCTTCCACCTAAAAATAATGTAAAATGGAAGAATGATTTTTATAAAAAGGTTTACAAACTTTGTTTTTAATGGAGGATAAAGTGAAAGATAAATATGCAGCATTTTTACTAGAATGGTTTGACGAAAATAAAAGAGATATGCCGTGGAGAAGGACTTCAGACCCTTATGGCATTTGGGTGTCTGAGGTTATGCTTCAACAGACGCAAGTAGATACAGTCATTCCATATTACATAAAGTTTATGGAGAGATTTCCTACAATTCATGACCTAGCTATAGCTAGCTTAGAAGAAGTACATCATTATTGGCAAGGGCTTGGTTATTATCGAAGAGCTGAGAATTTGCAAAAGGGTGCAAAGCTTATTGATGAAAAATGGGACGGTGTATTTCCGCGTGATCCTAAATTAGTAAAAGATATTCCTAGTATTGGTCCATACACATTGGGGGCTGTATGTAGTATTGCATTTCATATTCCTCTACCTGCTGTAGATGGCAATGTCATGCGTATTTTATCAAGACAGTTTCGTATTTCAGATGATATTGGCGTAGCCAAAAATCGAAAGATTTTCGAAGAGAAAGTCATGGAACTTATGCCAGATGATCCGAATAGATTCAATCAGGCACTTATGGAACTAGGTGCACTTGTATGTACACCTAAAAGTCCAAAATGTGATATTTGTCCAGTACGTACCATTTGTGAAGCACATCGTTATGGCGAAGAAGAAAATTATCCAGTCAAAGAAAAGAAAGTAAAAGTAGGCAAAGAGCAGTATCAGGTAGTCCTCCTCAAAAAAGGTCAAAGATATAGCATGGAAAAACGTCCACAAGAAGGTCTTCTTGCAAATTTATGGGGAACCCCTATGATTGACCACAAGGTGTGGAAGACTTGTGAATTAAATACCTATGAACAAAGAGAGCTTTCAGAGGTTATCCACATCTTTACTCATAAAAAATGGCATATGACCCCAGTGATCATAGGCTGGTCTCAAAAAGCTGAAGCGTTACTTCAAGAAGCCAAAACAAATAACGCGCCACTAGAATATTTCACTCTAGAAGAGATGGAAAACATCCCAGTAGCTACTGCCTTCAAAAAAATAACACAAAAACTATAGAGATATAAAAATAAAAGCTGAGGTATTTAACCACAACTAGCACATACGCGAGAAATTGCCTTGAGTATAAGAACTAGTAATAGGTTAGGTCCCTCAGCTTTTTATATATCTTAATTATTAAAATTTCAACGCGTTTTAGTAGACATTGTAAAAAAGGTATGTGAGAAGATAGCAAAGTATCATATGAGCCCCCATTTTTTACACCTTTATATTCATTATAGTCTCATGAATATTCCATGAAATGACGATAAATTATAAGGGATAAAACACTTAAAATATAAAATATTCTTGAGTAAAAATGGCACCTAGCCAAAAATTAAAAGACAACAAGGAGGAAAGTATATGAGAAGAGTGGTAGCACATATTTTAGTGTGCGTAATGTTTTTAACCACCTTGCAAAATGTAAGTATTTTGAAGGCGGCAGAAAGTAGCCCGTTAGGCTTTGCACTAACTAGGGAAATCTTGAAGGAAGATTCCACAGGACTTAGTGTAGGAGAGCGTGATGACGCCTCTAATGAAAGTGCATTAGTGAAGTTTGAAGCAGGAACAGCAACCAATTATAAATTGGAATATTATATAGAAGCTGTAGAAAGAAATCAAACTGTAACTAAGAAGGTTAGTTTAGATTTTAATAATATTGATAAAACCAATGTTGATTTAGGTGTTACGGTCTCAACTGACGGAAAGGCAGACAATGATAAAATCAGTTATGTAGAGCGTATATTTAATAATGCGAACTTTACATGGGGATATAGTGGCACATCTAATTTAGATGTAGAGAAGGCTGAGAAGAGGTTAGTCTTAGGTACAGGTAGAGACCGTAATGATCAAGAATTTAATATAGAGCTTACAAGCGTTAGAATGACACTTGATGGCAATACACAAGATAATTTAAAGATTAGAGTAAAAGTAATTGGTGAGGATGTTTATGTCTATACGAATGGTATTGCAAAAGGAAACATTACACCATTCAATTTATATTATGATGGTAGTATAGCACCTATTGCATCAGCAGAAATGTTTAATGGACCAAAGAGTTATACAATCACACCAACTCACCTTTATGTAGAAGGCGGGCAGTTAAAAAGCTTAGAAATCATTGAGGATATTACAAAGATTAAACCAGGTTCTGTACCAGGTGTAAAAGTACAGTTTGCGCAAGTTAAAAAAGTTTCAAGTAATAAGTTTGAGTATGTTGATAAAATAACAGGACAAGATAATAGCAAGATTACTTTACAAATTGGGACAAGATATACCATAGGAGATATGAGCAATGCTATTCGTTTAGACTTTAAACCAGAAAATGGTGCAGATGTTAAAATCAATCTTAAAGATACGATAAGTAATGTTGTAAAGGTAGACAATAATACAGTGTCAATGTATTTATCACAAACAAAGGTTGAGGGTGCCGATGTAAGCACTATTAAATGGGATGTTTTAGAGACAAGTACTATTGTAGATGGCTCACTTCAATATGGTAATCAGGCAGAAAAATATTGGCCAACTAATAAAGGTTATACATATTTAGGGTACACATTACATAAGACAAGCAGCAATCAAGTGCAAATTAATATTCAGCCGTATAATATTAAATCACGTGCAACGTATTCTATTTACATATTAAATGATAAAGATACGGAGCGTGGCACACCATCTGTCGTTTATGAATATGACCCAAATAAAACTGAGACAACAAGTATTACAGCCATTGTGCCAGCTCAATCACCAAGTTACTTCCAAGTGGTGGTAAATATTGATGCAAATACATTTGTCTCACAGATGGTATTTTATGATCCAGATGAATTCCCAACAGTACCAGAAACAACACAAATTAAGACAATTGATAATGTATATGTGGTACCAAATGAAAATACACAGATAGAAGGAGCACAGCCTCAAGCAATCGGATTCGATATTGCTTGGACAGCACCTAAAAATGTAGCAAAGCTTCTTAAAGAAGGTAAGCTTTACTATGAATTATTACTTCGTAAAGACCCTAAAGACTATGATCCAATTACTAATACAGGCAATAGTACAGAAGATATCTATGGGACATACTCTAAGATATTTGAAGTATCTTTAGATGATAAAGGACAGGTTATTGTAAAAACAGTAGCAGGTACAGCAG
Organism: Clostridiales bacterium; assembly: GCA_019418225.1. Classification (GTDB taxonomy): domain Bacteria; phylum Bacillota; class Clostridia; order Lachnospirales; family Cellulosilyticaceae; genus Cellulosilyticum. The sequence goes on along the minus strand of DYCF01000037.1, from coordinate 41,402 downwards.
GTAGTGAGGAAAAAAATAAAACACCAGAACTTCGATATAGTGAAGTAAATGAAACATTTACAATGGAAGAAGTTTCACTCATGAACTTTGGGGCACCTAATAATCAGTGGGAAAAGCTTGAGATTAAGGAAAATCACTTAAGTACTGCATCAGGTGGCTATTTAGCTAATGTAGAAGGTACAGCAAAGGATTCATTAGGTAATCGCGTTGTACCAGGCACTTACTATTTATCATTTAGAACAGTACTTGTTTCAAATGATGATGCAATACCAGTTGTTTATAGTGAAGAATCTAATATGGTAGCTGTTTCATTAGATAATACAACAGAGATTGTTCCAGTACCTGGAACGATTACAGGTGAAGATACTAGCAACGAAGATAAAACAGTTATTTCAGAAAAAGTTACAATTAAAAATGTAGATATCAGAAGTTATGTAAAAAGAATGTTAGAACCAGCGCATTTATATTTGTATAAAGATGCTGAAAAAACAACAGGCCGTTATAGCGGTGAATATGAAATTTATCTTTATCAAAAATCAGCACAACTTGCAAGTACAATAGCTGGCGTGGAAAAAGGGACAATTACGCCAATTAAATTAAATAAGGATAGTAATAAAATTAATTTAGATGGTAGTGAAGGATATATTGATAAACTCCGAAGTGGTGGTGTTATTCCAATTACCTTATCAGCAGATGATTTAACAGGACAAGGTAGCGAGGACTTTGAAATTTTAGGACTTGATCCTAATGAAGTGTATTACGTACAGGTACGTATGAAGTTAAATCCATGGAGAAATGATCCATCAGAAGCAGGAACAAAAGATTTCCCAAGCCGCTACTCATTATTTTCTAAGGAATTTACATTTACAACAACGACAACACCTCTTCCACCAAGTGAAGATGATAAGGTACCACCTACACCAGAAAAAATTTGGGTAGTAGAGCAACCTAACAATACAACAGTTACATTAGGTTGGGCACCAGCAGACTTTGAAGAAGATGAAGATGTTTCAAAAACTTATTATGAATTCATTAGAACAGAGCTCGGGCTTGCAGATGATGAAAAGAGTAAAACAATAGAAGATTTAGTTGCAGCAGATGATAAACGTGTAGGTTTCAGATCAGACTCACCGACTACAAGCAATCCACTTATGAGTACTTATACAAGTAAGAATCCTACATGGACGAATTTAACACCAGAACAAGTAGCAAGTAAGTTCCAATTAACAGATAATACATTAAATCCAAATACGGTTTACTACTACTATGTAAGAACAGTATGTATGATTGATGGCAAACCAGTAAAATCTACATGGATTATGGTACCAGTTACAACGGCGCCAGTTTTACCACCTATTAACTTAAAGGTAGAACTTCCAAAGAACTATAGTTATGATGTAACAGATGAAACGGTGATTAGTTTTGATGCGCCAGTGCCATCAGATTCATCAGTACCTACAGATTATGCTTTTGATATTGCAGTACAAGGTGAGATGGATAGTGAATATTCAACAACTAAATATAGTGTTACAAAGCTTACACCAAATACAGGTAGTGATACTTTAACACCAGAGGGATATACACACTTTGTTTATAAGATTACAGGACTCAAACCTAATAAACGTTATTATATTAAGGTAAGAGTTATTGATAAGACCAAACCACTTGTAGATGGCAATACTTATCCAACTTCATTATATTGTGATAAGGTAACAACAAGAACAGAATATGATGAAGACGAAGCTGAAAAAGACAATAAGTATGAAGAGTATCTTAAGAAATTTGATGCAGAGGCAGAAAAGCTTCGCAGAAAGCCTTATTGGGAAGTAGAAGAAGATTATAGTTATAAATATCGCGAAAGTTATATAAAAACAGAGCTTGGGCTTCAAAGTGAGTATGAATTAGTAGTTGGTGATAATGCAAAAGATGCATATTATTATATGCCAGCTAGTTTATTTACAAATGAAAATGCAGCAAATACAACACTTAAAATTACTTTAGGTGAGTATACTGCTAATATTAGACCTTATACATTAACAGAGGACAATGAGCAGATTCAAGATGCCATTGATGCAGTAGCTGAGGACAAAATTGAAGATTATTATGTAGGCATTCGCTTTAAATTATCCAATACAAGTATCAGAATTAACGGCGAATCAGCTGTTTCACCACAGATGACAATTGATATGGAACTTGTGTATATACGAGATAAAGATAGAGATATTGAAGAAAATATTATGAGTGCTTTAAATGAACTCATTGAAAGTGAGAGAAAAACAGTTATTTCTCAGTTAGAAAGAAAAATCTATAATGGTAAAATTGCAGATGACGTTTTAGCAGAAATTATTGAAGAAGCTATGGAAGATATTCAAGAAGACCATATGGAAAAGGTTGAAAGAATATTAAATCGTACAACGAAGAAAGAAATATCAATTAACGAGATTCAAAAATCAATATTACTCGTAGCAAGATTAGATAGTTATGCAGTAAATGCTTACTATTTAATTACAAATTGGACACCAGTAGATAGTTATGCAGTAGGAAATGGCTTTGGAATAGAAGCAAGCAAACTAGGTACATATATTTTGACAGGACAGGCTTCTTTGGTAACTACAATACCAAGCCTAGCACCTTATCAAAGTTTTATTGCAAAGTATAATCTAACAGACTTCTTTACACTTGATAGCTATACGATTAAAACTGCTGCGTCTAAAGAGCAAGTATATGGTGCATTAGCTAGAGTAATAGGTGCCTCAAGAGGAACAGATTATGTTGTCTACTTAAAGAACAATGGTGTAAAAGGTGTAAATAGTATTGGTATGACAAATGCCATTAGACAAGATGAAGCTATTTATCTTATTATGCAAGGGTATGAAAAAGTACATAAACGTTCAGTAAGCAGTATTGCTATTAAAAACAGACAGAGTGTACAAAATATAGGGGCTTTCCAAACACCATATCGCCCATATGTTTATGCAGCTGTAGAACTTAAAATCGTAAGTAACCCAAATTCAAAGGTGGTACCAAGTAAACAAATGAGCATAGAAGAAATCATTGCCATGCTTTATAAAGCACAAGTTTAAAACTTAAGAACCTTAGAAATTTAAGATACCCAAAACTTAAGAACCTTAAAAATTAAGGGGGAGGGAAGCAGATGAAAATTAAAAAGAGAGTGGCAGGTCTATTAGCATTTGCAATGCTATTAGGGAGTACAAATATACTCGGAAACTCACAAGATAGATTGCCACAAGACGGTATTGCACCGATTGTAGTAAGCCATGTGCTTAATACAGGAACAGGAGATATTGTGCCATCGGCACAAATCACATTTAAGCGTGCTACCAATAGTGGCACAAGTAGCAAGCCAGGCGAAACGAATCAACCAGAAGCAGAATACTATAGCTTTATTTTAGATGATATATTTGGAAAGCAAATTGTTTCAGATAGATTTCAAGCAACGAAAGATAAAGAGACTTATGTAGAAAACATTGAAGACCATTTAAATAATGTTAATGAATTTAAAAATGGTAATTTATATAAGGTGACAGTAAGACCAGGACACTTGCATCTTGATGATGAGGGAAGGGAATATGAAGCCCCTCTCTCTAATGCAAGTACAGACCCAGCGAAATATTTCTTAACAGACCTTAATACGATTATGAGAGAAAAAAATGATCAGATTGAAGTTGTGTGGGAGTATATTCCTGGAGCAACATATAAACTTGTTTATATTGACAAGGATACAAATACGAAAGCCGGCGTAGATGGTACAGATGGCAGTGAACAAACAGGCGTTGGGACACAGGTTGTAGTATTATCTGAAGATGACTTAGAGCTTATAACTGAGGGTGGCGTTAAGAAGGTTAAATATATTATCCCAAATACAGTAGCAGGTCAAAAGTATTCAGGTTATGTATTAGTTAACAGTATTTCAAACAGTTTCTTAAAAGACAGATGGGAGAATGTAGGTAAAAATACAGAGAATCCTAAGATTGCACAAGCATCTAGAAGTGTAGGACTTCAAATTACTAATATTGGTAGAAATCGTATTGAACTTAAATGGCAATTAGGTGCATGGGCAGATAACAATACATTAAAGGTAACAAAGGTATATCGTAAGACAGAAGGTGAAACAGCCTATACTTTAATTGGTACATTAAACAATGCCTCTCTTAATCCAAGGGATCCAGGAAAATTTGAGCATGATGAACCTACTAAGAAAAGCAAATATTATGTAGAGTTCATTTTTACAGGACCAAATGGAGATGAATCATTATTTACAACAGAAGAAGAATATGTGCCTTATGAGTTAAGAGAACAACCTCTTAAACCACAAGTACCAACTCCATATTCAGATTCTGTAAAGGATAAAGAAGGATTTGAAAAAAAAGACTATCTTGTAACAGGTGACGATGTAAGTGTTGATAAAATGAAACCTAATACATTTTATATGAAGAGTAAGAACCCGCTTCAAATCCAACTTGTTTGGGATGCACCTAAAAAATCAGATGGTAAAATCGAATATGAGATGAAATATGATATTTGGGTAGCAGAAGATGAAGATATGCTAAATGATGAAGAAGTAGAACCAATTATTAAAGATTTATCAATTGATTCTAATATGCAAGACGATTTAATTTATAAACAAGATAATAAAACGGTTATTGGTTTTAAAACATTATTATCAGAGTATATAACAAGTCAAGGTGATATAAAATCACTTGTATCAAACCAGACATACTATATTAAAATTGTAGCTAAAAGAGACTACAGTGGAACATATAGTATTTCACAACCAACCATTGTTGCTATTACAGTAGATAAAAATGGAGATATTTTCACGCCACCAGTTTTAGCTAAGCCACCACTTAGAATTCAAGAAAATGGTATTGCTGTAGATAGCATTAAAATTGAATGGTTAGAAAAATGGTATGAAATCACTGCAAATAATCCTAATAATTATACAGATGAAGATGAAAGATTCTTTGCAAGATTATGGAATAGTAGAGTATTCACAGGTGGGGCACCTGCTATTAAGTTCCAAGGTGAAGAAGATAAGGAACTTAAAGAACATATTTTAATGACAAAAAAAGATGTAGAAGCTGTTAAGACAATAGTAGGTAACAGTTATAGCAATGATTATAGAGACAGAGAAGTTTCTCTAGGAGAAGACATTAAATATGAAGTAAAAACTTTACTGTATGATGATGTACTTAAGCAAATTAAAGATAAAAATGCGGATGTAAGTACACCAAGCAGCATTACTTTTGAAAAGTGGATTGTAGATAATGAAAGTGATACGGTAGATGGTTGGCGAACAATTACACCAGGCAGCGTAAATCATGGAGATAACTTACCATGGAAAGACTTTAAGGTAGAAGGTTTAGAACCTAATACACGTTATGTCATTTTAGTTAGAGCGTACCGCGTACTTGAAACAGGCCAGAAGCTAACACAAACTTTCCCAAGTTATGTAATAGGTACAACACTTTCTGAATATGAGTCACCAGAAGCAATTCCAACAGTACCAACATTAAACCCAAATGGTGTGACAGATGCATCTGTTTCAGTTTGGTGGACATATAATGAAGATTTTGACTATGAAATTGTTTATAGCAGATTAGAAGATCCTAGTAAGGCAAAAACTTGGGAATTTAAAATCTCTAATGAGCCAGGAGACAAAGATTATGTTGCAAATGGTGGTAAGGCGATTGTAACAATTACAGATTTAATGCCAGATACTACATATAATGTATGGATTCGTGCGAAACAAAAAAAGGGTAGCGAGATTTCTAGCTGGAGTAACCCAGTTACACAAACAACGAATACGATTGAAAATCCTGATCCACCAAGAGGACTAGGACCAGCTGCTTACCAAAGCATTTTAGAAATTGGTCAAGATTTTAAGCCTGTTACAAATGAGTACATTACAGTAGAGTGGCTTAAGGATGTAGAGGACAATGAAGAAACAGAAGCTGCGAATAAAGTGTACTCATATGTATTAGAGTTTGCAGATAATCCAGAGTTCTTAGATGCCTTAACTGTTACAACAGGTGGGAAAGGCGATAACCCAGATAAAGTTGAAATACTAGATAAGACAATGGTGAAATTTTTAGAGCTTGAAGCAAATAGACCATATTATGTAAGAGCTAAAACAGTATTAACATTTACAGACCCAGAAACAAAAAGAGAAATTGTACGAGAATCTGAGTTTACTAAATCCGTAAGAATACTGACTAAGACTTCAGATGACGAGTATGATGGTGGGGAAAATGATAATGTAGTTATTTACCCAGAACCAGTTGAAGAAACTTATAAAGATGATATTTGGACATGGGAAATCGTAGATAGTGCGAAAATCATTACACAGATTCAAGCTAAAAAAGATTATTACTATACAATTAATGTAGAGCTTTACAAAAATAAATATGATGCCAAAGTAAGACGCATCAAAATGGCAAAATCAGTGTTAGATACACTGGCTAACCAAGGTATGGAACTTAGAATCCAAACGAATATTGGTGTGTATGAGATTCCAGCTAAATCACTTAGTTATTACAGTAATATGCATAGCGCCAGCGACAAAGTACAATTTGACCTTACAACAGCTAAGTCTTCTGATATTTATGCATATCAAAGAAGTTATCCTGAAATGCTAGTAAAAGGTGAGCGTTTACAGATTACCTTTAGAGGTGAAAATCGTACAACAGAAGTTAAGAAGTTAGATGGTTATGCAAGAGTTAAATTAAAGTTAGATGCACTTGGTTCATATAACTATAAAGATTTGTATACATATACATATTTATATGACCAAGCTTCTTGGACAAAAGAAAATTATACAGTTGAGACATTAACAAATAGTTATCTAACTTATCGTACAGCCCAATTAGGACTTTATGCAGTATATGAAAAGGCTATTACATCTACTAATAATATTACCTATTTGATGAGTAGATTAAGTAATACCTATAATATAGAAGGTCTAGGTTCAGTTTACTATAGTAAAGATTATGTATATCGTGATCAATATGTTATTTTACTAATGGGTATTGCTCAAAATCAAACAAGCATAAACCTGACACAAAAAGCAAGCAGTGATTTATTAAATAAGGCAAAGACAGCCGGCATTTATGTTAGTAGCAATAGTGGTACAATTACAGAAGAGCAAGCAATAGCAGGTATTGTAAAACTTTATGAAATCAAAAATGGTTATAAAATTAAACCATCGAGCATGAGCTTCTCTAATGTAAGTGCCAACTATCGTGAGGCTGTAAGAAAAGCTTATGCAATAGGCCTTATCACAGATATTAACCCACAAGCAAAAGTCACTTATGGTACATTATGTGATTGGGTAGCACAGGTAGTAGAATAAAATAAAAAATAGAATTAAAAGCAGATTGAATAAAAAATAAGAAAAACCTCCATACTTTAGACATAAAATAAATGGTAAAGTATGGAGGTTTTTCTTATGAAACATATAAAACATATAAAGGATAGAAGCCTTATGTATATTAAAAATATCATTTCTGATAAATGTTACTTGGGTATAATTTTAGTAGCTATTTTATCTATTGCATACATATTTACTTTAGATACCTACGACAGAGGGGAGACACAGGTTGCAAAATTGTATAAAGCAGTAAGTGTAAAGGGCATTAATTATGAACAGATAGAAGTTAATGTAAAAGGTGTTACGGAAAATAGACAACTACCTATAGAAGAAGTCATGGCAAAGGAAAAGGCATGTAATGACGTTTTAAGTCACACGAAGGAATGTTCCAAACTATGTGCAATTATACACCCCGTTAATGGAGAGGTGGAAGTACTTGCACAAGATGATTATATAAGCGCCACCACAAGCAACACGCAAGATATGAGTACTTATACATTAACCATTAAAAGTGAAGAAAGAAATCCTGACACGACTGTTTATAATATGAAGATTCAAGGTCTTCAAGATGTAGCAACTATAGATAATATGCGAAATAAAAGCATAGATCTTTTTAAGGAATGGGATACAAACCCAAATGAAACAATCAGCTTTGTCGGTTATATAGATGGTCAGCTAGATACTGCCCAAAAACAAAATTATAAAACACAAATTTTCAAGTCTTTAAACGGTCGTTTTGTTACATACTATCAAGACGATTACAATCCAACAACTCAGGCATATTATGGCTACACGCCATTAGTCAAAGAATATACTACGACAACTCAAGGTACCAAAACCAACACGCAAGTCACATTCACTTACAATGAAATATTAGATCAAACACAAGTCATCATAGCCTTTCCTTTTTACAATCAACCCTATTAAACAATATAAAATGATTCATAACAATTAAAATAAAAGTATTTGATTAAGGTGGACCTCTTAACATCCGTCGTCTATTTAGCACTCATATATATTTAGTTGCTACATATACTATATTAATGGGATATGGGAGGGGATTGGTGTGCAAAAACTTATTAGGGTAATATGCTTTATAGGGACAAGTTTGTTTTTGATTCCTATTATTATCATATATGGCAGCGGCTATAATAGACAGGACATGTTAGCTCAAATTCAATCAAAGCAGATAAATCAAGATGAAAATGAAGAGACATTATTAGATGAATCGCTTATTATTCCAATTTTAGCTAAGGAGATTTCTTATACATACGAGTATGAAGCAATTAAAGCGCAAGCAGTAGTCATTAGAACATATATGGCAAGACGGGCATTAGGCATGCAAACGAAAAGTGAACTAACAGGTTATACAGAGAAAGAAATGAAAGCATTATGGCAAGATGAATATGAGAGTATATATGAAACATATAAGGAAGCAGTAGAAGAAACTAAAGATGAACTTATTTTATATAATGGACAACCTATACAACCTATTTATCATAAATCAAGTGGAACCTGCACGAGAGATGCAAAAGATGTGTATGGTGTAGAAGTACCTTATCTGGTAAGCGTAGCAAATCAAAATGCAGCCACGAACACTCAGGTTAAAATGAGTAAAGAAGAGATTATTGTAGCACTTAAGAAACAATATCCTCAGTTAATTGCAGATGAGAAAACATTAGAAAATCAGATTCAAATCATTGAGAAGGATGAGGCTGGTTATATAAAGAATATTCAAGTTGGTAATGTGATTCTAGACGGTGAAAGTTTTAGAAATCTATTAGGGCTTGAATCTTGCAATTTTAAAATATATTTATCTGGAGATCAGTTTATTTTTGATGTAGTAGGTAGTGGCAATGGTGTAGGCTTTAGTCAGGACGGTGCCAATGAGCTAGCTAAACAAGGAAAAGGTTATAAAGAAATACTAAATCATTATTATACGGGGATAGAAATAGAAAAATATAGTAATAGTGACAAAAATGATTAAAAAATTTAAATATAATTGAATAATAAGAAAAGACTCTGGCGATAATTAGAACGTCGGAGGTGTAAATAATGAAAATGAACAAAGTTACACAGTTTTTAAAGCAAAATGTATTTTACATTTCAATGGGAATTGTCATCATTGGCGCTCTTGTAGCTGTACTATTCTTACCTAAAGAAGGTAATGTGCCACCAGACTCAAATATTAAAAATGAGCAAGCAGGCGGCAATGTATCAGATGACTATGAGGGTGCACCTATTATCGTTGATGATGCGCTTCCAACGGATGATGCTATGACATCTGAAGAGGAAGCAGTCACAAATGATGAGAGTGTAGCAGTAGACGAAAATAATGAGGCACAAGAAGAAACTCAAGGAGTTAATGAATCAGCTGAAAATGTAACTAGTGATAATTCAGAAGGTACAACATCAGAAATAGCTGATGAAGAGCTCAATACACAAACATTTGCAAGTACTACAGCAGATGAATCTACAGAACCATTTTTTGCGGATGGTGATACATTTGCAGAACCAGTAGAAGGAAGTACAGTTGTTCCTTATACTGATGATAGTACAAAATATTGGTTTAGTGATACACTTAATCAAACAATGCGTACTTATGGTGTTTGTCTTGCAGCTAATGAAGGTGAAGAAGTTAAAGCTGTTGCGAAAGGTATAGTTACTGATATCGTGACAGATTCAAGTACACTAGAAGGCTGGGATATGCCATATGTAGGTAAAGTTATGATTGTAGATTTAGGTAATGGCTATAAAGTAGCTTATGGTTTCCAAGGCGGAACGCCAGATGAGTCACTCAAAGGTCAACTTGTTAATGCTGGAGATATTTTAGGTACAGTAGGTTCTCCAGTAGGTCCATTTGTTGCTGAAGGTGAAAATATCTATTTACAATTAACACATGATGATGAAGTAATTGACCCAACAAACTACTTTGAAGTAGCTCAAAATTAAACAAAATGAAGATATCGCGAAAATTTCACGATATCTTTTTTTGTATTATAAGCAAAATGAGTACTCTTTTCTTTTGTATTCATTTCCTTGTCTAAAAGCTCGCTGGTGTAGCTAGTAGGTTCTAGGTACACCAGCGAGCTATTTCTCGACAACTCCTATTTTTGGTTTTTAAACCTGAATGTACTTTTGAAGAAATTGCTCCCACGTTGGGCGTTTTCATCCTCGAAGTATGGGTGTGGGTAAATTGAATATATATTTTATCGCGACTTCGACCGTAGGGAGGGAGCAGGAAAAATATATATTCAACTTATCCACGCCCTATTTCCCCCAAGTCCAAACGCCCGCACAATTTCTTGCAAAAATAAACGTTAATTTGTAATAACTGGGAAGTGCTATGCATACATATAAATCAAGAGTCGTGTTAAGGGGGACCTTTTCTTGAAAGCGTATATAGAAGAGAGAGCAGTAGAGGCTGCCAAATTTATCATTACTTATAACGCTACGGTAAGAGAAACTGCTAAGAAGTTTGGTATTAGTAAAAGTACAGTTCACAAAGATGTAACTGAGCGACTTGAGAAGATAAATCCAAAGCTTGCTAATGAAGCTAGAAAAGTTTTAGAGCTTAATAAAGCAGAAAGACACTTAAGAGGAGGACTGGCAACTAAAGAAAAGTATTCAACTATTATGAAATAGTTTTGAGAAATGGGGCTATTACATTAATTCTAAATGTAATAGCCTCATAATTATTTTAGGCTAGGAAACACTAAAAAATAAATATAACTTTTATGCAAAGTATAATGAATGATGTTATAATTATTTGAGAGATTACACATATAAGAGATTACAACAAACATATATACACAGTAATGCATATATATGAAATTATGATAGATGAAGGAGAAACTTTATGTTTGGAATGGGCGCTGATATAGGAATAGATTTAGGTACAGCATATGTACTTGTATATGTAAAAGGAAAAGGAATTGTACTACGTGAGCCGTCAGTAGTAGCAGTTAAAGAAAAAACAAATGAAGTAATTGCTGTAGGTGAAGAAGCTAGAGCGATGATAGGAAGAACACCAGCTAATATTAGAACGATTAGACCTTTAAGACAAGGTGTTATTTCGGATTATGATGCAACAGAGGCGATGCTTAGATATTTTATTCAAAAAGCAATTGGTCATAGACTTGTTAAACCAAGAATTGGCGTATGTATTCCAAGTGGTGTAACAGAAGTTGAAAAAAAGGCAGTAGAAGATGCTACAAGACAAGCAGGGGCTAGATTTGTAGATACAATTGAAGAGCCAATTGCAGCGGCTATTGGTGCTGGTATAGATATTTCAAGACCTTGTGGAAGTATGATTGTAGATATCGGTGGTGGAACTGCGGATATAGCTGTTATTTCATTAGGTGGTGCTGTTGTTAAAAGATCACTCAAAATCGCGGGGGACGAATTTGATGATATGATTGTAAAATTCATGAGAAAGAAATATAGCCTTCTTATTGGAGAAAGAACAGCAGAAGAAATAAAAATTAGTGTGGGAAGTGTATATAAAAGAGAAGAACTTGCCGAAATAGAAATAAGAGGTAGAGACTTAGTATCTGGACTTCCTAAAAATGTAACAGTTAACTCAGAAGAAATAAGAGAAGCATTAGCAGATAGTGTAACAGGTATTATTGATGGTATTCGTGCTGTTTTAGAAGAAACGCCACCAGAACTTGCTTCAGATATTTCTGATAGAGGAATTGTTCTTACTGGAGGCGGAAGCCTTATTTATGGACTGGATAAGTTGATTACAGAAGCTACTGGCATTAATACAGTTATTGCAGATGATGCTATGAGCTGTGTAGCCATAGGAACTGGAATGTGGGTTGACTATAGATATGCTAAAGGGCATAGACAAGCGTAGAAAAACCGTAAAAAGTTAACAAATGATAGTTAGAAATAAAAAGTTAACTATGGAAAAAATAGAGGGAAGAGGAGAAGAAAAGCTTATGATAAAGGGTTTGTATACGGCTGCTACGGGGATGAATGTGCAGTCTAAGAAAATGGATGTAATTTCTAATGACTTAGCTAATGTGAATACTACAGGATATAAGAAAGACACAACGGTCATCACTTCTTTTCAAGAGACACTTATGAAGAGAATTAATGATATGCAACATAATCAGCCTAATAATGGAAGAATAGGTTCTATGTCTTTAGGAGCGAAAGTAGCTGAGGTTTATACTCAGTTTACTCAAGGCTCTGTAAGAAATACTGGAGAAATTACAGATTTAGCAATTCAAGGTGATGGCTTTTTTGTAGTGAATACACCAAATGGTGAGGCATATACACGTGATGGAAACTTTAGTATTAATCAAAATGGTGATTTAGTGACATCAGAAGGCTATAGTGTAATGGGACAAGCTGGCGCTATTAGTTTTGGTGAAGATTTCTTAAGCCAAGGTGGAAATGTTGTTATTAAAGAGAATGGTGAGGTTTACTTAGACTCAGAATATATTGATACATTAGATCTGGCAAACTTTGCAGATACTAGAGCACTAACTAAAATGAATGACAACTTATATAGTAGTACCGCACCAAGAACAGAATTTACAGGTTCACTTATTCAAGGATTTTTAGAGACATCTAATGTAAACTCAGTAACAGCTATGGTCGATATGATTACAGTTTCTAGAACATATGAAGCAAATCAAAAGGTATTACAAACACATGATACGTTATTAGGAAAAGCAGTTAATGATTTAGCTAATGTATAATAAGGGGGATAAGTAAACAATGGTAAGAGGATTATGGACAGCTGCATCTGGTATGACAGCACAACAATTAAACGTAGATACAATCGCAAATAACTTGGCTAACGTAAATACAGTAGGCTATAAAAGGGAGACAACAAACTTTAAAAGTTTATTATATGCAAACTTAGGAACAACAGCAGAGAGAAATAATGTACAGCAACCATCTACATCTCAAGTAGGTCATGGTGTACGTGCGCTTGCAAACTCTCGTAATTATACATCTGGAACACTTACACAAACAGATAATCCTACAGATTTAGCAATTCAAGGGGATGGGTTCTTTGCAATTGATAAAGGTGATGATACTGTAGCGTATACAAAAGATGGTAGTTTTAGAATTTCTATGCTTGCTGATGAAGGTGCCTATGCACTTGTAACTTCTGATGGAAATACAGTACTTAGTACAGAAGATGAATCTATTATTATTGGAACAGATGTACCAATTGATAAGGTGACAATTGGACAAGATGGTTCAGTTTACTACATGGATGAAGATACAAATACAAGAATGGATATTGCTCAAATCAAGATGGTGCAGTTTGCGAATGTACAAGGCCTTGAAGCTATAGGAAATAACTATTATGTAGAAACACCTAATTCAGGAGTACCTCTAGTAGAAGGTGAAGATGAAGGAATTCGAAGAAGTACAATACGTACAGGCTATTTAGAGGGGTCTAACGTACAAGTTGCTGATGAAATGGTTAAGTTAATTGTGGCACAAAGAGCTTATGAACTTAATTCAAAGGCTATTCAAACAGTAGATACAATGCTTCAACAAGCTAATGAACTTAAGCGTTAGTTAGGAGGTTAAGACATGGATATTACAAGTATTCAAAGTGTAGTTGATCTTCAAAAAGATTTAACAGCACAAAATAATAAAGTAGCAAATACCGATTTCAGTGAAACACTTCAAAAAGCTATGGCAGAACAAAATACAGATGAATTAAAAGAAAGCTGTAAAGAAATCGAAAGTTATATGCTTTCTTATGTTTTTAAAAAAATGAAAGATAGTATGTTAACGGGTGAAGGTATTACTGAAAAAGGCGATTATGAAGAGATGTTTGAAGATAGTATGATCGAGGCAATGTGTGAAAATATGGTAGAAGCAGGTGGCATTGGCCTTGCTGATAGCATGTACAAGCAGATGTTAAGTACATATCAAGCACAAAATAATTTAGCTAATGAACAAGCGATGCATACAAGTAGTGTAGACCAAGAAATATAAAAAAATATATAATTGTGTTGACAAAGCTATAGCACGTTGCTATAATGAGTTCAATTGAAAAATTAATAATGAATTTAATAATTCTTATCCAGAGAGGTGGAGGGACAGGGCCCTGTGAAACCCGGCAACCTAGTTTATAGACTAAGGTGCCAATTCCCACGTGTGTTATACATACGTAAGATGAGGATCAATGAACAGATACAAAGGCCTCATTCTTAGAATGAGGTCTTTTTTATTAAGAAAATGACGTGAGTCGTTATGCTTTAGTTTCAGGAATCCTACGAATATTAAGGAGGCTATGAGAAATGGCAAGAAGATTATTTACATCAGAATCAGTAACAGAAGGACATCCAGATAAAATTGCAGACCAAGTGTCAGATGCAGTTTTAGATGCAATTTTTGAGCAAGACCCAAATGCACGTGTAGCTTGTGAAACAGCTCTTACAACAGGACTTGTATTAGTTATGGGAGAGATTACAACTAACTGCTACGTGGATATTAACAAAATCGTTAGAAATACAATCAATGAAATTGGATACAATGCACCAGAATATGGTTTCGATGGACATTCTTGTGGTGTAATCGTTGCACTTGATGAACAATCACCAGATATTGCTATGGGTGTAGATAAAGCCCTTGAAGCTAAAAAAGGTGAAATGACAGAAGAAGCAATTGAAGCAATCGGTGCTGGAGATCAAGGGATGATGTTTGGTTTCGCTTGTGACGAAACACCAGAACTTATGCCAATGCCAATTTCACTTGCTCACAGATTATCAAAAAGATTATCTGAAGTACGTAAAAATGGTACACTTAGCTACTTAAGACCAGATGGTAAAACACAAGTAACAGTAGAATACGATGGGGATAAAGTTGTTAGAATTGATGCAATCGTTGTTTCTACACAACATTCAGAAGAAGTATCTCAAGAACAAATTCACCAAGATATTATGGAACACGTTATTAAACCAATCGTTCCAGCTGAACTTTTAGATGCTGAAACTAAATACTTCATCAATCCAACAGGCCGTTTCGTAATTGGTGGACCAGTTGGTGATGCAGGTCTTACAGGACGTAAAATCATTGTAGATACTTATGGCGGATACGCAAGCCACGGCGGCGGTGCATTCTCTGGAAAAGATCCAACAAAAGTAGACCGTTCAGCAGCTTATGCAGCTAGATATGTGGCTAAAAATATCGTAGCAGCAGGACTTGCTAAAAAATGTGAAATCGAACTTGCATATGCAATCGGTGTAGCAAAACCAGTATCAATCCTTGTAAATACACATGGCACAGGTGTTGTAAGTGATGAAAAACTTGTTGAGCTTGTTGAAAAACACTTCGACCTTAGACCAGCTGGTATTATTAAAATGTTAGACCTTAGAAGACCTATCTACAAACAAACTGCAGCATATGGTCACTTCGGTCGCATCGATGTAGATTTACCATGGGAAAGAACAGATAAAGCAGAAGCTTTAAAAGCTGAAATCTAAAAGAAAAAGGTGGTGACTGAAAATGTCACCGCCTTTTTTATTATTTGGCATACATTGAGGAATAGGAATATTCATAAATTAAATTATGTATATTTTGAATGTTGAAATTATTTGAGAAATAGGATAATATGGGATGGTACTAATATTATAGGGAGGAATATAAGATGAAGAAAAAAGTGTTAGCACTGTTCATGATGGTTTTTACAGCTATTATGATGATTGGATGTAATAAGACAGGAATGAGTTTACTTGATGAGATGCAAAAAATTTATACTTGGGAAGGTGTTGATTCAAAAGCAGATATTGTAGTGGAAGCTCAAGCAGGAGAAGACACAATTAAATTTTATGGCGATGTAACTTCTTATATGAACATGGCTGATAAGGCTATGGAAGGAACTATTACATTTAAGAAGTTAGAAGCAGCAGGGGAAACTATTGATTTAACAAAAGGTGAAAGTGCCATTGCACCTATCAAAATTATTTGCAAAGGGAATCAAACTTACTTTAGTAAATCTTACATAGAAAATATTCTTAAGCTTACAGGGGTAGAGCCTTCTACTTCATTACAAAATGTGTCATCTGAATATATTGGACTAGAATATGCAGCAGCTGACGTAAGTAAAGAAGGTATGAATAAATATATTGATTTAATGAAAAAATTCAATATAGATTTAGATATTACACAAACTGATAGAACTTATACAATGGAAATTTCAGATGAAGAGTTTGTACAATTAGCAAGCGACTTTGTGACTGAACTTTTCAAAAGTGATCTCATGAAAGAAGCTATGTTAACTACAGGAGAAGTTACAGATGCTGATTATGCAGAATTACAAAAAGAATTATCAACTCAAATGACTGCTTTACTTCCAGAATTAAAAACAATGCTTAAAGGAAGTAGTGCAAAAGTAAATTATGCATTTGCAGATGATAGCTATAAAGGAAGCGTAGAAGCTAACTTAGCAATTAATGTAGATGGAGAAAAGGTAAATGTTAAGGTTATAACAACAGCAGAAAGTAAAAAAGTAGCTAAAAAAGATATTACGCTTCCCGCAGATACAAAAGTATATACAATGGAAGAATTCCAAAGCTTACTTGTACCAAATGTAGCTTATCTTGATGAAACAGATTTAGTGGTAAAAGGTAATACTGTATATGTTCCACTTAAAGACACAATGAATCAATTAGATATTGAGGTAAAATATGATTCAAAAACAAAAGCAACATCAGTAGTTATAGATGGTGAAGCAACAAAAGTAACAACAAAAGTTATAAATGGTACATCATATGTAACGCCAGCAACACTTCAAAAGTTAGGCTTCAATTACAGCCTAGACGAAGAGGGTTACGTAATGATTGAACAACTTTACAAATAATTTAAGTACCATATATAACAAAGTCTAAAAATTATATGAACCGGTTATA
Organism: Clostridiales bacterium; assembly: GCA_019418225.1. Classification (GTDB taxonomy): domain Bacteria; phylum Bacillota; class Clostridia; order Lachnospirales; family Cellulosilyticaceae; genus Cellulosilyticum. The sequence continues at coordinate 24,119 of DYCF01000037.1, read as the reverse complement.
ATCTACATGTAAACTAGATTGTAACCGGTTTGATTTTTATTTGAAAATTTGATGATAGTCTTAGTAGGCTTAAACGAAGTCTTTTGCCTAACACAAATATTGTAAAAAGAGTGAGCATGTGTGAAGAGTGTAGATGGCAGTAATGGGACCACTCGGCGGACCTCTCCATACAATCCCCACCTCTTTTGCACCCCTCCTTATATCTGTGTTATACTTATGGAAAAATGAAAGTAGAGTGGTGAATAAAGTTGAGTGAACAAATTGTCTTAGAAGCAACAGTAGAAGATATTATTTTTCAAAATCAAGAAAATGGCTATACAGTTTGTACAATTGAATATGAAGGTGAAGAGATTTCTTGCGTAGGTGAGATGGCGGGTATTTATGCTGGTGAGGAAGTTAAGATTATAGGCAGTTGGAGTACGCATCCTATCTATGGTAAACAAATAAAAGTAGATCTAATTGAGCGAAGTATGCCAAAGACTGTACAAGGTATGGAAAAATATCTGGCTTCTGGGGTAATTAAAGGTATTGGTGCAAAGACGGCTAAGAAGATAGTGAAGCATTTTGGACTAGATACGTTCCGCATCATTGAAGAGGAACCTTTAGTACTTGCTCAAATTAACGGAATTAGTGAGAAGAAGGCTATTGAGATTGGCGAAGTTTTTCACGCCCAATATGAGTTACGTAAAGCAATGTTGTTCTTGCAAGAGTACAATATTACAGCCACTTTTGCGGTTAAAATTTATAAACAATATAAAGATCAGACGATGGAAGTAGTTAAAAATACACCTTATCGCCTAGTAGATGATATTTTTGGTATTGGGTTCAAAAAGGCTGATGAAATTGCGTATCAAGTAGGGATTGCTAAGGATGATCCACATCGCATTAAAAGTGGTGTGCTTTATATTTTATCTAGCTATTCTAATAATGGACATACTTATGTACCAAAAGGAATTTTAATGGAGGAAGCTATAAAACTTCTTTTGCCAGAGGAGTATAATGCTTATTTGGTTACAGGGACATTTGAACATCCTTTAATTGAAAATGCACTAATTGAATTGACATTTGCTAAGCAAGTTATTATAAAAACATATAATGAAATACCTTGTGTATTTTTATCTTATCTTTATTATAGTGAACAGGCAGTAGCAAGAAAGTTAATTGATTTAGCTAGTCTTTATCAGAAGGATAGCGCACTAGATGTAGAGAAGGAACTAGAACATACTGAAAAGGAATTGGGCATTGAGCTTGTAGAGGAACAAAAAGAAGCGGTGCGTAGTGTACTTTCATATGGCGTAACAGTCATTACTGGAGGGCCTGGCACGGGGAAGACGACTACAATTAATGCGATTTTACACATGCTTGAAAAGGCTGGAGAAGATGTACTTTTAGCCGCACCAACAGGACGTGCAGCAAAGCGTATGAGTGAAGCAACGGGGATGGAAGCACAAACGCTGCATAGACTTTTAGAAATCAACTACATGCGAGATGATAGTAGTAAACAGATGTTTAATAAAAATGAGGATAACCCATTAGAAGCAGATGTCATTATTGTGGATGAAATGTCTATGGTAGATATTACTCTTATGAATGCTCTTATGAAGGCGGTAGTAGAGGGGCAACGTCTTATTTTAATTGGAGATGCAGATCAGTTGCCTTCAGTAGGAGCGGGCAATGTACTCAAGGATATTATAAAAAGTGGACGTATTCATGTGGTAAGGCTTATTCAAATCTTTAGACAAGCCTCTAAAAGTGCTATCGTTATGAATGCCCATCGTATTAATAAAGGTGAGTATCCAGTGGCAAATGAAAAAGGCACCGATTTCTTCTTTATGAAACGCGGAGCACAAGATGAAGTTAAAGCAACGATTATTGAACTCATTAAAACGAGACTCCCTAAATATCAAGGTTTTGATAGCTTAAAGGATATTCAGGTTTTAGCGCCTATGCGAAAGGGAATTGTAGGAGTGAATGAACTAAATAAAGCCATTCAACAAGCTATCAATCCGTTCCATGAGTTGAAGCCAGAAAAAGAGTATCGCGGTGTAATCTTTAGAGAAGGCGACAAGGTGATGCAGATTAAGAATAACTATAATACACCTTGGAAAGTGCTGGGTAAAACAGGGATGCCTATAGAAGAAGGAACTGGTGTATTCAACGGTGACTGCGGAATTATTACAAGTATTAAGGATGAAATGGAAATTCTGGTCGTAACATTTGATGACCAGAAGGTTGTAGAGTATGAATTTAGCCAGCTAGATGAATTAGAGCTTGCTTATGCAGTAACTATCCACAAATCACAGGGAAGTGAGTATCCCGTTGTGATTATTCCGGTGCATAGTGGGCCACCTATGCTTTTAAATCGTAACTTATTATATACAGCAGTTACACGTGCTAAGAAATTAGTAGTAGGTGTAGGACTTGAAACAACATTACAAAAGATGGTTGATAATAATAGAGAGATAGAGCGATATTCCAGCTTGGGGTTACACCTTTCACAAATGTTATAAGGGTAGGAAAAGGTGAAAAGTGAAGGGCGGAAGATTGTAGATAATAAGCGTTAAAATAATAGTTAAAATAGGGGAAATGAATATAGGAAGTGATAAGAAATGTATAAACAGTTTGAGGTTATTAATAAGCTAAAAGAACTTATTTACCCTAGAAAGTGTCCCCTTTGTAGAACTATTTTAGATGAAAAAGAAACTGGAGTTTTGTGTGAAAAGTGTGAGGCTTATGTTTTGAAGGAACATATATGCCTTAGATGTGGGCGTCCATATGATATGGGGCAGGAGAGATGTTTGTTTTGTGAAAATCTGGAATTGCCTTATATAGAACGAATTATTGCCTTGTTTCCCTACAAGGAAGTTTGCCGAGAAGCAGTGTTAAGGTGGAAGTATAAGGGGATTAGGAAGTATGGAAAAAGCTTTGCTAGCCTATTTGTACATGATATAGAGATATTAGAGAAAATAAGTGTAGATGCACTTATTCCCGTACCTTTGGCACCTACTAGGCTGAAAAAGAGAGGATTTAATCAATCACTTGATTTAGCAAACGAAATCAGTAACTTGTCAGGGATCCCTGTGTATGATTGTCTAAAGCGTATGAAAAATACGAAACCACAATCTCAGTGCAGTAGAGAAGAACGATTAAAAAATATTGTAGGGAGTATAGTACTTAAAGGAGCAACAATGGACTATCCCGAGTTAAAGCAAGTGGCGATTATTGACGATATATATACAACGGGCGCTACAGTTAGAGAGTGCATAAGAGTAGTACAAAAAAACTTACGCTTAAAAAATACAAATATTATTCTGCTTATTGTATGTATAGGCGTATAGAAATAAAATATTTAAGAGGGGGCATAAAAATGGAAGTAAAGGTTTGTATGCGTTGTAAAAAGATGTTTCAGTACATCACAGGACCTTCTATTTGTCCTAAGTGTAGACAAATAGAGGAAGAACAATTTCAAAAGGTGAAGGAATACTTAAGAGAAAATCCAGGAGCTGCAATGAATGTAGTAAGTGAAGAAACAAGTGTACCTGTAAAACTCATTCAAAGCTTCTTGAAACAAGGACGCTTAGAAGTTGTACCGGGTTCACCTATGATGATTCAATGTGAAAAATGTGGCGCACCTATTGTAACAGGTAAATATTGCAATAAGTGTAAAGCAGAACTAGTAGGAGAGTTATCTGCTGTGGCTAGTGAAATAACACGTGCCAAAGATGCAAATTCTGAACATCACAACGAAAAGATGCGATTCTTAAAATCAGATCGTATAAGATGATTAAATGACTTCACATAGCTATAACATAATGAATAACTAAATTTTATAAAAGTGAAATCATTAGAAGAAACCAATCTACCAGCATGTATATTTCAGGTTTTTAGTTGGTTTCTCTATATAATGTAGAAAAATATAATGTAGAACAACATATAAATGATATATAAAAGGGGATATTACATTAGAAACACTTAATGTAATATCCCCTTTTATATATGGCATAGTAACAAAAAGTGTCCCTCCCAAGTCGCCATCTAAAACAGAATTTTAACTCATACTAATCATGGTGACCTACACTTTTACGTAATTTGAAATTTGGGTTAAAGAAGGCCCAGGAATAGACGATATAATATACAGAAGTACAATAAGCAGTAAAGGAGCGGTGAATATGAGAATAGATGCAATTCATAAAATATATGAGACATATAAAGCAAATGGTGTATCAAATACTAAAAAGGTAAATAAGGCAACAAGTAAAGACGAAGTAGCTTTATCAGATACAGCAAAAGATTTTCAAACAATATATAAAGCATTAGCAGAAGTGCCAGATGTAAGAGAGGATAAAGTACAGGCGATTAAACAGCAAATGGCAAGTGGTACTTATAATGTAAAAGCATCAGAAGTGGCAGAAAAGATTTTATCTAAAATTGATCTTAGAGGATAGAAGCATATGGCAGGAATAGTATATGAACTTATGGACGTTTTAGACGCACAGGTTGAATGTTATGAAGGATTAAATACACTCGCCAAGTATAAAGAGCAAGCCATAGTAGAAAAGAACTTACAGCTTTTAGAGGAAGTCACAGGGACGGAAGAGCAGTTTGTAGGTAGACTAGGTGTATTAGATAAAAAGCGCGAAGTGTTAATGAAGGATATTGCCATGGTAACTGGTATGAATTCTAAGGAAGTAACGCTTACGACTATAGCTGCTAAGTTAAGTGCACAAGAGGAAGTAAGTAGTAAGCTTACTTCCTTAAGAGATAAGATTAAATCAGAACTTACAACGCTTAAGAGACAAAGCGACTTAAATAAGGAGCTTTTAAATCAGTCTTTAGAATTTGTGGATTTCATGATTAATGCTATTGGAAGTACCAAGGGATATGTTCATGTAGGAAATTATGGCAAACCAGGAGCAGATCAAATGGTAGAAAGACAACAAAGTGTATTTGACCATAAACAGTAATAGATTATATATGGGTGAGATAAATATATAAGGGAGCAAAGGAGAGAAACCATGTCATCAATTTCGAGTTTAGGAAAGATGGTATCTGGCCTTAATGCAGCGCAAAAGGGCTTACAGGTTACAGGACAGAATATATCAAACGTTAATACAAAAGGATATACAAGACAACAACTTTTACAACACGACACAGGCTATTTAACCATTGGGACAAATGCTGGTTATGCAATGCAAGTAGGTCTCGGTGTATCTTGTACAGAAATTAGACAAATAAGAGATGAGCTTGCAGATAAAAGATTACGTAATGAAAGTTCAATACTTGGTTACTATCAGAATATGACATCAGCAAGTCAGGAAATCGAAGCACTTTTTGACGAACCTTATGGAGACACATTAAGTGATATGATTAATGATTTTTGGGCACAGACTCAAAAATTAAATACAGCACCAGATGGTGTAGAAGAGCGTTTGAGTTTTATCAAGTCAGCTAAAGTACTTATTGGTAAAATAAATGACGTATCTAATGGGCTTTCAGCTTATCAAACACAAGTCAATAAACAAGTAGAAAGCTCAGTAAGCAAGGTTAATGAGTTGATATTACAAATTAAAGATTACAATGAAATGATTGCAAAAGCAGAAATTAATGGTGATAATGCCAATGATTATCGCGATCAAAGAAATTTATTATTAGATGAGTTATCTACATATGGTAAGGTTGACTACTATGAGGAAGCAGATAGCAGATTATTAGTTAAATTTGAAGGACATATCGTTATCAATAAGAAATTTACTAATACATTAGAGTTAAAACAGACGGAAGAAGGTAGTCCATTTAATAAACCTATTTGGTCAGATACTAAAACTGATGTTTATGATATGACCAAAGAATCAAATTCAGCTAATGGCAACGATACAGGTTCGTTAAAGGCCCTTCTTTTAGTACGTGGTGACAATTATGTTACAGCGGACACATCGTGGGATGATGTTGCACTGAATGATAATTTTAGTGTAGATAAGTCTGGTAATAGCTATATGATTCCAAAGTATCAAAAGCTCTTAAATGACTTTGCTAACAAACTAGTGAATATGGTAAATGAAGCGTTTGATGGCACTGGTATAGGTTTTCATGAAGGACAAGCTGGTGTACCTGTATTTGTACTTGCTGATGTACCATCAGATTTAGTTAAACCAGCAGCCGATGCTTCAGAAGAAGAATGGGCAGCCTATAATGAAAGATATAATGCCTTACTTATACCTGGTAATATTCAGGTAAATCCAGAACTCTTAGAGTCAGGTGGATACAATAAGTTAGGAACTGTAAGTGGCGACCCAGAAAATGCTGGAGATAACACTAAGATTACAGAATTTCTAGCTAAATGGGAAGAAAATATTGAGTGGTATCAAAATGACGGCAAGACAGCACCATTATCTAAAACAGTAAATCTGACTAATTTTTATTCTGAGTTTGTTACAGATATGGGGACAGATAGTTCTTTATATAGAATCAAAGCAAATGAAAAGAATACAAGTGTACTCAATATTGAAAATGAAAGACAGGCTATGGGTGGCGTTTCACAAGATGAGGAATTTGCAAATATGCTTAAATACCAATATGCCTATAATGCTTCGGCACGTATGATTACCATGTTAGATGGCATGCTAGATACAATTATCAATAAATTATAGAGAGAAGGGGAAAGCGGATGGCGTTTTTCGAATTTAATATTGCAATGAGTGGCTTGTTTGCAGCTCAAAGAGGTTTACAAGTGACTTCAAACAACATTACAAATGCGACGACTACTGGTTATTCAAGACAACAGTTAAGTCAAACAGCTTCAACTCCTCTTAGCGGCATAGGCGTAGGGATGACAGGAACAGGGGTTTCTACAACTGGAATCACAAGAGTAAGGGATTCATACATTGATTCTAAACTATGGACACAAAGTGCTAAGCTAGGAGAGTACAATATCAAAGTGACACAAAACTCACTTATTGAAGGCGTATTTGGAGAGCCAAGTGATAGTGGATTCACAGCAGTTTTTAATGACTTATTTAATGCAATTAGTAATTTAAGTAAGGAACCTGGTTCGGGTGAAGCTAAAGTAGCTTTAAAAGAAGAAATTGTAAGCTTTACAAAGTACTATAATAATATTTCAAGCTCTCTTGCACAATATCAGCAAGATTTAAATTACGAGTTAAAAGCAACGGTAGAGGAAGTAAATACATTAGCAGCACGTATTCAGAACCTAAATAAACAAATTTTTGAATCTGAGATGTTTGGTGATGATGCCAATAGCTTTAGAGATGAGAGAGATTTATGCATCGATAGACTCTCACAAATTGTTAATGTAGAAGCAACTGAATATGAAGAAAATATCAATGGTCAGACAGTTAAGAAATTCAAAGTAAGAATTGCTGGTCAAACATTGGTTGACCATACCCAGATGAATACATTATCTTTGGAAGTTAGAGGGCAAACAGAGAAGAATATAGATTCTATGGTAAAAGAATTAAGTGACCTTTACAATCAAAAAGGTGATGCGACATTAACTGCAGAGCAAGTTGCTGCAATTGATAAAGAAATCTCTGCAATTAATGAAAAGTTAAAGAAGCTTAGTGATGACATTAAAATTGGTGCGAATGGTAGCGTTACTTATGGAAAGACCGAGCTTCTCAAAGTAAATGGTGATTATACAACAGAGATTCAAAGTGCTGGAACTGGTAAACAAAATGCAGAGGACATCGATGATTTATATGACATTGTATGGAGCAGTGGGATGTCTTTCAATATGACAGATGATAATTTATCAGGAGAATTAAAAGGCATTATTGATATGCGTGATGGTTGTGGTTCTGGTGCGGATGTAACCTATAATGGAATTCCATATTATGTGCAGCGTTTAGATACATATGTAAGACAGTTTGCTAAAACAATGAATGAACAATACAGTATGGATGAAAACGGCTATATTGAAATAGATACGCTCACAGTAGGTGGCAGTAACGTAAGCTTTATTGAAAAAGATAAAGATGGTAACATTATTGCTTGTTATGATGAAGATAAAAATAAACTTAACTTAAGTACAGATGAGCTGAAAGAAGTAAGTGAAGAGTATACAACTAAATATAAACTCTTTACCTATAAAACAGGCAATACAAAAGGTGAGCCAACGAGTGGGGACGACCTTAAAGGTGGCGATTATAGTAAATTAACAGCAGCTAATTTTAGTATTTCAGAAGAAATCTATTCAGATATTAGTAATATGCGTACAACTTATAATGAAGAGGACACTTCAGATACAAACTTTATGCTTAAGTTACTGGATCAAAAAAGTAATAAAAAGATGTTTAAAGAAGGGGATCCAAAGGATTATATGATTGCTATCTTTAGTGAACTTGGTATCAATGCCCAAGAAGCTAAGATGTATCAAAGTACGCAGAAATCTGTCACAAGTACGATTACAAATCAACGTCTTTCAAATTCTCAAGTTGATACAACAGAGGAATTTACAAACCTTATTAAATATCAACAAGCTTATCAAGCAGCAGCTAAAATCATGAATACGATTGATGGTATTTATGAAACGACTATCTTTAAATTAGGAAACTTCTAGGGGGTGAAGTAAGTGCGTGTAACGAATGGGATGCTCATTAATAACACATTAAATGGGCTTTATAAAAATATGAATAACATGAACAAACTTTATGGTCAAATGACAACAGGGAAGAAAATCCAAACTGTATCAGATGACCCAATTATAGCAGGTCGTTCTCTGAAGCTTAAAACAACAGTTTTAGAAACAACACAATACGAAAACAATGCTAAAGAAGCTGCTTCTTGGATGGAAGTAACAGAAGCAGCACTTGATAACATGACAAATATTCTTAAAGATATTCGTACAAAGTGTTTACAAGGGGCAAATGGTTCATTATCAGCTGATGATAAGAATGCAATTAAAACAGATATTGCACAGCTTTATGAGCAAATTCTGCAAGAAGCTAATACAACTTACAGCGGAAGATATGTTTTCTCAGGTTATAAAACTAATGAACCACTAGTACTTACAAGTAAAATGACATTAGATGCAGATTTAACTGTAACGGATAATATGACAATACCTTCAGGGACTACAGTAGCAGAAGATAGTGTTGTAAAAAAAGACAGTAGTTTAGCAGCAGGTACTGTTTTAGGAAATGGAACAGTTGTACCAGCAGGTACGACATTGCCAGCAGGTACGACTTTATCAGCAGATGAAGCGAGAGATTTACTAGGGATAGATGTAACGGCTGCTCAGTATGAAGTAGATGCTGACTATACTATTCCAGAAGGAACAGAACTTTCTAAAGAGACAGCGGCTGCACTAGGGATTGATGTAACAGGAATTGAAGACGGACAAACTTATACTGTAGGCGAAGGTGGTTTTGCAGTAAATAAGGGGACTAAGCTTGATAAAGATGTAGCTGAAGAAGCACTTGGTGTAAAAGTATCTAATGAAAGTTATACTATTACAGCTGATTTAACAATTGCAGGTGATGTGACACTTAAAGGTAATATGACATTAGGCGCAGGCACAACACTTGGTGGTGACATTACGTTAAAAGGTGATTCAAGGTTAGCAGGTGGAACAACATTAGCAAAAGATTCTGTTATGAAAGCTGGTTCAACACTTCCTAAAGGTGCATTTAATCCAGTAGTGTATGGCAAAATTGATGGACAGGAAATTGCATATGAGATTGGTGTTAATAATACTATTAATATCAATACTTTAGGCATGGATAGTACATTAAGTAATATTATGGCAAGTTTAGAGGAAATGTATGGCATTGTAAATGATGCAATAGATGGAAATGTAAGTGATGAAGACCTTTATGCAGCATTTAATGAGAAGGTTGGTGAAATGGACAAATTTTTAGCAGATATTTCAAGTAAGACTGCCGACTTAGGAAGCCGTATGGCACGTGTAGACTATGTACAAACAAGACTTACTGACCAAAAGACAACCTTTAAAAGTTTACTTTCCGAGACAGAAGATATTGATATTGAAGAAGCCTATATTGACTTTAATACGCAGTATGCAACGTATCAGTCAGCACTTCAAGCGACTTCTAAAATTATCACAAATACATTAGCTGATTATTTATAGAACGTTTTTCTACATAAGAGTAGGCGTAGAAGTTAAAAACAAGGAATTAAAAAGATGTTACACAAAAAATCGTGTAACATCTTTTTTAAAATATCAAGATATATAAGGATAGAATAAGGCAATATATTGTATAATACATATAAATACGAGTAGGAGGAATATATATGAAGATAGAGACAAAAAATTTCGGGGAAATTGAATTTGCAGAAGACGGTGTAATTAATTTTAGTGAGGGGATTCCAGGTTTTAGAGAATTAAAGAGATATATTATGATTAATGATGAAGAAAGTCCATTTGCTTACTTGCAAAGCATTGAAGATGGTAATGTAAGTTTTATTATTATTAATCCATATGAGTTAAAGAAAGATTATACAATAGAAATCAAAGATCAATATGTAGCAGCATTAGGCAGTGGAAGTGCAGAGCAGTTTAGCGTATTTGTTATCACAACATTAGTTTCAAATCTAGAGGCAGCTACAGTTAACTTATTAGCGCCAATCATTATTCAAAATGAGACAAGACAAGGGATGCAAGTGATACTCGAAAATACAAAATATACAACGAGACATAAAATAGTAGATTTGCTTGCAGAAGGAGGGTGTTAGAATGTTAGCATTAACACGTAAAAAAGATGAGGCTATTATTATAGATGATAATATAGAAATTAAAGTATTAGAAGTAATGGGAGATAAGGTTAAGCTAGGTATTTCTGCACCTAAAGAAATTAGTATTTATCGTGAGGAAATTTATCTTCAAGTATTAGAAAGTAACAAAAAAGCAGCAGATGTACCAACGGGTGCTTTAGCAAGCATTAAAAATTTATTTAAATAGAAAATTAATTTTAAAAAATAATAAAAAATTTGAAAAATACTATAAAGTAATTCTCTGAACATTCGATATATATAGTGAAAATTGAAAGTTAAATGGCCAAATAACTTCATATCAATTTATATCCAATAATGGCATGGATGCCGGTTAAATTCAGGGAGGGAAATTATTATGGTAATTAATCACAATATGAACGCTATGAATGCTCATAGAAACAGTAGTTTAAACACAACAGCTACAGGAAAACACATGGAGAAACTTTCTTCAGGTCTTCGTATCAACAGAGCTGGTGACGATGCTGCAGGTCTTGCAATCTCAGAAAAAATGAGAGGCCAAATCAAATCTTTAAATCAAGCACAAAGAAATGCACAAGATGGTATTTCTTACATCCAAACAATGGAAGGTGCTTTAAATGAAGTATCTGATATGCTTACACGTGCAAAAGAAATCTGCACACAATACGAAAATGGTACATACACAGATAGTGATAAACAAAATATCACAGATGAATTAACAGCATTACAAGCTGAAATTGAACATATCAGAACAAATACTACATTCAATGGTATTCACATGGATGAAGATGTTGATATTGCTATTGATGATAAAGGAAGCAAAGTAACAATTGGAGCTACAGATATTACAGGTATTGATATCAGCGGAGCAACAACAGCAGATGAAATTAGTGCTCATATAGAAACAGTAAGTTCAGCTAGAGGTGCACTTGGTGCTCTTCAAAACAGATTAGAGCATACATCAAATAACTTAGGAACAACATCTGAAAACTTAACAGCTTCTGAATCTCGTATCCGTGATACAGATATGGCTAAAGAAATGGCTGAGTTCTCATCTAAAAACATTATTACACAAGCTTCTCAAGCTATGCTTGCTCAAGCTAACCAATTACAACAAGGCGTACTTAGCTTATTAAGATAATACATAGAAATGCCTTACATAAGACGGAAAGTTGTCTTATGTAGGGCATTTTTTAGTTTTAGGATTTAAAGATAAGCCTGGTATAGCGTGTGAAATATAAAAATTAGGCTTTAAATATATATGAGTAATTACATTAGAAGAGGAGAAAATGGATGAAAAAGTTATCATTAGTTATGATAGTAAAAGATGAAGAGCGTTGTATAGGAAGATGTTTAGAAAGTGTAAAAGAGATTGTGGATGAAATGATAGTTGTAGATACAGGTTCAAAAGATAAGACGAAGGAAATTGCATTAAATATGGGCGCAAAAGTATTTGATTATAAATGGAATAATGATTTTGCTGCTGCAAGAAATTATGCACTTAGACAATCTAGTGGTGAGTGGAATTTGGTACTGGATGCAGATGAGTATATTAGAAATGTAAATCAAGAGGCATTATTTAGCTTTATGGAAGATGAGAAGAAGTTAGGGAGAATTAAGGTTGTTAATATTTTGGGAAGTATTGAAGATGTGAAATACTCACAAGTATTTGTGTCGAGATTATTACCTAAAGGGACGTATTATGTGGGGTGTATTCATGAACAGCCTAATAGTCAGCTTATAGCTTATGATGTACCTATACAGGTTTATCATGATGGTTATTTAAGTCAGGAGATAAAAGTAAAAAGAAATTTAGCATTCTTAAAAGAACAGGTGGTTAAAAGCCCTAGAAATAGCTATTTATTATATCAGTTAGCTTATACATTACTATTAAATAAAGAATATAAAGTAGCAGAAAAGTACTTCAAGAAATTTTATCAGCTTGTGAATGAAAAAGCCTCTTATAGAAGTCAAGGAATTATCTATTTTATAGAGAACTATAAATACCTAGGGAAGTTTGAAGAAGGGCATCAATTGATTCAAAAAGAAGAAAGCAGGTTGCAATATTATAGTCAATTTTATTTTGTCTGTGCAGAGTTTTATAGAGAATATGTGTTAAGTGATGTTAGAAAAAATATAAGATACCTTCCATTAGTTGAAGCATGTTATTTAGAATGTCTAAAAATTGGAGAAAATAATTGTGACGGTGCTATTGGAACAGGAACATTCCTAGCTGCTTATAATTTAGGCGCGTGGTATGAAGTATCAAAACAATTTGATAAGGCGGCAAAATATTATGATATGGCAATAAAATGGGGATATGATAAAGCTACTGAAAGATATAGGAAGGTTAAAAAAGAAAAATAATACATAGAGAATAAGTTTAAATATTGTAAAAATTTCTTTGAATCAATTTGTTTTTATGGTGTTATTTGAAGGTAAGTCTTAAAATAAGTTTTTTAAAGGGAGATGTGATATTAATGTGTAAGGGTTTTTCTAAGGTTTTAGCTACAATGATGGTGATATTGATGTTGTTTTCAACATCAGGTAGTATGACAGTAAAGGCAGTTGAAGTACCGAAAATAGAAATGGTTGAGATTGAAAATCAGGAGTCAGTAGAGGTTTCTGATTTAGAAACTGCAAGTAATGATGATGAATGCAGACTTAATGAACAAATAAAAATTGAAGAGTTAGAAGTTGAATCATTTCCGATGACAATGTCAGAATCAACGGTTTTAGCTGGAACAATAAGTGAATATTTAACTGCTACAGGAGATGCTAAAATTTATAATATTAGTTTGCCAGCAGGGATTTATTTACAGGCACAGTTAACAGGGCCTGCGAATGAAAGTTTAGATTATGATTTATACCTTTTAGATGCAGAAGGAAATATTCTAACAGGTTCAGAGTACTATACAAATTTAAATGGTACATCAGGAACATTGCCAGAAGCTTTGGGATATATTACATCAGGAGATACAGCAACATATTACTTATATGTGCATTCTTCAGAGGGTGGAAGTATAAGTGAGGCGTTTACATTAGATTATTCTATTAGTACAGCATGTGATAGTTGGGAGATTGATGAGTCTGCAAAAAATGCATTAGCATTTACTTTTGGAGCAGCAGGTGCTTATGTTGAGTCTAGAAATTTAAGTTCACCAATTGATAATGATTGGTATGTTATTACAGTTCCTGAAAGTAGGATTTATAACAAGTTAAATATTACAGCAACAACAGAGTCTGTAAATGAGTGCTCTGTTGAAGTATATCAGAATATTTCTTCTAGTGGATATCAGATGAAGCGAGTAGGTTCAGGAAATACAGTTTCAGTAGTTACAGGTACATATTATATAAGAATATCTAATGTGAATAAGATGGAAGAATATGATGATATGGATATTCAAAATTATAAGTTGACGATTACGCCTATTTTAACAGCTAATGCTATTACTATAACTGGTCTTGAAGGTTCAGAAGGACTAAATAGATATGTTACATATCCTGGTTATGGTACATATTTTAGGACACAAGGGCAGAGTACATTAAAAATTTATGGAGTAGCAACTGTTAAAGATCCTGCTACTGGTGTAACATATGCAGTTGCAGGTCAACAAGTTAATGGATTATATTACAGTCCGGCATGGGATAATAATAACACACCAACTAATGCGACTAGAATAGGTTATGCTTTTACAGACTCAGAAGGAAAATTTGAAATTAGCATATCCTTACCTTCAGCAATAGGCAATAATATGTACGATGTAGGAATATCTTATCATTACTTTGATATTTGTGGTGTTCAAGTATCTCTTAATGAAAATAGCAATGTAACTGATTCGGAACCAATATTCCATTTGGCACATACTATATATCATAGATCTTAAGCATACTTTACTAAGGTAAATAAAAAAATTAATAAAACCTTAGAAGGGAATAATAATGCATATAAATAGTACGTACTATCAAAAAATACTTGGTTCATATCAAGATAAGAAATTATATGTGAATTGACCTCAAAATTCTGGGATTAGATTTAGTTAATGTTAAAAACAAATAATAATTGAAAAAAATGTCAAAAAAGGTATAAAGTCTTTTTGTGTTCTTCCGAAATATATAGTGATAAAGCTAAACAAGCTTTAAAACAAATAGGCAAGGATGCCAATAAACATCAAGGAGAACACAAATATGATTATTAATCACAACTTAAACGCGATGAACGCGCACAGAAACAGTAACTTAAACACAACAACAGCTGCTAAATCAATGGAGAAACTTTCTTCAGGTCTTCGTATCAACAGAGCTGCTGATGATGCTGCTGGTCTTTCAATCTCAGAAAAAATGAGAGGACAAATCAAAGGTTTAAATCAAGCTCAAAGAAACGTACAAGATGGTGTTTCTTACATCCAAACAGCTGAGGGTGCTTTAACAGAAGTATCTGATATGCTTACAAGAATGAAAGAATTAACAGTACAAAAAGCAAATGGTACATACAACACAGCTGATATCACAAACCTTGAGTTAGAAATGACACAACTTGGGGAACAAATGGATAAAATCATTGCTGATACTAAATTCAATGGTAAAGAAGTATTTGCTGGTGAAATTGATATCGTTGTAACAGATAGTGATGCAGATAAACTTCAAGTTGGTACTCAATTAGATGCATTACAATTAACTAATGGTTCAGCAACAGCTGATGTAGAAGCTGCTATTGAAAAAGTAAATACAGCAAGATCTACATTTGGGGCACACCAAAACAGACTTGAGTACACAGCTAACAACTTAGGAACAACAGCTGAAAACTTAACAGCTTCTGAATCACGTATCCGTGACACAGATATGGCTTTAGAGATGACAAAACTTTCATCTAAAAACATCATTACACAAGCTTCTCAAGCTATGCTTGCTCAAGCTAACCAATCTCAACAAAACGTATTATCTATCTTAAGATAATAAATTTAAGTACATAAAAGGGAGTCTCTATGGGACTCCCTTTTATGTATTTAAATTATAGAGAAAAATGTTTAATTTCTTTTATAGCTAAAGAGGAAGACTATCTAAGACGATAAAATAAGTAGATAAGTATTTAAAGGGGAGGTAGAAGTATGAATATTAGTGATATACGTCCTGTTAATAGTAGTGCTACTTCAGAGTATACTGTGTATCAAAGCAATCCGGGTATCAATATTCCTAAGACAAGTACAACTAGTGGGACAACTCAAGCAGAAAAACAGCTTATACAAGCTATAGAGAGTGCAAATCATTGGCAAACAGAAACTACAGAATGTGAGTTTTCTATACATGAAGAGACTAAAGAGATTATGATCAAGATTATAGATACAACAACAAAGGAAGTAATTAAAGAAATTCCATCAGAGAAAATATTAGATATGTTTGCAACAATGTGTGAGGTAACAGGGTTATTTGTAGATGAAAAAAGATAAATAAGGAGTGAAAAAAATGGGAAATACAATTAGATTTACTGGGCTTTCATCAGGGCTAGATACAGAAAGTATTGTAAAAGCAATTATGACACCGTACCAGACTAAGATTGATAAGATTAACAAGAATCAAACATTAGCAGAATGGCGTAAAGATGCATATAAGGAAATGAGTACAAAGATACAAAATTTTAGAAACAATGCACTTTCTAAAATTAAATATGCAAGTACATTAAATAAATCTAAAGTAGAGATGTCACAAGAAGGTGCCATTAAGGTAGATACAAGTAATTATACGGAAGATGGTACACATAAAATACAGGTAACCCAAATTGCAGAAAAAGCTACTGTTAAAGTAAATACTATAAGAGATACTGCAGGAAACAAATTAACTTCAGATAGTAAGATATCTGAGATAGCAGGAATGCCGGCATCAGGTGATATCACAATTAATGGAAGAACTTTTAGATTTGACAGTAATACAAAAATCTCTGATTTAGAAACTGTATTAAGTACAGATGATATTAGTGTTAAATTTGATGCAAGTGCAGGTGCTTTTTTAATTAATAGCAAAGAGACAGGTAGCAGTCAAAAAATAGAAATCAGTAGTACAGATAGCAAAGTTTTAGAGGCTATGGGGATACAAGGAGTAAGTGCGAGTGGTGTGTATAGCTGTCAAGGGGAAAATGCAGAGATTGTTTATAATGATGGCGTAAGCATTAGTTCAGAGTCTAATAAAATAGAAGTAAATGGTATTAGCTTCACAGCTACAGCTACAACAACTCAGCCTGTTACTGTAACTATTAGTAAAGATATTGATGGCATGGTAGAAGCTATTACTGACTTTGTAAAAGAATATAATACTTTACTAGAAGAGATTAATAGCAAGGTATCTGTTGATTCAGCAAAGGGATATGAGCCTTTAACTGATGAAGAAAAAGAGGCCATGACAGAAAAAGAAATTGAGAAATGGGAAGAAAAGATAAAAGGTGCTATATTTAGAAATGATAGTACACTTAAAGACCTTGGTAGTATGCTAAGACAAGCTACGACTAATGACTATTCTAAAAGTGATGGCTTAAATAAGGAATGCAGTATGCTTGTACAATTAGGTATTTCATCATCTAACTGGTCTGAAAGAGGTAAGTTAACAGTAGATGAAAAGAAATTAAGAGCAGCCCTTACAGATAATGGTGATGATGCTATTAGTTTATTGACAACTATGGCAAACAATATTGAGCAAGAATTAAATAAGCGTTCAACAAGTACAGAGTTTAGAAGTTATGGACAGTACTTTAGTGATAAAGTACAGACTGATAATATTGCACAATATAAGAAAGACATTATTACAGCGCAAGCAAAATATGATAAATTAGAGTCAATGTACTATAAAAAGTTTACAGCAATGGAAACAGCGATGAATAAAATGAATTCTCAGAGTTCACTATTCTCATCATTATAGAATACATAAGTATTTAGGAGGAAAATATGGTAGCTAATCCATATGCAACATACCAACAAAATAGTATTAATACTGCATCAGGCCCAGAACTAACATTAATGTTATACAATGGTGCAATTAAATTCTGTAACATAGCAGTAGAAGCCATTGAAAAGAAGAATGTAGCTAAGGCACATGAAAATATTGTAAAGGTAGAAAACATTATTGAAGAACTTAGAGCAACATTAAATAAAAAGTATCCAATAGCACTTGAAATGGACGAAATTTATGAATACATATATGAGTTACTAGTACAAGGAAATATGAAAAAGGATACACAAAAGATAGAGGATGCATGCAGCCTCATTAGAACTTATCGTGATGCATGGCAAGTTGCTATGAAATCAAGACATTAATTGATGTAGGTGAAATAGAATTAGGTCTCATGTAGATATGAGACCTAATTTTATTATTGGGTAATAAAGCAAAAGTAAAATACGATATAACCATAGTAATAATAAAAATTAAAGAGGGGTTAACTTAAATGACAAAGAGAGCGTTAATAGAACAATTAATAGAGATTACAAAACTTCAGACAATAGCTTTAGAAAAAGAGGATATAGATGAATATAATAGATTATTAGATGAAAGACAGGTGGCATTAGATAAGATTCAAGTTTTACATGAAGTACAGCCAGAGACTAAAGAACAACATGAAGAAGAACTTGTTACACAGTTAAAGGCAATAGATGCACAAAATAGAGTGGAGTTTGAAAAACAGTTTGAAGAAGTAAAAAAGAAGCTACGTGAAGTAAGGGCAATGAAAAAAAGAGAAGAACACTATAATAACCCTTATGATATTTCATGGGAAGAAGGCGTATTCTTTGATAAGAAGGAGAGAAGATAAATGGAGAATATGACACAAGGTAAAATTTCATTAGTAATGATTGTTAAAAATGAAGAAGCTGTATTAGGAAGATGTTTAGAAAGTGTACAAGGTATAGTGGATGAAATTGTGATAGCAGATACGGGGTCCACAGATGCGACTGTAGAGATAGCCAAAAAGTTTAATGCGAATGTATATCCATTTACTTGGTGCAATGATTTTAGTGCAGCTAGAAACTTTGCACTTAGTAAGGCAACTGGTGATATACGTTTGATTTTAGATGCAGACGAGTATATTATAAAAGGAAGTAAAGCGGATATATTAAATACAGTAAATCCTAATGTAGTAGGTCAAGTATTAATGTTTAATATATTTGAGAAAGACAATGAGATGAATTGTACTAAGAATTATATGTCACGGCTAATTTGTAAAGGTGTAGGGTATAAGGGAACGATTCATGAACAAATAAATAGTAATTTACCAAGGGTAAAAACAAATATAGAAGTTGAACATGATGGATATTTACATAAAAATAAATCAGAGCGTAACTTAGCTATTTTATTTGAAGCAATAAAAGAAGAACCAGAAGATACCTACTTACTTTATCAACTTGCACATACTTTATATGTAGGTGAAAGAAAAGAAGAAGCAATAGAATGGTATGAGAAATATTACAGATACAGTAAAATGAATGAGAGTTATAGATGTGCAGCGCTTGTAGATTACCTGTATAATATGATATCGGTAGGAAAATTAGAAAAAGGAATAGAGCTTATAGAAAAGGAAGAAAAACACTATTACGATTCCCCAGACTTTAATTTTGTATGTGCTCAGTTTTATAGAGACTTGGTCTTATCGGATGTTCAGAAATACATTAACTATTTGCCACTTATTGAACAATATTATCTAAAATGCCTAGAAATAGGTGAGACTACAAAGTATGATAGTGTCGTAGGAACAGGCAGTTATAGTGCAGCGTATAATCTAGGTGTATGGTATGAAGTGACTAAGCAGTTTGATAAAGCTAAGATATGTTATGAGATGGCCACAGAATGGGGCTATGAAAAAGCAGCTGAAAGGTTAGCAGCACTTATGTAATAATGAAACTATAATATAACTATAATATGTAGAAGCTATATGAGAAATATAAAATAACGTAGGGAGGAGGCATCAAGATGGATGAGTTAATAGGAATGTTAGGTTATATATATGAGTTGTTAGAGCAAATTAGTGCAATAACAACCAATCAAACAACGGTACTACTGCAATCTAATGAAACGACAGATGAAGCTAACGATGCCTTAGATATGTTAGAAAATATGGTGACTTATAAAGAAGAGATTACAAATCAATTAGTAATGCAGGAAGAAACGTTTGATAAAGCATATGATAAGTACAGAGGCAAAATAACAGATCCAGCTTATGTACAGCTCTTTAAAGAGTGGGTTGGGCGTATCATGGCGAAGAAAAAAGAGATTGTAGATGCAGAGCAAAATAATGTTATTATTATGCAAACCTTAGCAAAGAAAAAGGTTAAATGCATGGAGATTCCAAAGGGTGCCAGAGAAGTAACGAATGCGTACAAGAAACACCAAATAAAAACCTAAATTTTACAAAAAAATATGGTGTAATTAGCTTGACGACCTATTCAGGATTGTGATATATTTAGTTTGTACCTAAATAGGTCTTTTTTTTATGGCAATTTTTAAGAGATAAAGCTCAAGTGGAGGTGTCAAAAAATGAGAGTACAAATTACTTTAGCTTGTGAAGAATGCAAGCGTAGAAACTACAATATGACTAAGGATAAAAAAGCACATCCAGATCGTATGGAAACAAAAAAATATTGTAGATTCTGTAAAACACACACTGTACACAAAGAAACTAAAAAATAATTTGTGTGCTTAAACACACCAGGGAGGAAGTGGATTATGATAGGATATTTTAAAGACTTCATTGCAGAAAGCAAAAGAGTTGTATGGCCTAACAGACAAGAACTTACTAAATTAACATTAAACGTTCTAGGATTATCTATTATCGTTGCAATAATCATTTATGCAATGGACTTCGCCATCGGTGGTGGAATTGAAGGACTTATGTATTTAAGAGGATTATTATAAGATGGAGGAACAAGTTATTATGGAAAAGGCAAGATGGTATGTGGTTCATACATTTTCTGGATATGAGAACAAAGTAAAAGCGAATATTGAGAAAGCGATTAAAAATCGTGATATGGAAGACCTCATCCAAGCTGTTGAAGTTCCTCTGCAACAAGAAATCGAGGAAAAGAATGGTGTTAAAAAGACTGTTCAACGTAAAACATTCCCTGGTTATGTACTAATTAAAATGATAATGACGGATGATACATGGTATGTCGTAAGAAATACCAGAGGGGTTACGGGCTTTGTAGGTCCTGACTCTAAACCAGTTTCACTTTCATTAGAAGAAGTAAAGAACATGGGAATAGAACTCTACGGAGCTGCGCCAAATGTAAATATCGGTGACGCTGTTACCTTACTTACAGGTGCTTTTGAAGGCTCTGAAGGGATTGTTAAAGAAATTCACCAAGCTAAAGGGACACTTGTTGTATCAGTTAGCGGATTTGGTAGAGAGTTCCCTGTTGAGATTAATATCAATCAAGTAGAAGTATTTGAGTAATATTAATCACGAAGGAAACTACACTTAACCTAAGATGTAGGCTTCAATGTATGAGTAATCATTAAATTACAAACGCGCGAGTGGGAGGGAATTCCCCGCGAATACCACATTTTTTTAGGAGGTACTGTAAAATGGCAAAAAAAGTTACAGGTATGATCAAATTACAAATTGCAGCTGGTAAAGCAACTCCAGCTCCACCAGTTGGTCCAGCTCTTGGTCAACACGGTGTTAATATCGTTCAATTTACAAAAGAGTTCAATGAAAGAACAGCAAAAGACGCTGGTTTAATTATCCCAGTTGTTATCACTGTATACCAAGACAGAAGTTTTTCTTTCATCACAAAAACTCCACCAGCAGCTGTATTATTAAAAAAAGCAGCTAAAATCGAGTCAGGTTCACCTAACTCAATCAAACAAAAAGTAGCTACAATTTCTAAAGAAGAAATTACAAAAATTGCTGAATTAAAAATGCCTGACTTAAACGCAGGTAGCCTTGAAGCAGCTGAAAGCATGATCGCTGGTACAGCTCGTTCAATGGGAATCGTAATTGCAGAATAATTTTTAAGTAGAATAATTTTAGGCGCGTAACTATTTACGTGGGAGGGCATAGACCCCGATAAGACCACAAGGAGGTAAAGTAATGAAAAGAGGAAAAAAATATATTGAAGCTGCTAAATTAGTAGACCGTGCAATGGTTTACGATCCAGCAGAAGTATTTGCATTAGTAGAAAAAACATCAACTGCTAAATTTGATGAAACAGTTGAAGCACACATCAAATTAGGTGTAGACAGCCGTCACGCTGATCAACAAGTTCGTGGTGCTATCGTATTACCACACGGTACAGGTAAAACTCAAAGAGTTTTAGTATTCGCTAAAGGAACAAAAGCTGATGAAGCTTTAGCAGCAGGTGCTGACTTTGTTGGTGGCGAAGACCTTATTCCAAAAATTCAAAATGAAGGTTGGTTTGAATTTGACGTTGTAGTTGCAACTCCAGACATGATGGGTGTTGTTGGTAGACTTGGTCGTGTACTTGGGCCAAAAGGTTTAATGCCAAACCCTAAAGCTGGTACAGTAACAATGGACGTAACAAAAGCAATCCAAGATATCAAAGCTGGTAAAATTGAATACCGTCTTGACAAAACAAACATTATTCACGTTCCAATCGGTAAAGTATCTTTCGGAGCTGAAAAATTACAAGACAACTTCCACACATTAATGAGTGCAGTTATAAAAGCGAAACCAGCTGCTGCTAAAGGTCAATACCTTCGTAGCATCTCTGTTTCAACAACAATGGGTCCTGGTATCAAAGTAAACCCAATGAAAGCTGATCAATAATAGATATAAAGAGTGTTATAGAACTAGTGTAAATTAGTTCTATAACACTCTTTTTTATTATCTAGGAAAGTTCTACTTTCCTAGATAATAAAAAAATGAAATTGATAAGCCAAAGGTTAAAAAGTGGCATACTAAATAGACTTATAAACAAAAATTATTTTTTATATTCATAAGTTACACCTTGAATACCTGTGTATGAAACAGGCGTTAGTGTTCCATCACATTTTTGGCAAAATGGTTGAGGTGGTACTGAGCTAGGAAGACCATTAAAAATATTGTCTTCCTCAAGTTCTTGAACAATAAATTGTGGGACCCATAGGTGCTCACCACATTTGGTACAAACAAATTCAACTAAATCATCTTCTTCTGTAAAACCTTCTAAAATATTCAAAGTAAAATTCTCCTTAATGCATTCAAGATTAAAATCTTCTAAGAAGAATTATACGATAAATGAGTCGGATAAAAAATATCAACTAGTTCCATGAGATTGCCACAACTACATTTAAGAGGATCATAGCCGAAGGATAATAAGATACGTTCACGCCAGTGAGAATAATGTTCGTGAAAAACACGTTTACTTTGAGGCAACATCTTAAAGAGAAGATGGCTAAACTTATGCTTTTTGGCATAGAGACCATAATAGCGGACAGTTTTAAATTGTCCCTCTGGAATATGAATGATAAGGCGTTTGATAAAATCAAAAGCAGAAATACTTTCAATAACTTTTTGATTGTCCTCATGACGTTGATACCAGAAAGTGACAGTTTGACCATCATAGTTTAATATACGAGACTGAGCCATAGCAGGTCTACCAGTATAACGGACAACATACTGGATAGCTTTATTAGTGTCAGCTAGAGGGTTAGGTTTTGCATAAACATAAAATCCATCTTTATAAGAATAGTAAAGAGAAGTCTTTAACTGATAAAAAGAAGGACCAATAGACTTTTCCATAAGGTCAAGTAAAGTGGCTTGAAAACGACGACGAAGCATTGGATAAGGAAAGTGCTTAAAGTGTTTCCAAACAGTAAGGTTGCCAGAAGCACCTTCTGTAATTAGAGTATGTATATGAGGATTCCATTTGAGATCGCGGCCGAAAGTATGTAAAGTAGAAACAAAACCTGGGGTAAAATTTTCCTTTTTATTTTGTGAACCAAACCAAGAAAGAAGGGTAAGAGAAACAGCTTGAAAAAGGATGTTAAGTAAAGAACGATCTTTACGAAAGAAAGAGCGAAGCTCAGAAGGGATTGTAAAAACTAGATGACGGTGCTTACATTTAATAAGTTTTTTAGAAAGATTGAAAGCACGAGAGTTAACATACTGCATACCACAAGTGTTGCAAAAACGACTTTTACAACGAAAAGGGACATGAAGAACAGAGCCACAATGAGAACACTGATAAAGTGCGTGGCCTTGAGAAAAATCACCACAATAGATGACTTTATTAACTTCTTTAAATACAATAGGGCGAATTTTAAATTTAGAATTAGATTTTATAAAGTTATGCCAATGATCTTTAAGAATTTGTTTAATAGTAAATGTGGAATGTTTAATCATAATATCACCTAATATAGGTATATCATAGCCGTTAATTTAAGCCTAAGTTTTTCCAAGTCGAAGTATTTCTTCT
>DYCF01000036.1:47697-49179 GCA_019418225.1 Clostridiales bacterium | reverse complement strand
TATTATCTCATAGATATCAAATCTATAATATCCGCCTTATTGTTGTACGCTTACGGTATAAATATGTATAAAGAGAATTTTGATAAGGACTATATTATAGATTTATTAAAGAAGTACGATTTTAAATATTTAAGAACTTCTATATCTGTTCCTAATACTGAAGGACTAAAGAATACAAATTCTATTAATCATTTTTTAAAAATGAAAGAAAGTGTATTGGATTTTTACTACGAATTATTACAAAACAAAATTATGCCTTATTATGATTGTAATCAAATGCCTGCATGTATTATGAGTCATTTTGAAAAAGAAAGATTGATACAATTAATAGAGGAAACAGGATTGGAAGACAAAAACTTATTGTGCAATATTACAAATTGTGAGCCAGTTATTGATATTTTACCAGATTTAAAGGCAATTAGATGTTTTGCATTATCTGAATATAATAAAGTGAACATATCAGATTTTGAAGATATATTTGAGTTAAGAACATACTTTGAGAATATATTTGATACATATGGTTATAATATTTTAGCCTCAAAGGAATGTAAAAACTGTCATAAGGCGAAATGTGAAAAATGTTCAGGTGGATGTTATGCTTTTAAAATAGATAAAATGGTACAAGCACAAGAGTTAGTGACTCAATTAAATACATTTTAAAGGGGATGAGGAGGGTGATCATTAGGTTTCAATATCCAGATTTACCTGAGATGTATATTGAAGAAGTAAAGTTAATAGGTAATTTTAATAGAGAAGAAATTGATTTGGTAAATGATAATGGCAATTGGAAAGTAGAATTAGAATTAGGGGAAGGTACATATTGTTATCGATTCTTAATAAATAACTGCGTATATCTAAATGATCCACTAGCAGATGAGTATGTAATAATTGACGAGGAAGTATGGTCAAGATTTAAGGTTACACTAGAGAAAAAAGAAATGAATAGTAGAGGTATTGCAACGTATTTAAACCATACAATAAGTAACCGCTTAGGAAGTAGCTTACAATCAGTACCCATGCAAAAAGAATTTTATAAACCATTAGATAAAAGAGTTGTGCTAGGGATAGAAATAGATCCAATCATAGGAATTCATGAAGTTGTAACAATATGGTATAGACCAGATGGACTTATTCATCATATATGTTATGAAACGCTGGAAGTGACAAACGATAAAGAGGCAAAGGCAGCATTGACATGGTCTGTGTTGAGATTAGATGAAAACAATCGAGAATATATCACAGGAATGTGGACGGTAATGGTGACAGTAGATGGGGAGTTAGTGGCACAGGATAGATTTTACTTAAGAGATAGCTCTATATAATGGAGTGAAAAGTAAGATGTCTGTTAGGGGGAGTGCGTCAAGATGCAATTAATGATGAGTAGACATGGTTTTATTGGTGGTACATATCGTTCATATCGTAGTAGGTACAGTAGTAGCAGTTATAAGCCAAGTAGTAGTTACAGTAATAGCAGTTATAGTA
>DYCF01000036.1:0-47597 GCA_019418225.1 Clostridiales bacterium | reverse complement strand
CCAAAGGTTATAAGATAAATAATTATAGTAGCTACAAACCAAGTAGTACCAAAGGCTATAAGATAAATAATTATAGTAGCTACAAACCAAGTAGTACCAAAGGTTATAAGATAAATAATTATAGTAGCTACAAACCAAGTAGTACAAAAGAGTATGACTACGATTATGATTATGGTTATAAGGTAAATAATTATAGTAGCTATAAATCAAGTAGTAGTAGAAGTTATAAAGCAAATACCTATAGCAGTTATAAACCAAGTAGTAGTAAAAGTTATAAGACAAATAATAATAGTAGTTATAAAATAAGTAATAAAGCTTCTAGTAGCTGGAAAGATAAAGTAAGTACATATGTAGGAAAGTCTGTTAATCAACTTATTAAAGGAAATTATACAGACACTATATTAGGTACAGCAATGCAAATTGGTACGGGTATAATAGGTATAGATATGCCAGCCGATTTAAGAGATCTATCAGCAGATATTGTTAACTGGGAAGCAAGTTGGAAGCACATTGGACAGACCTTGGTAGATATAGTAGGGATTATTCCAGTAATTGGAGGCATTAAGTATTTAGATGAATTAGGAACAGTAGGTAAGAATGCTGTAAAATATATAGATAAAATAGATGAAATTGCTGATACTGCGAAGCAAATAAGTAATGGTATAAAGGGTAGTTTGAAGTCGTTTAATGAATTTAGTGATGCAGCAAGATCTATAGGAAGTAGAACTGATTTGACAGATATACAGAAGGTAAAAGGATTGCAAGAATTATTCAAGAATTCAGCATATAAGATTGATATTAATGTTCCAAGTGATGCCTCTCTATATTAGAGGCTTTGATGCAAAGGGAAATGTTATTTATGATTGGCCTAGTAAACTGGGATTTGATGAAAATACAATAACATCGATATCTAGAAACAATGGATTACCAGACACTTGGGATAGATATGGGTATATGGGCGGTTGCAATTTTGCTGATGTGCCAGCCAGTGGTAAATATACCTATAGTGAGCGAGCAATTCCATATGTTGAAAATGAGGCTGCATATCATACTGGTTCGTTTAATAATGCATCATATTTTGATAAGATTGATGCAATTAAGTCGAAAGATATAGATTCCTTTAATGAGTTACTAAGTCAAGAGGGGATTGATACATGGGAGATAGATGATTTTGAGGAGTTATGTGATAACTATGATTGCTTTATTTCAAAAACACAAAAAGAATTAGGGACCGCTATTGATATAACATATGGAATAAAAGGGAAAGCAGCAAAGTGGGGAGGCATGTCTGGTGGAGCAGGTCAAATAGTCACTCCATTTGGAGGAGATGTATTAAAGAAAATAGGAGTTTTAAAGGTGGGATAATTTTATGGACAGAAATGAAATTAAAAAGAAGATTATGGAATTTCAAGATAAGATTGGAATGTGGAGAATAATAATTAATAATTTGAGTGAAGCAGACTTTGTGCTAGGATATGGATTTGATGATATTAGTAAAAAATGGAAAGTTTATCAAAATAATGAACAAGAAAATCAATTAGAATGGTATTTTGAAACAGAAGATGAAGCATTATTAAAATTATACAAAAAGGTTAAATTTCAATATAAGATAAGTAATTGATTTAATTTTGGTTATATTTTAAGGCGAAATTTTAAGATTTAGATGTAAATGCACTCTTAGCAACAAAACTGCTGTTAGGAGTGCATTTTACCTTTGAAAATATATATCACAATTGAAAGCGTAAGGCTATATTATTTTAGAAGTAAGCGTCAATTCAAACACGCCTACAAAAAATACGCCACTGCTAGTATACTTTTACTAGCTTTATGGCGTATCTGGATTTTTACATTTTTCAGGAATACTTAATGACCATGGCAGAATTTCTGAGATTTGCAGATCCTTGTTTAGTTGAATCTGTTCAAACACATATTCCAGATAGTGCATTGGCTTAAGGTTATTGGCTATTGCTGTTTGAATGATACTATAAATAATAGAAGAAGAGTTAGCTCCATTTGGGGTGTTAGAAAATAGCCAGTTTTTACGACCTATGACAAACATTTTAATAGATTGTTCTGCTAGGTTATTACTCAACTGGATTCGTCCATCTTTCAAGAAGTTGCTCAGATACTCTTTTTGATTTAGGGCATACGTAATAGCCTTGCCCAGTAGACTTTGTGGCAAAGTTTTTGAATTGATCTCATTTATCCAAGTATAAAACGCATCTAACTTCTTTTTGGACTTCTTTTGTCGCAGTTCAAGCCTTTTTTCAGCTGTATAATTTAACTGATCAGCTTCACTTTCTATTGCAAAAAGCTCCTGGATATAAGCTTCGCCCTTTCTAGCTTCTTCATTATTCTGACCTGCTTGCCATGCCTCGTGGAATTTTCGTTTAGCATGAACTAAGCAGCCACATAATGTAACGTTTTCAAGCTTTTTATAGCCACTATATCCATCACAGTGAAGATAGGTTCCTTTCCAGTCCTTTAAGAATGTCTTCACATATTCACCACTTCGACCTACTTGATAATCATAAATGATTACTGGTCTTTCGGCATTCTTAGTGGTCCTATAAAGCCATTCGTAAGATTTAGAAGTCGCCTTTCTTCCTGGCTCATTAAGTACTTCGACAGTGGTTTCATCTGCATGAAGTAACTCATTCGTAAGAAGCTCTTGTTTAAGTGCTTCAAAAAGTGGCTTTAATAGTGTATCACCTTTTAAAGTCCAGTTTGAAAGGTCTTGTCTGGTTAAGTGAATATCATAGCGTTTAAATTCCTGTTCCTGCCTGTATAATGGCATAGCATTGGTATATTTTTGATTGATAATGTAAGCCATTAGACTAGGTGAAACTACACTTTTAGGAATAAGTGCTTTAGGACTCTTAGCACTTTTTATAAAACCATTCGTTCCTTCTTGATCACACTTTCTACAACTATATACATAAGTAACATGTTCAATGATTTTTACCTCTGCCGGTATAATAACCAGCTCTTTTCTGATTTCTTTTTTCATTTCTGTTAAAGGTGAACCACAAGTGGCACATACTTTTTCTTCTTCTGAAAGCTTGTATTCAATCGTTTCCACAGGAAGTGTATCGAACTTAGAACCTCTTTTTGATCTTTTTCTTTTATGTTCTGGAATCACCGTACTTTGATCAGGTTCCACTGCAATCGGTTCTTTTAAAACTTCTGCCTCATTAAATAAATCTGAAAAAGCGTCAGCAATAGAAATCTGGTTTTGATCTGCTTTTTCAGATGACACACCAAATTTCTTTTGTCGACGCAATTTAAGTTGTTCTATGTACCATTGATTTAACTTTTCTAATGAAGCAAGTTTTGCCTGCTTTTGGGCGATTTCTTTTTCTTGTAAAGCAATCTTTTTTTCTTGTTCCTTTAATTTGGATCTTAAAGCTTCGATCTCTAGTCGTTGTTGTTCTAATAAGTTCACCTTAAAATTCTCCATTCGTTGTAAGTTTCTGAATTTATTATACCATAATTAGTAAAGGATTCCTAGCGAAACATCAGGAAATTAAGGTCTTTTCCATACTTCTTGTCGCTTAATCTTTTGTTTAATACCAGGTGCTTTTATAAGATTTTCAAAGTCATCTAAGGTGAGATTCATAGTCGCTTCATCTTCTAAAGCTTCAGGCCAACTAATGCTACCTTTTTCTAAACGTTTAAAGTGGACCCAAAAACCATTATCTTCCCACACTAAAAGCTTGATACGATTGCGTTGCCTGTTACAAAAACCAAAGATGAATTTTTGAGTAGGATCAAGATCAAAGTTATGCTGCACAATGTCACAAAGCCCATTTATGTTCTTTCTCATGTCAGTCGTGCCACAAGCTAAGAAAACTTTGTAGCCATTATAATTAAACATGAGAATCTACCGCCTCTTTTAAAACTGCTGTAAGAAGTGATACTGCCACATGTTCCGGTACATGAACCTTGCAAGAGCCTAATTCGAATAAAACATTACTTATAGTTTTTTCTTTATGTGCTGGATGAACACTTTTAGATGATTTAGATTCAAGTGGTACAAAACAAACATCTTGCTGCATAGTTTTATATTCCATTCTCCAGCGATAGAGTGTATTTGGTTTGATGCCATTTTCTTGGCACCAAACCATGTGAGATTGCCCACTTTTAAGAAAGCGGGCAACGAGATCAAAACGTTCTTGTTTTGTTGTAGTCTTTCGTGAGCTCAAAATGTATACCTCCTTAAAAATACTTAAGGACAGTATACTTAAAAATCAGTAGATATAGTAGGCGTGCTTGATGTGACGCTTACAAAATAAAAGGGAGTTTTATAATTATGAAAAAAACTTTAAAAACTTTATTTAGTTTGAGCATCCTTACCTGTATGCTCACTTCACCACTTCAAGCAACGACTTCTTGTCCACAAACAATACCATTCCAAGAACTTAGTTTGTCTCAGGAACAATTAGAAGATGGAGTCACTGTATTAATTACTAGAAATAATGATGGAACATATAATCAAGAAGTTTATGACGATGAAGATATTGCTCTTTCAAGTGTACCAAGGTCTAGTTTCGCTGGAGATGGAGTTATAGATGTGGCAGCTTTTCATCTGGGGTTTAAAGATTGGAATGAGGATACAGACTGTTTGTATTTTAACGTTTCAGCAGATGAGACTCTTTCTTATGTCGATGGAAATGTCTATGTAAAGAGTACAAGCATATTACATCCTGAATCTTTTTATAACGATAGACTTCATTATCCACTCTTCGGCTCAAGCAATACAGGTGGCACAATAGCATATGTCAATACAGGCGATGAAACAAAAGTAAGAGTAGGATATTCAGATCTTTATATAGTAGCAATATCAGGTTCTTATGCTAATATGGGAAGTGCATCTAAAGTAGTAAACAGGTAATTATGACTAATAATAATTGTAAAATAACTGATATACTTTCTTATTTACCTTCGAAACAACTTTCTCTAACTAAAATAGAAGAAATATTCAATGATGCACTCATGGGAAAAGCAAACTCCTTATACGAAGTTTGCTTCTCCCATGAGAATATTAAACTAAATGAATGGCAATCACTTGCCCGTAAAGAACTCGGAGCTTCAAAAGATCTTGCATATGTTTTATATAACAAAGAAGTCGTTGCCATTATCGCCTATGTGCAAGTATAAAAATACATCTCAGAATATCGAGGCTGCTGAAAAAGTCTATGATTGTTCAACTATAACAATCATAGACTTTTTTCTGTTATAATAAAAGTATCAAATTTAGAAGGTGATTTTATGCTTCAACAACAACAATCTTTAGTTTTAAGTCCATACATGAAAATTTATGATATCGTTGTCCCAAAGGATAATCTTTTACGCAAAATCAATGAGCTTACTGACTTTTCTTTTGTTTATGATGAACTCATTAATAAATATTGCTTAGACAATGGTAGAAATGCAATTAGTCCTATTCGTATGTTCAAATATCTTCTTTTAAAGTCCATTTTTGATTTATCCGATGTGGATATTGTTGAACGCTCTAGGTATGATATGTCTTTTAAATATTTTCTAGATATGACTCCTGAAGATCCGGCTATTGATGCCAGTTCATTGACTAAGTTTCGTAAAATTAGATTAAAAGATGTTAATCTTCTAGACTTACTGATCAATAAGACAGTAGGAATTGCACTTGATAAAGGTATTATTAAGTCGAAGTCTATTATTGTCGATGCAACGCATACTAAATCACGTTATAATCAGAAATCACCTATAGAGATTTTGCAAGATCGTTCTAAAAAATTACGTAAAGCTGTGTATGAAATAGATGAAAAGATGAAAGATGTTTTCCCAGCTAAAAATACTTCAAATGAGATAGAAGATGAAATCACATACTGCAAAGAACTTTTGAAAACAATAAATAGTAATGAAGCAATCGCTTCATATCCTAAGGTAAAAGAAAAAATCAATCTTCTAGAAGAAACAGTAAATGATGATATTGAACATTTAAAAATTTCCAGTGATAGTGATGCAATGGTAGGACATAAGACAGCTGACACATTCTTTTTTGGATATAAAACGCATATAGCAATGACTGAAGAAAGAATTATTACTGAAGCAACGGTTACTACTGGTGAAAAGAATAATGGAAAAGAACTCAAAACATTATTAGAAAAGAGTTTAGCGACTGGTCTTGAAATAGATACTATTATAGGTGATGCCGCTTATTCTGAAAAAGGAAATATTGAATTAGCAACTAAAAATGAGATTAAGCTTGTAGCCAAATTGAATCCTTCTGTAACACAAGGCGTTAGAAAAAAAGAAGATGAATTTTTGTTTAATAAAGATGCAGGGATGTATGCTTGTAAAGCTGGTCATATGGCAATTTGAAAAGCAAGACAAGGTAAGAAAGGTGTCTCAAAAAACCAAGTAGATACCTATTATTTTGATGTTAAAAACTGTAAAGTATGTCCATTTAAATTTGGATGCTATAAAGACGGGGCTAAAAGTAAAACTTATTCTGTAACCATAAAGAGTAATGTACATAAAAGTCAGATGACTTTTGAAGAAAGTGACTATTTTAAAGAGAAATCAATAGAACGATATAAAATAGAAGCTAAAAATAGTGAATTAAAACATAGGCATGGAAATGCAAGGGCATTGACCATGTTTGCAGTAAATTAAAAAAAATTATCAAGTTAATGGAGGACTAAGACCTCCATTAACTTGATAATAAAAGAAAAAAAGCAATTAAAATCTTAACTTTAGATTTTAATTGCTTTTTTTGAAGTACTGATTTAGGCTTTATCTAAAAAATGATAGTTTTTCAGCAGCCTCGGTTTTCAGAGTTAAGTTTTTTATTAAAGTATATCGATGAAGGAATTTCTAAAAATAATAAAACATCCCTTATAGATTAAATGATGATATTTAATTTATAAGGGATGTTTTTACTATATAGTTATGGAATTTGACTGATATTATAGTTGCAAACCTATTGTAAAAAGAGTCTATTTTATAATTGTAAAGCTATTGTTAAGGAAATATTTCATTAACAATAAATAACAAGGTATAGTTGTAAATCTATTTAACATATATATGGGATTCGAATACGAAAAATCAAGGCTTTAATAAAACTATAATTGCAGACCTCTTTGTCATATAACAAATAATATTCTATAAAATTCCATATAACTCCTCCAAAAAACATGATATACTGGTAATAAAGTAGACTGGAGGGGAAAATACATGAATGAGAGAATTGATAAGTTTGTAAATGACATGAGAAAGATTTTGGAGTTTGAAAAAAACTATGGCAAGATGCAGTACACACAGCAGATGAATTCAGCAAAGCTAATTGTACATGCCTTTGAAGATGAACTTATTAAGAGTTCGCTAGATCTTGTGTATATCTGCAATGAGCTACCAGAGATTTCATATGATTTGTGTCGTTATTTCGATACATATATTTTAGCTAAGGGTGTAGGTGGTCCAAGAGGTCTGCGTAGATTAAGATCAGTCATAAAAAGAGAGAACCAAGAAAAAGAAAGAGTTCGCATATAAGGGTTAAAGTTGCTTTTTATACAAAGGGGAACAATACAAGAAGTTTAACATAAAAGAGCTGTTATGAAACGATTTGTGAACTGACCCCAATAAGTTAGACCTAAAAATCTAACTTATTGGGGTCACATCATTTGAGGCGTTTCATAACAGCTCTTTTGTATTTTAAGTAGGCATTAAGCAGCTGGGAAAAGTTTGCCGAATGTAAATCTTACAAGGGGTGAAACGATGATTAAGTTAAGCGGTAATGCCATAATGAAGTTACGCATAACACATAATGGATAAATCTTAAGTGTGATGCTGTTAAAACCAACAGCGATAATAGCACCATATAAAGACATAAATAAGACCATGCCAATGACCATACAAGAAGAAATTGCTAAGATTATTTTAATTGGCTTTGTGTTTTTATTAGGTTTAACGATTTTAAAAGCAATAGGTTTTGCAAGTTTGCCTACGATGAATACATCTATTAAGAGGGCAACTAAGAAGCCAAGCCAAAAGTCTTTAAGAAGATTAGTGAAGAAAGCAGGATGAAAGCCTTCGTTTAAAAGCATATTATAAATTGTCATACCAAGTACCATGCCGAAGCACATCATTAAAGTAAAAATAAATTTTTGTGATTTTGTTTGTCCCATTTTTATATCCTTTCTAAATTAAAAGTGTCAACTAAGTTGACAAATCTTATTCTAAATGGTTTTGAGTAGAATGTCAACTTAGTTGACAACCTGAGTAGTATTTTTTAAAAAAAGAGGATATAATTAAAGAACTAGAAAAATAGTGAAAGTAGGGTGCTTATGAAGGACCAGTTAAAAAAGTTGAACTTAATTGATTTAATCAGTGAAAAACATATTGTACTAAGAAGAGAAGTTGAGCAGCGATGGGAACGCACCATGGAAAGTGAGATTTCACATACGGAAGCGATGCTTCTTGCAAAGCTGAGCATGGGACGGATTGCACTAGCAGAAGTTGCAAGACAGGCAAACATTTCAAGACAAGCTATGTCAAAGTGTGCAAAGCAGTTAGAAGTTAAAGGCTACTTAGTTTTTGAAGCAGAAGGTAAGGGTAAATATGCCAGGCTTACAGAAAAGGGGCAGGAGTACTGCGAAAACAGCAAGAAGTTAAAACAGGCAATTGAAAAAGAAATTACGGAAAAGATTGGTAAAGAGGCCATCAGTTTGCTAAAAAATCTTTTAGCAGAAGACTGGCTATAGTAGAGGATTTTTTCATATTAAAAAAAGCTAGACATTTGCACAAGCCGTGCCCCATGTCTAGCTTTTTTAGATAATTTAAATGGTCATTACACCGCCAAAGCGTGCAAGATAAGCTTGATGAGCTTCATAATTGCTATCGTAAGCACCTACCTTGCGCCAGAAGGAACGGTCATGATTGAGGTGAAGAATATGGCAAAGTTCATGAATGACAACATAGTCAATAACATGCAGCGGAGCCATAGAAAGTCTGTAATTGAAGGTGAGGTCCTTAAGATTATTGCAGGTTCCCCAAGATTTAGGTGAATTTACTACGGTGATGCTCTTGGATTTGACGCCGATAATCTTTTCAAAGTGTTTAACACGTTTTTTTACGATTTCTTTTGTCTTAGTAGTATAAAATTTTTTGAGAGCAAGTTGGACTTCTTCTTCAGTTTCTGGGATGATTTCAAGTAGTTCATTTAAAGTACAAGCTTTGCCTAGATATAAGAAGTTTTCAGTTTCGTTGTAACTTTTTTGGCTTGAAATAAACTTTCTATTTTCAAGGCGTTTTTGAAAATCTAGAAGGGCTTTGCTATGAGCTTTCATAAAAGACATAATGTCCGCTTCTGTAGATTTAGACGGTGCCTTTACAGTGATATGACCTTCTGGCGTAGCTTCTAGTGTCATCTTTTTTCGTTTGCTATATTGGACATGAAAGAAAATTTCTGTTTGATCAATTGTGATTTGCATAAGTAATCTCCATAAATAATATAAATGAATAGTTTTATTATAACATGAGAGGAAAAAAGGGGCTATAATGGAGAAAAGAATATAAGGGGAGGCTTCTAAATGGCAGAGCAGTTGGGCATTGAAAGTAAGCTAAAAGATATTTATAAAAACCCAGTTGGAAAGGATATTTTGGATAAGTTATTGATGCAAGTTGGCAAGAGTGAAAAGATACTTACAAATCCTATTGTAGGGAACCTTCGTTTAAAAACAGTGATGCATCTTAGTAGAAAGCTATTAGATAAGCAGTTTTATAACTCCTTTTTGACTTTACTAAATGAAGCAGAGTCTATGGTCGAAGTGAGTCAGGAGAGCATTGAAGAAGTCTGGTGGAAGGAGAAGATTGTTTATCAGATTTATCCCAGGAGCTTTAAAGATAGTAATGGAGATGGCATAGGGGATATTAATGGCATTATAGAGAAGCTTGATTATTTACAAGGGCTTGGTATAGATATGATTTGGCTATCCCCGATTTATGATTCGCCCAATGATGATAATGGCTATGATATTAGGGATTATTATAAAATTATGGCTGAATTCGGTACTATGGCGGATTTTGATAAACTTTTAAATGAGGTGCATAAAAGAGGGATGAAACTCATTATGGATTTAGTGGTGAATCATACCTCAGATGAGCATGAATGGTTTCAAAAAGCTATAAAAGAGAGCGGTTCTTTGTATAAAGATTATTATCTTTTTAAAGAAGGAGAAGAAAATCAATTACCTAATAACTGGACTTCTTATTTTAGCGGGCCGGCCTGGAATTATTATAAATCACAAGGCAGTTGGGCGTTACATTTGTTTTCTAAGAAGCAGATGGATTTGAACTGGGATAATGTGGCTGTGCGTCAAGAGATTTATAAGATGATTAATTGGTGGCTAGAGAAGGGTATAGATGGTTTTAGATTAGATGTCATCAACTATATTTCAAAGAGAGAGGGCTTGCCTGAGGGAAATAAGTCACTTGGAGAAATGATGAAGTATTATGGCGTTGAACACTATTTTTATGGCCCTCACTTACATGACTATTTAAGGGAAATGAGGAAGGAAACTTTTGATAAGCATAATGCTTTTACAGTGGGGGAAACACCTGGTGTAGGCCTTGAAATGAGTCGGCAGCTTACGGCTAAGAGCAGAAGAGAATTAGATATGGTATTTTCATTTGACCATTTAGAAATGCCCGGTCATGAGCGATTTGACTTATATAGCTATGATTTGAATTATCTTAAAAACTATCTTATAAAGTGGATGAAGTGCTATGGGAATGATTGCTGGATGGCATTGTTTTATGAAAATCATGATAATCCACGTATGATTTCTAAGGTGGATGAAAGACCTGAATATAGAGAAGTATTAGGAAAGCTGCTTGCTTTAATTCAGATGACATTAAAAGGAACGCCATTTATTTTTCAAGGTCAGGAATTGGGGCTTATTAATAAGAAGTTTAAACAAATTAAAGATTTTAGAGACATTGAAAGCATTAATTTGTATAAGGAACTCATTAAAACGATGGATGAGGAAACAGCTCTTAAGAAAATCTTAAGAGGAAGTCGTGACCATAGCAGAGTACCAATGCCATGGGATGATAGCGATGAAGCAGGTTTCACTAAGGGGACTTCATGGATTATAGGAGATGAAGATTATAAGCATTATAATGTAAAAAGTGAAATGGAAGAAGAAAATTCCATGTATCATTTCTATAAACAACTTATTGCTCTCCGTAAGACTAATAAAGCTTTAGTTTATGGTGAGGTGATATTTACCCATGAGAAGTGCAAAAATCTTTTTACGTATTATCGTAAGTTGGCGGGGAAGACTTTTTATATCGAGTGTAATGTAAGTGGTAATATCATTAGACGTAAACAAAGCGTAAGAAAATACCAAAAAATAATTTCAAATTATAAAGTAGAAGATAAGTGGCTGCGTCCTTATGAAGCAAACCTTTATGAAATACCATAAGGTATGGTATAATTTTAATATAGAGAAACTAACTAAAAGCTTGAAATATACAAGTAGGTAAATCGGTTTCTCTTAATGATTTCACATGACTCAAAACTATGAATAACTAAACTTTATAAATGTGAAATCTATAGTGTTTTAAGGTATATTAAATTAATTAAACAAGGAGAAGCGTATGGGACTATATGACAAGTTAACGGGTAAGGCATCTGTGGGAGCAGATTTAAGTTATGTGCAAGATTACTTTTTTGAAGATGAACAAGTGATTGGATCCTATCAATTTATAAGAGATTCTGTTGTTTTAACAAACTATGGGATTTATATGGTAGATGTACAAGGTGTAACAGGTAAGAAAGTAGAAGTTAAATTCTTTCCTAAGAAAGCGGTAAAAACAGTTTCGTATGAAACAGCAGGAAATTTTGATTTAGATGTAGATATTAAAATTGGAGTAGATGGCAATACGACTCTGGCTTCATCAGGAGCAGCATATAGTGCGCCTATTTCTTTCAAGGTACCACGCGCGCAGGCAGCACAAGCTAAAGAAATTATTTTCCTTGTAAAAAAATATTATTTATGTATATAAAATAAAAAAAGATACAACGATAGGGCATTTGTTTACTAAGTGTGAGATTAGTAATGCAAATGCCTTATTTTGTGGTGAAATAATATAAAAAAATTTGATAAAATAAATACAAATATTAAAAAATGTAGAAAAATATTTTTAATTGTGTTAGAGTTATTATGCAATAAGTACTTAAATTAATGAATATATTTTATTTAATTGTTTAATATGTAGAGAAATCAGCTAAAAACCTGAAATACCCATGTAGGTAAAAAGGTTTCTCTCAATGATTTCACATGACTCAAAACTATGAATACTAAAAGTTATAAATGTGAAATCTATATGAACGCAATAAAGTATATGACTCAGGGGGAGATGTACATGAAATTAAACAGAACATTAAGCATGATTTTAGCAGCAAGTATTGCAGCAGCAGGATTTTCAGTAGTAGGGATTCCAAACTATGTTATGGCAGCAAGTACAACTATGCAAGGCGAGGTTAATGAAATTCCAGGTACAATTAGAGAGGTCAAGGATTATGATGAAAGCTTTTTATCTGTAACAGGCTTTGCATCATTAGGTGTAAAAGATAGAAGTGAATATATAGGAACAGCATATTACCGTGAGGTAACTAATGAAAGGGAGTTTTTACAGGCTTTAGCAGATGCACAGACAGGTGAGGTTAAAGTTATTGAAGTGCAAAATGATTTAAATTTAGGTTGGAATGAGTTGAATCTTTCAAGTGAAGAAAGAAAACAATTTAATTTTATTTCAAAATATGGTGCACCTTCTTATGGCTTTACAAATCCTTCATTAGAGGCAAGTGGTGCATCTAAACTTAATATTTCAAATACAGATGGGCTGACTATTTTCTCAAAAAATGCTAGTACCATAAGACATACAGAATTAAAATTACAAGCTTCAAGTAAAGACCTTGTTATTCGTAACCTAAATTTTGATGAAATGTGGCAATGGGATGATACAGGTGCACATAAAGAAGTGGGCTGGACATTTATCAAAGTTAATGGGGCCAATGATGTATGGATTGACCACTGTACATTTGCTATGGGGGCAGATGGGATGTTAGATATGGAAAATGGAGCAGCTGGGGTAACTTTATCGTGGTGTGAATTCGGTCTTGAAGCAGATGAGAATCCATCATCAGATAGTCCAATTTATAAATCAATTACATATATGGAGCAAAAGTATCAAAATGGTGACTTAGGTGAGGGAAGCCGTTACTGGAATTTACGTGAGAATGGCGCAACAATGAATGAGATAATGGCCTATGCTGCATATCATTCAAAATGTCACTTAACAGGTTCAGGAGACAAAGATTATAAAAACTATACATATAGTGATGGAAGAGAAGTATTAGATGGCAATCAAAGACTTCAGCTGACTATGGCGTATTGCCACTATATGAATGTAGGACAACGTGTGCCTATGATTCGCCAAGGAAAAGGACATTTATATAACTGCTATATTGATGATTCTACACATCAAGCTGTACATAATAGCAAAGAGGCCTTTATGACATATGGCAAATATACATTAAGCCGTGCGATAAATGCTAGAAATGGCGCTTCAATTGCGGCGGATACATGTGTATTTAATGGGATTAATGAACCACTTGTAGGCAATGAATTACAAGGTAATGATACAGCTTATATGAATGCACCATGGGATACACTTTTTGCGGCAGCTTATAATCGTTCACTTATTGTAAACTCTATGGTAACGAATGAATATGGGACTTATACAGGCGGTAGCTGGGATAACAATGGTGAAAACTTATTTACAACAGGTTTTGACTGGCATGATAAATCAACGATTGGAGATTGGGCATGGTCTTCATCTATAGTAGGTGTGGAGGATATGCATAAATCTACACCACCAAGTGAGCCTTTTGAATTCACTTATAATACAGAGGAAGTATTACCTTATGAATATAATGTTGTACCACTTGAAGATGTCGTATGTGTGGTAACAGATTATGCAGGTGCAGGAAAAATTGACTTAGATGAAAGCGGTTGGTTAAGTACTGTGTATGGTGAAGAAAACGGTAAACCTGAAGAAACACCAGATGAAAGTCTAGACTTAGTAGAAATAGATATGACAACTCACTTTAATGTAGGCATTGATCAGATTTATGAAATTACAGCGAAAGAAGCAACAGACTTATCACAAGTAACACTACGTTACTACTTCCAAAAGGATGATTCATTACCAATGAATTTCTGGTGTGATTATGCTGGCTTACAATTAAATGAGGCACCATGGCATATGGATATGACTTATGATGTAACAGGTGAAATAGGTGAAGAAGATGGAAGGTATTATATCGAAATTAAACCTAATACCTCTTTTACATTAACACCAGGACAAGGTAAAGCCTTTATCCAAATTCGTGTGGCCAATGAAGATTGGTCAGAAATGACGAATTTCCAAGAAGGTACATTAGAAGTCATTTACAACTAGAAAATAGGGAGATTTTAATAAAGCATCAGTAAAAGGGTAAGATTATATCTAAGTCATTAGAAAATAATCTTACCCTTTATTTTAGTAATTACTTAAACTAAAACATCACTTAAACTAAAACATCGATAGATGTTGCAGTTTGCTTTTCACTGTCAGTCTTACTTTTTCTAGCAGCTAACTCGGCATTAGCCTCGGCTTGTGTAATCGTACCATCAGCTACTTTTTGCTCGATTTGAGCATCTGTTAGCCCAGCTAAATTAGTTGTAGATGATGTTGTGTCGTCATCGTCATCTGTAGAAGTACCTTCTAAGATAGTTTTAAGTGTAGCATTGTCATCTTTGCTTTCAACGTCATTTACAGCTGCAAGTGCATCTTGTGCTGCAGTTTGATTTTGTGCAAACATAGAAAGACCTTTTGCACTAATTGTAAGTGTATCCCCGCTTTCAGTTTTTGCAGCTTCTTGAGAAGTTGCAGTACTTAGATGTGCACTGCTAAAGCTAGAAACGGAACTTGCAAGTGATGTTGATGCTGCTTGAATATTCATACGAAACCCTCCTGTTTTACGACATACGTCGCTTGATTTGAGGCCTTTAACTTTAGTATTAAAATCCCCTAAGGACAAGTTTAAACTTTGAATCTTAAAATAATCTTAAATGATTATTGAAAGTAATTAAAAAGTAATAAAATATAAAAATGAAAATAAGTGATTTTAGTGAAAGATAATAGAGAGGTAGCAGAAGGATAGCATTTAAGTGAAAAAATAAATAAAAATAAGTTAATATTGATAAAAAATAATGTAAAATATATCTAAAAATAGGGGTATTAATAGATAAGAAAATGTACTAATATAAACATAAGCCAAGTTATAAGAAAATTTAAAATAATTAAGGAGGAGTTTCAAATGAAGAAAATGAAAAAAGTTTTAGCATTTATGATGGCTATAACTTGTGTGGCTATGTTTAACATTGGCAATGGCAATGTTGTTAAGGCGGCAGAAAAAAGTGTTACTGCCTCACAAGCTTATGTAGATGCTATGCAACCAGGTTGGAATTTGGGAAATACTTTTGATGGTTATGACACCAATGGGGACAGAGGAGAAGAATCTTGGGGAAATCCTAAAGTAACAAAGGAACTTATACATAATATTAAAGAACAAGGATTTAAGAGTATTCGTATGCCTTTCACAACAGTAATGCGTACTGGTGAGGCACCAGATTATACGATTGATCCAACTTTCTTAGCACGTTATGCAGAGGTTGTAAATTGGGCGCTTGATGAAGGCCTATATGTTATGATTAATGTGCATCATGATTCTTGGAATTGGGCGAAAAATATTGGCACAGATGATGGTTCAGCAATGAAACAATACCAGGCAATTTGGCGTCAACTTGCCGATTATTTTAAAGATTATCCAGAGACAGTATGCTTTGAATCTTTAAATGAGCCACAATTTAATGGTAGTGATGCAGCGCAAATAGCAATTAACAATCAGGTAAATGAAGCATGTTATGAAATCGTAAGAAATTCTGGTGGCAATAATGCAACAAGAATGCTAGTGCTTCCAACACTTAATACAAATGACAGTGAAGACCGTTGTGAAAGTCTTTATAATTCAATTCAAAAATTAAATGACCCTAATATTATTGCAACATTCCACTACTATGGTCCTTGGGCTTTTAGTGTAAATATTGCAGGACGTACAACATTTGATGATTGGGTACAAGGTGAATTAGAAGGTGCATTTGACCGTATGTATAATGCATTTACTTCAAAAGGAATTGGTGTAATCTGCGGTGAATATGGTCTTCTTGGTTTTGATACAGCCTTAGGCACAATTGAAGAGGGCGAAATGCTCAAATATATGGAGTATCTTGGATATTATGCAAATCAAAAAGATATCACAATGATGCTTTGGGACAATGGCCAACATTTTAGTCGTTATAACTATACATGGTCTGACCAAGATTTATTTGATATGATTAAAGCAAGTTGGGAAACAAGATCTTCTTATACAGAATCTGATCATATCTTTATTAAAAAAGGTACTACAGTAAGTGATGTCACACAAAAGCTTTCTTTAAATGGCAATACATTAGTAAGCATTAATGATGGCAGCAAAGAATTAGTTTTAGGTGAAGATTATACAGCAACGAATGAGGCTGTTACAATCAAGGCAAGTTATCTAAACAGCATTTTAACAAGTACATATGGCACACAAAAGACGTTAACATTTAAATTCTCACAAGGTGCAGATTGGAAAGTTTATGTAGAATATTATAATCGTGCTGTAATGAGCGATGCACAAGGCACAACAAGTGTACTTGCTATTCCAGTAAGTTACAAAGGTGACATTGTTGAGACTATGGAAGCTGTAGATGCAAATGGTTCAGGGGTAGGACCTCAAAATTGGACGACGTACAAAGAATATGCTAAAACATTTGCACCAGACTATACAAATAATACACTCACAATCAAAGACGCTTTCTTTGCAGAAACAAATGATGGTGAAATAACACTTAAAGTACACTTTTTAAGTGGTGAAGTTGTAAATTATAAAGTCGTTAAATCAGGAAACACAGTAACAGGTAAGGCACTAGAAACTGATGATGAAGACAATAATGGCGGCAATACAGGAGACAACACCGGCGGGAATACAGGTGATGGCGGTGATGAAACAGTAGCTGGCATTAGTGTTACACAAAGCGGTAATGC
This sequence comes from Clostridiales bacterium, assembly GCA_019418225.1. Lineage (GTDB taxonomy): Bacteria > Bacillota > Clostridia > Lachnospirales > Cellulosilyticaceae > Cellulosilyticum. Next base: position 30,374 of record DYCF01000036.1, on the reverse strand, counting down.
AAATAATGCAGTTTTTAGCGTTGAGATAGCAAGTAAGGAGCAAGTTGATTTATCAAAGGTAGCAGTACGTTACTATTTTACAAAAGCTGATACAAAAGAAATGAACTTCTGGTGTGATAATGCAGGTCTTGCACTTAAAGAAGCACCATGGTATATGAGCATTGGGTCACTTGTAAAATATGAATTTGTACAAACAAATGAAGGTTACTATTTAGAGATAACAATGCCAGAAGTAGATGCAAAAGTAAATGAAGGAACACTTACACTTCAAACACGTATCGCTAATATGGATTGGAGTAATATGGAAAATTTAACTGCAGGCGTAACAGAAGTCTATTATAATGGTAGCCTTGTAAAATAAGTAGTATAAAGAGTTTTAGGGCATAAATCATAACATAAATCATAAATAAAGAAGATATAAATGGCATGATGCAAGGGGCTCATGCCATTTATAGTATGTTAAAATAAATAAAAGTCACATTAAAATACAACAAAAAATTTTAAATTGCTAATGTTTATTGAAAATTCAAGTGATTCATGATATTTTAAAGTAGAAACTATATGAAAGGGAGAGGGAGGGCATTTATGAAAAAAAATACAGTTATTATTTTAATTACAAGTACATTTCTTGTAACAGCATTAGCAGCCTTTGCCATAATTTTCTTTGCATTTAATGGAAATATGGGAGGGGAAAAAGCAGACCGCCAAATGGTGCTTATTGATAAGGGATATTTTAATACAAAGACCGATGATAATGGGGCGATACATATTGTAAGTACAGGATGCAAGATTTATTACAAAGATAAATATAAAAAGAAAGTCACGCACACCTTAAGTACTTGTGAAGAAGATATTAATTCAGTTATTGGTGCATACTTTAGAGAAAAAAAACTAGAGGATATTGCAGCTGAAGGTTGTTTTGAAGATACCCAGTTATATATTAAGGATGAGATTAATGCATTGCTTAATGAAAGAATTGATAGTAATGAAGCGTTGCCAGTAGAGTATGTAACAGATGTTATTTTATTTGATACAGTGTATCAATAGAAACATAGAGCAGCCAACTAAAAGCTCTATTTAAAAGTTATAAAAATAATGGAATAAATTGGTTAAAATGAAGTGGCATAAAATAAAATAGCTTGCACATAATATTAATGTACCGAGGATGTGATATGTAAAACATATCAGATGAGAGGTATAGATTTTAGGAGATGGTACCGTTGGAGATTGAAATGCAGTAGCAGATTAATTTGGCACAAGATATCAAAACCTAATTGAATACCTGACAAAAGGATGCGAGGTATGTGATTAAACGCTTAATGGAAAAGTAGTTACTGTAAACCTAGAGTTAAGGTCTTAGCATGGGGGCTACCCAAAGTCAGCGCACATTTTATAGATTGTTAATCTAGGAAAAGTAACGAAGTATTTAAGTATAACACAAAGCCAGATAAGCAGAGCCTTAGCAGGAGAGAAGAGGGTGTCTACATCAAGGTATATCGCTAATTGTATTAGCGCTTATATCATTAATGAGCACCCTCTTTTTCTGTAAAAATTTACATTTAAGAAGTATATTTTTAAAAAGAAATAATGTAAAATAGAGGACATACCTAAAAAAGTAGTTGGGGGTACGAATGAATTTGAATATTGACATTGCTAAGGAACTAGAATCTTTACAAAAAGATAAAGCATATATTACACATATTATTAAGTATGCAAAAGAAAATTGGAAAACAGATATATTAAATGTAAAGGCATTAATGGAAGCAACACTGAGTTTTTTAGAAGAACATATTAAAAAAGATAAAAGTTATGAAGCAGCTTATGTAAGAGCTGTAATTTGTATGCAATGGTATTACTTAACTTTTTCAAAATATGAAGAAGGTACTCAGAAAGCGTTAGTCATCTATGAAATATGTGAGCATTTAAAAGATTATAATCAGCTTATACGTACATGTAATATTTTATTAATCTTATATATGAAACAAGGATTATTTGAAACAGCATTAGAATATGGCTTACAAGGGCTTGAGGCTGCTAAGAAATATGGGCAGATTAAGTCAGAAGAGACGCTAGTTTTAAATATTATGCAGCTTTATATTGAACTTAAAGAATATGATAAAGCTTTACAGGTGGCTAATTATTTAGAAGAGATTGGTTATACAAAAGATGAGAGAAAATGTCTCTTTATAGAAAGTGCATTAGCTGAAATTAAATTACACACTAATTATTTAGATGAAGCCATGATTCATTGTGAAAAGGCTTATGCCTATGCCTTAAATCAAGGGGATAGCAATGCGGTGGCAGAAATATTATATATACGTAGTCAAATTCAAAATAGCTCTCAGAAACCATTAGAAGCAAGAAAAGACTTTAAAAAATGTTTTGAAATTTCTAAAGCAAACGATTATAAAGAGTTAATTATACGTGGGCTTATTTCTTGGGGGGAAGAACGTGTAAGTCACGGCATTGCGGATGAGGTGGAAGAAAGATTAATGGAAGCCATAACATTAGCAGAGGAGATTCATGCAATACATTTAATGGCGCAAGCGTATGGGGCTTTAGAAGCGTTATATAATTTAACAGGTAATTGGAAAGAAGCTTATCGTGCCGTTAAGATAAAAGAAAAGTATTTAAAAAATGAAAGTAAACATAATATATGGTTGACCGCATTAGAGCAAAAAAGTACAAGGCGAGAACTGCAAAATTATAAAAGATTATACCAACAGGTTCAAAAGATTTCTAAGGTAGGTCAAAGATTTACGGCCAATTTAGAAATAGATGAGTTAATTGATATGATTTACGAGCAAGTGAATGAACTCGTTCCAGCAGATATTGTAGGTTTAGGCATGCGTAAGAAAAATGGTGAGTTCTTCTATAAAGCATATGGAAAAGATGGTGAAGTCATAGATGACATCAATGAGGACTTATATGATAAGGTCATATCACTAGGAACCATGACATTGCAAATGGATGAAGACATTATTATTAATAACGGTAACTTTACGGATTATTTGATAATGTTAGAAAAAGTGGTAGGTAATGAAAGAAATATTATTAAATCAGCTATATTTACTAAATTAAAAATAGATGATAAACCTATTGGTGTTATTGCAATAGGCAATTATGAAAAGAATGCTTATAGCAAAAATGATTTAAGAAGCTTACAGATTTTAGCTTCATACTTAGCTGTCGCACTGCGTAATGCAGACTTATTCAATGAAGTAGAATATTTAGCAATGTATGATGCCCTTACAGGGATATACAATCGTGGAACAGTTCTAAAGCTTGGTGAGGAACAACTAAAAAGGAATCAGAAGCTGGGTAAAAAAACAGCAATTATTATGCTAGATATTGATTATTTTAAAAAGATTAATGATATACATGGACATATATGTGGCGATCATGTACTTATGGAAGTGGGGAAAATTCTTAAGGAGAGTGTAAGAAATATAGACTTTTTAGGACGTTATGGTGGTGAAGAATTTATTGTTATACTAAGCGATATAAGTGTAGAAACGAGCAAGAGGATTGCAGAACGTATTAACAAAAAGGTGAATGAGCATAAGTTTATAGCGAAAGAAAAGGAAGAACTTGCTATTACCATTAGTTGTGGCGTATACTTATGTAATGAGGAAGAGGACTTTGACACAGGTATTAAAAAGGCCGATGATGCCCTATATAGAGCAAAAACATTAGGCCGTAACCGAATTGTAGTATATGAGGAAAATACTAGACAAGAGAGGTAAACATATGTCATTTGAAAAAATGCAAGACTTAAAAGAAATTCATGAAAGAAGTTGTATGATGGTCTATCATTTCTCACCTAAGGAAATGCAAGCAATTCAAAGTGTGGCAAGACTTACAGGGATAAAAGACATCATTATACTTGAAGCCAACCAAGTGGAAACGACTATTGAAGATATTTTAGAAAATAAAATAACTATAGGTAATGATACAAATGTAAATGAAAAAGCAATTGTATTTAATAATATCCCAAGCGGTAAGGTGAATGTATTTATCGAGGGACTAAAAAAAATGCGTATGGCAAGACCACTGATTGCTGTTGTAACAGAGCATTCTATTCATTGGTCATTTAAAGAATTAATTATGAATTTAAGCCAAGAACGTGCCGCACTTCGTAATAATGGCCAGACAGCACATTAAATAATAGATCTAAATTAATTTAAATACTTGAAAAAATTTTGAGTTTATGTTAAGTTAATAATAATTGAATCAGACAGTTCATTCAGACCATCCTGTCTATAAATAAAACTAGGCTATTATATAAGAAATATAGGGTGCCTTGGCACCCTTTTTTTATAGCCTAGGAAAGAGAGATTTTTAACTTTCCTAGGCCCAAACTCAAAATTTGAGTCAAGAATGTGGCGTGAGCTGCTTTCTTGAGAATTAAGCTGAAGCAGACTTTTTGTTGAGGCGAAATTCTAAGCGTAGATAAGGTGGACATTTGTCCGCCTTATTTTTTTGAGATTAAATTTTAGGCTACTTTTATGACCAGTGTATGGAAATCAGTAAAAGTAGCCTTTTTTCATAGAGTAGGAAAGTGCGATTTTTAACTTTGCTATTCCAAACTTAAAATATGGAGGAATATATGTTTATTATAAAAAGTGAAATACAGTTTGATATGGCACATTATTTAAGTGGTTATACAGGAAAATGCCAAAATATCCATGGACATCGTTATCGCCTCATTGTAAGGGTTGCAAGTGAAACATTACATGAGGAAGGACAATTACGTGGTATGGTAGATGACTTCGGCAATATTAAAGGGGCATTAAAGGAAATAGAAGAGCTTTTTGATCACAAGCTTGTACTAGAAGATAATGAAGAAGGCCGTAAGGTGGGGGCGCAGTTAGCAGCGTTGCCAAATGCTTTTAAAATTTTATATTTACCTTTCCGCACCACAGCTGAAGAGATGTCACGCTATATTTATCGTTTATTGAGAGATAAGGGCATTGCAGTTTCAGAAGTGGAACTTTTTGAAACACCAACGAATAGTTGTACGTATAAGGAGTAGAGACATGAATAAATTTAAGGTTATTGAAAAGTTTGTATCCATAGATGGTGAAGGGCCTACAGCAGGCGCGCTTTCGACTTTTGTACGTTTTGAAGGATGTAATTTAAGATGCAGTTGGTGCGATACGACGTATTCATTTGATGGTAGTAGTGATGTGGAAATGTTAACAGCAATGGAAATTGGTGACTATATTAAGGAAACAGGGGTAAAGCATGTAACCCTTACAGGTGGGGAACCGCTTTGGCAAAAGCATATAGAGGAGATTTTAGACTTATTGGCTAAAATGCCTTTGATAACGACACATATTGAAACCAATGGGGCTGTAGATATTACGCCATTTAAGCAAAGATATAAGGATGCAGCTATGCATTTCATTGTAGATTATAAACTCCCAAGCAGTGGCATGCAGCATAAAATGGTAGAAAAAAACTTAGAAGTTGTGACAAAGAATGATGTTTATAAATTTGTAATTGCAAGTACAGAAGACTTAGAAAGAGCTTATGACCTTATTAAAAAATATGAGTTAGCTAAGCGTTGTCAGGTGTATTTAAGCCCTGTAAGAGAAAATATAGATTCAGCTGTAATCGTGGATTTCATGAAAGAAAAACAGTTAAATGATGTGAAGTTGCAGCTGCAGTTACATAAAATAATTTGGCCTAAAGAAAGTAGAGGGGTCTAAATAGACTGGAGGAAAGTTATATGGCAAAGCAAATTGATACAGAGAAGATTTGTTATCATATTAGGGAAATCCTTATTGCCTTAGGAGATAATCCAGAAAGAGAAGGTCTTAGAGAAACGCCTAAACGTGTGGCTAAAATGTATGCAGAAGTCTTTGAAGGAATGAACTATACGAATGAAGAGTTGGCGGAGATTTTTGGGAAGACCTTTGAGGAGGAAGATTATCTAGATGAAAACCATGGGGACCTTGTAGTGATTAAGGATATACCTATTTTTAGTTACTGTGAGCATCATTTGGCACTGATGTATAATATGAAGGTTTCTGTGGTTTATAAACCTTGCGGTAAGGTTATAGGCCTTAGCAAAGTTGCACGTATCGCAGATATGGTTGGGAAGAGATTACAGCTTCAAGAACGTATTGGAAGTGATATTGCCGATATTATGATGCGTATTACAGGAAGCGAAGATGTAGGTGTTTTTATAGAGGGTGAACATAGCTGTATGACGGCTAGAGGAATTAAGAAACCTGGTGTTGTAACACGTAGTACTACTTTTAGAGGCTGCTTTGAGAAGGATAGTGAGATGAGAAGAGAAGCTGTGGAATTGGTGAAAGATTAAAAATTAAGATTAGAGATGGAGGAGATTAGGATGAAGGAAAAGGCGATTGTTGTATTTAGTGGTGGACAGGATTCTACGACTTGTTTATTTTGGGCGATGGAGAAGTTTGATGAGGTCATTGCAGTAACATTTGATTATGGGCAGCGTCATGCTTTGGAGATTGCGTGTGCAAGAGATATAGCAGAGGAGTTAGGGATAGAGCATCATGTACTTGACATGGGACTTTTGAATCAGCTGGCACCAAATGCTTTAACAAGAGATGACATTGAGATTGAAACAAAAGAAGGAGAATTACCTTCAACTTTTGTAGAAGGACGTAATATGCTTTTTTTAACTTTTGCTGGTGTAATGGCTAAGGTAAAAGGGGCAAGACATATAGTAACGGGTGTGTGTGAAACAGATTTTAGTGGTTATCCAGATTGTAGAGATATTTTTATTAAATCTTTAAATGTTACCTTAAATTTAGCAATGGATTACAATTTTGTAGTGCATACACCACTTATGTGGATTGATAAAGCCCAAACTTGGGAAATGGCTGATCAGCTTGGCAGGTTAGATTATGTAAGACAAAAGACATTAACTTGCTATAATGGCGTAATAGGTGATGGCTGTGGTACATGTCCTGCTTGTAAATTGAGACAAAGAGGCCTTGAGACATATTTAAAAAGTAAAGAAGCATAGGTAGAAGATAGGAGAAATTAAAATGCAGGGAAGACAAAGAGAAGAAATGCAAGATGTTACATTACTAGGAAACCAAGGGGTGCAATATAAATTTGGTTATGACCCAGATATTTTAGAAAGCTTTGATAATAAGCATCCTGGAAATGATTATTGGGTAAAATTTAATTGCCCTGAATTTACAAGCCTTTGTCCTATTACAGGTCAACCAGACTTTGCGACGATTTATATTAGTTATATTCCAGGTGAGAAGATGGTAGAGAGCAAATCTCTTAAGTTATATCTTTTTAGCTTTAGAAATCATGGAGATTTTCATGAGGACTGTGTAAATATTATTATGAAAGATTTAATTAAGCTCATGGGCCCTAAATATATTGAGGTATGGGGGAAATTCACACCAAGAGGTGGCATTAGCATTGACCCATATTGTAATTATGGTAAGCCAGGAACAAAGTTTGAACAGATGGCAGAACATCGTTTAATGCATCATGATATGTATCCTGAGAAGGTGGATAATAGATAAAGCTATTAAACAGGTGTCACAAAAAATGGTCCGTTGCTCCACTGGGCTCTACTAGCTACACGCTCCGTAATCTGTGAGGTTCTAAGTTCGATAACAAAAGAAACGGTGTGAACTCACTGCGCTGCGCTTCGTTCAGACAGCACTATATAGGTGCTGTTTTTAGTTTTTAAAATGATAGTTTCAACATTATTTAATGGTGTAAAAATAAAGTTGGTTTAAAATGTATAAAAAATATTGTACAATTATAAACAGTAGATTAGAACTAAGATGACAGGAAATCATACAAAAGAAAAGGGGAAATAAAATGATTGCTTTTGGGATGTTTTTGGTTGCGGGGGTTTTTTTGGGGTGTTGGGATATTTCTAAGAAATTGGCTTTAAGAGGTCAAAATGTAATCGCGGTGCTGACAGCTTATAGTATATTATCATTTGTACTTGTAGCTTATGAAATGAGAAATGCAGTGCTTATAAGCGGGAATACGATTTTGTTGTTGGCATTAAAGAGCCTTATTATATACATAGGATGGAATTTTATGTTCTTGGCGCTGCAGCAATTGCCTATTAGTGTGATTACGCCCTTTAATACAGTGACACCGTTATTTTCGATTATTTTAGGCATTATTGTATTGGGAGAAGTGCTTGAACCTATGCAATGGGTGGGGATTGCCATTATGTTTGTGGCCTATTATTTTATAAGTAAGGTAGGTAAGTTTGAAGTTAAGCATATTTTTAGAAATAAGTATTTTTACTATATGATTATTGGTTCAGTTCTTAATGCAGTCACAAGTTTGATTGATAAAATAGCTATAGGTCAGGTAACGGCAACACTTACATTAAAGGGAATGGATTCTAAGCTGACAAGTAGTATTGTACAGGTATGGTTTTTATTTTTCATGATGCTCTTTTATGTGTTAACTTATTTAGGGCGTAAGTATATTCAAAAGGAAGCACTAAAATTAAAATGGGACTGGAATATTTTATGGATGAGTTTATGCATTATACTAGCTGATCGTATTTATTTTGCAGGATTAAATATGCCCAATACGCCTATTTCTATAGCTATGCCACTTCGTAGTGTCTCTATTGTGGTATCTGTATTGGTAGGAGGCCTTATTTTTAAAGAACCTAATTTAAAGAAAAAGGTATTATGTACAGGGATTTTGATTGTAGGGATATTGATGTTATTTATATAAGGATACATTAAGGAAAAAATATGTAGGATTTAAGAAATATGAATAAAAATCAATAATGAGGATATACTTTAACCGAGGGTATAAAGAAGGACAAAGATACTAAGAGATGCTTAGTATCTTTGTCCTTTTTAAAGTAAATTTCTTTCTGCCATCAGATTTATTTGATGGCAGTTTCTTTATGTCATTTTATTGTAATTCTTGTGTTCTGTGAATTTTGTTATATAGAGTAGATTTTCAAATGAAATAAATTAAAAATTTATAAATGTGAAATCTATAGTAGAGCGGCTGTTAGAGTGGGCATAATATAAGTTTTGATATTGATGTTTATAGTTTAAAAATTATAATCATGCTATAATTGAACAAAACTATTTATATTTTCAGTAAATTACAATGCAATTGAATAAAACAAACAATTAAAGAGTGGAGGAGTGACATGCGAAAAAAACACTTTTTTTTAGTAATAGTACTATTAATTGCGATGACAGGGTGTGGGAGTAAAAAAGCTGAAGAAACCAATAATGTAGTTAGTGAAGAAAAGCAAGTGCAAGAAGAATTTGTTAATGAATTTGGGACTATAGTAGAAGAGGAGAAAAATGGCATTTACATACAATTTCCAATAGTGGTTAGTAGTATCAATGTAAGAGTAGGGGATGTAGTACATAAGGGAGATGTATTAGCAGTTATAGATGATACAGTGTATAAGGAAAAAATCTCTGCGAAGGAAAAAGAACTAAAAAGTTTACAATCAAAGATTGAACAAAATAATCAAATCATTAGTACATTAAACACACAAATTCAATATACAAAGAACAAAATAGCTGAAAAACAAAGAATATTGGATAATGAAAGCGATAGTGTGTTGATAAATTATAAGGAACAAGTGAAAATATTTGATAGTCAGATTGCATTAATGCAAGAAAAGTATGAGATGAATAAGGCATTATATGAAGCGGGCAGCATTTCTGAGCAGGAATTGAAAATTTTAGAACTGGATATTAAAAATGAGGAACAAGAGAGGAATCAGGTCTTAAATAACATAGCGCAGACTAAGCTTAATTTGGAAAATGAGATTAGTGATTTGCGTAATACTATGGAAGTCAATGAAATACAACTTTCAAATGATAAAATAAACAATCAAGTCAAGAATGAAGAGATTATTATGAGCATGGATAAATTGAAAAGTGAAATTGCTCAAATAAAGGACAAGCTTAAGCAGTTAAATAGTCAGAATGGAAATATTGTAGTAAATCAAGAGTGTGCCATTGTAACGCAAGTGAATGTTACAGAAGGAAGTCCTTGGACAGGAGAAGAAGGAAAGGCGCTTATAGAAACAGTAGCGACTGATAAACTTATTGCTAGTATTAATGTACCACAGGATGCAGGCCAAAAAATCAAAATAGGTGATAAGGCTGATGTTACCATTACCGGAACAGAACAAACTATTCCAGGTGAGGTTGAGAGAATATCTTATCAAGCAGAGGAATCTAATGGAGATACTATTTTAAAAGTAGATGTAAGGCTAAAAGAAGTTGATATGGATTTAATTAAATTAGGCTATGAAGTAGAAGCGGTAATTTATGTGAAATAAATATAATAGGAGTAGTGTTATGTTTTTTAAATTTGTAATTAAAAATGTATATGAAAACAAATCTAAGACGTTATTACTATTAATTTCTATAAGTTTATCAGCAGCAAAGAGTAGCTATTGCGAGAGCATTAATTTTCAAGCCTGAAATTGTACTGGTAGATGAGCCTATAGGAAATCTAGATTCAAAGTCAGGAAAAATCATCATGGAGTTATTTAGGACTATCAATAGAGAGTATAAAACAACAATTGTACAAGTTACACATTCACCGGAATCAGCTTTATATGGGGATTCAATTATTAGAATGTTAGATGGAAATATCCAAGCATTTGAAACAATAAATTCAGGAGAGGAGTCAACTCATGAAATTGGACAACCTTAAGGATATTATATGAAGCACGCCTACTTTAGTCTACTGAATGTAAAAATCAAATTAAAGGAACAATAAAAGGAGATGTCCAAAATGGACATCTCCTTTTATTAGGATGTAGGTAAAAGTTCTTTAAGTGCATCGCCAAAGGAAACGGTCCTAGCAGATGACATATACTGTGCTTCTGATAAGGATGCATTTAAAATATCATCCACAGAAGTATAGGGGGACTTGCCATATTTATTAGCAAATCCTTCTATGACTTCAAATAAATTATCATCTTTTTTGACAGGTTTTGTATTTGGACAAAGTAGATGCATTGTATCTTTTAGTTCATTTTGTAACGGTTCTAACGCTCTAGATAAATTTAAAGCCAGTTTTGCCATGATTTTGTCGCCCCCTCTTATAAATTGTACTTGTTAATATGATTATAGCACAATAAAAGGAGAAAAACATAAATTATTCGTAGTTTTTACCGAATTTCGCATCTGCCTCAATAAGAGACATAATGTCTGAAAAGCTACCTGCAGTAGGTTTTGCTGTGCCTTTAGATTTTTTAGTGGCAAGAGAGGCCATTTGATTTTTAGAAACCTTGTGAGCTGTATTTTTTGAAGCAGCCATTTTATCAGCAGGTGCTGATTTCTTACCAGCTTTTTTATCGTTGTTGAAGCCTTTTGGATATTTATTACGTGATTCTTTCTTTGAAACGGGTGCTTCTTTTGCAGCTTTTTTAGGTGCTTCAGCTTTAATGACTTCCCCTGAATCTAAACGTTTGATGGCACCCTTTACAAGTGTAATAGGTGCAAATTTAATGTTGTATTCACGTTCATAAATACGAATAGCTCCTAGCTCTTTAGGAGATGTGATACAAATAGAGGTACCGCTAGCAATACCACGCGCTGTACGTCCTGCACGGTGAAGGTAATCTTGCGCTGTAAGTGGCATATCAAAGTGGAAAACATGCGTAATATCTGGTACATCTAAGCCACGCGCTGAAAGATCTGATGAAATAAGTAGCTCTACCTGACCTTTTTTGAAACGCATAAGTGCATTTTTTCTCTCTTCTTTTGAAACTTTACCAGAGATTGAAGCAATCTTGTAGTTATGATATTGAAGTTTTTCAATAATTGTAGTTACATCAGTATTTTGACTTACAAAGATAAGCGCTTTTTGAGTCTTAGTAGCTAAAAGTAATTTTTTAAGAAGCTCAAATTTATCACGTTTATCGCCTACGATGTACATATGCTCAATGTTTGGATTGAGAGAAGTTTTAGGTGCCATTTGAATAATTGTTGGTGCTGGCATAAATGTTTTGGCTACATCTAAAGTTTGTTTTGTAATAGAAGCTGAGAAGATGCAAAGCTGACGTTTTTGCATTGTCATATGCAGTAAGCGTTTAATTGTGCCTGCTTGATTTTGACCTAAGAGGTTGTCAGCTTCATCTAAAACAACAGTTTGAATTGTGTGCGCTGTAATTTTGCGGCGTTCCATAAGATCGAGTACACGCCCAGCAGAACCTACGATAATGTGTGGACGGTCTTTAAGCTTCTTGATTTGTGTTTCGATGTTTACTTCACCCATGATAGGCATAGAAGTGACAGGGATACCACTGTTTTTAGCAAGTAAAGAGATTTGTTCATGAATTTGCATAACAAGCTCATGAGTTGGTGCAAGGATAATAGCCTGCATTTCATTTTTTGTAGTATCTATTTTTTCAAATAGAGGAAGAACGAAAGCAAGTGTTTTGCCGCTTCCTGTATAAGATTCAGCAATGATATCATAACCTTCTAAGAACGCAGGAAGCGTACGTGCTTGGATGGGTGTAGGAACTGTGATGTTTTGAGCTTTTAAGCCATCTATAAGCTTTGTATTTAAATTAAGTGCTGTAAAATCAGTAATCATTATAATCTCCTTAATAAAAGTCTTTTACGTAATCTTCATTATACAACAATACCTAACAGAAGGCTAGGGAGTAAGAAAAAAGGGAAAATAATAAATAAAACAAATGAATATTAAAAAATAAAAAGAAAAATAAATAAAATATGCTAAAATATAAAAAGGTTCACTTTATAAAAATATAGCTACATAAGGAGATGAACATATGGAAAGTACAAAATATAAGCGTAAGCAAGAGGAGAGGCGACTAAGAAGCCTAGCAAGAATTGTACTGGCAGCTTGTGTTTCCATAGCATGCATTATGCTAGGCGCTATAAGTATCAAGCTTTTTAGTAGCGGAATTTTATTTAAAGGTGTAGAAAATGTATCTGCTGAGGTAGAAAAGGTGAAGGTCCATATTCCTGATTTAACAGGGGAGATGACACAAAGTTTACTAGATGCAGGATTTAACTTATTCCAAAGTAGTATTCAAAAAGAGGAAAATAGCCTTCTAGCACCATATACAACGCTTACGGCGCTAGGTATGTTAGAAAATGGTGCTGCAAGTGAGACACTAGATGAAATTCAAAGTTTTTTAGGGGGTTATAGTTTAAGCGAAATAAATAGTGCTTTTGCTGCCTTAAACAAGAAATTCAGTGGCTATACAAGTTTAACCTGTACTAGCAAAAATAGCATATGGCTAAAAAGATTTGAGACACTCATACCTAAAGATTACTTCTTAAAAGTGAATGCAACTTATTATGGCGCAGACCTCTTTGTAGCAGACTTTTCTAAGGATAATACCGTAAATAAAATTAATGAATGGGTAAAAGAGGCGACTATGGGAAACGTTGTGAGTCCCATAAAAAGCATAGAGGATGCGACAAGTATTTATTTATTAAGCAGCCTGAATTTTAAGGCCGATTGGCTAAAACCTTATGAAAGCAGCGATGTATTAGGAGGTGAGTTTAAACTTACAAATGGCGAGAAACAAAGTGTGAAGTATCTATATTCTAAGGAAAATTATTTAGAAGGTGATAAGGCTGAAGGTTTTATTAAATCATATGTAGACAATAAATGTAGTTTTGTAGCCATAAGACCAACGGATGGTACAAGCATTTATGATTATGTTAAGAGCTTAGATAGTGAAAGCTTTAAAAAGGTTATTCATTCTAAAAGTACACAGAAAGCCATCGTAGCCTTTCCAAAATTTACATATGAGAGTGATGTTGATTTAAGTATGAGCCTAAAGGCACTAGGGATAGAAACACCTTTTGATGAAGAGAATGCAGACTTTAGCAAAGTGTTTGATGAAGAAAAGAAACTTTATCTCAGTCAGGTTCTCCAAAGAAATTACATACAAATAGATGAAAAAGGGACTAGTAGTGCAGTGACAAATACTAGCCAGGTGAACGCGGTAACAGCTATTGAGGAAGGAACAGAGAAGTCCATAATTTTTAATTCACCATTTTTATATGCTGTGATTGATAATGAGACGAAACTGCCACTATTAATTGGAATAGTGGAAAAGCCAATAGCGTGAAAAGTTAAGAAGTAGAGGAGCATAAAATGAAGTTGAAGATTGATAGAGAGTATTTAAAAAATATATTAATGATGATTTTAAATTGTCATAGTCCAAGTGGTTTTTGCTATGATGTGATGGATATTATTGAGGCGGAAGCACTTCATTTTGGATATAGGTTTGAGAAGACGAATAAAGGATGCGGGATTATTACGATTCCTGGAGAGAGTACGAAAGAGGTCATTGGACTTTCTGCACATGTGGATACGTTAGGTGCTATGGTTCGCTCGATTACAGCTGATGGAAAGCTTAGATTTACATTAATAGGTGGGCCTATTGCAGCTACATTAGATGGTGAGTATTGTAAGATTCGTACAAGAGAAGGAAAGTTTTATACAGGTACTTTTTTAAGTACAAGTCCAGCCGCTCATGTTTATACGGATAGTAAGGATAAAGCAAGGCTTCCAGAAACAATGGAGGTACGCATAGATGAAGTTGTAAGCAGCAAGGAAGATGTAGAGAAGCTTGGGATTTGCCCAGGAGACTTTATATTCATTGACCCTAAAACAGTGATTACACCAAGTGGATTTGTAAAATCACGTTTTATTGATGATAAAGGCAGTGTGGCATGTCTCATGACATTACTTAAGCTTCTAAAAGAAGAAAACATACAACCTAAATATACAACGAAGATTTTTATTTCTGTATATGAGGAAGTAGGGCATGGTTCTAGCTATATTCCTGAGGAAATTACCGAAATGATAGCAGTAGATATGGGATGCATTGGAGAAGATTTAAGTTGTACAGAATTAGATGTTTCAATCTGTGCCAAGGATTCTGGGGGCCCTTATGATTACTATATGACAAGCAAACTTATTAAGCTGGCAAAGGCTAAGAAGATTAAACATGCAGTAGATATTTATCCAATGTACGGGTCGGATGTAGGGGCTGCACTTAGAGGTGGCAATAATATACGCGGTGCACTTATTGGTCCGGGTGTACATGCATCACATGGGATGGAACGTACACATATAACTGCACTAGAGAATACGATTGAACTGCTGTATGCTTATTTAACAATTTTATAAAAGTATCATGAATCATAAATAGAAAAATTTGCATAATAAACTGTTTTATTAGAGATAATATGTTTGAAAATGATATAAAATCTAAAAAGGAGCATATTATGAAAGCTAGAATAAAACAAGTTATTGCGGTTTTTGTAATTTGTCTTGTGCTAATTCCAACAGCACTTGTGGTTGCCGGAGAAGTACATGTGCAATCTGTAGCACAGGTAGCAGCCCCAAAGCAGATTCCGAAGCGGCTCATAGTAACACCGCAAGAGGTCAATATACCGAAAGGGACAACGGAAGATGTGTTTAAAAATTTACTAGAGGTATCCGTCATTTATAAAGGTAATAAAGTACCACAAGTTGTGACAGATTATAAGACAACCTATGATGAAATCAAGGATGAAATAGGGCCTCATAGCGTACAGGTTATGTATGAGGAAAATGGTTGCAGAGTCAAAACTAAAATTTGTGTGCAAATTGTAGAAGCAAGTTCAGAAACAGCTGAAAGGCAATTTCCTTATGTCAGTGGCTATGAAGATAAAACCTTTAGAGCTGACCAACCTGTCACAAGAGAAGAACTGGCTACAATGATAGCAAGACTTTTAACAGATGATAATGTACCTAAGGAAGCAAATACTATTCCGGACTTAAGCCCAAAACGTTATAGTACAGATAGTATCAACTACATTACAAAGGCGGGAATCATGTCCACTTATTTAGATGGTACCTTTAAGACCAAGGGACCTGTTACATGGACAGAGTTTAATGATATCTTAAAGAAACTTGAGCCATATGTAGGTGAAGAGGAAAAAGTTAAGACGAAAACAACAGGAGATGTAACAAGGGCAGAAGCTGTTATGGTTTTAAATGAATTGTTCAATAGAAATTGTATAGATACCAATATACAAAATCCATATACAGATTTAAAACCAGACCATCCAGCTTATGGTGCCATTCTCTGTGCAAGCGTAGCAAAAGAAAGTTAAAAGAATTATCACAAGTGTAAACCAAATTAGTAAACAAAAGCGACAAGATGATGAGAAAGGCGATGAATAGAAATCTATTCATCGCCTTTTAAAGTAATCTATAATCTTTAGATTCTAAGCAAGACCTAAAAGAAGGCTTACTTCTCTAATAGCTTTACAAGCAACGGCAGTAGATACACCACTTGCATCATAATGTGGTGCAAGTTCTACGAGATCGGCGCCTACAAAATTTAGGCCTTTCATTGTAACAAGTGCATCTAAAAGTTCTTTCATAGTAATACCGCCTGGCTCAGGGGTACCAGTACCTGCAAATACAGAAGGGTCAAGGACATCTAAGTCAATGGTTAAGTAAACAGGCTTGCCAGCTAATTGTTTAACAACATTTTCTAAAGTATTTGTATTAAATGGGTTTAAATAAGTATGTGATTTGGCCCATTCAAATTCTGTTTTCATACCAGAACGAATACCAAATTGGAAAATGTGGCCATCTCCCACAGTATCCCAAGCGCGTCTAATAACAGTGGCGTGAGAAAGTGTTTCACCTAGATATTCTTCACGTAAATCTGTGTGGGCATCAAAATGGATAATGTGTAAGTCTTTGTATTTTTCATGAAGTTTTTGAATAACAGGAAGACTTACAAGATGTTCCCCACCAATCATAAGTGGCTTTTTGCCTGAGGCAATAATGCTACCAGCTACGTCACCGATGGCATCTAAGGCGCGTTGGGTATTACCAAATGGTAAATCTACATCACCAATATCGCATAGATTATAGTCTTCAAGATCTAAGTCTAAATAAGGTGAGTATGTCTCAAGGCCATAAGAATCAGGACGAACAGCAGTAGGTGCGAAACGTGTACCAGGGCGATAGCTAGTTGTACCATCAAAAGGTGCACCAAATAAAACAACTTCTGCCTCCTCGAATGTTTTATCAAAGCCAATAAATGTTTGCATTGTATAAGTATTAAGCATTTTCTAGTCCTTCCTTTACATATGTTGGCAGCATAAAAGCGCCTATGTGTAAATCTGTATTATAGTATTTTGTATAAAGGCTAAAGTCTTTCCACCTATCTGCCTTTAAGTCCTTTAGTGGATCATATTTCTTAGAGGCAAAGCCAAAGAGCCAGTGCCCTGAAGGATAAGTTGGCAAATGAAATTGATAGACTTTGGCAATGGGAAAGGTTGCCTTAATTTTATGATGTGCCCGCTTCATTTCAGTAGCATAAGATTTATAATAAGGACTTTCATGTTGATTAATTAAAATCCCCTCATCACTTAAAATACGGGCACAGTTTGTATAAAATTCTAAAGAAAACAAGCCCTCACCAGGGCCAATGGGGTCTGTAGAATCTACTAAAATAAGATCATAGCTCTTATCTGGAGCATCCGCCACAAATTTTAGACCATCTTGAAAGTACATATGAAGACGCGTGTCGTGGTCTAGTTTATACGCCGTTTGGGGTAAGTACTGTTGACAAAGGCGAACAACACGTTCATCAATTTCGACTAAGTCAACATGTTCAACGTGGGCATAACGTAATATTTCACGTGCACTGCCGCCATCGCCGCCCCCTATGATGAGAACTTTCTTTATAGATGGATTGACAGCCATAGGTACGTGGCTAATCATATCATGATAAATAAATTCATCTTTTTCAGTTACCATCATTAAACCATCTAAAGTAAAGAATCGGCCAAAGGTTTTGCTTTCATAGAAGTCAATTTGTTGAAAGTCACTATGTTCAGAATGTAAGTGTGCCTGAATTTCTATAGAAAAACGAACATCTTCTTGATGACTTTCCGTATACCATAATTCACCCATAAATTCCTCCTGAATATACCCCGTATTATTTGGTTGGTTCATCATAATCTTCCTCTAAGTTAAACATAGCTTCACGAACAACTGTACCATAGAATATTTCATCCATTTCATGTTTAACTTTCTTTGCAATAAGTCTGGCTTCTCCTTTATGAAGTTCATCTTTTGTATAGCCAAAGAGGTAATTATCTAAATCAAATTGTTTTAGGCGACATTTGGTATGAAAAATATTTTCTTGATAAACATTAACGTCAATCATGTTGTACATCATACGAATATGTTCAGGAATGAAGTTTTGAATCGAATCAATAGGGTGGTCGATAAAAAGTTTATTTCCTGCAATATCTCTGGCAAAGCCGCGTACACGATAATCAATAGTCATCACATCAGCATCAAAGCAGTGAATTAAGTAGTTAAGTGCTTTAAGGGGAGAAATTTCACCACAAGTAGATACGTCAATATCAGCTCTAAAGGTACTAATCCCTTCATAAGGATGATATTCAGGATAAGTATGCACTGTAATATGACTTTTATCTAAATGACCAAGAATAATCTCAGGAATAGGACCAGGAGAAGCAGATTTTGCTTCTGCATGTTTAATCTCAGGTACGGCACCTTCACTCATAAGGATGGTAACGCTAGCCCCTTGAGGTTCGTAGTCTTGTTTGGCAATATTAAGGATATTTGCACCAATCATTTCTGTAACTGTAGTTAAAATTTGCGTTAATCTTTCAGCACTATATTGTTCATCAATATATTCGATATATGCCTGTCTGTCAGTAGCAGTCTTTGTATAACAGATATCGTACATATTAAAGCTAAGAGTCTTTGTGAGATTATTAAAACCGTGCAATTTTAATTTGTTGTTATCAATATTATTCATCTTATTTTCAATCAAGCTCCTTTGCTGAAAATGTGATTTTAAATGCTATCTCATTATAGAATATAATATGCACAAATTCAATAAAGAATCATGTAATACAAAATATTTAGTTTAGTATTACTGTGGATTTTTGCAAAAGAAATTCATTTCTTAAAAAAAGTTTGTCTGAAACACTAAAAAATTGGAAATATATAGTTATATAAATTTTTTATGTTCATTTATTAAGACTTGTGATAAGATAGTAGTTATCTAAAATTATAGGAACATTTAAAGAGAAAAGGAACATGGAGATGACACACAATAATAACCCATATGCCCTTGTTTTTGGGATATCGATTTATGACATATTTGGTTTTTCATATGCACAGTACAGAGCGTATGATTCTAATCCAGGAAAGGTAAAAGTTTCTTGTGGCGGTGTATGTAGAAACATTGCAGAAAACATGTCTAGAGTAGGCGTAAATACTAAATTTATCTCAATCCTAGGAGATGATGAAAAGGGACAAGAAATTTTACGTTGTGCTGAAAGAGTTGGTCTTGATATGAAAGATTCACTTATTATAAAGGGCGGCTCAACACCAACTTACTTAGCGATTTTAGATGAACATGGTGAGATGGTATCAGCAGTAGTAGATACAAAACTTGCAAATGAGTTTTCTCATGAAGAACTTGATAAACGTGCTGAAATCATTGAAAACGCAGAATATATGATTTTAGGTGCAGATAATCCACCATTTATTGAATACGTTGTAACTAAATATCAAGGGAAAACAAAATTTGTGTTAGACCCTGTATCATCAGCAAAAGCAAAACGTGTAGAACACCTTTTACAATATTTCCATACTGTAAAACCAAACAGACACGAAGCAGAAGCTTTATGTGGCTTTGAAATCAAAACACATGAAGATATTAGAAGAGCTGGTGCACACTTTAGAGAACTCGGTGTACAAAATATCTTTATTAGCTTAGATACAGAGGGTGTTTATTATAATAATGGCGAAGAAGAAGGAATCATCAAAGCAGCATGTACAGATGTAGTTAACGTAACAGGTGCTGGAGATGCCTTCGTAGCAGGCATGGGTGCAGGTTATATGGCTCAAAAAAATGTCAAAGACATTGTAAAATACGCAATTTCAATGTCAAACATCACAATTTCTCACGAAGCAACAATTAATCCAGAAATGACAAATGAAAAAGTTGAAGAATACTTAAACTCAGTAGAATGGGAAGAAACAACATTCTAGAACACCAAAACAAATAGAAGGCTAGATACTTGGAACAGCTAGTCTACACACTCCACAATTTATGAGCACTCGTTTTATCGTGCTGGTCTAAGATCAACATTCAATTTAATATAAACAAGGGGGTATCATGAGATTAGTTCATGATACCCCCTTGTTGTATATAAATGAATAGAGAAGTTGAAAAGTGTCCTTTCAACTTCTCTATTCAAAAATAACGTAGCATTTAGCTACGTTATTTTTATATGCTAGTGCAACTATCCATCTGCCTATGCGCCTCTTAGCGAATATAATCTACTTAGATTTAACCAAGCAGATTATATTCGCTTTGAATCCATCGCAGCTGCATGTCAGGAAAGTGCCAGGGTTTTCAGCCTTTGCAACCAAGCACTTATCCACATCGCCCTCATCTGTTTTTTCAAAGGCTACCGCACTTTTCTCGACCTACTTATACAGCTGCGTAATAGCAACGTTTAGGTGAAGAAATTCTTTGTTCAGCTTTTAATAAAGTGATTGCTGCAGATACAGCTTTTTTATCTAAGTTTAAAGCGTCAGCAATGTCGCCAGCTTTCATAGGTTCACCTTGCTCTTTAAGATATTCTAATACTTGTTCTTGGATTTCCATAATTAATCCTCCTAATAATAAGATATGAGATAGTTTAATATACTTTAAAAGGAAAATCAATAAGCTATATTAAAGGAAAATAATTATCAAATATTGAGAATATTAAAAGAAAGGTGGAAAAAATAGTTAGAATATTATATTATATTAATATAGTCTTGAAATTGGGGGAATAACAATGGTAGATGATATATTAGAAATAGACATCACGTTGCAAGATATATTGAAAGAAATTAAGGGCGGAATATGGATTATATTATATGCTGTAGCTATGGGAATTTTAGTCGCTGTACTTGCAACCATATATAAAGAACGTGTAGCAACTTATAAAGCGACGAGTACAATTATTATGAGTAAGGAAGCCGCACTTTATTTTGTGGAAGATCAGTATACTAAAAATGATATTGATTTATATGTAAAGTCAGGAAATACATATACGGAGATTGCAAGTTCCAATCTTGTGTTAGATAGTACATTGGATAGACTTAAAACGGTAGGTGACTGGGGAAACAGTTTAACACGCGCAGACTTAAGAAGTATGTTAAAAGCAGGTTACAAAGAAGATACACTGGTCATTGAGTTAACCGGTAAGAGTGAAAATCGTTTAATTATTAAAGATATAGTAAATGCCTATGCAGATAGCTTTATAGAAGTATCAAACAACTTATTGCCAGTTGCAATGCTTAAAGTCATGGATAGGGCAGAGACCCCAGAAGGAATGATTCGATCGAATTTAGTGAAAAATGTTGTAATAGGTATAGGGGTAGGTGTTATGGGCAGCTTATTTTTAATATTGATACAGCTCTTGATAAGAAAGAGTAAAATTACAACAGAACAAGAAATCATGAACTTACTAGAGATGGATGTTATTACAACTATTAGATAAAGAATGTAGAGATGATGAGGGATGAAAAGTGGAAGAAAACAAGAACCAGGAAAATATAGAAGAAAACACTATAGACAGGGAAAATCAATCATCTGATAACAATATGTCTGAAAAAAATATAGCAAATATAGTAAATGATGAAAGTATAGCAAATGATGAAAATGCAGTAAATGATGAAAAGATAGCAATAGACAAAGCAGCATCAGATTATACAGGTAGAAAGAGAACAAAAGAGAAAAAGTTACATAGAGATAAGAAGGATAAGAAAGATAAGAAAGATAAGAAGGATAAGAAAAACAATAAAGATAAGAAAAATAATCAGGCAGATAATTCAGAAGCTATACGCATGGTGACAAATGCAATTGATGCCCATATAAGGGCTGGGAATAATTGCATAGCTTTTACAAGCTATTTAGACAAGCAGGGCAAAACCTATACAATTAGAGAAGTTGGTAAAGCCTTGGCAAAGGCAAATTATAAGACACTTATTATTGATTGCAATATTATGATGCCTACATTAAGTAAAGAGAAAATAAATGAGTCAACAGAAGTCATAAGAGGATTTTTGGACTTTATAGATATAGGTAGACAGAGACAAAGTAAAATGACATATAGCGAGGTGATTCCTTACATAAGTAATCTAGCTATAGAAAACTTATACTTTATCCCTATTAGACAAAATATTACTGGAGAGTATTCAGGGTATATTCGACGAGATGAAGTAGAAAATTTGTTTCATATCTTGAAGGATAAGTTTGAAATTGTACTAGTTGAAGCCCCATCCTTTCAGAATTTAAGCTATACGCAAAGTATATTAGAAGCTAGTGATGGCTATTTTATATTGCTTAAATCAGGAACCATAGAAAAAAAACAGGTATATATGTTAAAGGAAAAAATGAATCAAATATCAAGTAAAAGTATAGGTGTAATTTTCAATAATCCTGAGGATAAATAAAAAGCAAAACTAGAGAATAAATAAAAAGCAAAACTAGAGGAGGAATTAAGGTGAAATATAATAAGATATTTAAGCCAGCAATTACCGTATTACTAGTGCTTAATTTAGGAACGGTACTATTGCTGGCAGCCAATAGAGGAACTGAGACACAAGATGTCGCAAGCTATATAGAAGATGAAAAGGATAATCTTGATGCAGAGAAGAAGTCAGTTTTATCAGAAGATGATGTGGATGAAGTTACAATCACCGCAGATACAGATTTGGGGGTTATTACAGAAGCACCTATTGCAGCAAAGGTAGGGAAGAAAGTTATTTTTACAGTCAATAGCACGTACGCTGGTGATACTATGAAAGTACGCGGGCTTAATGGGTATGGTGCAACGTTAGAGTCAGGCGACTATGGCGAATATATGTGGACACCAGAACGTGCTGGTGTGTTTGAAATGGTACTTTTTGATAGAGAAGGCAATGAGCGTGTAACAAGACGCATTAATGTGGCGAGTGAAAATCGTGAAGATATCTATGAATTAACACCACTAGAGTATAGTGTTGATACCCAAAATAATGTAAGCTTTAATACAAGTATTTTTAATATCCCTACGGGCAGCAAAGAAAATGAAGCATTACCCACAACACAATTTACGATAGGAGAAGCGGGGATTTGGACAAAGACCATTAAAGAATACGGGACAAAGGCTGAGGATAAAAATATAGCAACAACATCAATTGTAGAAGGGAAAGACTTCTTACTGGACCGTGGGACCTATACAGTAACAGCTATGTTAAAGGATTTATACTCTGTAGATGCTGAAGATACGAAGTCACTGACTTATAAGAAAGAAGCTACGGATGGTCATAAAGTTGTAATAGATGATATTGAAATGGTAACTGAAAAAAATGAACAAGGTATAGTTGGAGACCATTTTATTGTTCATGCAAGATGTGAGCATGATAAGTCAAAAGAGCCTGAGGCGTGTGATTTGGTTTACGCATTTTCTGTAGATGATACAGTGGGTACGACTAATATTGTGGGTAAATTAAATGGTTATACAGAAAGCAATGAGATTACATTACCTAACATGGGCTGGAATTATACCATTACAGTTAAAGTAAAACATAAAAACAATTCGGGAACAGAGATTCAAGATAACAGATTACTTTTACCTAATGCGTATGAAGCAGTAGCAGAAAAGACCGTGGTAAAAGGTGATAGGGAATATGGTGATATTGAGATTAAAAATGTAAAAATACAATCTGCTTTATTAGATGATTATTATAAAGATGAAAATAATGCGTTATTGCCAACACAGGTTATTGCTAAAGAGGATCAAGTTGGTACCATGTATGTTAATAGCAATAATTATATTACGATTAATGTAGGCGCTAATGAAAAAGCAGAAAAATTGCAGTATACAGCTTATATCATACAAGATGGTCAAAATATAAGTTTAGAACCTGTTTACACAAGTCAGGATGATAAAATAGGCAATAGTTTTGTATATTATCCTAAAACGGGTGGTGGAAAATCTTATACAAAGAATAAATCAGCTACACTAAGCATTATTGTAACAGAACTTAATGAAAGTAATGTGGTACTGAGAAGGGCAACGAAAAACATAGAGGTGAATATTAAATAGATGCATAAAAAGACTTATAAGAATCTGCTTAAATTAAGTACCATTATTTTAATGATGTCAGCCTTATTAAATCTATGGCTGACAAGACAAGTAATTATTCAAAAATATGGACAAGAAAGCAAGGCACAAGAAAAGACAGAGGAGATAGAAAGACTTATAGAAGCAAATATAGAAACAATAACCAATCAGTTAAATGAAGCATATAATAAAACGATTAAAGAAAGCTTTACACAGGAAGAACTTGAAAATGCCATGCAGCGACAATGGCAGTATATTATTAATGCAAATGGCACTGAAATAAAGTCAAGCAAAATGTATGTAAAGCCTGGAAATATACGTATTATGGTAGCAGAAGTGCTAAAGGAAGAGAGCATTTTAGCAGAAGAAATCCTAAAGCTTGGGAGCTTAGATAAGGCCATAGAACATACAACTTTAGAGGACTTAGTAGAGGTCTATAGCACAGTACCTTATAAAGTAAAAAGGGAAGAAACAGATGAGGGGATTAAATACTATTATGATTTTACAGATGTCCCATCAGAAACATTAATTGTCCTTAAGTTAAGTCCACTCATTACAGAAAGATTAGGATATAAAGATAAAATAAAAGAAGACCAAATTACACTTGTAACGAAGGAATAAAGAGATTCTAAGTTATAGGTGTAATTTTTTGAAGGAAGATTTAAAAAAACACAAAAAGGCAATAATAAAAGACGTATAGAGAAACCGACTAAAAACTATGAATAACTAAAATTTATAGAGAAATCAACTAAAAACTTGAAATATACATGTACGTAAATAGTTTTCTCTCAATGATTTTACATGACTAAAAACTATAATAACTAAAATATATAAATATGAAATCTATAAAAATGTGAAATCTATATAAATATGAAATCTATATAAATGTGAAATCTATATAAATGTGAAATCTATATAAATGTGAAATCTATATAAATATGAAATCTATAATATGTTATAATGAAACTCATATAAAAGGAGGTTAAGAGATGAAGACAATAACCAAGATTACTGTACAACAAAGCGGCGAACGTTATAATCTCTTTTTAGATGAGGAGTTTTTTTGCGGCGTAAGTGAAGATACACTCATTAAGCTAAATTTAAAAAAGGGTATGCAGCTAGATGAAGCTACATTAGAGATACTAGCAGAAGAAGAAAATAAAAATAAATGTTTTTCTTATGCGGTTTATCTTTTAGGTGGACGTAATTATTTTGAAAAGGCACTTAGAGATAAGTTAAGACAAAAAGAGTATACAGAGGAAGCCATTGATTTTACAGTGGAGAAGCTTAAGAAGTATAAGTATATTGATGATGAGAAGTTAACAGCGGCTTTTATAAGTGACAAAAAGAGATTTTCTAAAAAAGGGCCACGTTATATTGCACAGGCATTAAAGATGAAAGGCGTGGATGGCGAGACTATTAAAACAGCCCTTGAAGAGGGGTATGACAATGAGGAAGCTTATGAAAACTGTAGGGCTTTAGCAATAAAAAAATATGATTATTACAAACGCAAGAGTGAAGATAAATATACATTTAAAGGAAAGATGTATGGTTTTCTAGCCCAAAGAGGTTTTAATAGTGAGATTATTCGTAAGGTATTAGAAGGACTAATGGAAGAAGAGATAGAATGAGATAAAGGTAAAAAAGGAGTATGAATGGGTGCGATTAAAACAATTATTAAACAAATTGGTTTGATAGTGCGAAGCGTGGTGAAGTTAATGACATTTTGTATTATAGTAGGTATATGTGTTTTTGTTTATGCGAGATATATTGAGCCAGAACTTTTAACTATCAATGAAGTAAATGTGACAGCCCAAAGCTTGCAACTAGGTGATTCCTTGAAGATTGTACAATGTAGTGACTTACATGTAGGTCCTGATTATGATATGGACCATTTAGCACGTGTTGTGAAAAAAATTAATGCATTAAATCCAGACCTCATTGTATTTACAGGTGATTTAATAGACAATAATAAAAGTTTCAAGCAGGTTGATGAGACGATAGCCATATTAAGTGAGCTTAAAGCCACATTTGGAAAATATGCTGTGGCTGGGAATCATGATTATGGCGGAAATGGTTTTAAAAACTATAGTAAGATTATGAAGAATAGTGGCTTTAAGTTATTAATCAATGAAAGCAGTGCGGTTACTTTAGCAAGTGGCGCGGCCATTAACATCATAGGACTTGATGATGCTGTATGGGGAAAGGTAGATTTACAAGAGGCTATGGCCGGCATAAAAAGTAAGGATTTTAATATTGTATTATGTCATGAGCCAGATTTAGCAGATGAAGTAGCTAAGTATCCAGTAGATTTACAGTTATCAGGGCATAGCCACGGTGGACAGGTAAGAGTGCCTTTTAAAGGGGCTATCTTAACCCCACCTAAGGGACATAAATATATCAAGGGCATGTATGAGATGACAGATAATCCACGTATGAAGCTTTATGTCAATGTAGGAATTGGCACAAGTCAGCAACGTTTTAGATTTGCATGTGTACCAGAATTAACAGTAATTACCTTGAATTAATATAAATAGTAGTAATGGGGTTGAAATGCATAAAATGAAAATGCAGAAGGATAGATAATAAGCTTTAAAAAGCTTGTGTCTATCCTTTTTGTTATGTTTACAAGAGTATTGACCAGAAATTGGAATGTATAAAGATTGAATAAAAATGCAAATTTATTAATAAAAATTCTGAAAAAGGTATTGCAAAAAAATAAAAATATCATATAATTATAAACATATATAAATTAGATTGAAAATTAAATTAAAATAGAAATTGGATTCTTGGAGGGATAAGCATGAAACTAATACAAGGTGGCGTTACAGCAGCAAAAGGATATAAAGGAGCAGGCGGCCATATCGGGCTTAAAGTAAAGAAAAAAGACTTAGCAATCGTATATAGTGAAACACCATGTACTTTTGCAGGTGCTTTTACACAAAATGTGGTAAAGGCTGCACCAGTACTTTGGGATAAAGCAGTTTTAGAAAAACATAATAAAGTGCATGCAATTGTAGTAAATAGCGGGAATGCCAATGCAGCAACAGGCGAGCAAGGTGTTAAAGATACGGAAGAAATGGCACAAATTTTAAGTGAGACACTAGGTGTTCAAAAAGAAGAAGTACTTGTTTGTTCTACAGGGGTTATAGGTGTAAATTTACCTATGGATGTATTAAGAGTGGGAATTCCAACGGTAGCTCAAAATCTAGAAGCTAGTTTTGAAGGCGGAGAAGAAGCAGCAACAGCTATCTTAACAACAGATTTAATTAAAAAGACAATTGCAGTAGAAGAAGAAATAAATGGTGTTACATTTACAGTTGGTGGTATGGGCAAAGGTTCAGGCATGATTCATCCTAATATGGCAACAATGCTTGGCTTTGTGACAACAGATGTAAACATTACCCAAGAAATGCTACAAAAAGCACTTAAAAAATGTATTGATACATCATTTAATATGATTACAGTAGATGGGGATACAAGTACAAATGATAGTGTATTAGTACTTGCAAATGGTTTAGCGGGCAATGCGGTCATTGACTGTGAAGGAGAAGCATTTGACAAATTCTGTAACTGCCTCTTTGAAGTATGTAAATATATTGCTGTATCTATTGCAAAAGACGGTGAAGGTGCAACCAAACTTCTGGAAGTTAATTTAAAAGGGGCTAAAAGCTTTGAAGAAGGGAAAACAATTGCTAAAAGCATTTTAACTTCTAATCTTGTAAAAACAGCATTTTTTGGTGAAGATGCCAACTGGGGAAGAGTTTTCTGTGCCATGGGATATTCAGGTGTACCATTTGATCCTAACAAAGTAGATATTAGCTTTGAGAGCATTGCAGGTCATGTTTGTCTTCTAAAAGAAGGTTTACCAGTGAAATTCAGTGAAGAAAAAGCTAAAACAGTACTTCAGGAAAAAGAAATTAAAATCACAATTACAATGGGTGAAGGGGATGCCAGTGTAACAGCATGGGGCTGTGACCTTAGTTATGATTATGTAAAAATCAATGGGGATTATAGAAGCTAATTAGAAGTGGACTTAAGGAAAATAGAGCAAAAAATATGAGGGGGTTTTTAGCAGTGAAAGATGATGGTTTAGAAAAGGCAAAGGTGCTTATAGATGCACTACCTTATATTCGAGAATTTAATGGAAATACAGTTGTCATTAAATATGGCGGAAGTGCTATGTTAGATCCAGAAATTAATAAGACAATCGTACAGGATATTGTGCTTCTAAAATTAGTAGGACTTAAACCTATTATTGTTCATGGTGGTGGACCTGAAATTAATAGTATGCTGAGTAGGCTTGATATTCAGTCTAAATTTATTAATGGTCTTCGTGTGACAACCAAAGAGACAATGGAAGTTGTAGAAATGGTTTTAGCAGGAAAAGTAAATAAACAAATTGTTGAAATGATTGCAGAGCAAGGCGGCTGTCCTGTAGGACTTTGTGGTAAAGATGGCAAGATGTTAAGAGCTAAGAAAATCGAAAAAGATGGTGTAGATTTAGGGTATGTAGGGGAAATTGTAAAGGTTAATACAAGGTTGCTGAATTCACTTATTGATAATGATTTCATTCCAATTATTGCACCAATAGGGGCAGATGATGAAGGCAATACGTATAACATTAATGCAGATTATGCAGCAGTAGCAATCGCAAGTGCGCTTAATGCAGAAAAGTTAGTCTTTTTAACAGATGTTGAAGGTGTACTTAAAGATAAAGATGATGCGTTATCACTGATTTCATTCTTAAGTGATAAACAGGCAAAACAATATTTAGCAGATGGCACAATAGCAGGTGGGATGATTCCTAAGGTGGAATGTTGTATGGAAGCTATTGAAAAAGGTGTTTCAATGGTCCATATATTAGATGGGCGTAAAAAACATGCTTTAATCCTAGAAATTTATACACCAAACGGTATTGGCACCATGTTATATAAAAAGGAGGAAGAAGAATGTCAATTGTAGAAGAAGGCAGCAAATATATTATGAATACTTATGGCCGTTATCCGATTGTGATTACACATGGAGAAGGCGTTTATGTATATGATGAAAATGGTAAAAAATATTTAGATATGTGCGCAGGGATTGCAGTAAATGCTTTAGGGTATGGGCATAAAAAGTTATCACAGGCACTTAAAAATCAAGTTGATAAGCTTATGCACATTTCAAATTACTATTACACTGAACCACTTGTAAGTGCAGCTAAAGCACTTGTTACAAATTCTGAATTTGATCGTGTGTTCTTCTGTAATAGTGGGGCAGAAGCCAATGAAGCAGCTATTAAACTTGCTAAAAAATATGGCAAGATGAAAAATGAGAATAAGATAGAACTTATTTCGATGAAACAATCATTCCACGGCAGAACATGTGGGGCATTGACAGCAACAGGGCAAATGAAATATCAAAAGAATTTCTTGCCACTTATGCCAGGCACACAATATGCAGAATACAATAATATTGAAAGTTTAAAAGAAATCATTAATAAAAATACATGTGGGGTATTACTTGAAGTTATTCAAGGTGAAAGTGGTATTATTCCAGCACAGGCAGAGTATTTGAAACAAGTTCAGGAGTTATGTCATAAGTATGATGCCTTATTCATGATTGATGAAGTACAAACAGGCATTGGACGTACAGGTAAACTTTTTGCTTATGAAAACTTTGGAATCCACCCAGATGTCGTATCCATGGCAAAAGGCTTAGGTGGCGGCGTACCTATTGGGGCAATGATGTGCAAAGAAGAAGTGGCTGTATTTGTACCTGGTGACCATGCGTCTACGTTTGGTGGCAATCCACTTGTAACAAGTGGGGTATGTGTTGTAATAGATGAACTGGTTAATAATGGTTTATTACAACATGTTCAAGAAGTAGGTGCCTATTTAACAGAATCACTGAATAAGCTTAAAGAGCAAGTTGACTGTATTACAGATGTAAGAGGCATTGGACTTATGCAAGGCGTAGCGATTACAAAAGTACCTAAAGAAGTCATTAGCAAATGTATTGAAAAAGGCATGCTCATCGTAAGCGCTGGAGAAAATGTTATTCGTTTTGTACCACCACTTATTGTTACAAAAGAGCAAATTGATGAAGCTGTAAGCATTTTAAAAGAAGCACTCCAATAGGCAATGTCATTAAGTTAAGTGATATTGTACTTAAAAGTCATCTACAAATGTCCAA
>DYCF01000035.1 GCA_019418225.1 Clostridiales bacterium | reverse complement strand
CCACACTCGGGACTTTCACCCGTTAGACTACGCCCATGCTGGGCACACCACAAAAGGGCCGTAGCACTAAGTGCAACGCCCCTTACTATTCAATATCTTCTATTTAATATCTTCTATCTAATAAACTTCTTGTGATTTCTTTAAGCATAACCTTATATTCATTATCAGGTAATCTGTCAATAAGTTTAAATGCTTTTTGTGTATACTTTTGAGCCAACTCTTTTGCCTTATCAATGCCACCATAAAACTTAGTTAATTCAATAATCTTTTTAATATCCTCTGCTTCATAAACTTCCTTATCTAACAAAGCTATTAAATCTGCTGGTTTCTTTTCTAAAGCATAAATAAGTGGTAATGTATAATTCCCTTCTTTAAGGTCATGTCCACTATCTTTCCCTAATATCTCCTCACTACTTGTGTAATCTAATAAGTCGTCAATAATTTGAAAGGCCATACCAATATTATGACCAATATTCCAAAATAGCCTTGAAAGCTGTTTATCACAATTACTTTCTGCTGCCCCAATATATAAACTTAACGAAAAGAGTTCTGCTGTCTTTCCTGCTATTCTCACCAAGTAATTTTTCACAGAAACTTCTTTATTAAAACGTGAATTAAGCTGTTCAACTTCACCTAAACAAATTTTAGACATTGCACGACTATCCATTTGAATACTGTGAAGTGATGCTGTTTGTGCTAATATTTTAAAACAAACACAAAAAAGATAATCACCAATATATACAGCATATTCTTTGCCGTATTTAGACTGTACTGTCTCTTTTCCTCTTCTTAATGTCGCATCATCAATAACATCATCATGTACTAATGTTGCCATATGAAAAAGTTCTACTACTGATGCCATAGCCACTGTACGATTCGAAAGATATTCTCCAAATTTAGAGGCTATAATTGTAAATCCTGGTCTTAACATTTTCCCAGTAGAATGAACCATATCTTTAATAGAATTCTCTATAACCTTATCCTTACATTTTGCGTTTTCTTCCATTAACGCAATTACTTTTAAAAGCTCTTGTTGTATCTCTGGATACTGATTCCAGATTGCATGCATTGTTTACATCCTCATTTCTATTACTCTATATTATGACCTCGTTGCTTTACAGCACCTTATTTTAAAATTCTTTACACCTTAAAAAATGGTAACTTATACATATGTTCTACTGTATAGTTTGCTGAAATTCCCACAAAAATACCTGTAACAATACCTGCTACTGATAAAAACGGCAGA
Organism: Clostridiales bacterium; assembly: GCA_019418225.1. GTDB lineage: Bacteria > Bacillota > Clostridia > Lachnospirales > Cellulosilyticaceae > Cellulosilyticum. Next base: position 48,027 of record DYCF01000035.1, on the reverse strand, counting down.
TACAGTACAACCCCAATGTTTTGTACAATAAGGCAAGCTACAATAACCTGACCTATATTATGAAACACCGCTCCAGCAGCACTTACACCAATGATACTTACTTTATCCTTTAAAATATCTTTTACACCTACCATTGCTATAAAGCTGAGTAATGCACCCATACTTCCATACATAAGTCCTGAAATGCTCCCACCAAAAAGTGCCCCCATAATAACTCTTGTTGCAATAATTTTAATCACATCACTTTTACGCTCTAACGTATAAAGTGCAATTACCGTTACTAAGTTGGCAAGTCCAAGTTTTGCGCCAGGCGTCACAAAAGGCACCGGTATGCTTCGCTCCACAATATGTAAAACAAGGGCTATTGCTACAAGTAACGACATATACATTACATGTCTTGTTTGTTTCATCGCCTACTCCTAATATGCTCTCATATCTATCTCATCATCTTTTTCTTCTTGCTGTCCTCTTACCTCTATATAGACACTATGAGGTAAACAAACAATTATTTCTCCAGGCTTACTTATAAAGCCGAACTCTTCACAAATACCATCACTACAATCCGCCTCAACTACAGCAATACTTTCATTTTCAATAACAACTCTATTACTTCCTTTGGTTGTCTCAATGAGAAATTCCTTATGCTTAACTTGCCCTGTAAGTGGTATCTCTTTATAAAATTCACCATTTACCGTAATGTATGCATAAGTTTTATCATAGCTTCCTATCAAAAAAGTCTTTATAAATAAATAAGGAAGAAAAGAAATGACAAGTAATATGACAATAATAATTTTATCCCATTTTTTCATCATTACTTTCATTTAAAATAAATCCTCCAAAAAAAATCTCTTTTGTTATAATTTGCCAACATACTCTAAATATAAATTTCGCCTTACATTATTATTGTAAGGCGAAATTCAGGTTTATGCTATTGTTTATTTTTCACTATATATATGTTTATTCTTTCCAAGCCACCAGTTACCTACGATTGTATTAATCCATGGCATTACATAATAGTCAAGACCAAATGTTCTACCTGCACCACTCATAAGTGCAATTGAACCAAATGTGTACCATAAGATATCCCATCCAGCCATAGCTGAAAGAATAAAGTTAATTGTCATAAATGCTGAAGCTGCTGAGACAAGGAATGTGAAGAGTCCTGCAATAAGCGCAAGTCCCATACCGATTTCCATTACAACAACCATAATTTGGAATAAGTTTGCCATCTCTGGTGTAGGAATCATAACTTTCATGATTGCTTCATAGAATTTAGGCATACTGCTTAAAATAGGTGTCGCTACTTCTGCTGCACCTTCAACTGCTGCTGAAGCACCTGTTAAACCATCTTGTAACCATGAAAATGGCATATTAATATTACCTGCTTTAACCCAGCTATCTGCACCAATCGTAAATGCCCACTGACCTTTTGTAAATAAAGTATTTACTGCTGCATCCCATGTTTCTGGTCCGCAAAGTTTAGCAAGTCCTTCAAGGAGCCATAGGCAACCAATGTAAAGTCTAAGAGGAATGAGCCATAAACGATTTCCTTTAGACGCTAAATGTCCTCTAAGAATTGTTCTATTTTCTTTCATATCAAAGAATTCATGTTGTAAGTAGTGATATACAGCATGGACATTAAGTACACCAAATAAGTAAATCATATTTACTAAGTGTTTTGCTGCCATAGCAAAGAAACCAGAAAGTTTGATTCCCATAAGGTTTGCTACACAGTATTTACCACCAATTGATACCATGAACCCGTGGTATGAAGATTTAAATTTAACTTTTTCTTTGTTTTCCATAGAAGCAATGATATTTTTAACTGCTGTTGTAGCTGTTTGTTCTGCTGCTTCTACAATTTGAGGATTTCCTTTACCTGGCTCTTCTTCTACGTAAGCACAGTCCCCAATTAAGTATACATTTTCATGTTTAGTAGATTGCATATATTCATTAGCCTGAAGTCTTCTAGCTCTAGATTCTTCAAGGCCATATTTTGTACAATCTTCATTATTTTGAATACCACATGTCCAAATAAGTGTTTGTGTCTTAATGATTTCACCACTTTTTAAAGTAACTTCTTCTGGTGTTACTTTTACGATTGGGCTATCTTTTAAGATACGCATACCATGTTTTATCATATATCTTTCAGCTTTATCAGCTTGTTTACGATCTAACATATTAAGAATTGTACCCGCAGCTTCAATAACAAGAAGTGAAACTTCACTTTCATCCACTCTATATTCTCGTGCAAGCGTTGTTTTCCATTCAAGGAGTTCCCCAGCCATTTCAATACCTGTGAACCCTGAACCTGCTACTGCAAAAGTAAGCATTTCTTTTCTTTTTTCTGCTGATCTTTCAAGAGAAGCTTGTTTAAATTTATATTCGATATGTTCTCTAATTTTTAGTGCATCTTCTAAAGACCAAAGGCTAAATCCGTTCTCTTTTACACCTTCTACACCAAAGTAGGTTGGTTCATTTCCCATACCGATCATTAAGTAATCGTATGCATATTCACCATGTTTTGTTGTTACTTTTTGACCCTTTGTATCTACATTTTCTATGTAATCAACAACCACATTAACTTTTGTTCTGTGGAAGATTTTACTAAGTTCTACCTTAACTGATTCTTCTGGTACTCTTCCCCCAGCTACCTCATGTAATTCTGTCATTAAGGTATGGTATGGATTTTTATCAATTAACGTAATTGTAACATCTTGATTCTTTTTATACTTTTTAGCAAGCTTTTTTGCTGCATGTACGCCTGCATAGCCCGCACCTAATATAACAATATTTGTTTTATTAGTCATAGTTCACCTCATTATGTTTTTATCTTACTCTAGTATTTTTTATGTCACCTTATCTAATATACCCAATTTTTGTTAAAAAGTCTACTATCTTTTTCATGTTTCATACAATAATTTTTGTTTCTCAATTACTATTTCCTAAACTTATATTTAGAGTTATAATAAAAATGCCTATTTTACAGGGTATATTTTAATAATATTGCCAATTAAGGAGCAACAAATGAACAATTCAACCTCAAATAAAACTATATTCTCACTATTAACATTATTTATTAGTGTTATATTTTTCACAGCTTGTGGTCAGACACAAGTTACCACAGAACCACTTCGTCGTACAGAATTTATGTTAGGTACTACGGTAAGTATCTCTCTTTACGACCATCAATCAGAGCAAATATTAGATAAAGCTTTCAATCGTATCGCCCAGCTAGAAGATACGCTTAGCATTAACAAAACCGGCACCTTATTAGATAAAGTCAATCAAGAAGCTGGAAAATCTCCTGTTCAAGTTGATGCTGATACCCTTGACGTTATTCAAAAAGGTCTTACATATAGTGCCTTAACTGAAGGTTCTTTTGATATTACTGTAGGACCTATTGTTAAGTTATGGAATATTGGATTTCCAGAAGCACGTGTTCCAAGCAAAGAAGAAATAATAGAAAAACTTCCTCTTATTGATTATCAAAAGGTCATTTTAGATGAAGCTGCTCAAACAGTTTTCTTAGAATCACCTGGTATGCTTATTGACCTTGGTGGCATTGGAAAAGGTTATGCCGCCGATGAAGTTGCTACACTTTTACGCGCAGAAGGTGTGGAACATGCCATTATTGACTTAGGTGGCAATCTTTATATGTTAGGCAATAAACCAGGCAATAAGCCTTGGACAGTAGGCATTCAAGATCCATTTAATCCAAGAGGGAATATTATTGGTCGTATACAGGTGGAGAACAAGTCTATTGTTACTTCTGGTATCTATGAACGCTTCATTGAACAAGATGGTATCAAATATCACCATATCTTAAATCCTAAAACTGGATACCCTTATACAAATGAAATTGCCGGCGTTACCATTATCAGTGATTATTCTATTGATGGCGATGCCATTTCCACAGCTGTCTTTTCAAAAGGCGTTGAAGACGGCTTGCAGTTTATTGAATCACTAGATGGTGTTGATGCAATCTTCGTTACAACTGATTATAAGATATTCCTTTCTTCAGGTGTACTAGATAATTTTGTACTAACAAACCCTAACTTCACCATCTCTTCACTTAATTAAAACTTCAAAAAGCAACGTTATCTGATTTCTAAAAGGAAGTGTCACAGATTATAGAGTGTGTAAACTAGTATTGCCCAAGTGGCTAGCACTCTATTTTGTGCCACTTCCTTTTCACTTCCATTTGCACATATATTCATTTAAAAGGTCTATAATCATAAATAATAAAAAGCCTATACAACTTAGTATAATAATAGCACCGTACATTGCTGTATAATCTAGACGCATCCAAGCATCCATTATGAAGTAGCCTAAACCTTCTCTTGTCCCATAGGTTTCTGTAAAGAATAAGACTGAAATAGCTGTTCCAATGGCAATTCTCAGACTTGTAAAACACTCTGGCAGAATAGCCGGAAGTGTAATATATCGTAAAATCTGACCATAACTTGCCCCCTTGGAAATTAAAATATGATAGGTTTCATCAGGAATATTTAAAACCGCATCTCTTACAGCTACTATAATCTGAAATACTATAATAAGTACAACCATAGCAATTTTAGTGGCATCCCCTAATCCTAGCAAAAGCATTAGAACAGGTAATAACGCCAGTTTAGGGATTGGATAAGCAAAATAAATAAATGGGTTTAAAAATCTACTAATCTTCTTAGAATAAGCTAGCAGAATTCCTATTACTATTCCCACTATACTTGCAATAAGGACGCCCCAAAAAATCCTCATCATTGAAGCAGATATATGTCTACCTAAGTTAGGCATTAACTCTGGCAAATCCTTATATACACTAAGGGGATTTACCAATATCTTACGATTTATTAAGAGCGCCGCTATATACCACACAATATTTAGGGTCAAAAAACCACCTATAAATAACTTTAATTTACTTATCAACTTCTGTCTCATGTTCCCACGCCCCTTTAATCTTCTCTCTCACTTCCTTCACCTTCTTATAATAGGCTTCACTACTTCTAGCATTCTTCATACCAAATGCTGGATTTTCTATTACTTCTATAATCTTGCAGGGCTTATCTGAAAGCAAAATAATGTATTTACCTAGATAAACAGCTTCCTCTACATTATGTGTAATAAATAAAGTCGTTACTTGATGCGCCATATAAGTATCTAAAAATAACGCCTGTGCTCTTTCACTTGTAATTGCATCTAAAGCCGAAAAAGGCTCATCCATCAAAAGCAATTCTGGTTTCATTGCAAAGGCCCTTGCAATGGCTACTCTTTGCTTTTGTCCACCACTTAATGCATTGGGATACTTTTTGAGCAATGGCTTTAACTCTAATACTTCTATTAACTTTTCTATATTTTTTCGTTCTGCTCCCAAATCTTGTTTCTTAATCTTGCAACCAAGCAATATATTTTGCTCTACTTTTTTCCAAGGTAATAACCCATAGTGTTGCGGAATTAATCCTATAGTCTGTTTTTTACTTGTTAATATTTCATCATCTATAGTGATTTTTCCTTCATACTTTTTAATAATACCTGCTAATACTTTTAACAAAGTAGATTTACCGCAACCAGAAGGTCCGATTATGGCATAAATTTCTCCCTTTTCTAGGTTTACACTAAACTTTTCTAATACACATTCTTGATTAAAGGATACGGATAAATCTTGAATCTGCAACATATTGTCTTATCTCCTTTTAAAATTCTTAAAGCTTTTTTATATAATACAAACGAGGTAGAATTATACCTCTACCTCGCTATCTATTGAATTTATTTAATGATTGTTTCTACTACAATATCACTTGCAGCAAGTGTATCTGGCACAAGCCCTTTAGCCTTTACCCATTCAAGAGCTGTTGTAATATCTTTTTCACTTGGAAGTGCTACTGGTGCATACTCTGGTAATTCAATAATTTCTTTTGCCTCTTCACTATAACCTGTATACGCCATTACAATATCCATATAAGTTTCTAAGTCATTATTGTTAATATATTCAATCGCCTCATCTACAGCTGTATTAAAGGCTTTAATAACATCTTGCTTTGTATCAATCACTTCTTCCATAAATGCCAATACACCAAATTGGTAACCCATATCTGCTGAACTTGCTATTTTAGTCGCTCCACCCATACTAGCACTCATTGCAAATGATTGTGGAAGTGTTGCAGCTTGAATGCCATTTTCCATTAAAAGTTGCATTCTAACTGGCGTTGCTGCGATTTCTTCTTTTATAACGTCTCCTACTGTTAAACCATTATCTGATAAAGCTAAATCCGTTACAAGTTCAATCAGCGTATTATGTGACACACCTACTACTTGTCCTTTTAAACTAGCTATGTCTGTAATGCCAGACTCCGCACTTGCCATCACCACAAAATCACCTTGTGTAAGTTCAACTACTTTAATAGGTACACCATTTCCTTTCAATAAAGAAACACCTGTTAAATCCATCATCATGCCATCTAGTTCACCAGCTTGAATAGCCGCATCCCTATCTTTAGCTGAAGTAAATGTTTGAATCTCAACATCTAAGCCGTTCTTTTCAAAGAATCCCATTTCCTTAGCAATACCATAAGGCACTGCATCAGCAGAAGGCATAGTTCCCAGTACTACTTTTTGTAATTCTGTTTGCTCAGTTTGATTATCAGCTGCACCATTTCCACAACCTATCATCGTTGCTGCTACCGTCATACCTAGCAATAATCCTAAAACTTTTTTTAATCTCATTGTCTAACTCCATTTCTCAAATAAATCATGTGATATTCCCATCACATCTAAAACTTTTCCAACTACAAACTTAATGATTTCTTCTAAAGTTTGAGGTTTATGATAAAATCCTGGCATAGCCGGCAAAATAATGCCGCCAGCCTCATCAATCGCTAACATATTTTTTAAATGAATGCGACTTAAAGGTGTTTCCCTTGGACAAATAATTAATTTCTTTCTTTCCTTCAAACATACATCCGCAGCTCTTGTTAATAACTTTTTAGCACTACCGTTTGCAATATCCGAAAGTGTTCCCATAGAACATGGCAAGACAATCATACCATCTATCCCAAAGGAACCTGATGCAATACCCGCAAAAATATTATTATTATCTTCTAAGAATATTTGATTTTCATTTGCTTTACTAAGGCGCTCAATCCACTCTTCTGGAGTTTCATCTAATTCATATTGAAAAACAGCCTTAGCCGTTTCTGTCATAACCACATAAACCACAATGTCCTGCTCTAACAACGCTTCTACTAGCACTTTAGCATAAATGCTTCCGGATGCTCCAGTAATGCCCACAGCTAACTTCATAGTCGTTCTCCTTCTTATACAAAGATATCTAATACTGTCATTATTAAAAATGTAAGACTAATAATTTGATTTAAATTATAAGCAGCAAAATTTACTTTTTTTAAATTTTCATGTGATACTGAAAGATGTTCAATAACTAAAAGCACACTTATTATCATAATGCCTATATAAAAAATTATTCCTAGAGAATTTGAAAAAATGCCTACTAAAACAAGTAATATTACAGCCAAAATATGAAAGATATTTGAAATCCATAATGCCTTTTTAATACCAAAGTAAGCAGGAATAGAATAAATACCATTTTGCGTATCAAACTCATAATCCTGTGTGCCATAGATAATATCAAATCCTGCTACCCATAAGAAATTAGCCGCGCCTAATATAAGTGGCATAATTCCTAGTCTTCCTGTCGTAGCAATCCAAGCCCCTACTGGTGCTATAGCCGAAGTAATACCCAACACAATATGACATGCCCAAGTAAAGCGTTTTGTATATGAATAGCCAATCATCATAGCTAATGCTATAGGTGACAAAATAAAACAGAGTAAATTAAGTTTATATGCTGCTACTTCAAATATCACAAAACATGCGATACTAAATATCATAGCTTCCTTCTTACTCATACTTCCTTGTGGAATTTGTCTATTAGCCGTTCTTGGATTTTTAGCATCTATTTCTGCATCAATTACTCTATTAATAGCATTTGCACCTGTTCTAGCTCCCATAAAGGCCACTATAATCCATATAAGCGTATGCATATCCGGTAATCCCTTTGCAGCTAAAAGCATACTTATTAACGCAAAAGAAAATGAAAAAATCGTATGCGAAAACATCACTAAAATGCCATAGTCATGTATCTTCTTAAAAACCTTTTTAAATACCATATTCCCTCCACTTAGAGTCTACTAACTGCTTAATTTCTGTGCTCATTTCTATATCATTTGGCCAAACTCTTGTATGTCCATCTAATTCACCCTTTTTAGTAGCATCAATCATAACACATACGCTTTCTCCATCTAAACATGTTAAATCTCTTTGCGCATCAATATTATTAAATATTTTCCAAGCCACAGTAGATAAGTCATTTGGTGAAACTTCTTTATCTACCACAATAATCATCTTAGCCCCATGACAACATTCTTTTTGCCACATTTTGGCGACTAGATTCTTTACTTGCTGGCTCTTGGTTTTATTAATGGCTACAATAATACAGTTTGAAAATACACCTAGCTCTGGGCAATTTACCGCAACAATCTCTGCAAATTGTTGCTTCAGTTCATTTTCAACCTTGTTACTTTTAAATAACTTTTCCTTAAAAGGTACTCTTTTTCCTTCTTCTATACGCTTCTTCGTAGCATCTATCCCTAAGCGTGTCCCATAAAAAGCAGTATCCGAAGCATGGTCCAAGGCATCTAACGGTCCTTTAGAAAATACTAAGTCCTGATTCATATCACACTGCTGCAAAATCTGTGACCATACTGCATTTAAATCTTGTGGCTTTGTATCTTGATCTACCACAATAATCATCTTGGTATACATCATTTGCCCCATTCCCCAAAGTGCATTCATTATTTTTTTCCCATGTCCCGGATAACGTTTTTTAATACTTATAATCGCACAGTTATGAAATACGCCTTCTAATGGCAAGTTCAAATCTACAATCTCAGGAAATACCATTTGTAAAAGCGGCAAGAATGCGCGTTCTGTCGCCTTACTCATATAGCAATCCTCCATCGGTGGTTTTCCAACAATAGTCGTAGGATATACAGGATTTTTACGGTGCGTTATACATGTTACATGAAAGGCAGGGTAATAATCCGCTAAAGAATAATATCCCGTATGATCCCCGAATGGGCCTTCTAAGTGTAAATCCTCATTCACATCTACATATCCCTCTAATACAAACTCTGCTGAGGCAGGCACAAATATATCATTGGTAATAGACTTCACCATCTTAATAGGTCGTTTTCGAATATAACCCGCAAACATCATCTCATCAATCATCTTAGGTAATGGCGCCGTTGCTGCATACGTAATAGCTGGATCACAACCTAATGCTACTGATACCGGCATCTTCCCACCTAACTTACGGTACTTTTCATAGATTTCACGGCCATCTTTATGCAAATGCCAATGCATACCCGTTGTATTTTTATCAAACACTTGCAAACGATACATGCCGACATTCTGAGTCCCTGTCTCTGGATCTTTCGTAAAAATAAGCGGTAACGTAAAGAAACGTCCTGCATCTTCTGGCCAACACTTAAGTACAGGGAGCTTAAATAAATCTACAGCATCCCCTCTTTCTATAACCTCTTGACATTTCCCCTTACCTGGTACTTTAATTGGAAAAACTGTAGCTAGTCTACTAAGTTTAGGAATTGCTTTAATAGCTTTCTTTACCCCCAAATAACTATTGATATCAATAAGCTCTCTTATATCCCTTTCTAGTTGATTGATTTCACTTACCCCTAAAGCCAATGCCATTCTCTCATAACTGCCCATAGCATTAATAAGTACAGGATAAGGTGACCCTTTTACATTTTCAAATAATAAAGCAGGCCCCTCTGCCTTTGAAACTCGATCTGCTATCTCTGTAATTTCTAATTCATAGCTTACTTCTGTTTGAATTCGTTTTAATAAACACTTCTTCTCAAGTAAAGAAATGAAACTTTGCAAGTCCTTATAAGCCATATTCTGCCTCCTTCCTAATTTTTATTATTTACCGCACTCTTATATTTTTATCTGATATTTGGTCTAAATCAAAAAATCACCCAAATGGGTGATTTTCTAAATTATTATTTTAAAGCTTCTGCAACTGCTTCTAATAAAGCTGGAACTTTAATAGATACACCTGTTACTGCATCTGTGTTTCCTTCTTCATTAATAAGTGTTACTGCTGATAAATCGAAGTTGTTTTCTGCTAAGAATGCTGCAAGTGCATCTACTTGCTCATTCCATGGTGTACTTCCTTCACCCATGTTATATGTACCAGCTGCTGCTGCTTCATATTTGCTTGAACCATCTTCTGCACTAATGTAATCGAATTTAACACTTACTGGTGTTTCACCTTCGAATGTTACTGTTGCAACTGTTTTTCCTTTTTCATCAGCAACTTCTCCAACTTTTTCTGTTGTTTCTGCTGCTTCTGTAGTTTCTGTAGCTTCAACTGATGTTTCTGGTGTTGTAGCTGGTGCTTCTTCTTTAGCACCACAAGCTGTGAAAGCTAACATTGAACTTAATACTAATGCTAATACTGCAAATTTTTTCATAATACCCTCCAGATAATTGTTGTCAATTATTTCCTCATCATTATATAACATACTTTTTCCTTTTTCAATATTTTTGTTAACTATTTATCAATTTTATGTACACCTTTTTTAAGTATTGCTTCTTATTTGTATTCAACTCAACCACTGTTTTTTCAAGGTTTTCATCCCAACTTTAAGATATTCTTCTTTTAATATAGTCGTATACAAAAAAAGTTATAGCTTTTCCATATCGTTAATTATTATTCATTGTTTTATTATTATAAAATAATGAACAATATATCGTTTTCAATTCCTCGCTAATTTTTCGCACACAAAAAGGCCACCTCATTAAGAGGTGGCTTTTTCTTATACTAATCAAATAATTTAGATACTGATAAATCTTCGTGAATACGTCTAATAGCATCTGCAAAAATAGGAGCTACTGAAATCTCTTTGATTTTGCTGATTTTCTTTTCTTCTGGAATAGCAATTGTATTAAGAATTACAAGTTCTTCAATAGCTGAAGCTTCAATTCTCTCAATCGCTGGACCTGAAAGAACACCATGTGTACAGCAAGCGTAAACTGCTGTTGCACCTCTTTCTTTAAGTGCGTTAGCTGCATTACAAATTGTTCCAGCTGTATCAATCATATCATCTACTAAGATAACACGTTTACCAGAAACATCACCGATGATGTTCATGATTTCAGATACGTTAGCTTTTGGTCTTCTCTTATCAATAATAGCGAGAGGTATATCTAATTTAGTTGCAAATGCTCTAACTCTTCCTACACTACCAAGGTCAGGAGATACAGCTACTACATCATCAACTTGATCGCCTAATTTGTCAGCATAGTATTTTGTTAAAAGTGGCATACCTACTAAGTGATCTACTGGTATGTTGAAGAATCCTTGAATTTGTGAACAGTGTAAGTCCATTGTAAGAATTCTGTCTGCACCTGCTGTTTGAAGAATATCTGCTACTAGTTTTGAACTGATTGGGTCTCTTGCTCTTGTTTTTCTGTCTTGTCTTGCATAACCATAGTATGGAATAACCGCTGTAATACGTCCCGCAGAAGCACGTTTCATAGCATCAATCATAATTAATAATTCCATAAGATGTTCATTTGCTGGTGTTGATGTTGGTTGAATAATATAAACATCAGTACCACGTACTTTTTCGTCAATTTTTACGCTAATTTCACCATCGCTGAATTTCATAACTTCTGATTTACCAAGAGTCACGTCTAATCCTTGAGCAATCTCCTTAGCAAGTAGTGGGTGCGCGTTGCAAGTAAACACTTTAATATCAGTGTAATTTCTAATCATTTGAGTTAGTCCTCCTTCAATATAACGACCGTGTTTTCCGCAAAACATTATACCATGATTGTATACAAAATGCAAAGCATACATTCATTTTCGTGACAATATACTATGTTTTTATTTATTTTTGGCGTTTTTTTGTAACCCATTCTAGTTTATTCTCTTGTTTTGCACGAGCAATTGCTAAACTATTTTTAGGTACTGTGTCAGTTATTGTTGAACCTGCAGCTGTATAAGCATTATCTTCTACAGTTACTGGTGATACTAGGTTTGTATTACACCCAATAAAGGCATTATCCCCAATTGTTGTGCGGTGTTTCTTTTGACCATCATAGTTTACAACAACTGTACCACAACCAAAGTTTACATTTTGTCCTACATCTGCATCTCCTACATAAGTAAGGTGAGAAATCTTTGTTCCATCACCAATATTAGCATTTTTGATTTCTACGAAATCGCCAACTTTGATATTTTTACCAATATGAGAGTTTGGTCTAATGTAAGCAAATGGGCCTACGTGTGTACCTTCATCTACACTACTATCTAAAATTACGCTAATTTCCACATCTACATTATTACTAAGCACAGCATTTTTAAGTTTAGAATGGTAACCAATGCGGCAGCCTTCTCCAATTACTGTTTTCCCTTCTAACATACAGCCTGGTTCGATAATTGTATCTTTACCAATAACTACATCTGGGCAAATATATGTGCTATTAGGATCAATAAGTGTTACCCCATTTGCCATATGTTTTGCATTAATACGTTGTTTCATGACCTCTGTTACACCAGCAAGTTGTGCTCTTGAATTTACACCAGCAATATCATCCTTTTCCTCTGTTGCTACTGCATCTACAAGATGGCCTTCATTGCGTAAAATCTCAATAGTATCTGTAAGGTAATATTCATTTTGTGCATTTTGGTTTGTAATTTTTGATAAGGCGTAATCAAGAAGTTTACCATTGAACACATACATTCCACCATTGATCTCTTGAATTTTTTGTTCTTCAAGATTTGCATCTTTTTGTTCAACGATTTTTAGTAAATGCCCATTTTCATCTCTTACAATACGTCCATAACCCGTTGGATCATCCATAATAGCTGATAATACTGTTAAAGCATTATTTTGACTTCTGTGGAATGCTAACATTTTTTCTAGTGTTTCCCCTGTAATAAGTGGTGTATCACCGCATAAAATAAGTACTTCATCTGCATCTTTTATAAAGTCTTTCGCTTGCATCACTGCATGGCCTGTTCCTAATTGCTCTTTTTGAAGCACATAAGTCATACCTTCTCCAAGTTTAGCTTTAATATTCTCTGCTTTATGCCCAATAATAATACAGATTTCGTCTACTCCTACATACTCAGCAGCTGCAATAGGATATTCTACAAGTGCCTTGTCAAAAACCTTGTGGAGTACTTTAAGTTCATTTGATTTCATACGTGTACCCTGACCGGCTGCAAGTATTAATGCTTTTGTTTTCATTTTACTCTTCCTTTCACGATTTTATTCCTTTTGTATTTTCTCACCTTATTATACTTTATGCAATACTTATCTAAAATCATCCTGTTTTCTAAAAATCAACTTTTCTAGTCTACACAAAAAAAAGGATGTTGTAACATCTACAACATCCTCACAATAGATATGTAATTATTCTTGGATATCTAAATCACTTTCATCAGCAATAGCTACTTCATCAGAAAGTAAAATCATTTCGTATTTTTCAAGAACTTGATTTTGAATACGATCTCTTGTTTCTGAGTTAATAGGATGTGCTATATCTCTAAATTCCCCATCAAGTGTTTTACGACTTGGCATAGCAATGAATCGTCCTTTATCTCCTTCAATAACTTTAATATCGTGTACAACAAATTCATTATCAAATGTTACTGATACAACAGCTTTCATTTTTCCATCTTTATTAATTTTTCTTACTCTGATATCTGTAATTTCCATGAGCAAATCCTCCCTGTTTTTATCTAGTGCCTTTTGTTGGCTATCCTATTAATATATCTATTATTATTTGAATTATAAGATATTTTCAATAAATAGTCAATATTTTTTTCTTTTGGCTCATAATTCCATTATTTTTTTATTTTTAACCAACTAGAATTTTCATTTTTTTAATTGTTTTTTGTGCACTTTAAACAATATTTCTTTTCTCTAATAAAATAATCTTGTCTTTAGTTCCGATAACCTTTTGGCCATCAGATACAAAAACTTGTTTATCTAGTATAGCGTTCTCTATAACGCAGCCCTTACCAATCGTTGCCCCTTCCATAATAATGGAATTCTTAACAACAGAACCCTCACCTACAAATACACGTCTAAAGAGTACAGAGCTTTCAACCTGACCATTAATAATATCTCCACCGCTAATAATGCTATTCACAGCTTTTGCCTGCGTGTTAAACTTAGCAGGTGGTTCATCCTTTGCTTTTGTAGAAATATAAGGATATTCATTGAAGAATAATCCTCTTACTTCTGGTGTTAAGAAATCCATATTAATGCGATAAAATTCTGGAATATCTCTAATTCTTCTCCAGTAGCCCTCATAACGATAGCCATAAATTTTTAATTTTTTACGATATCTCATAATAATATCATTAACAATACTATATCTGCCGTCCGCTTCTAGTTCCTCAAGTAATCTAATTAACAGCTCTCTACCGATTACATATTCCCCAAGAGATACTGTGGTATTTTGAGGATCTATTGGTTTTTCTTCAAACTCTAACATTCTATCATTTTCATCTAATCCAATTACACCATAGTCTTGCACTTCATAGGTTTTCATATCCTTATAAATAATAGTGATATCTGCACCTTTTTGTTCATGATACTTAATTACCTTCTCATAATCTATCTTATAAATTTCTTCACCAGATGTAATTACAACATATGGTTCATTGCTTTTCTTAAGAAACTCAATGTTTTGATAAATACAGTCTGCTGTTCCTCTAAAACTAAAAGAATCTTGACTAGCCATATTAGGCGTAAACAAGAAAAGCCCAGTCTTTTTTCTTCCGAAATCCCACCATTTAGATGACCCAATATGGTCGGCTAAGGATCTTGCACTATATTGTGAGATAACAGCTACTTTTTTTATACCTGAGTTGCTTAAGTTACTAAGTGCAAAGTCTATAGAGCGGTATGACCCACCAATTGGCATAGCCGCTACATTTCTTTGCTTTGTAAGCACTCCAAGTGTTGTTCTTTTACCACCAGCTAATACAATACCAATAGCTCTCATTTCATTCCCCCCTTACACAATTAATGAATGTCCACTCTCTAAAACACCATCCAAGTAATGTTCTTGTAATGTATGTCCACCAACTTCACAGTTTTTACCGATTGTTACATTGCTAGGTACCACTGTATTATCACCAATAACAGTAATGCCACTTGAGTAAATACGTGCTTTAGTAATATGTGGTACATTTTCACCCACACCAATCACCGTATTTTCTCCAATCTCTGATTTTTCAGATACAATACAGTTGTCTAACTGTGCACCTTTTCGAATAACAGTTTCAGCCATAACAATTGAATTCTTTACGACTGCACCTTCTTCAATAATAACTCTTGGTCCTAACACTGAATTATGTACTTCCCCATAGACTTCGCACCCCTCTGAGATTAGGGATTGTCTTATTTCTGCACCTTCTCCTATATATTGTGGGAGTTGGTGTTCTATATTGGTATAAATCTTCCAAAACTCATCATATAAATTGAATACAGGTACTGTTTCTGTAAGCTCCATATTTGCCTTCCAGTACGCTTCAATTGTTCCAATATCTCGCCAATAGTCATTGAACTGATAAGCATACACGTTCTTCTCACTATTGATCATATCAGGAATAATATGTTTACCAAAATCGCTTGCTTCATGAATAGTATTATCTTTGATTAAAGCTTTTTTAAGTACATCCCATGTAAAGATGTAAATACCCATAGAGGCTAAATTACTCTTTGGTTTTTCTGGCTTTTCTTCAAATTCAATAATCCTTCCCTCTTCATTAGTGTTCATGATACCAAATTGATTGGCAATATCCATTGGGACCTCAATGACTGCAATCGTGGCATCTGCATTATTTTTCTTATGCTCTTCGAGCATAGCACTATAATCCATCTTATATACATGGTCTCCGGAAAGAATCAAGACATATTCTGGATTATACTCGTCTATATATCTAATATTATGGTATATGGCATTGGCTGTTCCTGAATACCAAGAACCTTCATTGCCTTTGACGAATGGTGGTAAAACTGTTACCCCTCCATTTCTTCTATCCAAGTCCCAAGGTATCCCAATACCTATGTGTCTTGTAAGAAGAAGTGGTTCATATTGTGTAAGTACCCCGACTGTATCAATACCTGAATTAATACAGTTACTCAGTGGAAAGTCTATAATTCTGTATTTTCCACCGAACATAACAGCAGGTTTAGCAATCTGCTTAGTAAGAATGCCTAACCTGCTTCCTTGTCCGCCTGCTAACAGCATAGCGATCATCTCTTTCTTCTTCATGCAATCCCTCCTAACTATTCATAAGTGCAATTTTAGAATAAGTTTGAATTCATTTATGCATAAATATTTTAACATTTTACCAATTTTTTTACAATATTTAATTTATATATTATTGTATAAAAATTTATAACATTTCAACAATGACCACTATGCACTTTTTAATTAAATACCACGATACACATTAACTTCTTTAGTTGTTTCATCTACTGTATCTAACCATAATAACGTTTTAAAGTCGTTAACAACTTTTTCTTCTGGCATTTTAGTTGCCATGAGTACCCCTACTCCTACAATTTCTGATTCAAATTCTTGCATTAAGTCAATAATACCTTTAGCCGTTCCACCAGCCTTCATAAAATCATCAATAAATAATACTTTTGATCCTTTTTTTATAGCCTTTGTTGATAAACACATTGTTTTAATACGATGGTTACTGCTTGTAATATAATTCATATGAATAACAGTCCCGTCTGTAAGCTTACTTTGATTTCTTACTACAACCATTGGTTTGTTAAGTACCATAGCTGTCATAAGCGCAATAGGAATCCCTTTAGTCTCTACTGTAATGACATAATCTATTTCTACATCTTTAAAGAGACTTGCAAGTGCAATCCCGATATTCTTAGAAATATTTGGGGTATATAAAAGATCATTCGTATAAATATATCCTCCAGGAATAATACGGTCTGGACGATTAATCAGCGTACATAACTCATCTGCAAAGTTTTCCATCTGTTCTTTAGACATAAGTGGATTGTAATATACGCCTCCCGCTGCTCCTGAAATAGTTTCAATTGCTCCTATCTCATAATTTGCAAATATTTCTCTTATAGTATCTAAATCCTCGCTAATTGTTGATTTCGCACAGTTAAATATGTTACAAAAATGTGTTAGCGTAAAAATTTTATTTGGATTGTTCGTTAAAATATTAGTAATAACACTAATACGATCATGTTTTTGTACCTTTTTCATTGACATTCTCCTTTATTGTTTCCTTATTTATAGTTTATTTTAATAATTACGTATATTACAAAATAAATTTTATAGATTTACACTTATTATATACAAATAACCGAATATTTAAAAGCTTCCAGCTAAAAACATTCACTTTTTAAAAATATTTGTTAATTAATTTGCACTTAGTATATACTTATAAAATATGATGATGCATAATATGATAAGAGGCATCTTATTTTAAATGATAATTACATTCATTGAAAGGATATTAATTCTATGACAAATCTTATTTCCTTATCTAACAAGAAAAAAATTCACTTCATCGGTATTGGTGGTATCAGCATGAGTGGTCTTGCTGAAATTGCTCATACTAGAGGCTTTGCTGTAACAGGCTCAGACATGAAAAGTTCACATACAACACTACATCTTGAAAGCCTTAATATTCCTATATATTACGGTCATGCTGCTTCTAACATTGAAGAAGGTGTAGACTTAGTAGTTTATACAGCTGCAATTCACGAAGATAACCCAGAAATCCAAGCTGCTAAAGCTGCAAACATAGAACTTGTTACACGTTCACAATTCTTAGGCCTTATTATGAAGGACTATAATTTCCCAATTTGTGTTGCTGGAACACATGGAAAAACAACAACAACTTCAATGTTAACACATGGCCTTTTAGCAGCTAATTTAGACCCTACTATTACAGTTGGCGGTATCTTAAAAGCTATTCATGGTAATATCCGTATTGGACATACGAAATATTTTGTAACTGAAGCCTGTGAGTACTGTAACAGTTTTTTAGACTTCTTCCCAAAAGTTGGTATTATCTTAAATATTGAAGAAGATCACTTAGACTTCTTTAAAGATATTAATGACATTCGTGCTTCTTTCCAAAAGTTTGCTAGTACCATTCCAGCTGATGGTTTCTTAGCTATTAATGGTGCCACACCAGATTTAGATGCCTTCAAGGCTCCACTTCACTGCCAAGTTGAAACCTTTGGTCTAGATGATTCTTGTAACTGGCATGCCAAAAATATTACTTTTGATAACAGAGCATGTGCTAGCTTTGATGTTTACTATAATGGTACTTTTATGCTTAACCTTAAACTTCACGTAACAGGTACTCATAACATTTTAAATGCTTTATCTGTATGTAGCGTTTACCATTACTTAGGGCTTGATTTAAATATTTTAAATGAAGGTCTCAAAGAATTTACTGGTGCAGACCAACGTTTTGAAATTAAAGGAAAATTTAACAATATCACAGTTGTAGATGACTATGCGCACCACCCTACTGAAATTGCCGCAACTTTAGATGTTGCTAATAACTACCCTCATAAACATCTGTATGTTGTTTTCCAACCACATACTTATACACGTACAAGAGCATTCTTAAATGACTTTGCCCGCGTACTTCAAAAAGCAGAACATGTTATTATTACAGATATTTATGCGGCTCGTGAAAAAGACCCTGGTGATATCTCAAGTAAAAACATTGTAGAGCTTATGGCTGCAGCTGGCAAAGATACACTTTATATGAAAGATTTCACTGAAATCGCTAATTATTTAAAAGCAAATGCTAGTGACGGTGACCTTATCATTACAATGGGCGCTGGTAACGTTAATCAAATTGCAGACATCTTATTAGGCTAAATATCAGCTTACCTTAAACCTTTAAGAATATACATGTTTTATATTAATAAATAACTTTATAAATACCAACAATATATAAGAGGGTATCCTACTTGTTAAATTTATTAACTTTTTGTAGGGCCCTCTTTACCTTTTCTTTTATTTTTCTTATCATATTTTCTACGTTTTGTGCTATAATACTAACACAGAAAATGATTATTCACAAAGGAGGTGTCTTAATGGCATATATTAAATCCAAACTCACAAGCCAAGCTTATGTGCATATACCTTACTGGTTTATTACAGACTATATGCCAAAGGCACTTAGTGGGGATTTAAAAGTATACCTTTATTTATTTGCCCTTTCTAGTGATCCTAATGGTGTACGTCTTTCTTTAGAAGAGGTAAGTCAAAAGCTTGATATGCTTTATTCTGAACTCCTTCAGGCGCTTCGTCATTGGCATAAAAAAAGAGTACTCTGCTTCGAAGAAATCTCTAGTGATGAATTTAACTTAGAATTCTACCTTGATAAACCACAACCTATTGCTGAACCTAAAAGCAATGCTGTACCTAAGGTAGTACAAGCACCTAAACCTTCTTTTAGCAAAACTATTATTCATCAATCTAGACCTGAATATCGTACTGAAGAGATTAATCTTTACATTCAGGATTCACCAGATGTCACTAAACTTTTTAAAGTTGCAGAACAATACTTAGGTAGACTTTTAACCATTACAGATCAAAAGATTTTATTTAGCTTTTATGATTGGCTCCATATGCCATTTGATCTTATTGAATTTTTAATTGAACACTGTGCGTCAAATAATCATAAAGCTATTCACTATATTGAAAAGGTTGCTATCAGTTGGGTAGATGAAGGCATCTTAACTGTCGAGCAAGCCAAAGAAAAAGTAAGTCAAAGTAAACTTTACTTCAAAATTTTATCCGCACTCGGCTGCTCTAAAAATAATGTCACTGAAGTAGAACGTAGCTGTATAGATAAATGGCTAAAAACCTATAATTTCAATATGGACATTATCCTAGAAGCTTGTAAACGTACTGTTATGCAAACTAGTAAACCTAGTCTTAACTACACTGACCGTATCTTAACTTCTTGGTATAATGATAGCGTTAAATCTTTAGAAGACATTACTGCTCTCGATAAAGCACGTGAAAGCAAAAAAGCTATTGCACAAAGTGGTGAACAAAATACTAAACAGCCACCTAAAGTGACTAAGTTCAATAACATTTACTCTCACAACTGGGACTTTGATGAACTAGAAAAATTAGAACGTGAATATATTGAACGTACATTAAATGGAGGAAGTTAAAATGAGTACAAAAGAACTACAATATAAACGTCTTATTCGAGAATACGACTTAAAACGTACTGCTGAAACTCAAGCTTCTTTAAAACGTACTGCTGAGGTATATGAAAAGATTCCTCAAATTCAAAAGATAGATCAGGAATTAAGCCAAACAGGCATTAATTTAGTCCGTCAAATGTTAAATAAATCTAAGGATTCATCTTCACTAGAAGATTTTCATAAACATTCTGACGATCTACTTCTTACTAAAAAGATGCTTTTAGTTGAAGCTGGTTTTCCACCAGACTACCTTGATATTCATTATGATTGTCCTATTTGCAAAGATACAGGTTTTGTAGGTAACAAACCTTGTACCTGTTTTAAGCAAGGTCTCATTGATATGGCCTACGAACAATCTAACCTTAAGAACATATTAGCCCTTGAGAACTTCTCTTCTTTCAATATAAATTATTATTCTAAAGAAAAAACTGAAGGGCAACCTTATTCACCTTATCACAATATGTCCCTTATTTATCAAATGTGTGTGGGCTTTATTGAAAAATTTGATTTTGAAAAGGGTAATTTACTTTTTCACGGAAATACAGGGCTCGGCAAAACATTTTTATGCAACTGTATTGCTAAGGAACTCTTAGATAAGGGCTATACTGTTTTATACCTAACAGCGCCTCAGCTTTTTAAGTTATTTGATGAAGCAAGATTTCATCGTGAAGACTTAGGCGATGATTCTAAGGATATTTTAAATACATTAACGACTTCTGATTTACTCATTATAGATGATTTAGGCACAGAATCTTCTAATGCACCATCTTTAAGTGAGTTTTTTGACGTCTTAAATACACGTTATTTAAATCAACTTTCCACTATCATTTCTACAAACTTAGCACCTAATGAGTGGAATAACTATTACTCAGAACGTATCGTTTCACGTATTTTTGGAAATTATACTTCTCTTAAATTCTATGGTAAAGACATTAGACTTTTAAAGAAATATGCTCAAAAATAAAAAAGCATTGTTGCAAACTTATCTTTTTGCAGCAATGCTTTTATTTTTGTCCAAAACTTTTATAGTTTTTTGATATTTTTAACAACTCGTTAATATATATAATATAGACGTTATTATATTATGGAGGTTCTTATGTTCCATACAGTTCAACTTTCAAAATCGGATCCAACACCTTTATACATACAGCTTGCCTCTGAACTTGCCAAACTCATTCAAGCAAACTTATTAACAGGTGGTATGAAGCTTCCTGCTATTAGATATCTTTCTAAGCAACTTGCCATCAATCGAGATACAGTTGTGAGTGCCTATAGGCTTTTAGAAAATCAAGGTCTTGTAGAAGGTCATATTGGTAAAGGAACTTATGTTGTCCCTATTTCCCAAAAAACTTCTAAGACTCCTCCTGTTAAAAATGCTAATATATATTGTAGTAATCTAGGTTTTTCAAAAGATCATTTTCCTTCTTCAATCTGTCTTAACTTAGCGACTAAACTTATTACTGAAGAAGGTTGGGAAGCATTTTCTGATCCACTCTACCGCAATAGACACTTTTTAAAACAAAATATCGAAGAATTTTTAAGCAAAAACCTTAGCATTCATCCTCATTTTGGAGAAGTAAGACTTATAAAATCTATTGATAACTTCTTACTCTCACTTTTTAAATTTTCTCCTAAAGCCGGTATCTGTGTTGAGAATCTTAGAGACTTAACAGCTTCATGCTATTTACGTTCTATAGGCGCAAGACTCTATGAAATCCCCTTATTAGATGATGGCATTGATTTAGATATTTTAGAAAAGTATTTACGTACCGGTACTGTTTCTTATATTATGATTTCACCTTATCTGCAAAATCCTACTGGCATTTGCTATAGTGAATCTAATAAAAAGTCTCTTATAAACTTAGCTGAAAAGTATGATTGCTACATTATTGAAGATGGTACTTTTAATGAGTTTATATTTGACCATACACCTTTAGTACCACTTTATGAGCATTATTCTAAGGAACGGGTTATATTTTTATATCATTTTTCTAGGTTATATATGCCCTACCTTACTTATAGCTTTGCAGTGTTACCTCATATGCTTATGAAACGTATAGCTGATGATACTTCTTGTACCTTCAATGAGCGACTCTTACTTTATTATCTCGAATCTACTAGTTTACCGAAACTCCAAAAAGAGCTTTTTGAAGAATCTAAACATAAATATGAATTCTTATACAAATCACTAAAGGAACTTGCTAATAAATTTGAAGTGAAGTCTACCCATGGAGGACTTTCCTTTTGGATTAAACCATTAACTACAAATAGGGAGACGTTTTGCCAATACTTATCAAAGTCTGGCTTCATCGTCTCCCCAGGTAATCTTTTTACAACTCAGGATAGCTGTGAATTTGTAAGACTTTCTATCTCACAACTCCCATTAGAAGATATTGAAAAACTTATTTACTTATTAAATAATCTTGTTTAATTGGGTTCATAACCGCTTATAAGTACATCATCATAATATAGTGCAGCACCATTTATATAAGAGAAGTCATTACTTTGTGTATAACTAGACCAATCTGTTTTTGCAACACGTATATTTACACTTAATGTTGCTGCACTATTCATTACTGCATCTGTATTTGAAAAGCTTACTTCTAGATAGCTATCAGCCAAATCTGTACTATTTTCTACTTCATATACATTTGCATTTACACTACCACCTAAACTTACATACCAAGGTGCAACACTATAAGAAATAGCAGCACTATCACAGTAAGCACTTTGGCTTAAATTACCATCTGAAGTAAAGTAATAGCGAATTTTCACCTTAGATAAATCAAAATTTCCTTCACCTGTTACCAGTGCAAAGGTGTAAGACAGTGTATTAGATACTTCATTACTATTATTAATTACACTTAAATTAAGTGTAGATGCATCTACATCAGTGCTCATATTATCATCAGTATTCGTACTATCATCAGTATTCGTATTATCATCAACTACCGTATTATCTCCCGACGTACTTCCTCCCGTTTGCTCGTTACTGGGAAAACCACTCCCAGGACGTGTTGGAGGTGTTCCTCCACCACTTGGTCCACCCGGATTCATACCGCCACCTGGGTTCATACCACCTCCCATGCCACTACCAAATATGCTACCGCCTATTTGTGTTACCATAGAAGTTGTTGTAAAGCTTGTACTCTGGCTACCTTCTGTGTAAGTGCCACCTGTATAAAGCCCATGAAACTCATCAGCACCGCTTACACTTCCACCTGTATAAACTGTATATGTTGCATTTGTTGTAAGACCTGGTGCACTAAATAACATTGTATTATAAGATTGTGGTATTTTATATGTTAACACATCCTCACCACTGGCATTTTGAATATGAAGTAATGACCCTGCTGTATAGCTCCCTAGCACAACAGATGCTTGTGTACAGCTATTAGCCGTTGGTCCACTTGTTTCACCACCAAGTCCAATAATTGTCCCACCATTTATTGAAAAGGCACTTGCATCACAATCAAATCCACATTCAGGGCTTCCTGCCCCTACTGCAATAATGGTACCACCATTTATTGTCATTGTTCCATTTGAATCAATGGCATCATTTCCTGATGAATAACAATATAGCTGTCCTCCATTTATTACTAGACTTGTTGTAGCATTTAAACAATCATCACTTCCTGTAATACTAATATTACCATCGTTTATGATCATATTTGCTTTGCTTTCTATGCCCTCACCGCACTTTACAATATTAATGTTTCCTCCATTAATAGTAAGGTCAGTATCTGCATGAATGCCATCATCTGCCGAATTAATTGTAATATCACCATCATTAATTACAATATCTCCTTCGCAGTCTATCGCATCATCACTAGTAGTGGTAATATTCAATGTTCCGCCATCTATTGTAATATTATCATTAGCATGAATGCCATCCTTCACATTTGATGTTACATTAATCACACCATTTTCAATAATAATATCATCATCACTCACAATACCATGTTTGTAATTGCCCGTTACATTGAGTGTTCCTTTTCCCTTAATTTCAAGAGTATCATTACTAAAGAGTGCTCCCTTAGCATCAATATCAGACGCATAACTTGAACCATCTTTTAAGGTATTTACTGTCCCTTCCTCTAGGGTAATAAATGCCTTCTTAGCATTTGTAAAGCAAATGGCAGGCCCATTAGAATTCGTAATACTTGCACCATTTAATCTTAATTTTACCTTTTCTTCTGTATTAACCTCAATCATACCATTTGATAAAGTACCTGTAACTGTAAAATCTCCTCCTTCTGTAATGGTAATGACATTGTCACTTACACTTACGCCAGAGCCTGTACAAGTAATCGCCCCATCTAATGTAATCGTTCCTACATTGTCTTTCCAGGCCTCACTATCATCTGTCTCAGCAACTGTAGTTGTTGTTGCTGCCATAATCATAGAGGCTTGACCTGTAAAAGGTACTGTAAGCATTGCAGATACCCCTAATATTTTTTTCAAAGTTTTCCCCATCTTCATTTCTAACATCTCCTATTCACTTAAAAAGTATTTAGCCCTTACGCATTTTCTGTTTTCCATATCTCTTTAAGTTGTAATAAGATTATCTGCTTTGTAATAAATTTCTACGCATAAACGCGTTCTTCTTGTCCACTTACAGTAAGAACAATGTTTAAATTGCCATTTCTACATCTTAAGGCATCTATAAATTCTTTCTTATTTTTTTCTGGTTTAAGTTTAATTTTGTAAATTACCTCAAACAAAGCACCAAACTCTCTCGTTTTTACTTTGTCCATATTGAAAGAAAGTGTATACTCTTCAAATATATCATTAAAAACTTCTTCGTAATTCATATCTTCTGGTACTGAAATTTTAAGTTGCATAAAAGGTATTTTAGGTACTGCATAGTGAATTAAATTTAAAACCAACATAAGCATGCAAATAATCGCAGTAACTAACACTGCATAGGTAATATAGCCTGTCCCACATGCTAATCCTACTGCTAGAGTTATAAAGATATATGTAATATCCTTTGTATCTGAAAATGTTGTCCTAAATCTAATAATTGAAAAAGCACCTGCCAAACTAAATGCTCTTGCCACATTATTGCCTACTAAAAATATAATAACTGCAATCACTACTGGTAAAACTAATAATGTCACTACAAAGCTTGGTACATACCCTTCTTTCTTATGCGTTCTCATATACACTAAACTAACAACTAATCCTAGTATGACGGCTACTCCTAGTACGATTAAACTATTAGTTACTGTTAAGACACTCTCTTCTCCTGTTCCCATTAAACTTTCTAACATGCACTGCCCTCCCTAATTTCTCGATTTCGCCCCTGTTCTAAACAGTATCGTTTATACTCCGTCCCGTATTTAGAAAAACTAGTTGTATATATCTTAAGTTCCGATAATATACTTGTCAGCCAAAGAGGCATTGCATCTAATATCTTAATTTCCATTAGATATTGTCCCTTATCTAAGAGCTGATTTCCATAACATCCTTTTTCAAGGTACACTTCATCTCGACGCGTTGTAATCTGCTTATCAAATGTTATTCGAAATTCTCTATTGTCTTTTCCAAAAAAGGCTTTTCGCTCATAGCTGATATATACTTTCGGATATACTTTGTTGCATTTCAAGAAATAAAGAATTTCATTCATCACTTGTTTACTCATATATCCCTCGGTCTTAGGGATACTACCTCTTTCCAAAAGATCATAAGCTTCACCTAAAGTGAGAACTACTCTTCGCTTATTTACAATACCACCTATTTTTTTTTTAAGCTCAAGAAATACTTTATCATCTCTACTTCTGGGTATTGTATAGCTTCTAAGTCTCAGCTTCTCTTTATAATACGGTTTAGCTAATGAATGTCTTATTAAACTATCATGAGCCGTATCATAATAAATATTATAAATACTGTATTGTTTACCATCCTTACAATACTCATCTGGTGACATGTACTCTAATAGTCTTGGTATAAGTGCATCATACTGCATTTTAGTCAGCATAAACTTCTTTTCATAACGCTGAAATGATGTAATGGCCATACGATTACTCCTTTCTGTTTTAATGATAATTTTCCTCCCCAAAAATCATCAGAACTATTAATTCAATATTAATAATAGGTTAACTTTTTATGTTAATCGCTTAATATTTATTTAATAATTCATAAAAAAAGTATAATGCATTTTATATTAATAGTAAATATTTTTTCGAAAAATGTATGTTTTTTTAATATATAATGATACTTTTATTTCCATCACAAAAAAACAGCGACCTTAGTTTAATTACTAAAGTCACTGTTCCACACCTTCAAAATATCGTACTATTCCTAAATAAATACTCCATGCCATTTTGTCTTGATAAAGATCATCATTTAATTTAGCTTCTTCTTCTGAATTAGTTAAAAAACCACATTCTACAATAACAGATGGAATCTCTATCGCCTTCAAAACATAATAATTGGCATTACTCTTTGCTTCTCTTCGATTTTCAGTATCAGCGTTTTCTTTGATACTTCTTTGAATAAGTGTTGCTAATGCCTTACCATGCTCAGATTTTTTACTATAAAAAGCCTGTGCCCCTCTTACACTAGGTTGTGAAAAGGAGTTTTGATGGATACTTACTACAATATCACCGTCTGCAGCCATCTGTTTCCTTTGGGCCATATCTTTACTTTTATGTTTAACCCCTTCCATGCCATCTACATCATTATCTGTAGTTCTTGTCATTACTACCATCGCTCCAGATTGCTCTAGATAATCTCTTAATTTAAGTGCAATCTTTAAATTTAAATCTTTTTCATCTTCGCCATTAATCCCAGGTTTTCCTGGGTCAAACCCACCATGCCCAGGGTCTACTATTATTACCTTAGAGGATGTAGCAGTCCCCATAGTTTCTACTGTTTTTTCATGTGCTACATTATATTTAAAATAAGATACACCACAAATAACTGCAACTAAGGCTATTACTAATAATGGTATTTTAAAATGACGCATATACTCACCTCATCTTTTCATACTTGTCCCTTCTAGTTTATTAAAATGAGGTGAATTCTATACCATTTATTTTTCTAAAAGTGCTAAGGAGTCCCAACTATCTAGTGTCTCAAGGCCTAACTTCCATGCCCCATATCCAGCTAAATCATACTTATTTGCGAGCTGAATACGTGCAGCTATCGTTTCACTTGTTTCAAGCCAAATTTTATAAGTACCATCTTCTACTTTTTTTTCTGCATAAGGCTGTCCACTATTAGGATCAAGTGTCGGTGTAACACCCCATTCTTTGACCTTAGCTTCTGCCGCACTCATTGTATAAGAACGCGTTTCTAAACCATGAGCCGTTTCCTTCCATAAACGCGTATAGAATGGTATACCTAATACAAGTTTATCATTTGGTACTTCTTCAAGGTTTTTCTTAATCCCATCTTCTACCCAAGGAATTTCTGCTACAGAACCTGCTTCTTCTGAACCTAAATGATGCTGATCATAAGCCATTACAATGAAATAATCACATAATCCCGAAATTTTAGCTCTTTCATAGTGGCTTGACCAATTAGATGGCATATACACATCTACTGTTACTAAGATTCCAGCTGCTTTAAGCTGTGGATATAATTCTCTCATAAATTGTACCCAAACAGCGCTTGTTTCTGTTTGAATATTTTCAATATCAATATTAATGCCATCATAACCATATAATCTTGCTTTTTCTATCAGTTGATCAATAACAAATTGCCTTTTGGCTGTACTTGAAAGTACTACCTCAGTCAATCCAGGTTCTGTGAAATTATGACTTATAAGTGCCCAAACCTGTAAACCTCTTTTATGTGCATTGTCCACATATGCTTTATTCCCTAAATCACTTAGGTTACCATTTTCATCTGCAAATTGGAACCAAGTAGGTGAAATAACATTAGCTTCTGTAACACGTGAATATTTCGTACTATTCCAGTCTCCTGCTGTTTGTACAGTCACCTGATCCCAGACAAGTCGCACTTTTTCACCTAACGGATTACTTGGCCATGTCTCGATACTACTCAATGCTCTACCTGCTACATCTGTTAAATCCTTTAAATTATCTTCTGGTATATAACCAATAATACCATTTTCACTTCTTACCCTTGCAAAGCCATCTTCAATAGAAAAGACTACGACCTTCTCGCCTCTTTTAAGTGTTTCTATCACCGTTGTTTTTTGAAGCGGATGTGTTCTAAGGCTTGTACTACGTCTTATAGTCCCTATCTGACTTCCTTTAGTTATATCATTTATGATATATAATTTATTTTCTTGCCCAGGCGTAATTTCTATCCCAGCTTTATCTCTAAGGAGGTCTTCTGGAACATATAGCATGTCATCTATAGTTTTAATACTATACTCTACTTGAACTTCCTTGCCATTTAAGCGTGCTTTATCACTATTTGGATATAGCCTTAAAACATTTCTTACATCTGTTATGGTCATAATCTTTTCTGCTTCATCATAAAAAATCACTGTGTCTAAGTAATCTCTTACAACTTCATAACTTATATATATTTTTCCATCAATTATCTTAACAGGATTCTTTAAATTAATCCTTTGATCATCATAAACTAAATTATATTCATTCTCTTTAAATTCATCAAAATATGTCAGTGGATCTACTATATCTCCTACTGGCACAAATCTGCTCGCCGCAATTACGACCAAAACTATTGCAATTAACCCCACTACGACTTTTTTAAACATCTTTTCCCTCCTAACAAGTCTAGTATAACACACAAACCCTAATATATATAGCTTGCTAACTTGTCAAATTTTGAATGCATTATTTTATTATTTTATTTAATATGTTTTATAGAGAAACCAACTAAAACCTTGAAGCTGGGCGAAAGTACTACTACCTTACTAAAATGTTGGCAGGTATAATTAAAGTAGGGACTATAGTTTTATCTCAGATTCAATCAAAGCGAATCCGAAGGAAAACTATAGTCCCTACCTTATCTATGCCATCTATGCCCCTTAACTAAAAAAAGGTAGTAGCACTTTCGTACTACCACCTTTTATATTTTATTTATCAATTACAATATTTTGATCTCTATTTGGCCCTACACCAACCATAGTAATTTTACATCCAACGAGTTCTTCAATTCTTGCAATATAGTTTTTAACTGTTTGAGGTAATTCTTCATAAGTACGGATATGAGAAATTTCTCCCCATCCTTCCATCTCTTCATATACAGGTGTACATTTTTCTAAGTCTTCAAGACTAGCTGGGAAATATTTAATTACTTCTCCATTAAATTCATAGCCTGTACAAATCTTAACTTTTTCTAAGCCTTTTAATACGTCAATTTTATTAAGTGCAATTTGAGTTAAACCACTTGTTCTAACTGCAAATTCACCAATTACTGCATCAAACCATCCACAACGTCTTGGGCGACCTGTTACTGTACCAAATTCATGACCTTCTTCTCTGATACGATCACCTGTTGCATCATGAAGTTCTGTTGGGAAAGGACCTTTACCTACACGTGTAATATACCCTTTCATAACCCCGATACATTCATCAATCATAGTTGGGCCTATACCAGCACCAATACAAGCTCCACCTGTAATTGGGTGTGAAGATGTTACATATGGGTATGTCCCAAGATCTAAATCAAGAAGTGTACCTTGCGCACCTTCAAAGAGTACTTCTTTACCTTCTTTAATAGCTTCATAAACTTCTACTGTTGTATCAATTACATGTGGTTTTAAACGTTCAGCATATTTTCTATATGTTGCAATAATTTCTTCTGCATCGAACTGTACATCTTGCTCATATACAAATTTAAGCATTGCATTTTTAACTTTAACGTTTTCTCTTACTTTTTCAGCAAATACTTCTTCATGATATAAATCGCACACACGAATACCAGAGCGTTCTGCTTTATCCATATAACATGGTCCAATCCCCTTCATAGTTGTTCCAATGTCTTTACCATCTTTTGCCTTAAGTGATTCTTTTGCTTTATCAAGCGCTTTGTGGTATGGCATTACAAGATGTGCTCTTGTACTAATTTTAAGTGTACTTACATCTATTCCTTTAGCTACTAAACCATCTATTTCACCTAAAATACCTTCAGGATCAATAACTACACCATTACCTACTAAACAAGTCTTTCCAGGATATAATATACCAGAAGGTATAAGTTGGAATTTATAAACTTCATCATTTACAGCAACAGTATGACCCGCATTATTTCCTCCTTGGCAACGTACAACTACGTCTGCTTTCTCTGATAAAATATCTATTATTTTAGCTTTTCCTTCGTCTCCCCATTGTGCTCCTATTACTACTTTAGTTGGCATGGTTACACATCCTTTCGATATTTCTATTCACGTTTATCTGTTCAACACGTTTATCATATCAGACATCTTTCTATAAATCAATAATAACCTCGAATATTTATTT
Source organism: Clostridiales bacterium (assembly GCA_019418225.1). Classification (GTDB taxonomy): domain Bacteria; phylum Bacillota; class Clostridia; order Lachnospirales; family Cellulosilyticaceae; genus Cellulosilyticum. The sequence continues at coordinate 17,261 of DYCF01000035.1, read as the reverse complement.
ATTTTATAGAGAAAACGTTCGTCAATTCTGTATTTTTCTTCCTTATAATTACTGTTTTCAATTTCGTTATTGACAACCTTTAACTATATTGCTATCTTTATTTTATCCTCATGGCACTTGACTTATAATTCTATAAATTATTCATGTAATAACGTAATAAATTCAATATTTCTTACGAAAACTATTAAAAAATAAATTCTTTGTATACATTAGGGATTCGTATACACAATTCATTTGCACTAATGAGGGATTTGCCTATAAAAATAGAGGAGGCTAAGAATGGATAAAAAAATATATGTTTTTGGGCACAAAAATCCTGATACAGACTCAATCTGTGCGGCTATTTCTTATACTTACTTAAAGCGCGCACTAGGAACAGAAAATATAGAAGCTGCTAGACTTGGGAAAGTTAGCAAAGAAACACAATTTGCCTTAGATTACTTTGGAGTAGAAGCCCCTACTTTATTAAAAGATATTAAACCACAGGTTAGTGATATGAACTTCTATAGTGTACCTCCTGTCTATGTGGTTGACTCTGTAAAAAAAGCTTGGGATGTCATGACAGAAAACCGCCGCCAAATGATTCCTGTCTTATATCATGACAACAAGCTTGCAGGTATTATTTCAATGACTGATATTTCTAAGACTTACATTGGTCTTACTGATGGTTCAGTTCTTAAAGAACACAAAACACCTTTCATTAATGTACCAGGTGTTTTAGATGGGAAGGTGATTAGTGGAAATTATCCTCATGCTTATGTACTAGGAAATGTTTATACTACTGCATCTTTCTCACCAGATACAACTTTAGATAGCTCAGATATTATTATCACAGGCTCTCATAAAGAACTTATTCAAACTGCACTTCGTTCAGGTGCTGGATGTGTTATTATCACAGATCAAAATATGGATCATATTGAAATTGATATTCCAAATGATGTAACTGCAGCTGTTGTCTGTACAGGTCTTACATTCTTTAAAACTATCAAACTAATTTCACAAAGTATTTCTGTTAAAAATATATTAGTAAAAGACAATATTACTTACTTTGAAACAGATGACTACTTAGACGAAGTAAAACAAGCAATGCTTAATACTTCTTACAGACATTTCCCTATCTTAGATGAGAAAAGTCATGTAAAAGGGCTTATTTCTAAACGTCACTTATTAGATGTTCAAAAGAAAAGGGTTATCTTAGTAGACCATAACGAACGTGGACAAAGTGCTGATGGTATTGAACAAGCTGAAATTCTTGAAATCATCGATCACCACCGCGTTGCTAATTTAGATACAGGAAATCCTGTTTTCTTACGTGCAGAGCCTGTTGGTTGTACAAATACTATCATTGGTAAAATGTTTGAAGAACATAACGTTATGCCACCTAAAGCGATTGCTGGTATTATGCTTAGTGCTATTCTTTCAGATACACTTATCTTCAAATCACCTACATGTACACCAGATGATATTCGCATTGCAACTAAACTTGCTGAAATTGCTGAAGTAGATCCTTATGCATATGGTGCTGAACTTCTTGCAGCTGGTACTTCACTTGAAGGTATGACACCTAGTGATTTACTTAATATTGATAGAAAAGCTTTCACTATTGGTAAATACAATATTAGTGTAGCGCAAATCAATACAGGTGATTTCCAAAGCTTATTTAATATCAAAGATGATATCATGGCTGAAATGCGTCGTATTGAAGAGGAAGAAAAACTCAACCTTTGCATGCTCATGGTAACTGATATTGTTGTAGGTGGAACTGAACTTCTTGTAACAGGCGCAGAAAAACAAATTGCTGAACAGCTCTTTGGACTTGCCCCTGGCGATGATAGTGTCTTCTTAAAAGATGTATTCTCACGTAAAAAGCAAATTGTACCAAAATTAATGAGTCTTTCTTAATAAGATACTCATTTTTAAACTTAAATTATTATATAAAAAAGGCATTAATCCTAGTTTTATTAGGATTTAATGCCTTTTTTATATGCTCTAATGAAGCTATTTTCACCTTCTTATTTAACGTTTAAAGAAGGCTATGATTAAATACCAAACTTTCTTACGCTAAAAAAAACTGGGACATATACCCCAGTTTTTATAAATATCTAGCTAACACATCTATAGCATGTGTTTGAATCAATAATTTTCCATGTTCTTTTAAAAACTCTTCATTTAAGTCACTTGAAGGGAACTTACTTCCAAATTCATCTAATACCCCAACTAATGCATCACTGTTCATATTAGCTTTTTTATTCTTTTCTAATATAAGGTAATACTTTTGATTAAATTTATATAATGAATTGTCACCAGCAAACATTGGCTGAATGCGATGAGCTGCCATACATACATTATCAAAATCATTAAATAAATAAGTAATAGATGTTACCTTACTTTTAGTCTCTTTCGCTTGCTCTATAGCTTCACTGCCCATAAGTGCTAAATCAGTTAATCTATCCTCTTCTGGTTCTTTAAAAGTACGATGTGTTGGTCTCTCTCCTATAGCTTCTAATTTCTGTTCTATTTGTGAAGGGTCTTCTACTTTTGTAACAACAATCATGATGCTATCTGCTGATAATGGTACCGCCTCTATCATGAGTGGTACATTATCCGTCTCAAAACCAAAATCCTCATAAGCCCTGGCCATCATATCTTTAAACAACGCCTGTGCCTTCTTAGACCCATAAGCAAGTTCGCTAATTTTTAAATTTCTATCAGTAAGGTCTGAGTGATTTAAAGTGACTTGGATCTGCGTATCGCTAAGCTTTTCTATCTTCATTCAAATCACATCCTTTCTTATTTTAGTTGTTTCTATATATATTATATTAGTATAAGTATAATGTAAATGTGCCATACATGTAAAGAGGATAATATTTAACATTAATATAGCTATTTGCGTACTTATTTTATAGTATTTTTCTCCTTATAATATATGACAAATCTCATCTATTTAATCCAAACGTTAAAATTATCTTTTATTAACGCTAATTCCAATTTTTGTATATTGTAATATATAATATATAATTTTATAAGAAATTCTTGACCTGTATACAGTATACATTGTATAATGTGGGTATGAAAATCAAGCAATTCTTTATTGCTAGTATTTATATCTTTATTTATAAATATTTAATTTTCTTCAATTAATTTAAGGAGTGATTATTAATGTTTGAACAATGGAATGGTTTTAAAACTGGTATATGGTCAAAAGAAATCAATACTAGAGACTTCATTCAAAGAAACTATACACCATATGATGGAGATGAATCTTTCTTAGTAGGTCCAACAGAAGCTACTACTACTTTATGGTCACAAGTACGTGGTCTTATGGACGAAGAACTTAAAAAAGGTATCTTAGATGCTGAAACAAAAGTTCCTTCTACTCTTACTTCTCATGGTCCTGGTTACTTAAACAAAGATCTTGAAACAATCGTTGGTCTTCAATCAGATAAACCATTAAAAAGAAATATTATGCCAAATGGTGGTATTCGTACTGTAGAATTAGCACTTAAATCTTATGGCTATGAATTAGATCCAGAAACAAAAGAAATCTTCACAAAATACCGCAAAACACACAATACAGCTGTATTCCAAGCATATACAAAAGACATGAGAGCTTGTCGTCACAGCCACATCATCACAGGTCTTCCAGATGCTTATGGTCGTGGACGTATCGTTGGTGACTACCGTCGTATTGCTTTATACGGTGTTGACTTCTTAATTGAAGAAAAACTTGCAGATAAAGAACAATTAGACGTAACTCCAATGTGCGAAGATGTAGTACGTCGTCGTGAAGAAATTGCTGAACAAGTAATCGCTCTTCAAGATCTTAAAAAAATGGCTGCAAACTATGGTTTTGATATTTCTAGACCAGCTGCAGATATTAAAGAAGCTATCCAATGGTTATACTTCGGTTACCTTGGTGCTGTAAAACAACAAGATGGTGCTGCTATGTCAATCGGACGTAACACAACATTCCTTGATATCTATGCTGAAAGAGACCTTAAAGCTGGTAGATATACAGAAGAACAAATCCAAGAATTCATTGATCATTTCGTAATGAAACTTCGTATGGTTCGTTTCCTTCGTATCCCAGAATACAATGAATTATTCTCTGGTGACCCTGCTTGGGTATCTGAAGCAATCGGTGGACTTGGTATTGATGGACGTCACATGGTTACAAAAACATCTTACCGTGTACTTCACACATTAATTAATCTTGGACCATCACCAGAACCAAACTTAACAATTCTTTGGTCTCCAAGACTTCCACAAAACTTCAAACGTTACTGTGCTGATATCTCTATCAAAACATCATCTATCCAATACGAAAATGATGATTTAATGAGATTACACTACGGTGACGACTACACAATCGCATGCTGTGTATCTGCTATGAAAGTCGGAAAAGAAATGCAATTCTTCGGTGCTCGTGCTAACCTTGCTAAAACATTACTTTATGCAATCAACGGTGGTCGTGATGAAATGACAGGTGAACAAGTTGGTCCTAAATATCAACCAATCACATCTGAATACCTTGATTATGATGAAGTTATGGCTAAATTCAATGATATGATGGATTGGCTTGCAAGAGTTTATGTTGATACATTAAACGTAATTCATTACATGCATGATAAATATCACTATGAATCACTTGAAATGGCTCTTCATGATACAGAAGTTGAACGTACATTCGCTACAGGTATTGCTGGATTCTCAGTAGTAGTTGACTCTCTTTCAGCTATTAAATACGCTAAAGTTAAAACTGTTAGAGATGAAACAGGTCTTGTTACAGATTACGAAATCGAAGGCGAATACCCAGCATACGGTAATAATGATGACCGTGTAGACCAAATTGGTGTTGAACTTGTTCAAAACTTCATGAACAAAGTTAGAAAACATCATACATACAGAAACTCTATCCCAACAACATCTATCTTAACTATTACATCAAACGTTGTATATGGTAAGAAAACAGGTAACACACCTGATGGACGTAAAGCAGGTCAACCACTTGCTCCAGGTGCTAACCCAATGCATGGTAGAGACGTAAATGGTGCTCTTGCATCACTTTCTTCTGTAGCTAAACTTCCATTCAGAGATTCATTAGATGGTATTTCTAATACATTCTCTATCATTCCAAGTGCTCTTGGTAAAACAGAAGAAGAACAAATCAGCAATTTAACAGGTCTCCTTGATGGATACTTCGTTCAAGATCCACACCACGTAAACGTAAACGTTATGCAACGTGAAACATTACTTGATGCTATGGATCATCCAGAAAAATATCCACAACTTACAATCCGTGTATCTGGATATGCTGTTCGTTTCATCCGTTTAACAAGAGAACAACAAATGGATGTTATCAACAGAACATTCCATAACCACTTCTAAGAATTGGTATATTTAGGATAAAAATTATTAAATAACAATTAATTTAAAGAGGATGTTTGCATCCTCTTTATTAATTGTTTATAATAAAAATAGATGTAGCTTATTCATAATAATAGATCCTTTATCAATAGGGGGTTAGGGGATAGATAATACCCTTTTACGCAATTATATCTAGGTTACACAAATTATAAACTTGATTCAGGAGGTATGAACATGAAAGGCAGAATACATTCGATTGAAACTTGCGGTGCTGTAGATGGTCCAGGCCTTCGCTATATCGTTTTTACACAAGGTTGTCCATTAAGATGTAAATATTGTCACAACCCAGATACTTGGAAATTACATGAAGGAAAAGAAGCGGATACAGAAGATCTTATTAAGGATATTGTAAAATACAAACCTTTTATGAATGCATCTAATGGTGGTGTTACTATCAGTGGTGGTGAACCATTTATGCAAGCTGATTTCGTAAGGGATTTACTTATGAAATGTAAAGAGGAAGGACTTCACACAACAATTGATAGTTCAGGTCATGTGAGCTTAGAAAAGGCTGACCCTGTTCTTGATTATACAGATCTTGTACTTTTAGATATTAAATGTTATAACAAAGAGAAATTCAAAAATCTAACTGGTGTTGACCTCGAACCAACTCTTGCATTTGCAAAACATTTAGAAGAACGCAATATTCCTATTTGGATACGCTACGTATATGTTCCAAATCTTACAGACAGCGAAGAAGATATTGAAAATCTTGCTCAATACTTAACTACACTTAAAAATGTAGAACGTATTGATATTTTACCATTCCATAAAATGGGTGAGTATAAATGGGAACAACTTGGGTATGAATATGAATTACAAGATACTGAAGAGCCATCTATCGACGCTACTAACTCAGCTAAGGCAATTTTTGAGAAATACAACCTACCAGTTGTAGGTTAATCTATTTTATGAGTCAGGCTACTAGCACACTATAGTTAGTAGTCTTTTTTATTATCCTTTTTAGATGTAAAAATGGCAAAAATAAAAAGCCTCATTAGCAGAACTATATTCTGCTTCGTGGGGGCTTTTTTTTGGTATATGTAGTTTTATAGGTATTATTAGCACCTTTAATAGGGCCATTACATTTCTTTAGCGGTTTGTGTATCTACGTTTTGTTTTTTATCTTTAAATAACCTATTCCAGAAAGATTGTTTTTCTTTTTTATCATTTTCTTTTTCTTTATTATCGCCTATTTCTTTTCTCATCTTCTGAACTTCTCTCATAGTCTCATCTAACTTACGATAATATTCTTCATTTTTGGCCTCTTGTTTTTCCTGAAACTCACTGATTTTCTCTTCTACTGTATTATCTACTTCTTGTTTAATTTCTGCCTTCATCTCTTGTTTAATCTGTGCTACAGATGCTTTATTTCCCTCCATAACAGCCTGTGTAATCATACCCATAAATACTTTAACCTTATCATTATTAGGGTCTCCTATGTCTATAGTTGTTACACCTTCATTTTGAGCTGCTGTTGGAAGTTGTGCACTACTTAACTGCTCATAGCTTTCTTTAGCTTCTTGATTTGAATCATGCATAATACTTTCTATTGCCTTAAGCTGTAAGCCTTGTTCTCGCATATCCAATATCTTTCTAAACATCTCTACATCTTCTACTGTATATACTCTGTGTCCTTTAGTATTTCTTTTAATTGTTAAATTAAGTTCCTTCTCATAAAATCTAAGTACGTAAGGTTCTGTTTCCAGCTTTTCCGCTACATCTTTTACTGTGAGAAAGTCTTTTTCCTGTAACATTGGCGCTCCCCCATTCATTTGTACATGTTATGATTATTATACCATATTTTTACAATAATACAATATTTTAAGAATATTTTTATTTATTTTTTATTAATTACTTTATAATTTATCACTTATCTAACTGTTTTGTCATCCGCTTCTTTATTATGTATCAAGCCTGCTTACGTCATAAAAATAAGCACCAAATCAACAATATTACTGATTTGGTGCTTATTCTTGGCAACAGATGCCGTAAATTCACTTGTATTCAATTTTAATCATTAAGCCTTATAAGTGTTACCTTAACTATTTATTTACCTTCACGCTCTTTTGAGCAGGTTTCATAAGCTTTAAAATTGCTTCTACAATAATCCAGATTGCTAAGGCAAATAATACAATAGCAATAACACCTAGAATATAATTAGGCTCAGCTGAAAAGATATTTTGTTTAATAAGAAGTGATAAAGCTACAACTGTTACAGCAAACATAAATACCATAGGAATAGCTGACATAATAGACGTACGATTTGTATTAGCAAGCCAGCTGGTAATAGCAAGTAATGCTAGCGCACCTAAAAGTTGATTAGCAGCACCGAATACTGGCCAAATCTTTGTATAACCATATCCAAGTAAAATGCTAGATAAACCAACAGTAATGAGTGTAGCTGTAATAGGATGTGCAAAGACTTTCTTAATAGGCTCACTTGCTTCATCAAACATCTCTTGGAAAATATAACGACCGATTCTAGTTGCAGTATCTAAACTTGTAAGTGCAAATGCAGAGAATGCTAACGTAACAAATACCTTACCTACTGCTACTGGAATTCCAAACTTACTCATAAATTCAGAAAGACCTGCTGCAAAAATAACAGTTGGTGTTCCCTCCGCCTTTGCAACATAACATACTGTAATAAGTGCAATAACAGCTACGATTCCTTCAATCAGCATAGAACCATAACCAATAAGCTTAGCATCTTTTTCGCTTCTAATTTGTTTTGCTGTTGTTCCTGAACTAACTAATGAGTGGAAGCCTGAAATAGCACCACAAGCAACTGTAACAAATAAGAATGGGAATAAGGTTTGTCCATTTACATTAAATCCTACATAAGCAGGTGCCACAATCGTAGGTCTATAAAGTAATAAACCAATAATACCGCCTGCAAGCATTGCATAAAGTAAGAAAGAGCATAAATAATCTCTAGGCTGTAATAAAATCCATACTGGTAAAATAGATGCAAGTGCAATATAAATAATTAAAATAACATTCCATGCACTTTGTGAAAGTTTAAGTACGGGAAAAGCATATCCTATATAAATGCAAATAAATAATAATAATACACCAATAATTGTTGCTACACCTAGCTTAGCATGCTTTCTGTACACAAAGAATCCAAATAATACAGCTAATATAATAAATAATACAGAAGCTGTACCAGCTTGTGCCCCGATAATATTATCAGGATTTGCCACATCATATGCAAAAGTAGAAGCACAAATACTTGTAAAGGCTGCAACTACTAAAATAAGTGTTGCATAAGCAAAGAAGTTAAATAAAATTTTTCCTCTTCGTCCAATATTTGTCCTAATAATTTCACCAATACTTTTACCATCGTGTCTAATTGAAGCAAATAATGCCCCAAAGTCATGTACACCACCTATAAATACAGATCCAATTAAAATCCATAAATATACTGGTAACCATCCAAAAATAGATGCAAGAATCGGTCCTGTAATAGGTCCTGCACCTGCAATAGATGAAAAGTGATGTCCTAACAATACCTTTGCATCTGTTGGTACATAGTCTACATTATCAAATTTAGTTTCTGCTGGTGTCTTTCGCTTTGGATCAAGCCCCCATTTCTTTACAAGCCAACCACCATATCCAACATAGGCTACTAAAAAAACTACTACTGCAATAAGAAGTAATACTAAAGAATTCATTGAATTCTCCCCCCTTTATTTTTTATAAAAAGGCTCATATGCCTTTTTAACACGTTTACCATCCCTGTTTGTAAATACCTTACTTGTCGGGAGTTCTACTACCATCAGCCTTACTTCACAAAATCCTCTAAAGTAAAACCCAAATATCTTTTCATACTTAAATTTCTTAATCGTCTTTAAATCACACGCTATGTAATCCTCACATACTAAAACAGCATTAATATAGGTACTTTTATGATATTGATTAAGACTTACTACTTTCTCAGGTAGCTCATTTAAATATGCCAAATATCTTTCTAAATCTTCTTGCGTTAAATGTGGTACGCACTTAATCATGACATGTTCATTAGTCTCAAACTTATCAATAATATCTGTTTTACTTAAGAATGTTCTTCCTAGCATCATATGATATTTACCATACAAATCAAATACTTTATTATTAATAAGTTTATTTTCTTCCAAGTCAAAATAATTCTTAAGTCTTCTTTCCATGAGCTCTAGATATGTCTCTCTATTTATATCCACTGTAAAATCTCCTCTAAACATCTACTTTATTTCTACATTTTATCAAATTATAGCATTAAAATAAATGTTTTTTAGAATATTTAATTAAATAATAAAAATCTCGTAAAACTATTATACTCACTCTAGCTTTACGAGATTTTATATTTTACTTATTCTTTTACTATTAGTTTCTGATATGTTATAAGGTCTAACCACCTGTCAAACTTATAACCCACTTCTCTATATACACCACACATACTATAACCACTTTTTTCAAACAACATACGACTTCCTATATTTTCACCACATATAAGTGCTAAAAGTGTATGAATCTCCTTTTCAGGCTCTCGTGCGCGCGTTTCTATAAATTCAATGGCTATCCTTCCAATACCTCTTCCCTCATAACCATGTTTCAAATATATTGTGACTTCTGCACTATGACTAAATGCCTCTCGTGGCTTAAACTGAGTAAGTAGCACATAGCCACAAACTTCATCTTCCATCTTAATTAAGTAGCCCTCATACTTAGGTTCTGAAAAAGTGACCAGTGCTTTCATTTCCTCTAGACTAATCTCCCTTATATGAAAAGTCGCTGTTGAATTTCTTACATAATATAAATAAATCTCTCTTACGAGTTCCACGTCTTTTTCTGTAATTACTTCAAACTTAATTTTGCTCATTATAGCCTTCCTTTCCCAATTTATATATCTTTTGTAGCCGCCATTTCCTAAACAACTTAAATTATGCATTAACCTACTCTATAAAGAAAGGGAATGACATGAAATTATATCATTAATTTCATATCATTCCCTTGTCTATAAATTAATCTCCAATAACTAATGCTGCATATTGGCGAACTTAGTATATTGTCCAAGCCATACAAGTTCAACTGTTCCCGTAGGGCCATTTCTTTGTTTGGCAATAATAACTTCACCAACATTCTTCTTATCTGTATCTGGATGATAATACTCATCACGATATAAGAACATAACAACGTCAGCATCCTGTTCAATAGCTCCAGATTCCCTCAAATCGGAAAGCATTGGTCTATGGTCTGTTCTTGTCTCACAAGCACGAGAAAGCTGGGATAATGCGATTACAGGGGCATTCATTTCCCTAGCTAAGGCTTTTAAAGAACGAGAGATATCTGAGATTTCTTGTTGTCTAGAATCTCCTTTACCACTACCACTCATAAGCTGTAAGTAGTCAATCATGATAAGGTCTAATCCCTTTTCCATTTTAAGCCTTCTACATTTCGCACGCATCTCCATAACGTTAATACCTGCTGTATCATCAATAAAGATTCTAGAGTCTGCAATATTAGGAATACTCCTTGCTAAGCGATCCCAGTCTTCTTTCTCTAACATTCCAGTACGTGCCTTCTGTGAATCAACCATCGCCTCTGCACAAAGCATACGGCTTACTAGCTGATCCTTAGACATTTCCAAACTAAATACAGCAACACTTTGTTTGTTCTTGATGCCTGCTGTTTGAATAATGTTAAGGGCAAAGGCTGTTTTCCCCATTGAAGGTCTAGCTGCTACTAGCACTAAGTCTGAAGGCTGAAGTCCCGCTGTACGTTGATCCAGGTCAATGAAACCAGTTTCAATTCCTGTAATACCACCTTTACTCTGATGTGCTTCTTCAATTTTATCAATAGAAGTGATAACAATCTCATCAATACCAGTAAAGTCTTCTGTACTTTTATTTTGAAGAATATCAAAAACTTGCTTTTCAGCAAAGCTCATAATACTATCAATAGGTTCTTCCCCTTCATAACTTTTTGCTGCAATCTCATTACTTGCTTTAATTAGCCTTCTGAGTGTTGCCTTTTCCTCTACAATCTTAGCATATTGCTTAATATGCGCCGATGTAGGTACACTACTTGCAAGCTCAGCTATATATCCTAGACCACCAACTTGCTCTAATACACCTTTTTGAACTAATTTATCCTGGATAGTAATAAGGTCTATAGGATTTCCACTTGTATAAAGTTCAATAATGGCTGCATAAATTTGCTCATGATCAGGTCTATAAAAGTCTTCAGGTCGTAATATTTCACTAGCAACAATAACAGCTTCATGATCCAAAATCATGGAACCTAAAACAGACTGCTCTGCCTCCAAACTATGTGGCGGAATTCTCATATTAGGTACTTGCTCCATAGCCTATTCCTCTCCTTTTATAAATTTACGCTTCTACAACATAAACACTTACTGTGGCACTTACTTGTGGATGTAACTTAATTGTTACTTTTAATCCACCTAATCCTTTAATAGGATCTTTTAATTGGATTTTCTTTTTATCTACTGCCACGCCTAAATCTTTTTTAATCACTTCTGCAATTTCTTTTGAAGTAACAGAACCAAATACTTTTCCACCTTCTCCAGTTTTCACAGGAATTTTAATTTCTTTTTCATTAAGCTTTTCAGCAATTGCTTTTGCATCATCTAATTCTTGTTGTTTACGTTTAGCTTCTGCATTTTGCTCTAATTTTCTATTGTTCATATTTACAGCATTAGCTTCTACAGCTAATCCTTTTGGGAATAATGCATTACGTGCATATCCATCTTTTACTTCTAATAAGTCACCTTTTTTACCAACTTTTTTTACATCTTGTGTTAAAATTACTTTCATTTTGTTTCACCTTCCTCAAAGTATTTATTTATCGCATCTTGTAGTAGTATTCTAGCCTCTTGTAAGGATACATCTTTAATCTGTGCCCCAGCAATGCCTAAATGTCCACCGCCTCCTAATAACTCCATAATACGCTGTACATTTATATCCTTTAATGCTCTTGCACTAATCACAATATACTCCTCTTGAGGTGTTAATACAAATGAAGCTTCAATACCTTTAATATTTAAGAGTTCATCAGCAACCTGCGCTGCTATAATATTAGCATGTGGTATAGCGCCATTTACATCCGCCACTGCCATATTCCCCTCCCAGATTTCTGCTTCTTTAATAGCCGTTGCACGTACTTTATAAACATCCATATCATCTTGGAATAACATACGCACTCTCGTACTATCTGCACCATTTCTTCTAAGAAATGCAGCAGCCTCAAAGGTCCTAACGCCTGCCTTAAATACAAAGTTCTTCGTATCAATCGTAATACCTGCTAAGAGTGCATCTGCCTCAATAGCTGTAAGTTTAATTTTATCACTTAAGTAATTAAGAATCTCCGAAATCATCTCACAAGTAGATGAAATAAATGGCTCTACATAAGTAAGTACTGCATCTTCAATAAAATCTGTACTACGACGATGATGGTCAAATACTACCACCTTCTCGAACTTATCTAAAAATTCAGGGCATTCTAAGTAACTTTTTCTATGAACATCTACAATAACAAGTAAAGTATCTTTTTTAATTTCTTTTTCAGCTTCTTCAGGTGTTATAAATAAATCTTCATATTCTTTTGATTCTACTATTCTATCATATAAAGCCTTAATGGCAAAGGTAGGTTCTTTTAATATAATTTGCGCTTTTTTACCCATTATAGCTGCGCCTCTATATACACCCATAGCTGCACCTAAGCAATCCATATCAATGCCCTTATGCCCCATGATAAATACTTTATCAGCTTCATGTAAAAGTTCTTTAAAGGCATACGCTTTTATTCTTACTTTTACTCTAGCACTCTTCTCAACTTCTTTGGTCTTGCCACCATAGAAAGTATACTTATCATGATGTTTTATAATAGCTTGGTCCCCACCTCGCCCCTGAGCTAAATCAAAGGCAATTCTAGCATCTTCTTTTGAATTATTTAATGAGGTAATATTATTACCAATCCCTATACTAATTGTAACAGGTAATTCATTCCCTACTTGAATATGTCGCATCTCATCTAATATATCAAATTTCGTCTGCTCCATCTTTTCAAGCTCTCTTCTATTGAAAATCATAATATACTTATCACGTTCAATACGCGCAATAACTACCTCGCGCTCTTTAAACCATAAGTTAATTTTTCGATCAATAATAGCCATCAGCATAGGACGTCGTACTTCTTCAATACTATGCGTAATCTCATCAATATTATCAATACATAAATATCCCATCATACAACGTTCATCATTAATTTGCTTCTTTAAAAACTCATTTTCTGTTGTATCCATAAAATAAAGTATAAAACATAGATTTTCACCACTTACCTTTTCAATAGATAAATTAAACTTTTTACCGCCAAGTTCAATCATTTTATTAGGTATGGACTCTAAATCTATAAGTTCACTTGTTTTTATATCAGGGATTATTTCTTTGATATCCTTACCAATACTTACTTCTTCATTACAAATATCTGAAAAAGCATTATTAAACCACTTGATTTCTCCTATTTCTTCTAAAATAGCTACAGGTATTTGTGAGTTAGCAAACATTGTATCTTTAAGTGTTGTAACTTCTTCTACCTGCCGTGCAATCTGTGACCTTACAATACCCACTATATGCTTTTCTCCAACTATACTCAAAATAAATAAAATGGTATATATCAGTAGGCTCACAATAACTTGTGGTACATGTACTACTCTAACTGCTTGTATAACAACTCCTATAAGCATCAAAAGCTGTGAGAATCTTAATATCCCTATTGCATAAGAAAAATGATTCTTAAAATGTTTCTTCATATCCCTATCCTTTCTGCGCATTAAACCACAATCGTTACTTTCCTAAAATTAAAGATTGTATCAAGAAAGCCAAATAGTATAAGAAGTGTAGGTGAAAATAGTATAATAACTCCTAGGAAAATACCACTTATGATTTTTACCCCTTTATTAATTGAGGACTTCTTAATAATTCCAATTACACTAAGTAATCCAACTAACATAAATAACATATAAATTACAACTACTACATTCACACCTAAAATCATTGTACCACTTAATGCATCTGTTGTCATAGCCATTAAAAATATAGCTACTGCAAGTATTATAAGTAATACCCTCGACATCCTAAATTCTAATAATTGCCCTAAGGTTGGTAAGGCCTTATCCTTACGGCGTAAAATAATATGTGTAATAATCACCTGTATAACTGTACATATAAATGCATTTATAATAAGCATTGCTGCAAACAACTGCTTTATTAAATCAAAATTACCTATAAGCATCTGGGTAATCTGAACCTCAAATCCTTTATTTGCTATACCTGCTGTTGCCATAAATTGACTTACTGCTACAGGTAATAATAGTGTTTTAAGCTGTTCCATATAAACCATGTATTGAAGCTCATAATTAATACCTACTGCTTTCATAATACCTTGATAAAGTAAAAATGCAATAGCACTTATAACACCCGCATACACAATAGTATTTGGTAAAGGATACTTCTTTTTATAAAAATATGATACAGCATATGCTGGCACACCAATCCCAATAAGATAAATCAAACTGCTTTCTATTTTTCCAGTTATGGCATATACAGAAAGTAAAGTCGCAACATTATATAAGATATGTGTACCCATCTCAGCAGTATTCCTAATCATATACAATGTGAGAGGTATTGCTAAAATAGGTAATAAAAGAATACTTCCTATGCTATATACGCCTAATATTGCTATTACAATATAGAATGCTAATAAAAAGCACAGCATTAGCGTTCTCCTTGTATCTTGTTTCATTGAAAAGCGTCCCTCCTTCGTCTTCTAATCAATTACGATATCTACCTTAATAAATGGAAGTGCAAATTCTATCTACAACCTGCATCCCGCTTTATTTCTCAAGAAAAATAAATATACGTTGTATTATTATACCATAGATTCGACTTTTAATTCTAGTAGTGACTAGACTCTTGCAAAAAATCACTGAAAAACAAAAAACCACTGCCGGCTAAGCAGTGGTGTGTGCATATTGTTTGGTATTTGTGCTTGTTTCTCTCTATATAATGTGCTAATGTATTAAAAATTAATCTTGTGTGTATGGTAAAAGTGCAATGTGTCTTGCACGTTTGATAGCAACTGTAAGTTTACGTTGTGCTTTAGCTGAGTTACCAGTGATTCTTCTTGGAAGAATTTTACCTCTTTCTGAGATAAATTTCTTAAGAGTATTGATATCTTTGTAGTTGATTTTTTTGATTTTATCACCAGCAAATTGATTTATTTTACGTCTTCTACGGTTATGTCTTTTTTGCATTGCCATTGTGTATTCCCTCCTTCTTTAATTACTGTTTCTAATTAAAATGGTAAATCGTCATCTTCTTCAAAGTTAGTAGTAGGTGTAAAACCTGCTGCTGAATTTCCTGAAGAGGGACTTGGTGCGGGTGCACTAATTGGAGCATCCATCATTACACCACGAGATTCTGCTGAAGATCTACTTTCTGCAAAGTGTTGCTCTTCTGCCACTACATCTACTGATGTATGTTTTACTTTTTGTTGGTCTTCCCAAGTATTTACTTGTAAACGCCCAACGACAGCAACCATTTGTCCTTTTCTAAAGTACTTCTCAGCGAATTCACCTGCTTTGCCGAATGATACGATGTTGAAGAAATCAACATCTTGTTCACCTGGTTTTGCAAACTGTCTTCTTACAGCAATTCCATATCTTGCTACTGCAACAGGATTAGCTGATTGAGAATAACGTACTTCTGGATCTCTAGTCAAACGTCCCATTAATATAACTTTGTTCATACTCAGACCCCTTCCTTCAGGTAATTATTATTTATCTTCAAGAGATACGATTAAGTAACGAAGAACTGGTTCCATGATACGAACTCTAGCTTCGATTTCTGCTGGAGCAGAAGTTTCAGCATTGAATTGAATGAAGTAGTAGAAACCTTCTCTTTGTTTTTCGATTTCGTAAGCAAGTTTTCTTTTGCCCCAATCGTCAACGTTTGTGATTTCTCCACCAAAACGTACGATAAGGTCTTTCACTTTTTCAAGTGTAGCTACTCTTTCTTCTTCGCTTAATGTTGAGAATAACACAACTGATAATTCATAATTTCTCATTATGACACCTCCTTTTGGTCTTTGGCCCTATATCTGTGTATAGAGCAAGGATTACATTACAGTTTCATATGATACCATAAAATATGACGAAAGACAAGCCTTTTTGCTAATTAAAAAAAATAGCAAATTTAGGTAAATTTCTTTTTAATCTTTTTTTATAAGATTTTATTATGCCCCTGCTTGTCTTAAAACTTTTTTCACGCTTTTTTCAAATTTAATACGTGGTATCATAATCAAATGATTACATGCAATACAGCGTAATTTAAAATCCGCACCTACACGCAAGATTTCCCATTCATTAGTTCCACATGGGTGTGGTTTTTTCATCTGTACTACATCTCCAACTTGATAATTCATATATCTCCTCCTTAAAGTTGTATCCATTTTGTTATGATTTATACATTTCTCACAAAACTTTTTCTACCTTATTATTATAATTTTTTACTCATTTTCATTCTCTATTTTGAGCTTTATCCTTGAGTTTATATAAATTTTTCTTCCACGAATAGGGTTATTATAACATACCTCAAAATTCAAAAACACTGTTTCTATCTATTTTTGAAAAAATACCATAGACTTCTAATTTAATAATTTTAGCAACACAAAAAGTCGTAAGAACTATCTCAAATAATTCTTACGACTATAACTAAAAGGCGGCAACCAGATTTGAACTGGTGATGAAGGTGTTGCAGACCTCTGCCTTA
>DYCF01000034.1 GCA_019418225.1 Clostridiales bacterium | reverse complement strand
TTTCAAGTTTTTAGTTGGTTTCTCTATATAGATTTCACATTTATAAATTTTAGTTGTTTTCTCTATAAAAGGTGAAAAAATATAAAATATATTATATAATTAATGAAAATAATGGGAAATAGCATTAAAATATAGTATATTGGAGAGTCACATGAAGATAAGAATAATATTTTGGGAGAGTAGACCACTCACTTTAAATTGTTTAAACATCATACAAGATGTAGGGATAAAACATTATTATGAAAAAGTTGCGGCAGACTTATATGAATATATACCCATCAATAAGTCATCGATTCACTTGTTAGATAAAGAAATAAGCTATAAGTGGGATAAAATCATTTTATGTTTAACAGATGAAATGTGTCCTGAGGAAATCAAATTAATGGAAGATGTTCAAGAAAAATGGCCGGAGCTTTTAAATATTTGTTATATACCTGGGATGAAAGCCGAAGAAATAGTTCATATGTTGCCTCTATTTTTATCTATGCCAAAGAAAACACATCAAAAAGAAGATTTTTATGCCCTACAAGGAAGTACAGTGATTATGGGACATGAGAAAATAGAAGAGGGATTTGGAAAACTCGTACAACGCATTTTTCAAAAATGGCAGTATGTATCTAGCTTGAATTATGTAAAAATAAACTTATATAGTTGGCAAGAAATGGGGCTTGTGGCGTTAAGTGAAATTGAAGACATATTTAGTGACTATATAGGAGAGCGTGCCAGATTAGAAGTTGCATGGTATAAGAGTCAAAAAGAAAATAATGAGATGTATTTTTTAATAGAAGGAAATCAGATGAGCCAATAAGGAGATATCGCGAGGTTATAAATAGTTTCGCGATATCTCCTTATTTTTTATATAGATTGTTAAAAAATAAACTTAAATAACTTAAATAATTATTAAAGTACTTCAATAAATTGTAGGGTACAACTAATTTATGTAAAATAGTAAATGTAAAAACGATGAAAAACACATTTTAATGTGTTAAAAAAATGACAACTAAGGAGCGACAACATGTTTGACATTATTAAAGCAACCTTAACAGATAATGCCCTTTTAGGAGCGATTTTCTCTTCAATGGCAATTATTCTTTTAGGGTTTTATCTTAGAAAAAGAGAAATCTTAAACAGTGCAGCAGCTAAAATGCTTACAAAAGTAGTTTTAACTGTAGCGCTTCCAGCTTTAGCATTTACTTCATTCATGAAAGACTTAAATCAAGAAGAGTTAAAGCAAGGGATGAATATTCTGGTATGGGGATTTGCCCTTTACATTCTTTTAATTCCAATTACTAAAATTATGTTTGCTAAAGTAAAAGGCACAAAACAAGATGTTTACCGTGTTCTTACAATCTTTGGTTCAACAACATTCTTCGGAACACCTATTGTAAAAGCTGTATATGGTACAACAGGTGCAATGTATGCTAATATCTTTAATATTCCATATCGTGTATTTTTATATTCATATGCGTTTATTAAAATGTCTGGCACAAAAATGGATAAAGAAAACTTCAAGAAAAACATGAAAGAAATTTTCTTAAATCCAATTATTATTGCTACATTTGCAGGGCTTTTAATTTGGATTTTCCAAGATAGTTTACCACAAGTAGTAGTAGGCAGTGGAGATGCAGCTAAAAGTGTAGGATTCCTTCGTATTGATGAAACACTTCCATGGCTTTATAAACCGCTTACTTACTTACAAAGTTTAGCATCACCACTTGCATGGCTTTCAATTGGTGCAACACTTGCGGAAGTACCATTTAAAACAGCAGTGGCACAAAAAGATGCTTGGGGCTATAGCCTTGTTAAAGTAATTGCTATCCCAATGATTAACATTGTACTTTTAGTATTACTTACAATGACAAACATTTTACCAGTTGCACATGAAGCAATGGCAACAACAGTTATTATGATGGCAGCACCTACAGCAACAGTAGCAGCAGCTTATGCAATTAGCTTTGACCGTGAAGCATTATTTACATCAAACTGCTCATTACTTTCAACAGTAGTAGCTGTACTTGCAACACCATTCTGGATTGTTGTACTTGAGATTATCAAAAATCTTGGATTATTTATCTAATAGATAACGTGATATTTATCACATAATATACGCCCTAAGGGTGATATCCTCAAGGTAGAAAACAGCGTGATGTTTCTACCTTGAAAAATTTTACACAACAAATAATTGACGACTTAAATATAAACTAGAATAACGAGGGTGGATAAAATGATTAAAATCGTATGTTATGGCGTAAGACCAACAGAAGTACCTTATTTCAATAAAATTAATGAAAAATTTGGCTATGACTTAAAACTTGTAACTTTAGGACTTAACCATGAAAACGTAGAAGAAGCAATTGGGGCAGAAGCCATTATGGTACGTGGTAACTGTAAGGCAGATAAAAGAAATCTTGAGCTTTTAAAAGCAAATGGTTTAGAGTATGTGCTTACAAGAACAGTTGGTTTTGACCATGTTGATTTAGAGACAGCTAAAGAATTAGGCTTAAAAGTAGCTAGAGTACCTGGCTATTCACCAAATGCAATTGGAGAGCTTGCAGTATCACTTGCAATGATGCTTCTTCGTCACACAGCTTATACAGTAAATCGTACAAGCGAAAGAAACTTCATTGTAGATGCGACAATGTTTAGTAAAGAAATCAGAAACTGTACAGTAGGGATTATGGGAACAGGTAAAATTGGTCTTACTACAGCTAAATTATTTAAAGGCCTTGGTGCTAAGGTAATCGGTTATGATATCTTCCAAAGTGATGCAGCTAAAGAAGTAGTTGAATTCAAAAGCTTTGATGAAGTGGTAGCGGAGTCTGATATCATTTCAGTACACATGCCATATATTAAAGGTCAAAACTATCACATTATCAATGATGATTTCATTGCAAAAATGAAACAAGATGCGATTTTAATTAATACAGCACGTGGAGAACTTCAAGATCTTGAAGCCATCATTAGAGGGATTGAGAGTGGTAAATTAGGTGGATTCGGTACAGACGTATTAGAGGGAGAATCAGCAGTATTCTTCAAAGAATTCCCAGGTCAAGCACTTGAAAACCCAGTGTTTGAGAAACTTGTAAACCTATATCCAAAAGTATTAGTGACACCACATATCGGTTCATATACAGATGAAGCATTAACAAATATGATTGAGATTTCATTAGAAAATATGACATCTTATTTAAAAAATGGTACATGTGATAATGCTATCGCATAAATAAAAGTTAGAAAAATAAGCATTATAAGTCGAGAGGGCTTATAATGCTTATTTTTTATATAAATGCTTAAACAATAGGTAAAGGAAGTGGCGTGTATAGAGATGAGAAGAAAACTTAAGTTTCAGACAAAGATTGTAATTGCAGCAATCATGATTACTTTTATCCCCTTATTATTTTCTTATGGTATTTTTATAGAAGACCAGTTAAGCACGATTGATACAAGTATTAGAGAAAGGCTTAGAGAGGCAGCTTTAACCATTAAAGATATGCCAATTGTACAAGAAAAACTTGCTAGTAGAGAAAATGATATGTCATTACAGTATTATACACAAGGGCTTATTCAGAATTTACAAGATGTAGATATTATCGTGCTTGCAGATATGACAGGGGAAAAGTATACACATTTAGACACCCATCAAATCGGCGAAATTTTTGAAGGCAAAGACAAAGAAGAAGTACTTAAATATGGTAGAGGCTATTATTCTTTAAATGAAGGTTCTATGGGAAAAACACTTAGATGGTTTGAACCTATTTTAAAAGATGGGAAACAGGTAGGATTTGTTATGGTAGGGAAATACTATAATGAAATATATTCTATTAATCGTATTACAAAGAGAAGATATGGGATATTATTTATATTAACGATTACATTTAGCTCCATATGTGCAGCTTATTTAGCTTACCGCATAAAAAAAGCTATATTAGACATGGAGCCACATGAAATAGCTAGATTATATCTTCAGAAGGATAGTATTTTAAATGGTGTACAAGAAGGAATCATAGCACTAGATGTAAACAATGAAATAAGAGAAATTAATAAAAATGCGCAGAATTTACTTGAACTTTTTTCATTAGAAGAGATATTAGAAAAGGTGGCGGTAGATATTGAAAGAGGTGTACCTGTCTCTTTTAAGGAATTTATCATCAGGGGAAAAAAGTTATTTATTAATTTACAGCCAGTCAGACAAGGCGAAAATTACTTTGGTACAATCATCACATTAATGGAGGAGCAAGAAATTAATCGTGTTGCTAAAGAGATTACAGGCATTGAAGAAGTCAATAAAAATTTGAGGGCTACTGTTCATGAGTTCAAAAATAATTTACATGTTATTCTAGGATTGTTAAAAATTGAAGAATATGATGAAGCGAAAAACTATATTTTACAGGTACAACATACTAAAAATGAACAGAATATAGAGTTTGCTAGTATTGAAGACCATTATATACGTGCATTATTATTAAGTCGCACAATTATTGCTAAAGAAAGACAGATTGCCTTTAAGCTTACCCCTAATTCCATGCTTGAAAGACAGCATGAAGGGATAGACTCAAATGACCTTATTACGATATTAGGCAATTTACTAGAAAATGCTTTTGAAGCGTGCATTAGTACACAGGTGGATGAGAAAAAAGTGGAAGTAAGTTTAAGTGAAGATGAGGATTATATTGTGATGAAGGTAAAAGATAATGGTGTACCTATTGATACAGACATAAAGTCATATATATATGAACTAGGTATTTCTTCAAAAGGAGAAGGGCGCGGGAATGGGCTTTATCTTGTTCAAAATAGAGTTGATCTTTATGAAGGAAAGATTCAGTTACAGGAGATGGAAGGCGAAAAACAGTTTATAGTGATTTTGCCAAAGTAACAGTACCAAAGTATAGTAATACCAGAGTAGAATAATACCAAAGTATAGTAATACTAAAGTATAGTAATACTAAAGTATAGTAATACTTAAGGAGTAGAAAATGAGTAAAGTATTAATTGTAGAAGATGATCCAATGGTAGCACTTATTAATCGCAAATATTTAGAGCGCATGGGGAATATGACGATTTATGGACCATTGACTTTAGAAGAGGATGTACTTAATGTATTAGAGCGAGAAGAAATAGATCTTATTCTTTTAGATATGTACCTGCCACAGAAAAATGGACTCCAGATTTTACAGAGCATTAGAATGCATCAACATTTTGTGGATGTCATTATGATTACAGCAGCTAATAGTGGTGAAGAAGTAAAAAAAGCGTATGCCTATGGCGTAGTAGATTATTTAATGAAGCCATTTGAATTTGAGAGATTTCAAATAGCAGTAGAGAAGCATTTAAAGCGTAAGTCTTGTCTGTGGTCTAAATCTATTATTCAGCAAGAGGATATTGATGGTGGGGCTAAACATTTGGAGTCCAATATATATTTGCCAAAGGGGCTTAATAAACGAACGTTAGATAAGATTATTGAATGTTTAAGAGAAGACGAGACGAAGATATGGACATTAAGGGAATTAGCTAAAAAGATAGAGATTAGTAATGTAACAATAAAAAAATATATGGACTACTTAGAAGAAATCGAAGTCGTACGTGTAAGTCTTACATGTGGACAAGTAGGAAGACCAGAACACATGTACAAGTTTAATTGAACGAATATTATATAAATATTTAAAACTTGGTAATAAGTTGAAAAATAATATATAATGGTTTACAATAATGAAAATAGATTTATTGGGAGGCATTATATGAGATATGACACACATAAGTACTGGGGATTTTTAGGTTTATTTTCATTAATCGGTTTAAAGGCATTTCCAACTGAGAATTATTGGTGGTGTTTATTTTTCATAAACTACTTATGGTTCACTTTATTTTATGAGAACAGCTGGGTGTATAAAGCATATCAAAGAAAACATGTTTAAAATAGAAAGGTACACTTACTTCGGGTGTACTTTTTTGTTTTATTTGAGAAGTCGTCTTAGTAGGCATTTATAAATGAAGACAGGTAGGATATACTAAAGATGAAAGTTATAGTAAAACAAGGACAACAAGGGATAGGAGAAAAAATGAGTTTACTTAAAAATAGAGAACAGTTAACAGGAGAAGTTATTACGCGTGAACATATATTTTATGAAGCTGAAAGACGTATGTGGAATAGAGCAATCGAAAAATATCCGTTAGCTATTGTTTTTTGTCGTACAGAAGAGGATGTAAGAAATAGCATTCTTTGGGCTAAAGAACAACAAGTCCCAATTAGAATTCGTTCAGGTAGACATCATTATGCAGGCTATTCAACAGGGAATGATGTATTAGTGATAGATGTGAGTTGCATGAATGGGATTGTGGTTGATGAAGTAGCAGGGAGTGTGACTATAGAAGGCGGTGTTAGAAACCGAGAGTTATATGAAGCAGTATGTCAGAAAGGTTACCCATTTCCAGGCGGTGGATGCCCTACTGTAGGTGCAGTAGGTTTTGCACTTGGTGGCGGCTGGGGATATTCAGCGCGTTTCTTAGGTTTAGGGTGTGACGCTATTGAAGAAGTGACATTAATTAACTATGAAGGTAAACGCATTATTGCCAATAAGACGCAAAATGCAGATTTATTTTGGGCACTTAAAGGAAGTGGCGGTGGACAATTTGGCGTGGTAGTAAAAATGCGTTTTAAGTTGCCTGCTAAAACCGAAGAAGCTACATTATTACGTTTAGACTTTAGTCATGTCACAAGAAATATGCAGATTGACTTATGGAAGCTTTGGCAAGAAACAATAAGTAGTGCATGTCCAGAAGTGAATTTCAAAATAAGCTTTTATAACTCCAGGGAAAAAGGAATAGGTGTATTGCTCATAGGAATTTATTATGGCGGCATACAAAAAGCACATGAAATAGTGGCACCATTTATAGCCTTAGGTGAAAAGATAGATGTAACTGTAAGGCCAATGACGGTATTAGAAGTAAACCGCTGGATTCAAGATGCGCACCCAGATTTTGAGCATTATGTATCTTCAGGACGATTTGTAAAGGAAGCTTTTGAGGAAGAAAAGTTGCATACACTTTTAGACCTTATTAATACCCGCCCAGAAGGCAGCTATTATACTGCCGTTTCGGGTTATGGTTTAGGTGGTAATATTAGAAAGCGCAATGCACAAGAAGCTTCTTTTGCTTATGGAGAGAGTGCTTATATTTTAGGATTTCAATCTGTATGGGAGGATAATAAAGAGAGCTATCAAAATCAGCAGTGGTTCAAACCAAAATTTGAGATTATTAAGCAGCTAACAGTAGGTTCATTTGTGAATTTTCCATCTGAACAATTAGATGCATATCGTGAAGCGTATTATGCGTACAATAAAGAAAGATTAATAAAGGTTCGTGAAAAGTACGATCCTTATAATGTATTTAATTTTGAACAAGGTTTATAAATGTTAAGAAAACACCCACTATAAGGTCACATAGACTTTATAGTGGGTGTTTTTTATAGAAGGGATGAATGGGTTATTACTAATATAATGTAAAAATTACAATACTGTGTATAAAAGTAGAAAAATTGACATTTTATAGGATGCATTATAAAATAAAAACGAACAAAATGTTAAGTATATAATAATGAAAGGCATATTATGAAAACAAATATAAAAAGATTTATTAACAAATATAAAAAGATACTAGATGCCATAGGGATTACAGTCATTATTATGATGTACTTTATACTAAAAGTAGCACTTATAAAAGTTAACGGGAGTGGTGAGGCATTTATAAGTATTTTTAATGGGCTTGTTTTAGATAATACATCAGTATGCGGTATACTTACAGAAATGCAGATAATGCTTATCTTATGTTTAACTATTTGGTATGGGACTAAGGGGTATATTATATCATTAATATTGTATGGTATTGCTGTAGGCAGTCAAATATTCCCGTTATTTCTAGGGGGAAAAATCATTTCTGTCATAGGAATGATTATGATGATAGGGGCTAGTATAATGTCCACTGTTATTTATATTTATAGAACATATTTAAATTATCAAAAGACCAAACTTCACGAAGTAGCAACTTATGATGGATTAACTGGTGTTATCAATCGTCAAACTTTTTTAAGCGAACTGAATAAACGTATTGAAAAAGATAAGCAGATTAACCCACCCTTTATAATTGTATTTATAGATATTGATGATTTCAAGAAAGTGAATGATTTAACAGGACATTATCAAGGAGATAGGTTATTACAAGGTATTGCGAAGGCTTGGAAAGATATAATTGTACCAGGAGATTTGCTAGGACGTATAGGCGGCGATGAGTTTGCATTAATTATTCCACGTAGGTTGAGTGATGATGAAATAAAGGCATATATCAAAAAGTTACAGCTTGCTTTAGAAAAGGATATTCAGCTAGAAAATTGTGGGCACAGTGTCACTGCTAGTTTTGGGGTGTCTAAATATCCAAGTGATTCAAAATCTGCCTATCAATTATTAAAATATGCAGATATGGCAATGTATGTAGCTAAGTCAGATGGCAAGAATCGATTGAAGTTCTTCTCAAAAGAGATGTATGAGACTATGACACGTAATGTGCAATTAGAAAATGCTTTGTCACAGGCGATTGCAAATAATGAATTTTATTTGATGTATCAACCACAATATGGCTGTCATAAAAAAAGTTTACGTGGCTTTGAAGTCTTATTACGTTGGCATTCAAAAGAATTAGGAACTGTATCACCTGCAGAGTTTATTTCAATAGCAGAAAAAACAGGGCTTATTGTAAGCATTGGTGAATGGGTGATGGAAACAGCGTGCAGTAGATTTAAAAAACTTATAGAAGCTTATGGGACTCATAAAATCTTATCCATTAATATTTCGGCACTGCAACTGCTAGAACCTAACTTTATAGAAATGGTAAAGCGTATATTAATGAAGACAGGATTTGATCCCCATTATTTGGAGGTTGAAATTACTGAATCTATATTTATTTCATCTAAAGAGTATATTATAAGTGTTTTAAATGAGTTAAAAGAAATGGGAATACATATTGCATTAGATGATTTTGGGACCAATTATGCTTCTCTAAGCTATATACAAATGTTGCCTTTAGATATACTGAAAATCGATAAATCATTTATTGATCATATCATAGATGAAAATAGTAAGACTAATTTAGTGGGGGCTATTATTTCTATTGCACAAGAACTTAATTATAAAGTTGTAGCAGAAGGTATTGAAAAACAAGAGCAAATCCAGTATTTAAGTGAAAAAGGTTGTGATTATGTACAAGGTTATCTTTGGGGCAAACCATTAATGGAAATAGAAGTTGACCAGTTATTAAATACGTTAGTATAAATTTTACATAGACCTAAAATATTTTTAGATAAATAGCTGAAAAGAGAGTGGAGGAGAGAGATGAGAAAAAAGTAAGGGGCCTTTTCTTAGTCGGTTTAATTGCTGTAATTTGTACAGGAACAATATTTGCTGGAGAAAAGGAAAATTCGAAGAACAAGCTTATTGCACAGATTATTAATGTAAAAAAGGGTAAAGGTGAAGTGGAAGAAAAACTACTTCAAACTGTGGTGAATAAGATAGAAGAAGACGAGGAAAACATCGTTTACGAGGAAGCCTTTATTTTAGGGTATCATTATTATATATTAAATGAATTTGAGAAGGCCGAAATCTATTTAGAGCATGCAAGCCTTGCGAAGGATGAGACAGTTAAATTGTATGCGACCATATTTTTAACGCAGATTTGGCTTAAGCAGGGATTAAATGAGGAAGTCATAGCAATTACCCAAAAGACGTTAGATGAAATGAGTCCAGCAACGTATAATAAAGAACATATTGCTATTACAGATTTTATGCAACAAATAATTTACTTAGAAAAAGGCAAGGACACCGTGATTGAAAGTATAGAAAAGGTACTTCAAGAGGAACAAAGACTTAATGTTGAAGTAATGTGTGACCTTAAAAATAAGCAAGCCGTACTTTATTTTTATAAAGGAAATTATGCAAGAGGAATTGAAAGATTTCTAGAAGTTATGGCACATACAGAAACTATGACGAATAAATATTATGGCGCTAAGGCACAGATTGATCTAGGGGTTATTTATGGTGCATTAGGAAATTATGAGGAAGCAGAAGCAAATTTTAAAGAAGCCCTTGAAATAGAGATTACTGACTTAGAAGATATGGCATTTATTAAGACTTATGCATCAATTAACTTATATGAAAACATGTTATATAAAGAAGACTATGAAGGTGTTAAGGCAATTAATGAGACGGTTTTATCTTATGCACAATATTTACCTGAGAATTTATATGAATCGATTGCGATTATGAATGACATATTTTTATGTAACTATTACATTAAAATTGGTGACCTAGAAGAGGCAAAATTACTGCTAAGGGAGATTGAAAGTAATCTTAAAGCACCTGAAGAGTATAGGTATCTTAGTGTACATACGAACTATATACTTTTAAAGGCAGCAAAAGCAAGAGCTGAAGGTGATGTGGCAGTAGCAGCTAATTTATATGGTAGTTTATTACAACAAGAAGATAAGCAGTTTAAGAAATATATTTTGAAAAATTTAAGTGAGCTTTTAAATGAGAATGGTTACTACAAAGAGGCAAATGAATATGAGCAGCAGCTTAGAATGCATTATGAACAAGAAGCTATTGCAGTCAATATGGACTATTCAGATTATGCCTTATATAAGTATGAAAATCAAAAGAAGTTAATGGAAGAAGCTAATCAGAAAATACGTAGGTATGTGTATATAACTATATATGGCATATTGTTATTAGCACTTATAGTTATGGCACTTTTAAAGTATATAAAACTTATACAAATAAATAAGTTAGATGGACTAACTAAAATTTATAATAGAAGATATTTTGAAGAGTATTATAGAAAGTTACAGAGCAGAGAACGCCTTTTTACAATTATGATTTTTGATATTGATTATTTTAAAAAGATTAATGATACATATGGTCACTTAGCTGGCGATGAAGTCATTAAAAAAGTTGTAGAAATTGCAAGAGGGTGTGTAGAAAGCAAGGGAAAGATATTTCGCTATGGCGGCGAAGAATTTGTGATTATGCTAGATGAAGTTTCCAAACAAAAAGCTTTACAGCTGGCAGAGAAGATAAGATGTACAATCGCACAACATGAATGGCAACAAGATATGAAGGTTACGATTAGCATAGGAATTACACAGGCTACTAAAGAAGAAAGAGATGTTTTGAATCAAGCAGATTTAAACTTATATACTGCAAAGGCGCAAGGAAGAAATCAAATTATTTATAAATAAGAAAAGAAAACGCGGCTTCCTTTTTACTATATGAGATTTGAGGAGGGTATGCTAGAATAGGACGTGGAGTGATTTAAAGGAAAATAGAAATGAGGAGGAGGATCAGATGAAGGATTTAACAAAGGGAAGTCCAAGCAAATTAATTATACAGTTTGCAATCCCTATATTAATAGGCAATTTATTTCAACTTTTTTATAGCTTAGTAGATACGCGTATTGTAGGAAGTACACTAGGAGATCAGGCATTAGCAGCAGTTGGGGCAACTAGTACGTTAAACAATTTAATCATAGGCTTTTTAATAGGGATTACTAATGGATTTGCAATTATTGTCGCGCGTAGATTTGGGGCAAAGGCATATGAAAGTATGCGTAAAGCTATAGCAGGAACGTTGAAGCTTGGCATATTCATTGCACTCATTTTAACTATTGTAAGTGTAGGTTTCTTAACACCTATTTTACATTTACTTAATATGCCAGAAGAATTAATGGCTAGTGGCAGTTTGTACATACGTATTATCTTAATGGGAATGATGGCAGCAATGCTTTATAATGTATGCGCTAGTATTTTACGTGCCATGGGTGATACAGTAACACCGCTTATATTTTTAATTATTTCTACTGTGTCCAATGTATTTTTAGACTATATTTTTATTTTGGGACTAAAAATGGGCGTAGAAGGTGCAGCATATGCCACAGTGATTTCACAAATTGGTGCGGCAGTACTTTGTTTTATTTATATGTGGAAGAAATATCCTATACTGCATTTGAAGAAAGAGGACTTTCGTGGTGAGGAGGGCCTTATGCAAGAACTTTTACGTTCAGGGCTTTCTATGGGACTTATGCAATCCTTTGTATCTTTTGGAACCGTGGCACTGCAAAGTGCAATTAATACATTAGGCACAAATACTATTGTCGCTCATGCTGGAGCACGTAAGGTAACAGAAATGTTTATGTTACCATTTAGTGTATTAGGCATGACAATGGCAACATATTGCTCACAAAATCTAGGTGCGGGAAAGATGAAGCGTATTAAGACTGGCTTATGGCAGGCGCTTATTATGGCCTGGATTTGGTGTGGTTTAGTTGTTCTTGCAAGTTATACAATTGCACCAAGCCTAATTAAGGCAATTACAGCAACCAAGGTACAAGAAGTAGTAGAGACGGGAAGTTTATATTTACGTATTGATACACTGTTATACTTTGTTCCAGCAGCTATTTGCATTATTAGAAATGCGCTACAAGGCATTGGGGACCATGTGACACCAATATTCTCAAGTGCGATTGAACTAGTGGGAAAAGTAATTGTGGCAGTGTGGCTTACACCAGTACTTCAGTATATGGGTATTATTTTGGCAGAACCTATTGTATGGGTACTTATGGTTATTCCCCTAGTTATAAAGATATTAACTATACCAGCTTTAAAACAAACTGAGATTATAAATGCTTAAATAGGAATGAAATGTAAAACATTTAATGAATGTATAAATATTCAGTTAAAACTAATATAAATAAAAATATTATATAATTTATTGACAATTTGAGATAAAAATGCTAATATTTATGCAAGTTAAAAAGACGTCTGTTTCAGTGTGAAATGAGACGTCTTTTTTTAAAATAAAAATAGAGTAAAAGGAGCAGAACTATGAAGAAAAAACTAGCCGTATTTAGCGCAGCTGCAATTGCAGTGAGTACGCTTAATATGCCACTTGTTTATGGCAGTAGCATTGATATGAGTTATTGGAAACAAAGACACAGCTATGATGAGATTGTTAAGCTATTTGAAAACTTAAATGAGAAATATCCTGGTTTAAGCGAAAGCTATAGCATTGGTAAGTCATGGGAAAATAGAGATTTGATTTGCCTTGAAATTACAGATGAAAGCATTGAAAATGCAGGTAAAACGGGAATTGGTGTATTTGCCAATATTCATGGGGGAGAAAGGGAATCTACGGAATGTGCTGCTTATACAGCACAGTGGCTTCTTGAAAATTCTGAAACAGAGCAGGTTAAGGAAATACTTGAAAACTATATTATTTATGTAGTGCCAGTAATTAATCCAGATGGTCATGAACAGGCGCAAGAAACAGGTATGCGTCAAGCAACAAGGCAAAACTTACGTCCTACGGACAATAATGGAGATGGGGTACCTTTTAATGACCCTTATGTTGACTTAGATGGAGATGGCTTTATTGCAAATGTTTATGCAGGTAAAGTTAATGATGATAAAGAAGTAGTTAAGATGCAATCATTAGGGAAAGAAAGTAAAGATGCAGATCATAATGGTATTTTAGGAGATGACCCTAAAAATAGTGGTATTGACTTAAATAGAAACTTTGACTTTACATATGGCGAAGCAGGAGATGGCGTACATGATAAATATGAAGGGCCATCAGCAGCATCAGAACCTGAAGTAGTAGCTGTGCAAAAATTCTTAGCAGAAAAACCAATGGCTGCACTTACAACAATGCACACTGGTATTCAATGTGTATTATATCCATGGGGATATAAAGCCGCTACAGCAGAAGAGTTAAATGACACAAAAGAGGGCATTGGCTTTATGGCGCAAACAGCTGAAAAGATGCGTGTAGCATATGAAAAAGCTGCTAAGAGAAATTTCTATGCAATGCAATCTTATGAAGATTATCAAACATATTCAGAACTTATTGATTATGCGTGGGGCAAACATAATATTCATGCTTATACAGTAGAAGTGTATAATGCACATATTTTAGAAAATATTCCTTATGACCCAAATCATGATCCAGCAAATGCGGATATTTGTAGTTGGAATGGTAGTGTACCAGAAGAAAAATGGCAATTCTATACACATGACGAGATAGAAAGTAAATTAGGCTTAGACCCATCAAAATTAGTTGTAACAGACACCGTGACAAAAGAACAAAGAAATTTAGCTGAAGATGAAGGCTTATGGTTCTATACACCAATGGATTCACAGCGCGGCGGTACATGGGCACCAGAAGATCAAGATATGATGGTAGAAGGGGCAAAAGATGCGGTACTTGAAATGATTTATAGTGAAGGAAAACTTGCACAAAAAGAAAGTGCAAATAGCACGGAAGTAGAAGAAGTAGCAGGTACTACGAATATGACACGTGGTGAGTTCGTAAAATTACTTGCAGAGACAATGAAGGTCGACACAGCAACTTATACTCAAAATCAGTTTAAAGATGTAACAGATGCACCATATGTAAACTGGGCAAAAGAAGTAGGCATTACAACAGGTAAGA
Organism: Clostridiales bacterium; assembly: GCA_019418225.1. Lineage (GTDB taxonomy): Bacteria > Bacillota > Clostridia > Lachnospirales > Cellulosilyticaceae > Cellulosilyticum. The sequence goes on along the minus strand of DYCF01000034.1, from coordinate 36,056 downwards.
CAAAAGGTGAATTTGTGCCAAAGGCAGTGATTACAGAAGAGGAAAAAGCACTTATGTGTGAGAGAGCAGAAAAGGTAGCAACATCAGAAGATATTAAAGCTGCACTTAAAAACTTAAAATAACATCAGATGGCATTAAGAAAAGAGGCGCCGCGAAGCTAGTTATAGTTTCATGGCGCCTTCTTTTCGTTTATACAGTACCAAACCTGCGCATGAGGTCTTAATTTTTATGCGTAGAGTTTTAGCTTTTAAAAGTAACTTAGATGAATAAAAGAAAAAAAGAAAGAATATGGGTTATATAGAGAATTAAAGAGGAGTGTGTGTAAATGAAAAGACTCATTGGCATAATGCTTATTTGTATAACCTTAATATTTACAAGTTGTTCATCTATAATAGATGACACGTGGCGGGATGGAGATGCTGAGCTAGAAGCGTATGATATAGAGAATCTAAGAGCACATTATACAACAATAAAAGGTAATGGTGAAGATGTGGTAACTATTATGATTTATATGATAGGTTCAGACCTCGAAGCAGATGGCTTAGGATATGCTTCAGCAGATATTGAAGAGATGCTAGAAGCGAATATAGGTGAGAATGTAAATCTTATTTTACAAACAGGAGGGGCAACATCTTGGAAAAATACCAACATTAAGGGGGGGACATGTCAACGTTTTATTATAAAGAATGGTCAGCTAGAGGAAGTCGCGAACTTAGGATGTATTAACATGGTAGACCCTAATAGTGTCACAGACTTTATTAGATGGGGAAGTAAAGTGTATGAAGCTAATCGCTATGAATTGATATTTTGGGATCATGGTGGCGGCACAGCTATGGGGTATGGCTATGATATGTATTATAAAGATGAAATGCTGGAATTACCTGAAATAGGTGAGGCGCTTAAGAAAGGCGGTGTAAAATTTGACTTCATAGGTTTTGATGCGTGTCTTATGGGAACTATTGAAACAGCATATATGCTAGAAAAATATGCAGATTACCTTATTGCATCAGAAGAAACAGAACCAGGGGCAGGTTGGGGATATACAAAGTGGCTAGATGCTATAAGTAGGAATCCTTCTATTGCAACGCTAGAATTAGGACGTATGATTATAGATGATTTTGTAAGTGGATGGGAAAAAATATTTGAAGATTGTACCCTATCTATTATAGAACTTAGAGAAATACCTTATACGTATCAGATGCTTTGCAAATATATGGCAGATTCTACAGTTGTACTAGAAAATTATGGTTTCAAGGAATTATCTGAAGCTAGAGCCACAGCTAAAGCTTTTGGTGAGGGGGGCTATGAACAAATTGATATTATTGATTATGTGAATAAGGCAGAGGTAGAAGGCGGTGACAGGGTAAAGGCGGCAATTAATCGTGCAGTTAAATATACAAAGGATAATACGAATGATGCATATGGGCTTGCTATGTATTATCCTTATGATGCTTTAGAATACTATGAAATGATTAGTAAGGAGATGGCCTCTTTTGATTATGGGGATGAATGTACGACCTTTTTTGATAAGTTTGTAAGTATATTAGCAGATGGGCAAATGAGAAGTACAGGTATTAAATCGAAGAATGAGGCGCTAACAGGCAGACAAGAGGATGAAAACCATATAGATTATACGCAGTTTAGTTGGTATGAACCAGAGGAAGGCGATGCTTATACAGATGTTTATGCGGCGACAGCATATGAGGAGAGAGACATTGTAGATATGGGTGAATATTATATATTGCCAATGTCAGATGAGGATTGGGATCTTATTACTTATATAGAGCAGCAGGTTTTTATAGATGATGGTAGAGGCTATATTGATTTAGGAGCAGATAATGTGTATGCGCTAGATGAAGACAGTAACTTAAAAGTTGACTTTGATTATACGTGGGTTGCAATTGCGGGAGAGATTGTACCTTTTTATGCAGAAAAAGAAGTAGATGACAGTGAAAAAGGTTGGTATACTTATGGTTATGTACCAGCTGTTTTAAATGATGAGAAGGAAATTCAGATTATATTATGTTGGGACGCTATACATCGCGAAGGATATGTAGCGGGTTATAGGGAAACCGAAGGAGAAATGACAACGGCAGCTAAAGGGTTAAAACAATTAGAAAAAGATGATAAAATAGATTTTGTATGTGATTATTATACGTATGAAGGAAAGTATGAAAGTAGTTATTATTTTGGTGAATCTATTATTGTAAGAGATGCCCCGCTTACAGTAAGCTATGAAGAGATAGGGGATGAGATGATAGAATTATGTTTTAGGCTTACGGATATCTATCAAAATAATTTTTGGACAGAGACTGTAAGATATGAAATAGAAAAGTAAAGAGGAGACTAACAAGTGACAATACGGCATTTAAAAATATTTATAGCTGTTGTGGAAATGGGAAAAATGAGATTGGCAGCTGAAAAATTATATATTTCTCAGCCTGCTATTAGTCAAGCAATACAAGAACTTGAAAATTATTATAATGTGAAGTTATTTGAACGATTAGGCCAAAAGCTGTATTTAACTGAAAGTGGCAAAAAGCTTTTAGCTCATGCAAGGCATTTGGTGGATTCTTTTGAGCACTTAGATTTAATGATGAAAAATGAAGGGGCTTGTCCAAAGATAAGAATAGGTGCAAGTGTTTCTGTAGGAACGTATTTATTAAATGATATTCTTGATCAGGTAGAAGAAGCAATACCAGATGCAGAGTTTCAGGTAATAGTACATAACACCTCTAAAATAGAAGAAATGATAAAAAATAGTGAGTTAGACTTAGGAATTGTTGAAGGTGTTGTAAGTAATAATGATTTAGTGATAGAGCCAATAGGTCGTGATGAACTAGTGATTATTGTCGGTAAGCGACATCCGTTATTTAAAGCAGAAAGTATAAGCTTTAAGGAGTTAGGTGAGCAAACTTGGATTGGCAGAGAAGCAGGTAGTAGTAATAGAAATCAATATGAACAGCTTCTGATGAAAGGATATCCAGACCTTGAGCATAAGTGGCGCTGTACCAACACAGAAACGATTAAACAAACTGTGATTAATGGAAGGGGGCTAGCTATTATTTCTAATATGCTGATTCAAAAGGAAATTAAAGAAGGAACGTTACGCATCTTACCTGTGAAAGATGTTAAGGTGGAAAGAGATATTAAGCTGATTTATCATAAAAATAAATTTATTTCATCAGCCCTTGAAGCTGTGGTACAAATTTGTAAAGGCACCTCTCAGAAATAAAATTGAGAGGTGCCTTTTAGCACATTAAAATATCATATATAGAAGTGTCCCAATAATACCGCTTCCGAAAATAACAGCAATAGCATTTACTTTAAATTTCCTAAGTGCTACAAGACCACCTACGAAGAGACCAAGCTCAATCAAACGTAAATCGCTAAAATTAATGTTTGATGAAGAAGCATTGAAGAGGGCAAGACAAAGGATTGAAAGCCCAGCAGAAGCAATAAGTGCGACCACCGCAGGACGTAATGCTGAAAGGACAGTTTGCACACCTGTAAATTTACGATATTTATAGTAGAAGAAAGCTAAGGTGAGACAGATAAAGAAGGATGGGATAATACATCCTAACGTACAAATAATTGCACCAGGAACACCTGCTAGACGTGTCCCTACGAATGTTGCTGAGTTAATAGAAATAGGACCTGGTGTCATTTCTGCGATAGTGATAAGGTCTGTAAATTCTGCCAGTGTCATCAGTTTATGTACATCTACAATCTGAGATTGAATAAGTGGAATGGCAGCATAACCTCCACCTACACTAAAAAGTCCTACTTGAAGAAAGCTTAAAAATAGTTTTAAAATCATGATTTTACATCTCCGTTCTTTCTTATTAATTCAAAGCATAAGTCAAGTATACCTAGTGTTAAACAGACAAGAATAACCGTCATGGCACTGACATTTAAGAAATAAGTAGCCAAAAAGCTAACAATCATGAGCAAGATATAAGCAAAACGTCTTGTTTTACAAACATTTTCAGCAAGCTTTAGGACAACATCAAATATAACAGCAGCAACACCAGCACGCATGACCTGAAGTGCAATAGCTATAATTTTATTTTCTCTAAACTGTGTGTAAAAGAGTGAGATAAGAGAAATAATAATCATAGGAGGTAAGGCAGTTCCTAATATAGCAACTAACGAACCTATAATACCGCACATACGATAACCTAATATAACAGAGGCATTAATAGGAATAGGACCTGGTGAAGATTGTGCAATAGCTGTGATATCTAACATTTCATCTTCATCTAACCAACCAAGTTCTTCCACAAATTTTTTCTTCATTAATGAGACAATTACGAACCCACCACCGAAGGTGAAGGCACTTAAAGTAAAGGTCGCTTTAAAAAGCTCCCAGAGTATAGCAAATTTATTATTTTTATTTTGCATGATTTACTCCTCCAAATTTATATTTATAAGTATATTTTAAAAGACGGGTATAAATAAGTAAAATACATAAAGTTTATCAAACTGATAAGTAAAACTTATGTATATTCTGCCGATTGATGGTAAATGCTAAATCTTAGAAAGCATAATAAATTTATACTTTAGAAAAGGAATAAAATGGTTGGAGGAGCGTTATGATTAAAAAGCTTTTAAGAAGTGCAATGATAGGTATGCTAGTCCTTAGCACGGTGGCTGGCTGTGGAAATACTGCAACAACACCAGAGGGACAAAATAATACGACAAATAGTACACAAACAAATGCAGGTTTTAAAATAGGCATGGTGACAGATTTAGGGAGTATAGATGACAAGTCGTTTAATCAGCTTACATGGGAAGGCATCAAGCAGGCAGATGCAACTTATGGTACAACATCTAAGTACTTAAAACCTGGCAGTGCAGACCAAGTAGATTTACAGAAAGAAGTAACCAACTTATATGATGCAGGATTTCATTTCATTGTTACACCTGGTCATAAGTTTGCAACAACGATTTACACAGTACAGGATTTATACCCAGATGCTAAATTCGTTATATTAGATGCAGTACCTATGAGTAATGATGGCACTCAAAAAGTAGGCGATAATACAGTTGTAGCACTCTTCAAAGAACAGGAAGCAGGATTTTTAGCAGGCGTTGCAGCAGCAGTAGAGATTAAGGAAGGCAATGCTGGTTTTATAGGTGGCATGGAAACAGAAGCTGTACAACGTTTTAACTGGGGATACCAACAAGGTATTAAGTATGCAAATGATAAATATGGTACAAAGATTAATATGGACCCAGTTAACTTCATTTATCAAGGCACCTTTTCAGAGGTTGCAGCAGGTCAGCAAATCAGTGCACAAATGTATGATCGAGGTGTGAATTTTATCTTTAGTGCAGCGGGTGGTGTAGGATCTGGTGTCATTAAAGAAGCCAGAGAACGTGCAGGCCGTGGGGATAAAGTATGGGTCATTGGTGTAGACTCAGACCAATATGATGAAGGAATTTATAGTGACAATCAATCCGTTATTTTAACATCAGCTCTTAAAAATGTAGGAACAGCGACCTTTAATATTATTGGTGAAGAAGTAAATGGCGCTTTCCCAGGCGGACAAACACTTCATTTTGGGGTAGAAAATAATGGTGTAGGTCTCCCAGCCAATAATCCTAATTTAAGTGAAAAGACGATGGCTACAGTTAATGAAGTTTATGGACAGATGCAAAGCGGACAGATTGTAGTAAATGGAAGTGGAGAAGGACTAATTAAGTAACACCTAAAAATAAACGGTAAAAATAAAAAATCAAAAAATCAAAAAGTGGAATAGAAGAGATGGGTGGTATGACACTGAGGCGTCTGGGTGTTGTACCGCCCTTTTTTGGAGTGATATAATAAGATGTTTAAAGTTAGATGAAAGAGGACATATAGATGAAAAAAGGTAAGCAGAAGATAATTGAAGCAGCATTTAATGTGATTTTGCAAAAGGGAATTAAAGATACATCTGTAAGAGATATTGCTAAGGAGGCAGGAATTAGTGTAGGGACCTTTTCTTATCATTATCCCAATAAAGAAGCCTTATTCTTCGATGTGTTTGAGATGATGGTCTCAAGGCAAGATGAAGCTTTAGAAAAAGGATTTGCAAGTAATACATTGGAAGAAAAGAAAGTAGCACTTGTAGAACTTTTTAAAGAAGCTACAACTAATGAGTGTTTTATGAAACTGAATTATTATTTATTAGGTGAGGCATTTGGACAAAATACTTTAATGTTAGAGAAGATGAAGGCAAAGTATGAAGCATGGCGTGTGCAATTTGCCACTTATCTAGAAGAAGAGATTAAGATGCAAAATAAACGATTAAGTGCAAGTTTGTTTTTAGCTATGATTGATGGTGTGATGTTACAGTTACTTTTAGATGAAAAAAGTATTGATATAGAAGAGATGGCAGATTACGTCATTAAGTTATTATATGAATAAGATTGACATAAGAGATAGGGTGTGATAAAGTGAATCTTATCGTACAGATGTACGAAGAATAAAATAAATCTTTGGAGGACAGAAGAATGCAACAAGAGAGTTTATTGCAAGAGGACACAAAGAAGTTGTTCTTTAAATATTTACTGCCATCCATTAGTGCAACTTTAGTAACATCTATTTATGTACTTGCAGATACCATTATGATTGGTCAAGGTATTGGTGCTAGTGGTATTGCAGCACTTAATTATATTTTGCCTATATTTACATTATTTTTTGGTACAGGGTTGTTATTAGGCGTAGGGGGAGCAGTCCTTATGTCTGTATCAAATGGACGAGGCGACAAGAAGATGGCAAATACGTATTTCACAAGTGCTGTCATTTGGGGAGCAATTATAGGAATAATATATATGGTCGTAGGGAGTATTTTTTTAAAACCTATTGGTTATATGTTAGGAAGTGATGCAAGTAATATCGACTTATTTACAAGCTATGGTCGTTATCTTATAGGCTTTGCACCTGTATTTGTATTTTCAAGTTTATTACAAGCATTTGTAAGAAATGATCATGCACCTAAACGTGCCATGATTGCTGTTATTTCTGGTGGTGTGATGAATATTATTTTGGACTATGTGTTCATCTTCATTTTTAAGATGGGGATGGCGGGAGGTGCTATTGCAACTGTAATAGGTTCAGTAACATCTGTCATTATTTTACTCACACATTTTAAATCAAGGCATAATACAATGCGATTTGTAAAAATAGAGCAACCATTTAAAATTCTAATAGGTATTTTACATAGTGGCTTTCCTAGTTTTTTAATAGAAATTGCGAGTGGTATAGTAGTTCTTGTGTTTAATTTACAACTCTTAAAATATGTGGGTGAAACGGGTGTAGTTGTTTATAGTATTATTGCCAATACAGCTATTGTAGCCATGTCTTTATTTAATGGGGTGTCTCAAGGGGCACAGCCTATTATGGCGACTAATTATGGAGCAAAAAAGCCAGAACGTGTTATTGAAGTAAGAAGATTGGGGGCTATAACAGCCTTAGTTATCGGCGTTATCATCTTTATATTAGGATTTTTATTCCCAGAGGTGGCTGTTAAAGCTTTCGTGAAACCAACGCCTGAAATTATACAAATGGCAAGAGGGGCTATTCGCATTTACTTTACAGCATTTATACTAATGAGTTTAAATATAGTATATAGCACATATTTTCAATCTGTTTTAAAAGCCAATTTGTCCATGATTATATGTCTTTTAAGGGGCGTAATAATAAGTCTTATTTTAGTATTTACCTTACCACTATTCATGGGGGTAACAGGCATTTGGCTTGTAATGCCGATTAACGAATTGATTACAGTATTAGTAGCATTGGCATTAGTAAAGTGGAATAAAATATAAAAAAGTATTGATATGAGCCTGAATGAATAAAGAAGCTATAAAACTGATGCAAGGTCAGGTTTTATAGCTTCTTTTGGTATTAGAAATGTTTAGGCACTAGAGTGAGAAATCCATAAAGACACCTAGAGCTGAGATATTATAGTAAAAGTTTCTAAGTGCAGTTTGATTTTTGGATAGCGCTAAGAAGTTTTCATAGCTGAGTTCATTATCATCTAAGATAGATGAATTTGCGAGTGCCTTGTTTTGTTCGGTTACAAGTTGTGATTTAGAAGAATTTGTAGCCATTTTTGTGCTAACTTCAGTACGGCTTACGAGGCTATTTAATGTACGTGTAGCAGTAGTTGAAGATAAAGCTGATTTGAGCTTAGATTCGTTGAGGCTTAAGGTACCATCACTATTTTTAGTAATACCGATAGTCCCTAAGTTGCTACTGCCGGCAGTAGTTACAGCTGAAAGTGATGATTTTAAAATGTTTAAGCGTGTTGTGGAAGAACTTGACTTATCATTTAAAAATTCTGTGGTAGTATTGTAAGCTTCAATATAATCTTTAGCTGCAGCAATAAGATCTGTATCTGTTGCGTTAGTTTTTAATGCATTTTTTAACGTCGTATTAGCCTTTTCTAAATCTGAATAATTACTATCAAATTGAGATAAGAATTTAGTAGCAGATAGTGTGGTATCTTTATCTGCTGAAGTATTAGTATATTTATTAGCAATGGCGTATTTACTAACTGTATTGTAATAATTAGCACCGGTGAAGATACTTGTTAAGGCATTAGAACTATTTGTACGAGATGTACTAGAGAAAAGATTTGTGTTAATCATGCTATTAATATAACGCATAGATTGGTAGTTAGAAATATTCATTGTATCACCTCCTTCAGTATATATATCGTAAAAAAATGGAAAAGATTAAAGGAAAATAAGTGGGATGAATTCCAAGGAATATATTGAATGTTGTTAAATATAATAGTAATGTATAAAGAAACTAACTAGATAATAAGTGCCTATTAGTCTATTTGTGAGGAGATGGTTTTATGAGTAAGAAAAACAATGATTGGATTGTAAAATTTGACTCTATCAAGAAAGAAAGCAAAGAAACTAAAAAACCAGAAAAGAAGGCACAAAAGGAAAAAAATACTATGATTTTTATTAATAGTAAAGTTAAAAATTTAGCATATGAAAAAAATGTAACCCTACATTACAGGGATAGTATATCTGATACATGGAAAGAGAGTGAAGCTAAGTTTGACCATGTAATTAATGAGCAGGAAGAGATTTGGTCTAAGGCAGCAAGCTTTAAAGGAGAATACATTGAGTATGCCATCAAATATGAAGTAGGTGGAAATACATACTGGGATAACAATAATGGTAAAAATTATAAAACCTATAAGGATGGTCGAACAATTTAATATAGAGAAACAAACTAAAAACTTGAAATATACGTGTAGATAAATAAGTTTCTCTCAATGATTTCACATGACTCAAAATGATGAATAACTAAAATTTATAAATATGAAATCTATAGTAGATTGTAAAGGGGTATTTGAAAATACCTCTTTTTTGTTTTATAGCATAATAGTTGTTATTTTTAGAAAATTCATTTATTATAAAGATATATTAAAAATTAGGAGGATTATAATGGAAGAACTTTATCTAAAGAATGTAATTGGTAATGAAAAAATTGCAAGTAAACCAACAGCAGAGATGATAGGCCCGTTATTACATATTCAATTGCCACTTGGTAAGCGGATGACATCTAGTTGGAAACCACCATCAGGTTATATATTAGAAAAAAGTATTATAGAAAATGTCCCTATTGAGCGTATTATACCTGATGGTGGTGGAAATGGTAAAGTTATTTTAATACTCCATGGTGGTGGATATGTTTGGCCTTTAATGGATTCAAGCCGTGAAGCAGCCATTATGTATTCTGAGTTTACAGATGGCAGTGAAGTTATTAATGTAGATTATCGCACAGCACCAACGGATGTCTATCCAGCCGCTTTAGAGGACTGTGTAGTAGCCTATAAATGGATTTTACAACAAGGGTACAAAGGCGAAGACATTTTGCTCATAGGAGAGTCAGCAGGTGGAGGATTGGTATTAGCATTATCACTCTATTTAAAGGAGCATAAGTTGCCACTCCCCAAGGCGGTTGTTGCAATATCGCCATGGGGAGATGTAGATGATAAATCTCCTTCACGTCGAATTAACTTAGATAAAGATTTATTGCTAGGAAGCAAAGGGTGTAGCATTGCAAATCAAGTGCAGAAACATGATTATGCAGGGAATTGGGATTTAAAAACACCTTATTTATCACCTGTTTATGGTGATTATACAGGCTTCCCTGATTTGTTGATTCAGGTAGGTACTTTCGAGGTGCTGTATGATGATAGTGTACGTATTTATGAGAAGGCAAAGGAAGCGGGCGTTAATGTAAAATTATCTAGTTATTATGGCATGTCACATTGTTTCCAAGAACTATTCACAAAACTTCCAGAAGGGCAAATCGCATGGCAAGAGATTAGGACATTTATGCGCCGAAGTTTTGGATTAAGTGAATAATATTAAAAATATTGACATAAATTCAAAGTGCCTATAAAATTAAGAGGCTAGATTATTATACGAGGAGAAGTAAAAACATGAAAAAACAAAAGTTTATTTTAACAGCAGTAGTAGCTTTAGGATTATGTTTTTCAGTAGGTGCAGCAACAGGGGTAAAAATTAGTGCAGAGCTTAAAAATCAGCCGATGCAGGTAAATGGGACAAGTGTTACAAAGGAAGTCATTACTTACAATAACACAACATATGTACCACTTCGTCAAGTTGGTGAGATGTTAGGGGCATCAGTAGGCTATCAAGATGGAATCGTGGTACTAGAAGGTGCACAGGCTGAAAGTAGCTGGGCATTTATGGGGTCAGAAGAAGAACCTTACTATGTTAATACAAAGCTTAATGCGGAGTTATATATTATAGATGACTATGATGATGGGGTGCCACTTGATACATGGTTAGAAACAGTTAAAAGTGATGAAAAAATTGAAGTTAAAAGCAAAAGCATGGAAAAAGCAGGCGATATGGATGTGGCTTACATGAATATAACAATTGATGGCTATAATCAAATTCAAGGTCATATTGTATATGAAGGTATTTGGAGAAGCTATACGATGTATTATGCAGATAATAAAGATGCAGCTAGCTTAAAAAAAGAGTTATTACAAGCAATTGCGGAAGATTTCTAAGAAATTATACATATAATATATTTAAAGGTGTATCACTCAAATTTTGAGCGGATACACCTTTTTTGGTGATTAAAGTATTAAATATTATTTGAAAAACTATTAAAAAGTTTAAAATTTTACTTAAATATAAAAATAACTTGACAAAACTACAAAAAACAATAATAATTTAGTAGTACCGATAAGAACTACTAAGTGGGGTAGACTTAGTATGTTAGTAAAATAGGAAATTAATCAAATGAATATATACAGGAGGCAATCTATATGAGTAATAAAGTAAGAGTAGGAATTGTAGGCTATGGAAATGTAGGTAGAGGCGTAGAAACTGCACTTAGACAAAATCCAGATATGGAACTTGTAGCTGTATTTACAAGACGTGCACCAGAATCAGTAAATATTCAAACACCATCAGCAAAGGTGGTCTCAATGGATGAAATTAAAGCGTATACAGATAAGATTGATGTTGTAATTCTTTGCGGTGGTTCAGCAACTGATTTACCAGTACAAGGACCAGAAATGGCAAAATTATTTAATACAATTGATAGTTTTGATACACATGCAAGAATTCCAGAGTATTATGAAGCTGTCAATGCAGCAGCTAAAGAAGCTGGTAAAACAAGTGTTATTTCAGTAGGTTGGGATCCAGGGTTATTCTCTATGATGCGTATGATGTCAGGTGCATTTTTACCAATGGGTGAAGATTATACATTCTGGGGTAAAGGTGTAAGTCAAGGACATTCAGATGCTATCAGACGTGTAAATGGTGTAAAAAATGGTATCCAATATACTATTCCAGTAGAAGATGCAATTAATAAAGTTAGAGCAGGTGAAAATCCAACACTTTCTACAAGAGAAAAACATACAAGAGAATGTTTCGTTGTGGCAGAAGAAGGAGCAGATAAAGCACAAATTGAAAATGATATCAAAAATATGCCAAACTACTTCTCTGATTACAATACAACAGTTCACTTTATTACAGAAGAAGAACTTAAAGCAAACCACAACAAAATGCCACATGGTGGATTTGTATTTAGAAGTGGTGTAACAGGTGCAAATGAAGAACATAAACAAATTATTGAGTTCTCTCTTAAACTAGATAGCAATCCAGAATTTACAGCACAAGTACTTGTTGCTTATGCGCGTGCAGTTGTAAGAATGAATAGAGAAGGTAGCCTGGGGGCTAAAACAGTATTTGATGTACCACTTGCATACTTATCAGCGAAATCTTCAGCAGAGCTTATTAAAAATTTATTATAAGATAATTTATAAGAAATAATGATATTGGGACTGTTATTGACAATATTGTGTTGTCAATAACAGTCCTTTTAGCGTTATAAAGAATAAAACCCCTTTGTAAAATCCCCAGGAGCATGTATAATTTAATAAGAACATTTATGTTAAGGAGAAGACTATGTATCAAGAAGAACCATATGAATTATTTGAAGGCGATATTAGAAAATTAGATGAACTTATTAGCCAACTAGAACTTTGGAGTGATGAATATACAATCAATCATAAAAAAGAAGAAATTAGACTTCCAGAATATATGGGATTACATGAAAATCTAGAAGAACTTAAGGGAGAGTTACAAGCGTTTATTGATGCAAGAAGAGCTGAAGGTGATGAAAAGATTGAAGCGTATGCTCAAAGCATTGCAGAAAAACTTGAAAAGTATAAGGAAACAGAAGACGTTATTCATGATTGGATAAGAGAAATTAAAAATGTTTATGTGCTTGTTATGAAATCATCTATTCTTGAAAAAAATAGAGATTATATTGAGCAGATTATGACTTCAGCGCAATAAGATAGTCATATAAAAGCAGATTCAAAGCAGATTATAAGTAGGAAAAAATTTACTTATAATCTGCTTTTTTAAAAGTTGTTATTAAAGACTTACTCACGTATAATGAAAATATAGTAGGTTACATAAAAATGTTGAGTTTAGGAGGGCAGTATGGGAATATATGAGGCGATACAGCAAGTTAATCAGCATAATAAGCAACATTTAGCAGTAGCAATGATTAAAGATAACGGTGAAGTTATAAGTTATACTTATGAAAAACTCTTTAGAGCAGCTGAAGATTTTACAAAACAGATGGCTTTACAGGGGATTTTACCTAAGGACCGTATTGTTATAGTGGGAGAGAATTCACCCCAGTGGCAGATGGCTTTTTTAGCAGTAATGCAATTAGGGAGCACAGCTGTACTTGTGGATGCGAGCTTGGCTGAAAGTGAAATTCTAAAATTGATACATCAGTCGGATTGTAGAGGTGTAGTAACATCGACACATTTATTAAAAGAGATGCCACAGTTAAGGACATTAGAGGTACCCGTCTTTGATATGTTAGCGTGCGGTAAGGTTATTAATGCGGCAAATATTAATAGCCCCTTACAGCTTACTGAAGATGGCGATGAAGAAGTAGCAATTATTATTTATTCATCGGGAACAACAAAGTCAGCTTCAGGGATTATGCATACCCATGAGGCAATGATTAGAACGATTGATATGACAGCCAAGGCAAATGGGTTAACAAGTGAGGAGCGTATTCTTTCTATTTTACCAAATAGCCATATTTATGGTGTGGTAACATGCCTATTAGGGTCAATGATGTTAGGCGCAAGCTTATATTATGTAGAATCTATTAATGGTCAGAGTCTAGTAAATGCTTTTAAAATATGTAGGCCAACTGTATTTCCAAGCGTGCCAAAGGTATTTGAGCTCTTTGAAAAGCAGATTATGAAAAAGATACAAGGGGGAAAACTAACTAAAACAGTTTATAATAAGTGTTTTCCACTTTGCTATAAGATGAGGGAGAAAACGGGTATTAATTTAGGCAAAGTAATATTTAAGAGTATTCATAAGGGATTTGGTGGAGAACTTAAGATTATGACGTCAGCAGGTGCCCCTATTGATTCTAAGGCAGCAGCGTTCTATTATGGGACAGGATTTAATTTGCTTATTACATATGGTCTTACTGAAACCAATATTCCTATTATAGGAAACAGAGGAAAAAATATTACAACGAATAGTTGTGGGACACCTTACCCAGATATTGAGATGAATATTATGCATCAAGATGAAAATGGGGAAGGTGAAATTTATATAAAATCCCCATATTTGATGAAGGGATATTTCAAAGATGAAAAAGCAACACAGGAAGCCTTTGAAGAGGGATGGTTTAAAACAGGTGATTTAGGTAAGCTAGATGAAAAGGGAAATCTTTGTATTACTGGACGTAGCAAAGAAAACATCGTTTTAGCTACTGGTAAGAAAGTGACACCAACAGATATTGAGAATAAATATAGTGCTGTACAAGGTATCAAAGAGTTAGTAGCCTGTGGCGTGCCAGTGGAAAACAAGGGCTATGATGAAGTTCATGTATTTGTTGTAAAAGAAGAGACGGCAAAGGAAGAAGAGATTATCAGTTGTATTAAAGAAAGAGGAAGCCAGCTCTCTCTTTATATGAAGGTGGCTAAAGTTCATTTTATCGAAGAAGTACCAAAGACTTCTCTTCAAAAGCCTAAACGCTATCTATTAAAAATGCAGGCATTACAGCAAGCAGAAATAGAAAATAGTGATCTTGTTGAAGCGTCAAAAGAAAAGCTTAAGAATGAAGAGGAAAGCCTTGAGGAAAAGGTGATAAGCAGTATTGTGAGTATAAGTGGGCTTCAAAAAGAGCTGATCACTATGGAATCTAAGATTTTTTCACAGTTAGGTATAGATTCTTTGGCAGCAATTGAGCTTGCGGCGCAATTAGATGAAGCATATAACGTAAAGGTGGAAACTATTTTTGCCCAAGATCCTACTGTAGGGGAAATTGTAACATTTATTAAGAAGCCACAATGTGAAGCTAAAACAATATCACAGATTTGCATTAAGCGTAAGCAGAGTCTGCATTATAATATATTTAAGGCTCATGCACTATTAGCACATTTTTTATATGATATTAAAGTGCATAATACGCATCATATTCCAGAAAATACGGGGTATATTATTTGTGCCAACCATGTGTCCAATTTTGACTTTTTATGGTTAGCTTCTAAATTTAAGAAGAAACAATTTTTGAAACTATCCTGTATGGGAAAAGCAGAGCTTGTTAATGATTCCTTTACAAGTAAGCTACTTACAGATATATGCGGCATTATTCCAGTAGAACGTGGTAGGATGAGCAGTGAAGTTTTAAAATGCTGTAAAAAACAATTAGATGAGAAGTGGGGACTCTTGATTTATCCAGAAGGAACAAGGAGTCATGATGGGAAACTTGGTAAGTTAAAGTTAGGCGCAGCAACGATTGCAACTGCAGCGAAGGTACCCATTATCCCAGCTTACATTAAGGGGGCACATGAGATATTTCCAAGAGGGCAAAAGATGCCGAACCTATTTAACTGGCATAAAATGCGTCGCTATGAAGTAGAAGTTGTGTATGGGGAACCTATTTTACCTCAGAATTATACACCAGAGGAGTTAACAGCATTAGTGGAACAATCACTTATCAAATTAAGTTAGTTAAATTTACCACTTATATAAATACAAGGTCAGACCAACACTAAAACAAGTGAGGTGACCAAAATGAAAGTATGTTTTAAAGGCAATGAAGTAACACTTCAAGGCCATCATGTAGAAGTTGGCGAAAGAGTACCTGATTTTAAGGCTGTCAATAATGCCTTAGAAACAGTAGATTCTAGTTCCTTTAAGGGAAAAAGAGTATTTATAAGCGTCCCTTCTTTAGATACACCTGTTTGTGATGTAGAGGTAAGGCGATTTAATGAAGAAGCCACTAAATATAAAGAGGCGAAGGTATATGTTATTTCAATGGATTTGCCTTTTGCGCAACAAAGATGGTGTGGTAGTAGTGGAGTTCAAAATGTACAGACTTTATCTGATTATAAGGATAGAAATTTTGGACAAAACTTTGGGACTTATATTGAAGAGTTAGGCTTACTAACAAGAGCAGTTTTTGTAGTTGATGAAAAAGATGAAGTAATTTATGTAGAATATTGCCCAGAAGTTTCAGCAGAGCCTGATTATGAGGCAGCTTTAAAGGTATTGTAAGATAAGAGGAATTGTGAGATCGTTTCAGATTTTGCAGTTCCTTCTTGTTTTTATAAAGAAATGCTAGAAATACCTTGTAAAATAATGACAAAGCCATGTAAAATACTAGTGTATTATATAGAGAAACAAACTAAAACCTTGAAATATACATGTAGGTAAAGAGGTTTCTCTCAATGATTTCACATGACTAAAAATCATGAATAACTAAACTTTATAAATGTGAAATCTATATTTAAAAGAAATATAAAAGGAATAGAGGGTTTAAATAGATGGAAAATAAACTTACACACTTTGATCATCAAGGTAATGCAGTTATGGTAGACGTTTCAGAAAAGGGGATTACAACACGTATTGCTACAGCTAAAGGGAAGATTAAGGTGAATGAGGCTGTTTTTGAAGCGGTTGTAAATGGGACAAGTAAAAAAGGTGATGTATTAGGTGTCGCACGTGTAGCTGGCATTATGGCAGCGAAGAAGACTTCAGAGCTTATTCCAATGTGTCATCCATTGTTAATTACTAAATGTAACGTTGAATTTGAATTAGATGCGCCTTCATTAACAATTGAAGCAAGCTGTACGGTGAAGGTAAATGGACAGACTGGTGTAGAGATGGAAGCATTAACAGGTGTTAATGTAACCCTTTTAACAATTTATGATATGTGCAAAGCGATTGATAAAGGTATGGTTATTACGGATGTAAGGCTTATGGAAAAAGAAGGCGGCAAAAGCGGTCATTATATAAGAGAAGAGGTTTAAAAGATGTCCAAGGTTTTTGCTGTAAGTGGGATTAAGAACTCCGGAAAGACAACGTTAGTCAGTAAATTAGTCACTGCGCTAACGGAAAAAGGCTATAAGGTAGGGGTAATTAAGCATGATGGCCATGAGTTTAAAGCTGATCACGAAGGGACTGATAGCTATAAGCATAAGGCAGCAGGTGCCCAAAATGTCATTGTATATTCAAAAACAAAGTTAATGATGATAAAAGATTTACAGCTTCCCAACATCCATGAAATGATTGCGTTACAAGACGAGATGGATATTGTAATTTTAGAAGGTATGAAGTATTCAAGCTTTCCTAAAATAGAGGTTGTACGAAGGGCGATTAGTAATCAAATTGTATGTGACCCAAGTACCTTGCTAGCAATAGCTACTGATGTGCCAATGCAGGTAGGCGATATACCTATTATTCCATTAGATGATTTTGAAAAAATACTTGATGTCGTATTAAATTATATTCATAAATAAAAACACTGTTACATGCTAGAAGTATTCCTAGGCATGTAACAGTGTTTTTATTTTAGGGTTTCTAAGATTTTTACCGCCCATGTAAGGAACTTAAACGAAATGGAAGGTGTAAAATGAAAAATTATATATTAAGCATATAATATTCAATATATGATTTTGATATAATGTACATTTTTCATGAAATTAATAGTGTATATTTTATGAAAAATAAAAATATTAACAAAATATATTGAAAAAATTATGGATATAGTTATATGATAATAAATAACAAGCGCGCATGTTCAAGAATAAGGAGATAAGGGGAAGGGATGAAACTATGTATCATCGTTATAAGAAAAAATGGCTATCATACATTTTAAGCTGCTGTATGATAATTTCTATGTTGTTAGGAAACTTACCAACCTTTGCGGCAACAAACGATACAATTACAGTACATTTTAAGAGCAGTTGGGGTGCTTCGAAGATTTACTATTGGCAAACTAGTCCTGAAATTGGAAACGTTACCTGGCCAGGGGTAGATATGACTGAAGAGGGAGATGACTGGTACACTTATACATTACAGACAAGTAATGCTAACTTGATTTTCAATAATGGTCAAGGCGCTCAAAAAGAAGATTTATCACTTACAGCAGGAGAGTGGTGGTATAAGAATGGAACTTTTACTTCTTTTAATCCTGAAGTTGGCACCGATACCGAAATAACAGTACATTTTAAAACAAGCCAGGGTGAAGCATATGTTTACTATTGGAATACACTTCCAGAGACAAGTAGTATAAGTTGGCCTGGCGTAGCTATGACAAGTGAGGGAAATGACTGGTACACCTATACATTAAATGGCTATGAAACAAACCTTATTTTCAGTAATAAGGGAAGTAATCAAACTGCAGATTTAACGTGTGAGGCAGGAGAATATTGGTTTGCTGATAATACATGGTACACTGAAAATCCAGATGAGCCAGAACCAAGCCCAAGTCCAGAACCAAGTCCAGAGCCAAGCCCAAGTCCAGAACCAAGTCCAGAACCAAGTCCAGAGCCAAGCCCAAGTCCAGAACCAAGCCCTACACCAGAGGATAGCATTACAGTGCATTATTATACGACAGCAGCAGATGCTTATATTTACTATTGGGCAACAGATACTGAGTTAGAAGCTGTAAGCTGGCCAGGTGTGGCAATGAATTTTGAAAAGGAAAACTGGTATCGCTATACTTTAGATGCGACATCTAGTAAATTAATTTTTAGTCAAAAAGGTAGTAATCAAACAGCAGGCTTAAATCGCAGTGCAGGTGAATGGTGGTATAAAAATGGTAAATGGTATGATGAAGAACCAGGAGATATAATTATTCCTGTTCCAGATCAACCTATTTATGTCACACCAGATAAAATTGACAATTATGCAGATGATTTTAGAGAAGAAACGATTTATTTTGTAATGACATCTAGATTTTATGATGGAGATCCAAGTAATAACGTACATTGCTGGGATGATGAGAAAGCTGGCAATCCAGATTCAGATCCAGCATGGCGTGGAGATTTCAAAGGTCTTATTGAAAAATTAGACTATATTAAAGCATTAGGATTCAGTGCAATTTGGATTACACCCGTTGTAGAAAATGCAAGCGGCTATGACTACCATGGTTATCATGCAATTGATCATAGCAAAGTAGATAGCCGATATGAATCAGATGACGTCACATATCAAGATTTAATTGATGCTTGTCATGAAAAAGGATTAAAGATTATTCAAGATGTAGTCTTTAATCATACAGGTAACTTCGGTGAAGCTAACTTATTACCACTTTTTGAAAAACAAGGAGATTTGAGTACTGCAGAGTGTATGGTAAATATATCAGATGGGAAACTTCCAGATGATTATGATGAATTAACACCAGCCGAGCAATATCAGGCACGACTTGCAGCAATGAAAGAAGATACGAGTGATGTGGCACAAATTTATCACCATGAAAAATCATTAGGATGGGAAGAGTATTCTGTGCAAACAGGACAAATTGCAGGGGATTGTGTTGATCTAAATACAGAGAATTTAAATGTAAGTAACTACTTAGTAGATTGTTATTCAAATTATTTAAAGATGGGTGTAGATGCTTTCCGTGTAGATACAGTAAAGCATATTTCTAGATTAACACTTAATAACAACTTTATCCCTCAGCTTTATGCAGCTGCCGAAGAAGCTGGAAATGATGATTTCTTTATGTTTGGTGAAATCGCCTCTAGATATCGTCAAGTTTGGAACAATGGGATTCCTAATGTCTCTACGCCATTCTATACATGGATTGATAATAAGAGTTATCCTTGGAGCACATTAAGTGAACGCATGAATTCTACAGCAGCATTTTGGTCAGATAATATGAGTGTAGATTTACAGCCAACAAGCGATAACTATTTATTATATGGCAATAGCTATCATACACCAGATTGGAGTCAGAGAAGTGGGATGGATGTTATTGACTTCCCAATGCACTGGAATTTCAATAATGCAAGTGATGCTTTCTCAGTAGCCGTAAATAATGATAAATATTACAATGATGCAACATTTAATGTAACGTATGTAGATTCTCATGACTATGCACCAGATGGGGCACCAGAAAATCAACGTTTTGCTGGTTCACAAGATACATGGGCAGAAAACTTAAATCTTATGTTTACATTTAGAGGTATTCCTACTATCTACTATGGTAGTGAAATTGAGTTTATGAAAGGTGCACCTATTGATGTAGGCCCTAATGCACCACTTAGCACCACAGGTCGCGCTTACTTTGGCGATAAAATTGAAGGAACAGTAAATGTTACAGACTTTGGTGAATATACGAATGCAACAGGTACAATGAAAGATACATTGGAATATCCACTTGCACAACATATTAGACGTCTTAATATTATTAGAAGAAATATACCAGCCCTTCAAAAAGGTCAGTATTCAACTGCTGATATTGATGGCAATATGGCATTTAAACGTTGTTATGATGAGAATGGTGTGTATTCATTTGCATTGGTAACGATTACAAATGGTGCAACCTTTAGAAATATTCCAAATGGTACTTATACAGAAGTAATCACAGGAGAAAAAGTAACTGTAAGTAATAATACTCTTGTTGCACCTAGTACTGGAAAAGGTAATATGCGTGTTTATGTATTAAATACAAATAGCAGCAGCATCCAAGGCAAATTAGGTGAAGATGGTACTTATTTAAAATAATAAAGCTCATTAGGGAGCTCTTGTACATATTAGTGTACAAGGGCTCTTTTTAAGGTTTTACTGAGCTAAATAATATAAGCTGACTAAAAAGAGGAAAAAGTGGTGTATAATATATGCATAATTCTAATATTTATTAAGGGATGAGGCAAAGATGAAAAAGCTATTAATTGTAGAGGATAATGAAAAATTAAGAAATGAAATAGCCACTTTTTTTAGAAATAATCAATTTGAAGTGGCGTGTATCGAACGATTTGAAGATGTCAAAATGCAGATTTTAAAAAAGCAAGCTGATTTGATTTTATTAGATATTAATTTACCAGGTGTAGATGGCTTATATTTGTGTCGTGAAATACGAAAGGTAAGTGAAGTCCCAATTATTATTATTACAAGTCGCAATACAGAGATTGATGAACTAAGTAGCATGAATTATGGGGCAGATGACTTTGTAACGAAGCCTTTTAATACACAAATCCTATTAGCACGTATGAATAATATATTTAAAAGGCTAGAGCGAAGTAGTGGCACACGTATCGATGCAGGTCAGTTTATAATTGATGCTTCTAGAAGCAGCTTTATTTATGGTGATGAGGAGATAGAACTGACACGTAATGAGTTTAAGATACTGTATTTATTAGTAGAAAGAAGAGGCAGTATTGTTTCAAGAGATGAGATTATGAATGGTCTATGGGATAGTGAACTTTTTATAGATGATAATTCTCTAACGGTTAATATTAACCGCCTACGCAATAAATTAAAAGAGGCAGGTCTTGAAAATATCATTGAAACAAAAAGAGGACAGGGGTATATCATTAAATGAAATTTTTAGCGTATTTAAAGGATAAAAAAACGTATCTTTTTTGTATGGGGATAGGGCTTTGCATTTTAGAAAGCTATTTATATATTTTTAATGTCAATGTCTTTTTAAAGCTAGTGGCAGCTCTTATAATCTTAGGAAGCACCCTTGTGCCTCTTGGCACAGAGTATTTACAGAAGGTAAGTTTTTACAGGCATTTAGCCATAGGGGTAAGAGATTTAGATAAAAAGTATTTGTTTACAGAAATTATAAATCGCCCTAGTTTTTTAGAGGGGCAGATTTTCTTTGATACGGCAGTAGAAGTTAATCATAATATGTGTGATGAAATTAATATGTATAAACAAAATATCAGACAGTACAAAGAGTATATTGCAATGTGGGTACATGAAGTAAAGACACCTGTAGCAACAGCAAGACTTATTGGTGAGAATAATCCAGGGCAGGTAACCAAAAGTATTGAGGAAGAATTAGAGAAAATTGAGGGTTTTATTGAACAGGTATTATATTATTCCAAGATTGATACGGTAGAGCAAGACTATAAAATTACGGAGTATTTATTAAAAGATATTGTGCATAAGGCAATTATTGAAAATAAGAAAGTATTAATAGGAAATAAGATTAAATTAGATTTACATGATTTAGACTATAAGGTACACACGGATGCCAAATGGATGGGATTTATTTTAAATCAGATTATTACAAACAGTGTCAAGTATGGCAAGGAAGAGGGGGCTACACTAGAGATTTATGCTAAGGAAGGACATGCAAAATTGCAGCTCTTTATAAAAGATAATGGCATAGGGATTAAGCCAGAGGAAATAAAAAAAGTATTTCAAAAGGGGTTTGTAGGAACGAATGGAAGAAGGACGGAAGCATCTACAGGAATGGGACTGTACATTTGTAAGAAGCTGATGGAAAAGATGCATCATGGTTTAAGTATAACGTCAGTTTTAGGTGAAGAGACGACAGTGATTTGTATATTCCCTACAGACTCATACGTTATGAGCAAGTGATAAATCTTACAGATTTGTAAGATAAGCTTAATAAGAAGTCATGGTTGGTAAGGGAAAGTACGTGTATACTCTTAAACATAAATAGAAGAGAAGAGGAGCAATCAAGATGGAAACAGTATTAGAAGTTATTGAAATAGAAAAATACTACGGCAACAAAAATAACCTTACCAAGGCCATTGATCATATATCATTTAACGTAGAGCAGGGAGAATTTATTGGGATAATGGGTGCATCAGGAAGTGGAAAGACAACACTTTTAAATTGTATTTCTACGATTGATAGAGTCACAAGCGGCCAAATAAAAATAGGCGGTATAGATATTACAAGATTAAAGGGGAATAAACTAAATAAGTTTAGAAGAGATGAACTGGGTTTCATTTTTCAAGATTTTAACTTATTAGATACATTGACAGCTTATGAGAATATAGCTTTAGCTTTAACTATTCAAAAAATGCATCATCAGGAGATTGATGTAAAGGTGAAGGAAATAGCTGCAGCCTTAAATATTACTGAAGTTTTGCATAAGTATCCTTATGAAATGTCGGGAGGACAAAAGCAAAGGGTAGCGTGTGCCCGTGCCCTTATTACAAAGCCAAAGATGGTACTCGCAGATGAACCAACAGGCGCGCTAGATTCCAAGTCTTCAAGAATGCTGCTTGAAAGTATGGGAAACTTAAATAAAGCATTAGATACCACTATTTTAATGGTTACGCATGATGCCTTTTCAGCAAGTTATTGTGACCGCATTATAGTAATTAAAGACGGATGCATTTTCAATGAACTTATTAAGGGAAGCGACACACGTAAAGAATTCTTCAATAAGATTATGAGTGTGCTTTCCTTATTAGGGGGTGATGGAGATGTACTTTAAGCTTTCGCTAAATAATATGAAAAAAAGCTTTAAGGACTATGCAATTTACTTTATGACGCTTATTTTTGGGGTTTGTGTATTTTATACCTTTAATTCCATAGAGGCACAAGGTGCTATGCTTAAATTATCTGAGTCTAAGAATACAATGGTACAGAACCTTGTCAATATGATGGGACCTATTTCAGTTTTTGTATCGCTCATTTTAGCATACCTAATTGTCTATGCCAATAACTTCTTAATTCGTCGTCGTAAAAAAGAGTTTGGTTTATATCAAACGTTAGGAATGGGCAAATGGAAGATTGCACAAATTTTATTTTTTGAGACATTGATTGTAGGTGTCTTATCTTTAGGGATAGGTTTAATGATTGGGATTTTTGCTTCACAGGGTGTTTCAGTAATCATTGCCCATATATTTGAGGCGGACTTAAGTCATTATACCTTTGTATTTTCAAAGAATGCATGTTATAAGACAGGGCTTTATTTTACACTGATTTATCTTTTAGCAATGCTATTTAATATAGTTACAGTATCACGTTATAAATTAGTAGACCTTTTGACAGCAGGTAAGAAAAACGAAACATTGAAAGTAAGAAATCCTTATGTCACCATGATTTTATTTATACTTTCGTTAGGACTTATTGGTTATGCTTATTATTTATTGAAGGTAGGCGATGCACTGCTGATGGCTGATGGTTATAGAAGTTTTATAACCATGTTAGTTTGCGGAGCGGTAGGAACTTATCTGTTATTTGCTTCTTTAGCAGGATTCTTGCTACGTGTGGTACAAATGAATAAGAAGCTGTATTTAAAGAATTTAAATATGTTTGTCCTAAGACAGTTTAATAGCCGTATTAATAGTACGACGGTTTCACTCACTATGATTTCATTAATGTTACTTTTAACGATAGGTATTATGTCGGCAGCTTTATCTATGGTAAGTGTATTTAACCGTGATTTGACAAGCAATAATCTAACAGATATTTCATTTGTATATTATGATAAACCACTTATGCCTCAGGATGAAAAGCATAGTATTTTACAGGGCTTAGAGCAAGACGGCTTTCCTTATGAAAAGTATTTTAGCAGTTATATAAATTATGACTTATATAATGTAGAAAAAGATACAACAACACTAACATATTTAATAGGAAAAGAAAACATCAATGAAATAAAGGCACAATATGGAAGTGCTGTGAACTTTGCAGATGATTATTTACCAACCATGTTAGAATCTGAGTATAATCAGTTAATGGCATTGTATGGAAATGAGACGGAGCAAGTAGACCTTCAGCCAAATGAGTATATGGTGGTTGCGAATTTCCCGACTATGGTACAGTATATTGATCAGGCACTTGCTAAGGGCAATACGTTAGATTATAGCAGTGGTGCGTTAGTACCTAAGTATGATAAATGTATTGATATGCCCCTTAGCAATACAAATACAGATTCAGAACTAGGAACAGTGATTATAGATGATAGTGTATTTAATGAAAACTTTAAACAGTATGCTAATTTCTTATGCAGTAATTATCGCATAGAAAATCAGACTACAGAACAGGCAGAAAGTCAGTTTATGTCAGTACTTGATACCTATTATAAAGACCATGAACATACACCTTATGAGTATACTTTTTCAAAATTACAGATGGAAGCTTCTAGTGTAGGTATTACAGCTATTGCAGTATTTGTTGGTTTATATTTAGGCATTATCTTTTCTATTACTTCAGCAGCTATTCTTGCCATAGGTCAGCTTTCACAGGCTTCAGATAATAAAATGCGTTATAGTATACTTCGAAAAATAGGGGTGGATGAAAGAATGATTAATTTATCAGTATTCTTACAGATTGCCATGTACTTCATGTTTCCGTTAGTAGTCGCTATGATTCATAGTGTAGTGGGGTTAAGTGAAGTGAATAAACTTATTACGCTTTTTGGCAACATGAATATTGCGAAGAATATATTCTTTACAGCAATTTTCATTATCCTTATTTACGGAAGTTATTTCTTAGCAACTTATCTAGGAAGTAAGGGGATTATCAAAGAAAAAGATAGAAATCAGGAATAAATAAAAAAACTGCTAATGAAAATTTTGATTAGCAGTTTTTTTTATTAATCGCCCTGTGTTATAAAAATATTAAAAATATATTAAAATTTTCAAAAAATAAATTGAACCTAAAAAGTGAAATGTATATAATGAAATAAGAGGCGTATTACATCAAGAGACATAATGAAAGAAAGTCAGGGGAGTACATAAAACAAATGTTTTTTTAAACATAAGGAGAACGCATATGACTTTTGAAGATTTTTCGATGCTATTTCAGTTTACTGGGGGACTAGGAATGTTCCTCTATGGGATGAAAATGATGGCAAATGGCCTTCAAAAAACTGCCGGGGAAAAGATGAAGCACCTGATGGGGGTGCTTACAAACAATAGGTTTACGGCCATTATGGTAGGGGCACTGATTACTGCTATTATTCAAAGTTCGGGTGCAACTACAGTTATGGTTATTGGCTTTGTAAATGCGAGTATTATGACATTAACCCAAGCCGTCGGTGTTATTATGGGCGCCAATATAGGAACAACTATTACGGCCTGGATTGTATCGGCAGGTCAGTTAGGCGATTTATTTACAGCACTTAAACCTGAATTTTATGCACCACTTATGATTGGATTTGGAGCCTTTTTTGTAATGTTTGCAAAGAAGGAGAGGAAGCAAAACATTGGGGAGATTTTTGTTGCCTTAGGTCTTTTATTTGTAGGACTAAGCTGGATGTCAGGTGCAATAAAGCCTTATACAGATGCACCTATTTTTGCACAAGCCTTTACGCTATTAGGCGGAAATCCTTTATTGGGTATCTTTATAGGGGCACTGATTACAACGATTATGCAGAGTTCCTCAGCTTCTATTGGGGTGCTTCAGACACTTGCAATGAATGGCGTTGTAACGACAAATGCTGCAGTTTATATTTGTTTAGGTTCAAATATTGGTTCATGTTATACTGCTATTTTGTCTAGCATCGGTGCATCTAAAAATGCTAAGCGTGCCGCTGCAATTAACTTATTATTTAACTGCTTTGGCGTATTGATTTTTGGGACGATTGCAGTAATGATGTTTGTCCTAAATAAAAGCTTAGCACATGCCACTATTAATAGCGTACAGATTTCTATTTTCCATACAGCATTTAATCTAATTAATACGGTAATTATGTTTCCATTAGCTAACTTTTTAGTCAAAGTATCGGGGATGATAGTTAAAGATACAGAGCAGACGCAGCAGAATATAGAAGCACGTAATGCCATGGAATGGCACTTAGATGATCGTATTATGAGAACACCTTCATTTGCCATTGAAGCAACAGCAGATGAAGTATTACATATGGGAAGGCTTGTGACGGAAAATGTGAAGCTAGCAGTAGAAACAACTATTTCACATAATGAAGAGGAGATTCAAAAGGTCTTTCAACTAGAACAGACTATTAATAAATATGAAAAACGTTTAACAGAGTATCTTGTAAAAATTAATAATTTAAGTTTAACGGATCATCAGCATAAGGTTGTTAAAAATCTCATGTATACCATTAATGATTTAGAACGTGTAGGAGATCATGCAGAAAATATAGTAGAACTAGCAGAAAGTATGATTCGCGATAATCTTAGTTTTTCAGAAGATGCTGCAAGAGAACTACGAGAAATGAATCAGCATGTTATAGGGGCGTTAGAAGATGCCTTAGAGGCAAGGCGAAGCAGTAACCTAGACTTTGTGGTAGGAACATTTAGCCATGAGGAAAAGGTAGATGATCTAGAAGATAATATTAGGGAACGCTATATTTTAAGGTTATCTCGTAATGAATGTTGCATAGAATGTGGTGTCATCTTTATGGATATTATTAGTAATCTAGAAAGGGTATCTGACCACGCAGTAAATGTAGCAGAATATGTACAGGACGAAAAATAAAAAATTAGGTTACAAAATTTTGATTTTGTAACCTAATTTTTTTGTAAGTTTTCCTAAGGGAGAAAGACTCATAAGCTAAAAAAAAGGACATATAATGTATGGAATAAAACAAAAGTAAGTAAAACATAAGGAGTCTTTTAAATGGAAGAGGAACAAGAAGAAAGCAAACAACCCATGAGCCTTAAGAAGAAAGTCTGGATTATTGTTTTAACTGTACTTGCCACGTTACTGCTTATATACTTATTTCTATCAATTTATTTTATAAGACATTTTTATTGGGGAACAGCCATTGATGACGTACAAGTTGGGGGAAGAAGTGTTACAAAAGTAGAAAAAATATTAGAAAGAGAGAAAGAAGCGTATATTCTGACACTAAAGGAAAGAGACAATGAAAGTGAAGAAATTAAGGGCACAGATATTGGACTGAAGTTAGAAGCAAGAGATCAGATTGAAGAAGTGAAACATAAGCAAAATGGATTTGCTTGGTTATTTCAATTAGGTAGTGATAAAAAATATAGCCTAGAAAAAGCTTATACATATGATGAAGCTAAGCTAAAAACAGTTATGAAGGCATTAAAATGTTTAGACAGTAAGCATAATAAACAGCCAGAGAATGCAAGGGTTATTTATGAAGAAGGTAGTTTTGTCATTAAAGAGGGCGCTTCAGGTAATCTTGTAGATCAAGATAGGCTTTGGCAAAAACTCACAGAAGCTATTGCAAGTGGTAAAAAAGAAATAGACCTAGAAGCAGATAAGTGTTATAAAGGCGCACAATATCAAGCAGATTCAAAAGAGATTGTTGATCTCAAGACATTATTTAATAATTATCTTAAGTCTGAGATTACATATCAAATCGGTAATAATACAGAGAAGCTTACAGCGGAGCAGGTTAAAGAGTGGCTTGTAGTAGATGAAAATATGAAAGGTTCATTAGATAGAAGCCAGGTAGAAGGGTATGTTGAAGCATTAGCTGATAAATATAATACAACAGGTAAAGCAAGGACCTTTAAGACATCATCAGGCAATGAAATACAAATAAGTGGCGGAGATTATGGCTGGGCTATTGATGAAACAAGAGAAACGCATGAACTCGTAAAGGCATTACAAAGCTATACACCTACTACACGTACACCTATTTATAGCCAAGAAGCTAAAACGTATAATTTAGCAGATGATATTGGAAATACTTATGTAGAGATTAATTTAACTTCTCAGTATTTGTGGTTATATCGTGATGGAAAGCACATTACAGAAGGAAGTATTGTATCAGGAACGGCAGATGGTAAACATGCCACACCACCTGGCGTATATAAAATTGATTATATGCAGAAGAACGCTATTTTAAGAGGCCCTGGCTATGCATGTCCAGTAGCTTACTGGATGCCATTTAATGAAGATATAGGCTTACATGATGCCACTTGGCGCGGTAGCTTTGGCGGAAATATTTATCAGTATAATGGTTCACATGGTTGCATCAACTGTCCATATGATTTAGTGCAAACAATCTTTAATAATGTAGAAACCGGTACAGCAGTTGTGTGTTATCAGTAAAAATAAAATGGTACGATTAAGGCATACTTAATCGTACCATTTTATTTTGAGGCTTTTTATTGATATTACTTTTTCTTCCAAAGTTCAGGAATGAGAAGTAATAAAATAGGGTAAATTTCAATACGGCCAATGATCATAAGTAATGAAAATGTAATTTTACTTAAGTCAGAGAAGGTAGAGAAGTTACCAGCGGGACCAACAATATTAATACCTGGTCCGATATTATTAAGTGTTGCTAAAACAGAAGTAAATGTTGTTCCGAAGTCAAAGCCATTAAGGGAAATAATAATTACCCCTACAATATAAACAATAATGTAGATAAAGAAATAGGCTAAAACATTTAAAACTGTTTCACTTTCAACTTTTTTATCATTGATTCTTGTAATATAACAAGCATTAGGATGAAGAATACGCTTAAATGTATATTTAAGTGTTTTAAAGCCGATTAAGAATCTAGAAACTTTAATCCCACCACCTGTAGAACCAGCACATCCCCCCATAACCATGAGTGAAAGTAAAATAATTTTACTAAACATGGACCAAGTGTTGAAATCTGCTGTAGCATAACCAGTTGTAGTCATAACAGATGCCGCTTGGAAGGCTGAGAAGCGGAGTGCTTCACCGAAAGTTGCATAGTAGTTACGCGCTAATAAATCAATGGTTACAAGGAGAATACCACTTCCCATCACTGTTAAGTAAAG
This sequence comes from Clostridiales bacterium, assembly GCA_019418225.1. Lineage (GTDB taxonomy): Bacteria > Bacillota > Clostridia > Lachnospirales > Cellulosilyticaceae > Cellulosilyticum. The sequence goes on along the minus strand of DYCF01000034.1, from coordinate 6,582 downwards.
TCGCAGCTCTTGATCTTTCCAAAAGCTTTTGAGGTTGCCCTTAAGTACAAAATAATAAAGTGAGAAGTTAATTCCTGATAAAATCATAAAGATTGTAATAATCCAGTCAATGAGGGCGCTATCATAATGCCCAACACTAGCGTTCATATTAGAGAAGCCACCTGTTCCAACAGTACCTAAAGCATGAATAAAAGCATCATACACAGACATACCGGCAAGACAAAGTAGAATCACTTCTAATAAAGTAATACCTAGATAAATACTATAAAGAATCTTTGCAGTCTGTCCAATTTTAGGGACAAGTTTACCAACGATAGGACCTGGGCTTTCCGCTTTTAAAATCTGCATAGAGCCTATCCCTAAAGATGGTAAAATAGCAATGGCAAATACCAAGATTCCCATACCACCTACCCAGTGTGTAAAACTACGCCAGAATAAAATACCACGAGGCAATCCTTCGATTGCAGTTAAGATAGTAGATCCGGTTGTTGTAAAACCAGAGCTTGCCTCGAAGAAACAATCAATATAAGAAGGAATCGCCCCACTAAAATAAAATGGTAAGGCACCAAAGAGGGAAATAAGGAGCCATCCTAAGGCAACAATAGCAAAACCGTCTTTGGCGAAAATTGTCATATTACGTGTTTTAATAAATGTAAGAGGTACGCCTACAAGAAGGAGTAAACCAATGGTGTAAATAAATGATAAGAAGTCACCATCACCATAAAATAAAGCGACGAGGGTTGCAGGCAGCAAGGCAATAGCCTCACATACCAATAGCATTCCCAAACTTCTTAAGACTATTTTTAAGTTCACTTGTGAATCCTCCTGTAGTTGTACTTGCAATATCTTGCAGTTTTGAAATATGTTGTTTGGTGATAATAAGTACGCGGTCATCTTCTAAGATGCAATCATTACCTGTTGGGATGAGTACTTCATTTTTACGTACAATTGTTGTAATGAGTACATCTGGGATGAGATGAAGTTTACTTAAAGGAATACCTAATAAAGAATCTGTAGATGAAGCAATGAATTCAATCATTTCACCTTCAGTACCCATCATGCGATGAAGTGTTTCAATAGCGTGCCCACGTACATATTTTAGAATATGATTTGTCATGATATCTTGAGGGGTAATGACTGTATCAATACCTAACTCAGAAATCAGTGAAGCACAGTGATTTCTGCTAATTTTAGTGATAACACGTTCTACATTATGACGTTTAGCAATGAGCGTAGCAATAATGTTTTCTTCATCACGACCAGTTAAAGAAACAAAGGCATCTGTACTTTCAAAGTGCTCAGATTGTAAAAGTAAACTATCTGTACCATCGCCATGAATAATGAGTGCTTGTGGTAAAGTTTCCGCCAGTGAATGACAGATTTGCTCATCTTTTTCGATGATTGTTACCTTAATGTGCATTTGACCAAGCAATTTGGCAAGATAATAAGCAATTTTTCCACCGCCCACTAAGATTACATGGCGTACCTTAGATGAAGTAGTGTCAAGGTTTTTACAGAAAGAAAGCATGCTGGCAGTCTTACCAACGACATAAATCGCATCATTAACTTCTAGTACATCATCACCATTAGGGATAATTAAATTGCCATTTCTAATAATAGCACCGATTAAAAGTGGTGTATGGAACTTATCAGAAATATGTTTAATAGACATACCCGCAAGCGGCATGTTTTCTTTAACGATAAGTTCAATCATACGTACGCGGCCTTTGGCAAAGTTTTCGATTTTAATTGCACCGCCTGGAAGCGCTGTAAGAATACGTGCAATTTCATCAGCTGCAGCCTCTTCAGGATTAATAACCATATCAAGGCCTAGATCTTCTTTGATTAAAAGTAGTTCTTTAGCATATTTAGGGTCACGGATACGTGCAATTGTACGTGCTGCACCTAGCTTCTTGCCTGTTAAGCAGCATAGCATATTGATTTCATCACGGTCTGTGACAGCGATAAGTAAATCAGCTGTTTTGCAGCCTGCTTCAAGAAGTGTGCTAGTGCTAAAGCCATTTCCTTTAATTGGCATTACATCTAATGCGTTTTCAACTTTTTCAATTGCTTTAGGATTTGGGTCAATAACTGTTACATCATTATGCTCAGATGAAAGATGCATAGCTAGTGTGTAGCCTAATTTTCCCGCACCGACAATAATTACGTTCATAAATAAGTCTCCTAACAATAATCTGTATTCGATTAATCAGTTCTTATTATATAATCTTATGTTGGAAGTAGTAAACATAAAATTAATATATTTAATAATTTTTATAAAGGTAAGGTAAGACAAGCTTAAGGTCATCATCTTTTTCCCCATAAGGTAAAAAGTCCTCATTTAAAGCAATGGATTTTTGAAAATCTACAAGTACATTTTTAAGTAAATCTTCATCCAATATACCGTTTTGTTCAAATGCCTGATTTAAGAAAGTAGCCCAAAAACAAGCACGATTATAATAAAGAAAACCTGTTTCAGGGTGATGAGAAATCCCTTCAGTCAGGTAATGTATACCTGTTTCACAAAAGCCTAAGTCTTTATATACGACGGCTAAGTTTAAGAAAGTATAAGGTGAAGAAGTATCTCGTGTGAGTGCTTTCTTATAATATAGTATGGCATCTTCGAAACGATTTAATCTACCACATATAACGCCCATATTAAAAAGAGCAGTAGCATCATTATAATCTATTTCGTAAGCTTTATGAAATAATTTATAGGCTTCATGATATAAGCCTTGATTTTCATAAATCGAACCTAGATTAGTAAGTCCCCAGAAGTCATCAGGTACTAAATTTAAAAGTTCTTTATAGTAAGTAATAGCTTTTTCTACTTGACCTAATTCATCATAACCGCTAGCTAAAAAGAAGTAGGCACGGTCATAAAAGGGATTTAGTGCAATAGCTTTTTCATAATAAGGAATGGCATCTTCTAGATTACCAGCTTCATCTAAGATACTTGCAATGCCATAATAAGCACGGCATTCTTCAGGGTCAACTTCAAGCAGCTCACGAAAGGTAGCTAAGGCGCCTTCATCATTACCTAAGGCTTCATAAGTAAGGGCTAAATCAAGTAGAAGCTCGCAGCTGTGATCCCCGAGTGTGTAAGCCTTTTGAAAATAATTAAGTGCTTTCAGATATTTTTCATCATCAAAAGCATCTTCTCCTAAACGTTTGTATGACATAAAAAACTCCTATGCTATAAAATTTAATGCAAATTGTTATCTTAAATACAATTATAAAGAGTTAAAGAAAAACTAACTAAGACCTTGAAATATACATCTAGGTAAATAGGTTTCTCTCACTGATTTCACATCACTAAAAATCATGAATAACAAAAATTTATAAATGTGAAATCTATATAGAGAAACCAACTAAAACCTTGAAATAGACATCTAAGTAGATTGATTTCTCTCAATGATTTCACACACTAAAAATCATGAATAACAAAAATTTATAAATGTGAAATCTATAGTGTGATATAAGTGTATTTAGGACATATGTATATAATAAAATATATGAAGGAGTGTCACAATGAAAAAATATAAACAAAAGGTATTTTCATTTTTTTTCCTGTTAGGGATGGTAGTATGTTTAAGTATTCATCCAGTAATTATAAGTGCTGCAACTAATGCTGGATTATTTATTTTAAAAGGTGAAAGTAAGCTATTTATTTCAGATATTTTAATTATAAAAGAAGATACTAAGATTTATTATGAGTATATGGCTGAAGGTGGCAGAGTAGAATGCAAGATTGATGATGTACCGTATGATATTTCATATAGCAATCCAGCTGAATTTAGGATTAAGGTAGAAAATTTTGAGACGACCTATCATACGCTACGATTTGTCTTATATGATAAAAATAATAAATATGTGGGGAAAAAGCAATATTTATTAAAGGTAATACAAAATAAAACACTTCCTCCTAGATCACATAGAAAGACAAAGGATTTTAAGGTAGGACAGAAGCCTGAATATAAAAAGGACTATATACCTATATTAATGTATCATGACATAACGCAACAAGTGACGAATGAAAGTGCACAGGTTTCAGTATCCCAGTTAAGGCGTCAAATAAAAACGTTATTAGAGGCAGGTTACACACCTATTAATTTTGCAGATTATGTGGCATATAAGGAAGGGAGCAAAGGGCTGCCTAAGCGGCCGATAATCATTACCTTTGATGATGGTTATAAAAGCAATTATACCAATGCATATCCAGTTTTAAAAGACCTTAATGTAGAAGCTACTTACTTTGTTACAACCAGTGTTATGGGAAAGCAAACAACGGCCAATGAACATTTTAGCTGGGCAGAAGCAAAAGAAATGGAAAAGAGTGGTCTTATTGATATTCAAAGTCATACGCATACACATCCGAATATGAGCAAACTGAATGAAGAGGAACTAATGATTGAAATTACCAGATCTTTTGAAACAATAGAAAACAATTTAGGTGTTAGAGATGTAAGGGTGATGTGTTATCCAGAATTCAAAAGTTCTAAGCAGTCACGACAGGAGAGCTATGATTTAGGTGTGCAGCTCCAAATAACTGATTTAGCGACTCCCTGGAGACTTTCGAATTATCCGACTCAGTTAAGGCGTATTCATGTACATAACGACTTAGTAGGAGAAGCTTTAGTAAGACAGATAAAGACGCTGACAATGTAGATAAATTAATACTTAAAGATGACAAAAGGAGGTGTACGAGACTGTAAATAGTTTCGTGACACCTCCCTTTGTTTATAGATTTCACATTTATAAAATTAGTGATTTATTCAATATAAGCATCAGCTAAATCAATTTGTGAGTTTGGTAAAAATTTAGAGAATACAAACTTAAGTTGGTTACCCCCTGTAAGATTTAAGTCAATCTTTTCAGGCAGGCTATCACTGGTGACCTCATAAGAAGCTAAGAGATGATCATCAAGGTAAATATCAATGGTGCCATTAGTAGCCTTAAAATCTTCACAGCCTAAAAGACCTATAAGATGATGATAATGCCCATTGAGGTTAAAGGATGCAGATTGGATATTAGAAAATGAATAACCTAAATCATGCGTGATATTTCCCATGGACATTGGCTTATTTGTACGAATATCCGGTGCATATAAATAAGCATGATTTGCATCATAGCCATAATGATAAACTTTGAGCGTGTCACTCATCGCCTCAGCGAGGGAAAGGTTGCCGATGGTGAGTGTCTGGTCTTCAGGGTCCCAACTGACATTTTCGTTAGTAATGACTTCAAGTGCTTCATAAGGGATAAAGAGCATATCATCTTTAACGGCAATATTCTCCTTAATCGTACGCCCATCAGGCAAAATAATCTCAGCAGTATTATATTCTAATTCTACTGTTTTAGTAGGAAAAATATTGGCCCCAATGCACAAAGGAATAGCAATCATGCTAAACAACATCATGCTACACTGTAAAAGTCGTTTGAAATTCTTTTTTAAAAAGCGCATAATATACCTCCCATTTAAATATACAGGTAATTATGTGCAATAATTGGATAATTATACGGGGAAATTGACAAATATTGCTTTTATTTTTTAGTATAGGGGGAAATGAGCTTGGAAAGCTTTAGTCAATCTATTATAATTTGAAGCACATAGAATAAATTGTGGTAAATGCAAGGAGAGACAAATGAAACGCTTTTATGAAAAAACAGAAATAAAAGGCTACAAAGAAATTGTTGATGAGGCAGCTGGACTTGAAGTCATCGGATTTGGCATGATTAACTTACAAAAAGGTGAAGAAGTCACATTAGAATCAGGTGAATATGAATTAGGTCTTGTGATTTTATCAGGAACATGTAATGTAGAAGCTGGTACATTCAAAGCCTTAGAAAAGGGTAAACGAAAAGATGTATTTTCAGGCAAACCAACAACGATTTATATTCCAAGAGACACGACATATACTGTAACAGCAGTAGGTGAAGGCACACTTGAAATCGGTGTTTGCAAAGTAAAAGCTGATAAAAAATATGAACCATTTGTAGTAGAGGCAGAAGATGTAACAACGGAGCATCGTGGCCAACTGAATTGGCAAAGAGATGTAAATGATATTATTACAAGTAACTTTGAAGGTAAAGTTGATAAAATTGTATTAGGAGAAACTTATGGTTGCCCAGGACAATGGTCAAGTTATCCATCTCATAAACATGATACAGATAATATGCCATTTGAAGTGAATATGGAGGAAATTTATCATTTCCGTGTAAACCCAGGACAAGGTTTCGGTATTCAAGTCATGTATAATGATGATTTTACATTAAATGAAAGCTATATGGTAAGAAATGGTGACAGTATTGCGATTAAAGAAGGGTATCACCCAGTAGCAGCAGCACCAGGCTATTCAATTTATTATTTATGGGTAATGGCAGGCAAAAGTGGTAGAAAGCTTACACCAAATGATGATCCAAAGCATGCTTGGGTGAAAGCTGTAGAAAACATGGTGAAATATAATTAGTATAAAAAGGAGGCCTTTGATGCCCAATGTCATTAAGTTAAGACATTAATTAGGTAGCGTCCAAAAAATAATCAAGTACTCGAATAGAGACTTGGTTATTTTTTTATGTAAA
>DYCF01000033.1 GCA_019418225.1 Clostridiales bacterium | reverse complement strand
AGAAGAAATACTTCGACTTGGAAAAACTTAGGCTTAAATTAACGGCTATGATATATGTATTATATAAATAATTTAATAGAAACAACCCAATTTATTGAAGCTATTATAATTAAAGATTATAATACATGTACTAATGAGATGAATTGTTCCTATATACAGAGTATGGTGACAGAAGAAGATTTTAAATTGATTCTTGAGAGCAACAAAAATCCTTTAGATTTAGTACAAATAAAAGATATAACTCTATTTGATGATCGAATAAGAATTTTAGGTTCTTGCAAATGGCACATAAATAATGAATTTGGGATTAATTTATATAGGAATCATGAATATAGTATTGGGAATTTGGATGTAATATATTAAAATAAATTTTTCTGTAAGATTTTAGAACCTATATATTTGACTAATCTAAAATAATGGTAGTAGATATGAAAAGGGGATGTTTAAAGAAGCTTATTGGCTATATGAAGAAGGTTTATAATATAGAAAATGGTCTAATGAGATTAACAGATACAAGGGTGAATCCTACTTATAGCACGGCTAGTGTCATACTTCCCGTGCTATTTGGCTTTTTAGTCAGAATAAAAAGTTTTAATGAATTAAAATATCGCTTGCAGAGTGGAGATTTTCAACGGTTAGTTTTAAGTGGGACAAAATTACCACAGATAGATGCTATAAGAAATACGTTGAAAAAGATTGAAATACATGGTCTACAAGAAATTAATAGAGGGATTATTAAAACGAGTATAAGGAATAAACTTGTTCGCCAAGGAACGATAGATGGCTATACCGTAGCAGCTTTAGATGGTACAAGATTATTTGGTAGTCAAAAGAAATCTTGTCATTATTGTGCAACACAAATGAAAAGAAACAGAAAAATAGAGTATAGCCATAATGCTGTATTTATGACATTAGTAGGGCAAAAACCTAGATTAATCATAGATTTTGAAACGTATCAAGGATTAGTAGATAGTAGTAAAAAAGAAGAAGGAGAACTAATGGTTGCTAAAAGTGAAACTTAACATTGTTACATACATGATATGAATGCAGCTACTGCCAATGAAGAAAACATTATAGAAGGTGCACCCGCATTGACCACAGAAAGTAAATTGGCGTGTTTTTATGGTGGGGTGATTTCAATTGTAAAAGAGCAGGACTTTCGCGTCTATATGTTCAAGAGCTAATAAAATCAATGAAATACTTCTAGATATTTATATGTTGCAAAATCCGCATTTTAGGTTCAATAATTGAATGAAAAATGGAAATAATGTATAATTATTTTATTGAATCTAAAATAATAGGAGTAGACATGAAAAGGGGATATTTAAAGAAGCTTATTAGCTATATGAAGAAAGTTTATGATATAGAAAATGGCCTTATGAAATTAACAGATACAAGGATTAATCCTACCTATAGCACGGCAAGTGTCATACTTCCCGTGCTATTTGGGTTTTTAGTTAGAATAAAAAGTTTTAACGAATTAAAATACCGATTGCAGAGCGGAGATTTTAAAGGTTTGGTCTTAAATCAGACAAAATTGCCACAGATAGATACTATAAGAAATACATTGAAAAAAGTTGAAATACAGGGTATTCAAGATATTAATAGAGGGATTATTAAAACCAGTATAAGGAATAAAGTTGTTCGACAAGGAACGATAGATGGGTATACTGTAGCAGCTTTAGATGGCACAAGATTATTTGGCAGTCAAAAGAAATCTTGTAAGCATTGTGCAGCACAAATGAAAAGAAATGGGAAAATAGATTATAGTCATAATGCTGTATTTATGACATTGGTAGGGCAAAAACCGAGGTTAATCATAGATTATGAAATGTATCAAGGACTAGTAGATAGTAGTAAAAAAGAAGAAGGTGAATTAACGGTTGCTAAAAGATTATTAACGCGGGCAACAAAGGAACACAAACATCTATTAGATGTGGTAGTATACGATGCATTAGCAAGTAATAGTGTATGGTTTAATCATTGTATTTCATGTAATGTAATACCAATCGTACAAGTAAAAGGGACACATAATCTAGCAATTAAGGTAGCGAAAACACAGATTAATAAGAGTGAAATCAAAGAAGCGTGGCAAGATCAGAAAAGAAATAGAAAAATTGTGGCCTATGAAGAAAGCTTTTGTTTAAAGGGTGTAGATAAGCCATTAAGACTTGTTAAGTTCCAGCAAAAGAATGCCCAAGGAAAATATACACAAGTAGTTGTTATGACCACAGATTTTACAATAGCACTTCAAACGATTTATAAAATTATTCATGCGAGGTGGGATATAGAAAATAGTATTTTTAATAACTTAAAAACCTATTGTGAACTTGAACATTGTTATATACATGAGATGAATGCAGCTACTGCTATTATATATTTAATGAGTATTGCCTTTAATTTGATGCAAGTATTTATGGCGCGTAGATTAAAACGGAGTAAGCTGACACAAAAGGAAGTAGTAAGATTAGTAGATAAGGAACTTAGTAATTTAAGAAAAAGTAGTACATATCGGTTTAATACTTCTTAGTTCAAAAGGAAAATAGAATAGCGTATTAGAAAATGGGGAAAGGGGAACTTTACCTATTTTCAAGGGAAATAGTGGTTTAAAAGCAAGATTAATGAAAAAGCTCATGAAAAATAATTAAAAGTTAATTTTGGAAAAAGCATAAGCGAAACTGCTCCAGCCCAAGCATTTACAGCAGAAGGTGAAGTTGCCACAACAAATTCTAAATTTAAGGTAATGTATACTTTACCAGAAGCACCAGCACTCACACTTATATCCTCTGTAGATGATAATCAGATTGATGCAAGTGATGCACCTCAAACAATTACATTAACAGCTGAAAGTACAGGCGCTGTAGGAGGAATTGAAAAAGTAGCTATTTATGCAAATGGAGAATTACTTGCTGAAAGTATAGGTGAGAGCTGCGTGGCAACTTATACAACACCTAATGTAGAGATGCAAGAGCCATTAAATGTGAGCTTTACAGCTGTGGCAACACTAACAAATGGTGAGACAAAAACAATTGAACCTTTAAATTATATTGTAAAGTTACCAATACCTATTGCAGAGATAGAAGGCATTAATTTTACATTAGATAATAGCAGCCCGGTTGATGGCAATACGATAGGGATGAAATATACTTTAAGTAATGCTAGCAATCAAGATTTAGATTTATCAAAATTTACAATACGCTATTACTTTACAAAAGAAAATCAAGTAAGTCAAAGCTTTTTCAGTGATAATGCAGGTATTCAATTTAATAAAGCACCGTGGTATCTTAGTGCAACAGAGGCTATAAATTATAAATTTGTAACACTAGATTCAGCAGTAGAAGGTGCGGATACTTATTTGGAAATAGGATTTAAGGAAATAGATGAAAGTTTTTCAGCAGGTACAACATTGAATTTAGAAGCACGTATGGCAAATAGTAACTGGTCAAATTATGATCAAAGTAATGACTTTAGTTTTACAAATGGAGCTGTACTTTTATACAATGATGAAATTGTTCAAGGTACTATGCCACAATAAAAAAATTAAAAAGAATCAATGTATAATTAAGAAGAACTTCCTGTAGAAACCACTGGAAGCGGAATAAAATGATCTAGGATACCAATGGTTTGCATACAACTGCCATCAAATTTAGTCTCAAAGAGTGTAAAAATAAGGTAGTTTGTAGAGGATGTAGATTTTTTGATTAGTGAAGGCCCTGCAACTTGTAAGAATACTTCAGCAAGGCCTTTTTTTGATGTGGTTTGTTGTGATTGATATTGGGTTTGTGCCCATTTTAAGTATTCTTCTTCTGTAGGATTTGTAAACAAGCAGAAGAAGGCAGCTGAAATGAGAAGTAAGGTGGCAATAAGCGGTTTTAAAGAACGCATGAATAAATCCTCCTTTTGATTAATAATTAATAACTTATTGAAGTGTTTCCAGGAAAATGAAAAATATACAATTTCTCATTATAAAACATAAAATTCAGAAAAATATTTACATAATGGAATTTACTGGGTTATAATAAGTAGAACAATTTTAGAAAATGGGGGAGATATAAATGGAGAATCAAATGAGGTTCTTTCAAAAGTTTAAGAATGCTTTATATAATGCAGAAGCATATGCTGTATTTTTAAAGCAAGGATTAGGCAAAGGTATTTTGTACATATTTATTTTATCATTAATTTTAGGTGGGATTATAAGTCTAAAAACAGCCTATGGCTTTAACAAGGGAATCAATGAGTTTATTAATCAATCTGAAGGTGAGCTTCCAAGTTTTCGTATTCAAGATGGCAGACTTTCTGTAGATGCAACGATGCCCATTACTTATAAAGCAGAGGATATGCTCTTTATTATTGATACGGAACAGGATATCGATGATGCGGCTTTAGAAGGCTATAAGCAAGGAATTGTAATTAGTGCAACTAAAATGTATTCTAAAAAAAGCACAGGCCAAGTAGAAATGTTAGAATTTGCAAATTGTAAGGATTTAGAAGTGACGACTACAGATATAGCAGAATTTATAACGCGTATAAGAGGAATAGGTGTTGCTATTATTATTGCATGTGGCACATTATTTAGTTTTATAGGTAAGCTATTAAGTATCTTCATTGTGATGGGAATAGGCGGCATTATTGTAGGTGCACTTGTTCATTGTAAAACAAACTATGAAATGAGCTGTCAATTAGGTGCATATGCCTTAACTGTCCCTATGCTGCTTAAATTTATACTGGGGCTTATCGGTATGACAGTGCCCTATTTTTTCGTTATTTATTATGGAATCGCTTTAGTTTATGTAGGTAGGGCCTTAAAAGCTATTGAAAGACAAACTATTAATTCAGAAAACGCTAATATGAATGTATAAAGGAAAGATTTTCTGTTCATAATCAAAAGGGTGATATTATGAATGAAAATAAAATGATTTATTATACAAAGGTAATGCTTCGTTTAGTTAGTATAGGCATTTCGTGGACAGTTTTAATATTTTTATTAAGGTATATAACTGATTTAGCAGTATGGCTTAAGGCATTATTACTTCTAGGCTTATTAGGTGCCATGTTTTTAAATATTTATAATGGCAGAGAAAATCGCTATAAAGACTTTAAACAACCTATAGAGCAGTTAAGTAAATTAGATGAGGGGAGTTTTTCGTATTTTATAGAAAGACTTTATCGAACATTAGGTTATTATACTAAGGTGCAAGGTAAGAAAGGCCAATTAAAGAAAATACAAGAGCTTGTGCTTGTTAAAAATCAAGAACAAATAGTTATGCAATGCTATAATAAGCAAGAAATAGGTTTAGAAGCTGTTCAGCAGCTTGTAGGGAGAATGAGCTTTTATCCTGAAGGAAGTAAAGGCTATATTTTGTTTTTAGGTACAGCATCTGAAAAGGTTGAACAACTTGCCAGATTAAATGGTATTACTATTATAGAAGGCGGTCAGCTTAAGGCACAGATGTTACAAGCAGCAGACTTGTTAGAAAGTTATTTAGACGGGGCAATAAGTGCCTTTTGGTGCCATCCACTCAAGTGGTTTAGAAAACACTTTTTAGAAGCAGAACCACGTTTTATGAATGATAAAGCATGGCAAGCATGGGTGAAGCTAGAACTCAAAAATAGAGGTTACCGCCTTAATGATACGCAATCACCGCAAGAATACGGGGTACAATTTGTTGCACAAAAAGAAGAGGAGAGTCTTGCTATAAAATGCATTGGTATTAATCACAAGGTCATGTCAGCAGACCTCAATGCCTTAAAAGCAAGCATCCCATTTTATAAAGGCACTAATGCAATGCTCTTTACAAATAGCCATGTCTCCTATAAGGAAAGGCGATTAGCTAAAAAACTTCAAATAGAACTTTTAACCTTTGATGAGTGTCTTAAATGGTTTAAATAAAAACAGGCATGAATATTTTTAGTATTCATGCCTGTTTTTTATAATTTTTATACAAACCTTCTAAGAATAGAAGGAACTGGTACGGCTACAGGAACTTTGAATTTTACAATCTGCATTGGATGTGGTGCAGATTCAATAGATTCACCATCTTCATTCCACATTTCTTCAATTGTTGTTGTGATAAAGTCACCATGTGGAATTAAAATTTCAACTTCATTGCCTACAGAGAATTTACGACGTTGTTCTACAGTAATCATACCTGTTTCAGCGTCATAATCACGAATAACACCTGAGAATTCATAGTTTCTGACATATGAGTTATGGCCATAAGTTTGATCTTTAGAAGTTGGTTTATGTTCATAGAAACCAGTTGTAAATTGACGATGGCTTGCTTTACTTACTTCTTGAAGGAAGTAAGCTTTTTTAGCTTCATATTCAGCTGGATCTCTGAAGTAAGTATCAATAGCATCGCGATAAGCTTTTACAACTGTTGCTACATAAAGAGGTGTTTTCATACGGCCTTCGATTTTAAAGCTATATACACCAGCTTCTACAAGCTGAGGAATGTATTCAATCATACAAAGGTCGCGTGAGTTGTAAATATAAGTACCACGTTCATCTTCTTCTACAGGCATATATTCACCTGGTCTTGTTTCTTCAACAACATGATATTTCCAACGGCATGGTTGGGCACATTCTCCATGATTCGCATCACGATTTGTCATGTAGTTACTAAGTAAGCAGCGTCCTGAATAGGCCATACACATTGCACCATGTACGAATGATTCAATATCAATATCTTCTGGAATATTATCGTGCATTGCTTTGATTTCTTCAAATGAAAGCTCACGAGCAGTTACAATACGTTTTGCACCTTGTTTTGCCCAAAAGAGTGCAGTATGGAAGTTTGTATTATTAGCTTGTGTTGAAATATGAACTTCCATATCAGGAAGTACTTCACGTACAACGCTAAATACACCTGGGTCTGCAACGATTAATGCATCTACGCCCATATCAGCAAGGCCTAAGAAATATTCTTTCATACCTTCAAAGTCTTGATGGTGTGCGAAAATATTAACTGTTACATAGACTTGTACACCATGCGCATGGGCAAAAGCAATCCCTTCACGCATTTCGTCTTCTGTAAAGTTTTTTGCTTTTGCACGAAGTCCATATTGGCTTCCGCCAATGTAAACTGCATCTGCACCATAAAGTACAGCTACTTTTAAATTTTCTAAGCTTCCTGCAGGTGCAAGAAGTTCTACTTTTTTAGTTCTCATTTTCTGTCCCTCCGATTTTGTAACTTAGGGCAATCCCATCACCAAATGGTAAAACACTAGATTTTAACTCTGGTGTATGCATAATTGTCCATAAAAAATCACGTAGTCTTGAATGGGTTGTACGTTGTCTACGCTCAATTAAGTAACGTGACTTAGCGACAGCCCCCTTGTGTAATACATTATCTGTAATCAGTAAGCCGTTTGGTTTTAATAATCTAATACATTCTGGTAAAAAGTTAATATATTGTCCTTTGGCACAATCCATGAAAATAACATCATAGCTTTCACTAGGAAGTGTGAGAAGTGTTTCAGCTGCATCTCCTACAATGATTTGAATTGTATCTTCAAGTCCAGCTTTTTTAATGTTTTTTTCAGCTTGTTTTAGCATATATGGAAAACGCTCAAGCGTTGTAATATGTCCACCTTCTGGGAGGCATTCACTCATTAAAATAGAAGAGTAGCCTACTGCGGTTCCGATTTCTAAAATTTCTTTTGGTTTCATAAGGGATAATATTACTTTCATAAAGTCTGCAACTTCAGGTTTAATAATTGGCCATGTTTCCTCTCCCATGGCAATTGCAGTTTCAATTTCTGCTAAGATAGGATTTTGTGGTGGTGTATGAAGTGCACGAATATATTCAACAATGTAGCTATAATTAATTTCGCTCATAAAAAGTCCCTTTCTAAAATGTTCTCCTATGTCAATATAAAGGAAAATACGTTTGAATTCAAGTGGTATTTGAAAAACAAGCAAAAAAGGGGCCTTAAAACCCCTTTAAAAAGTTTATTCATAAAAATTTTTGTCGATACTTTGTTTATATTGCGTTTTCGCTTTATTATGATCTTCAGCGGTTTCACTGAAGCGATGTGATCCTGTTTCATTATCGGCAACAACAAAATAATAATAATCATGAACTTCTGGTAAAAGAGCAGCTTCAAAGCTTGCTTCACCAGGATTACAAATTGGTCCGGGGGGTAAACCTGTATAAAGATACGTATTGTAAGGGCTATCTACTTTTAAATCATCAAAAGAAAGGTTTACCTTACGCTTGTCCAAAAGATATTGGATAGTAGAGCACATTTGCAAGTTAATGTGTGCATCTAAACGATTATAAATGACACCAGATATAGTAGCACGCTCTTCAGGGAGCTTGGCTTCGCCTTCTACCATAGAAGCAATGGAGAGAATTTCATGTAAGCTATAGTTCGTATTAGCTAGATAGGTATTGTATTTATCAGTAATCTCTTTAAAACGTGTGAGCATTTTTACTATAATTTCTTCAGGTGTAGCCCCTTTTCTAACAATATAGGTATCTGGGAATAGATAGCCTTCTAATTTATAAGTAACATTCTCTGGAATATCTTTTAGAAAGTCATAGTCATAGGTCCTATTTTGAACAGCATCTAAAAAAACTGTACTTTCTACAATGCCTTCAGAGTCTAATTTTGCGGCAATTTGCGGAATAGTATAACCTTCTGGAATCATAAAGCGAACAGTTTCTTCTTCATCCGTGATATCAGTTGTAAGCATGGCTAAAATTTCACTACTTGACATGTTGCTACTTACTGTATATTCCCCTGGCTTAAAAGGTGGCTTCACTTTTGCTAAGAAGGCTTCTACTTTAAAATAAGGGATGTTTGAAATAAATCCGTTTTCTTTTAAGTGATGAGCTAATTTATGGAGTGAGGTATCGGCATCTATTTCGAGAGTCATTTCAGAAATTGCTTCATTTGCTTCACGACTTGCTTCTTGGGCTAAAATACGGGAAGTGTAGTTATAGCTGGAATAAAGCGCAATGATACTTCCTAAGAGAAGAAGTACGGAAGTAACTAGACTAAAAATCATGCTTCCAATCACGCGTAACTTAGTATGTCTTTTTGCCATAGTATTCTCCTTATAAATGATATGGCACTATATAATAAAAGAATCTATTTTATAATGCACTTATTTTATAAAAATTATAACTATTTTCCAAAAATATTTCAACATATTGGCTTTAAATATACTAATTATTTAGAAATTAATAAAGAGGATGTTGCAAAATAACTAATGTTAATTTGCAATCTCCTCTCTAAAATTTAAAGCGATATGAGTTAAGATGTTTGAAGAAAAAGTATATTTTAAGAGTAGGTAATGAATACAGGCTGTTTTTGTGTACCTTCTAATGCTAGGGCGATGGTTTCTGGTGCTTTCGTTAAGTCTGATACAAGAGAGAAAGGTTTTTTAACCACATCATCTTGACCTAGTGGTACAAAGAAAATATTTTTCTTTTCTAAAAGATGCCCAATATTTTTAAGACTACCGCTAATACCATCATTGCTAGCGAGAGCAATAATGATAGGTTTACCATTTCTTAGAAGTGATTTCGCAGCAAGTAACACAGGTGTGTCTGTAATGCTATAAGCAAGCTTTGCTAAGGTATTACCCGTACAAGGTGCAATAATTAATGCATCAATGAGTGATTTAGGTCCAAGTGGTTCTGCATCTACATTTGTATGGATAATTGTTTTATTTGTAATGGATTCAATTTTAAAGTTAATATCTGTCGCATCTCCGAAACGTGTAGAAGTTGCATAAGCATTAGTGGACATAATAGGAAAAACATTGATTCCCATATCCACTAAATCTTTCATTAAAATAAGTGCTTTTGAAAAAGTACAAAACGAGCCGCACATAGCAAACCCTAAGTTTAATCCTTTTAAGTCTTTCATAGAGAAGCCCCCTGATCACGTAAAATGAGTAAAAGACATTGGTATAAAATATCAGCAGCACTTTTTGGAGCTACAATACCAGGAAGTGATGGTGCAGGTATATGCAGTATGCCACGTTCATGACAGTAATTAATATCTATACCGCCAGGTACAGAAGCAAGTTCAATATATACAGCCTCAGGATTAAAAGCATCGATTTCAGTCTTATTTAAAATAACAACAGGAATTGTATTAAAGATAAAATCAAACCTACCTAAGTGAGGTGTAAGCTCGTTTAAAGGAATAGCTTCGTATCCATAAGTACTAATAAAAGAAAGGTCAGTAGTAGAACGTGCTTCTACAGCTACATGTGCACCTAGACCATGAAGTTTATAAGCTAATATTTTACCGCAACGTCCGAAGCCTAGAACTAGGCAATGACTATTGTGGAGTGTGATTTCACTATTTTGCATAGCATATTGTATAGCCCCTTCAGCAGTGGGAATAGCATTTGCTATTGTTACAAGGTGTCGCACCCCTTCACGTACCAAATATTTGAATATCTAAGCTTTCACCATCCCATACAATTTGTTCTACAACACTTCGAATAATAGAGCGCTGTATTTTAATATCATCTGTCTCTTTAAGTGATTTAAGGGCATTTAATGAATTTGCTATAAGCTGCATATTTAATGAATTAACCTCACTATTTGATTTACTACTATTAAGTTTTTTCATACGTTCTTTAAGTTCAATTTGTTCTTTATCTAAATCTTTAAGTTTATTAATAAAGTGATGTGAAAGAGAGACATCTACTTGTGAGAGCTGTTCCATTACATTATTGATAGCTTTTTGATTAGCTTCGAGTTCATTCTGAAGTGCATTAATTTGTAAGTTAATATCTGCTAAATCTTCTGCAATAGCTATGTTATTAGTTTTAATGGTCTTACGTATAAATGAATCTTCATCTGTAAGTTTTAATAAGTATTCCATAACATCAGCATCTGCTTCTTGCCCAATAATGTTAGGGCAGTTACAAAGTTTACGTCTTGTTAATTCTTTTGTATGGCATACATATGTGAATGCAGTTTTGCCAGTTATAGCGCTTGGCTTGCCTTTTTTTAGGCGCATTGATTTACCACAATTTTTACATTTAATAAGTCCTGCAAGTAAACCATAGTTAGCATCTTGACCACTAAAGAAACTCTTTGATGTGTTATTTCCAAGTATCTTTTGAACAAGTACCCATCTTGCTCCAGTAAGTAGAGGTGTATGCTTACCTATAGCTGCAATCCACTGTGTATGGTCTTTAGATTGAGTTTTTTTACCTATCTTTTCATTCTTGTTATAAATCATCATGCCATATTCCCCAGTGAACTCCTTACGATCATTACAAATTTCACAACCTATTTCTTCTAAATAATCATATAGAGCCTCATCAGCAGCAGCATATACTGGATTAGTTAAAATATTTTTAATGGTATCAGGAACATAGTTACAATTGTTTTTAGTAAGAATATTATTGGTGAGTAAATAACCTTCTACACCACGTAAACTTTTAACTTCCATAAATTTATTGTAAATTGTGCTGACAACTAACAATTCTTCTTTAATTGGTACCAGCTTATACATTTTTTTAAGATGCATATCAGCATCATAATATTCAATTGGTTCAGATATAAAACCTGTAGGTGTAATACCACCAAGCCAGCGCCCAGTACGTGATAAGGCAAGCATATTATCACGTATACGTTCAGCAATTGTTTCACGTTCAAGTTGTGCAAATACCATACTAATATTGAGCATGGCACGTCCTATAGGTGTTGTAGTATCAAATTGTTCTTTTACAGATATGAAGTTTATGCCATGCGCTTGAAGTAGGTCATACGTATTGCTAAAATCAGATACACTACGAGAAACACGGTCTAGTCTATAACAAATAAGTGTATCAAACTCGCTTTTTTGAGCAGATTTAAGAAGCTTTTGAAACTCTGGACGTTGTGTGTTACCACCACTAAATCCTTCATCTTTAAAAATAATAAATTCTGCATCAGCAGCAGAAGAGTAGTTATTAATATAATCCATACATGTATTAATTTGATTATCTACTGATTCGCCTTTATCAGTCATTTTTGATTTACGTGCGTAAATTGCTATTTTCATTTTGTGCCTCCTACTAATGTTAATTACTTTATTATATTTAAATTTTGTTATGTATAGAAGGGGTATAATGTAGAAAAACAAGTTGTGTGTATAATGTGAATAATATATAATTATTTTAAAAGAATAAGGGGGAATAGATATTATGGACGAAGAAGAAGAGTTAGAGTTTGACACGAGTAATAAAGGATTTCTACGAAAACTATTTATAATTGACGTATTTAAAAAGTATGGCATTGTATATGGTATTATAGCCTTAGTTGTTTTACTATGTAATATCGTATTGCTTATACCAGGTGCTTTGATGATTGGATTTAAGATTGTAGATAAAGTAATTAATTTTCTAAGTGGTGGAAATCAAGTTGTTGCTGAATGTTATTGGGCATATTTAGGTATATCGCTTATAGGCATCTTTGCAATTTGGTTGACTATTAAAATATGTGATAGAGTATTTGCAACGAATACAAAAAAGGCTCGAACAATTTAGTTCGAGTCTTTTTTGATGCATACAATATCTCCAATATCAACACCTAAATAATTAGCAATACGTTCTAGGCTTTTTAAGTCAACATATTCTTCTCTTACAAATTTTCTACGTGTTGGTTGAGATATAATATCTGCCTTCACAAGATCTTTCCATTCAATATTTCTTTTTGCCATTTCAATTCGTAATCTCTCATATGTAACGGCCATATATTTGCTCCTTTCTTTATATGTATATTTTACTATATTTTTGAATTTTAACAATAAATTATTAAATCGATTTTTATATTAAATATAAAATGAGTCATAAAGTGAAACGCTCGTTGCATATTATGAATCGTAAATAAAATTTATTTAAAAATTAAATAAAAAATGGAGGGATTTTATGAATAGAACGTTTAATTTATCTGTAGAAGCTATTGAAGTGCTGCAAACCAAAGATAATAAAAGTAGCTACATCAATGAATTGATTTTGAGAGATAAGGCTATTATGAGCGATAAGGTTACGCCAGAGACGCTTAATATTGTTTTTAATATGCTTAAGAGCATAGAAGATCACATTGTGAATTATAGGAGGGATGTATGATGGGTATCACATTAGCTGAAGGGATGGCACTTGTATTTAAGATTGGAGCATTTGTACTTATAGTATCTATAGTAGATGCTTTACTAGAAGAAGCAGGTAAAAAGGAATGGATAGTAAAGGTGAATATTATTGCAGGTGTAACGTGTGTAATGACGATTTTTAAAGTTGTAAAGGATGCATTTGATATCATTCAAGTGTTTAGCAATATGGTGAATTAGGAGTAGGGCGTATGGGTAGAAATCGGTGCAAAAAAATACGAGCCTAGGGCGAAGCGAGTAGGCGAGTAAATGAGTAAAAATTATGCATATGAGACATTGAAACACATAAATCATGGTGTACAAATGGATTGAATACTGGTGTGTATAGTGGAATGTATAGGGGGAATAAGTTATGAATAGTAAATTAGTAACAACATATGTAGGTGGTATGCTAATGATAGGAGCACATAGTATGATGCCAATATTAATAGTACCAGGTATAGTTGCAGTAACTGGTTGTTTAGTACTTAGTGCGTTAGATCTTAGGCAAGATGAAAAAAAGATATGGTTAAACTTAGGGGTAGTCAATAAAGAAGGTGCTACACCTAAGCGCATTGTATGTCGTAAGGCTGGAGATAATATTGAATATGTGTACGCTTTACCAATGGGGCTGAGTTATAGTGATATTGCAAAGCATAAAGAAGCCCTAGAGAATAGTTTTAAAAGCAGCTTATTAATTCAAAAGGATAAATACTATGTTATTATTACCAAAGTTAAAAGTAGTTATCCTGAAAAGTGCGTTATGGACTTTAAAAATAATATTAGTGGGAAGTGTATCTTCAATATAGGTATAGATATGAAGGGAAATCCTGTGAGGTTAGATTTAACAGGTACAGAAATGCATACAGGCGTATTTGGATCTACAGGTACAGGTAAAAGCGTTTTTCTAAATATCATTATGTTACAGATTATACTTAATAGTTGGGAAGTACGCATTGTAGATTTAAAGGGTGGCGTAGAGTTTGGTATGTATAGGAAGTATCCTAAACTAAGTAAATTTGCAATAAAAATAGATGCAGCTATTAAGATCCTATCTGAAACATTAGAATTAATGGAAAAACGCTATGCTAAAATTTTAAGTTCAGGTTGCAAATCTTTTAAGGAGTATAATAAGAAATATAGAGATATGCAACCAGTATTTTTAATCATTGATGAGTATAATGGCTTAATTGAAAGTAAAGAAGCAAAGAAAATGTTATTTGAACTTTTAAGTCGTGCAAGAGCAGCGAATATTATTATTTTTGTATGTACCCAGCGTCCATCTGCTGATGTGCTACCAGGTAATATTAAGTGTAACCTTAAAAACATTGTTTCTTTTCACGTGGAGACGGATATTGATTCAGAGATTGTAACAAGTCAGAAGGGGAATTATATAGCAAGCCGTGACTTGAAAGCGCCTGGAGAGGGCTTTATAAAGATTGGTGGAGCTATTAAATTATTTAAGTCATACTATCTAACTGACAAAGAAATTCTTGAACAAATAGGTGATAAGCTTACAGGAAAAAGCATTATAGAAAGTTATGAGCGTAATAGTTATAAGCAGCAGGTACCACAAAAAGATATAGAAAGTCTTAGAAAGCTTATATGACAGAGCGTGATTTAAAAGTTGTTGAATTTGTAAGTGCTAATCCCTGTAAGAGTGATGTTATTTATAAGTTATTTTACCCAAGTTATAGAGTAGCCATGCGGCGACTTAATAAATTGGTGGAGTATGGCCACTTAAAACGATTTAGAGAATCACCCAATGAGCAGTACTTTTATTATGCCAAACAAAGGCCACGTCAAATAGAGCACCTTAATATAGCAGCTAAAACAATATTATATGCCAGATCACTTGGATATGAAGTTATAGAGTTTAGGAGAGAGGTTAAATTAGATAATATTAGGCCAGATGCAATTATGGCATTACAGAAAGGTAATGAAGTAGGGATATTAATTGTAGAGGTAGAGCGTTTTAATAATTCATTAAAGAAAAAGCTTAAGAGCTACGAGCAGATCTACAAGGAGAGGAAGTATTTTAGTAAGTTTAAGATATTGTATATTAGCAACTTCAAGGTAAGCAATGATGTGATAGATATTGTAAATATAAAGTTTAATGAAATAAATAAACTATAAAAGCAGAGAAATATACCCATATAAAAATGTGTATATTTCTCTAAATTTTATAGTTTAATTTATACTGGATTATTATTAATAGAAAAATTTATTGCATTTTTTATTGTTTCACGGATTAATTTAAAATCAAAACTATTTGTTACACCTTCAATTTTCAAGATTTTAAATAAATCTTCATGATTATATTTGATAAATAATTTACCAATAGCATTATTTAAAAATGCAGATGTAAAATTAGGTAAAGATGATAAATCTATTCTAATAGAAGAATACTCCTTGGAATCTAGTATTTGGCAAATGTAGTTAAATATAATATCACCTTCACTTGGACGTTCGCCTGTTGGTTTTTTTACATTTTTTGTTTCTAGTATGTGATATAAATCTAATTTAATTTCGTTATTATTATACATGCGATATCCCTCCGTCATTAATATATACATCAGTTTTTGAAATAATAACTAAGTTATATAATAAAATTATATGAAGTTTTCCCTCAATTAATTTAAAATATTCATTAATATGTGGCAATATACTTCTTATATGAGTTAATAAAGTTATTTTTTTGTTAGCAGTAATTTTTTGTAATTCTTTTGTTATTTTTTTATTTGAGTAATCATTTATAAAGCAATTAAATTCCTTTTCTATATCTTTTATATCCAAATTATCTAAATTAGGAGATATATGTAGAGGAGAAGTGATTTTTAGTAAAGAATATAAATTTTTATCATATACATATAATGGGTCTTTTGAATTATCAAGACTATATGTTGTAAATAAAGCTAAATTATCACTAAACCTGTCGACATAATTGCTTAAATCATCTGATAAATTTAGTTCGTTATTTTTATATGTTTTGCAAGATGCATATATTATACCATCAAAGTTATTTTCTTGGCAATGCTGAGCCACTAATTGAGGAAGTACATATTCTTCTATAAAAAAAGGTTCTGATATTGTTTTATGTAGATTAAAACTACAACAAGATGCTAATATCATAAGGATAAACTTACTTTTTACATCTAATACGGCATTAGATTCATTAAAATCATTATTGTCTGTAGATATAATCATATTGTTAATCATAGAAGAGATATATTCAGGAGTATCTACTTTAGTTGTTGTAGTTTGTATAAAATCCATATTGCAGTCATCATTGATTGATATAGAATTAAAGTAATTACAAAAATCAAGTATTTTACGTGGTGTACTATCAGACTTTAATAAAAAAGAACATATATTTAACTTATTTAATGTATCAATATCTTCACGAGATATATTAAGTTCATTAAATACACCCAATGGAGAACTTGATAGATATAGAATTGGTTGTCCTCCGAGGCTATATCTTTGATTCTTTATTAGATATCTTTTGTTAAATGGAATATGATACATATCCCATTCTGATAGAGGTATATTAGATAATCTTCCTCTAAAGAAAATATCATCATCAATATATCTTGTAAATTCATGTAAGTTATATTGTTTAAACAATGTTTCCAAACATTTCATTGAATCTACGGTATTAGAATTTACCCATAAAACATATATATTATGTATTTGAGTAAATACATTACGTATTTCATCTGTACCTATTTCCATTAACCGTTTATTTAGTATGTGAAAACCTTGATGATTTTCACATAGCCCCAAAGAAGAATGTTGATTAAATGATGAAATAAAGTTTTCCATGTAATGTGTTATTGTATGTTCAAAACTTGGACCTTGCATTTGAGAAACAGTTCGTAAATGAAATTGAAATTTATCTTTGCAAAAGCAGATTAAACACATTTTATATGCCTCCTTCAGTGGAAATTATGTCATTTAATGTAAAAATCATAGTAGGTGAAATATCATCAATTAGAATATTTGATAATGCATTAACCTTAAAAGACGCTGATATTAATGAGCCAGGAAATTCATATTGATTATCGAAAGCTATTGTTGGTTTATTCGATTCGATAGAGTATAGGCCTTTACCAGAACATATAGATAAATATCCGTTACTATTCTTAATTAAATTATGTAAGAAGTATAGACCCATTCCACCAGGAATAGTTTTTTTTGAGGACATTCCCTTAGTTAAGACTAATGATATATACTCATGGTCAGATTTTAAAAGAAGGCCTAATTTACTTTTAACATTATCTTTAAATGATATCCCTCTATTGCAGATTGTAAATTTTAGTATGTCTGAATTTTTATCATAATACCCTGCAAAGAATATTTCTTTATCTTTAAAGACATTTTTTTCAGGATGTGTACGAGCATGCATTTGAACATTTAAAAATATTTCCATTAATACTTTGATAAGCATATCACTTGTATTTTTAGATAGGTTGAGTTTACTTATATTTTCATTAATATAGGATCTAAATAAATCATTATCATCTCCAGATAAAGTTTTGTAGTTTAATACATTTAATTCTAAATCATGAGGAATACATTTATTTTTCATAGACTTAATTTTTACAAATTCATAGTCTATAAATCTAGAAAACAATAGTTTAGGAATACGTCTAAAAAGTATAGTATTGTTATTTGTATTTTTTATATCTTCAAGTAATATACCTAATACACTAAATAAACTAATGTCTAGTTCTTGAACATTAGTACAATTAATATATATAGTAGAGTCCTTAATAGACTTAAGTTTTGCCCAAAAAAGTATCAATCTATTGAGAGATGAATAGCTTACATATGTTATATTGGGTAATGAAAATTCATATGTTTTCATATGCTTTATGGATGCCTCCTTATAATGATAGATATAATGTTTACTACATAATGCAGTGTATAAAAATAAAGACTAGGTGAAGTAAATATAATCCTAGTCTTTATTTTTATAGCCTTCTATTTGATCTTCAAGTATTTTAATTCTATTAATTTTTTATAGGTTTCGATATCGAGGTCTGTATTGAGTAAGTTAGTATTCCAGCAAAAATCATCGTGAATGAGTAGCTCAGCAGCAAACTTATTTGCCTGATCCTCATATATTGAGTTGGTGGGGAAGAGCGTATATTCTTCAATGACATATACACCTTTTTGGTATGTAAGTGCATTCTTTTGAGATGAATGCAGTATAGCATGCCCTAGTTCATGAGCGGCTACAACAAGCTGAGAAAATTCATCCAAGTTTGAGTTTATTACTATAAACTTGTTGGTACATACTTTTATAAAATAACCTTTAGTATTTTTATAAGGATTATATTTTATATGTATGCCTAAGTCCTCAGCTATTTTAAAAGGATTTCTAGTTTGATGTCTCTTTACTAAATTGTTTACTCTTAAGCCAATATTCACGTTTGGTCACCTCAGTTTTAATAACTATTTTCTAGATTCCTTATAGTGGTTTATAGTTATTTTTTTTTATGAGATGAATATTTCTTTTTATTAATTTGTTTACTTTCGAAGTAGATATCTGATATATCTTTAAAAATTGCATCCTTATCTTCAGCATCTGCATTCATAAAATAGACCTTTACATTATCCATAAATTGTTGGTATTCAAGTTTATTATTTTTAGGCACAATGTGTGATGCATCAATAGTAGATGTATTTAATAAATCATCAAGGGATACATTAAGAGCTTTAGCTATTTTACCTAAAATGTCAGAGCGTGGTTGTCTACTTCCATTAATGTATCTAGATATGGTTACTTCAGTTACTCCAACTAAATCTGCTAAGTTTCGTTGAGTCATATCTTTTTGTTCTAAAATATCCATTAATTTTTCACCAAGACTTTTCAATATTATCCCTCCATTTTATTTGTATTATATCGCATTTAACCATTCGGTTTAAAAAACTAACCATTTTTATAATTTATTTTTAAAATTAGTATTGACTTTAACCAAAAGGTAAGTATAATTAAATCATAACCAATTGGTTAAGAAAGAGGTGGTTTGTTGAATAACCTAAAATTAAAGAGTAAGCGCATCGAAAAAGGGCTAACACAGAAAGAATTAGCAAAAAAAATAGGTATTGTAGAAGTTAGCTATAATCGAAAAGAACTTGGAAGTCGTGAATTTACATGCTCAGAAATAAGCAAGTTAGCAATTGCGCTTTCTTTAACAAATGACGAATTAATAGAGATTTTTTTTGCTTAACAACTTACCGATTGATTAAGTAAATGGCAAGATGTCAATTAATACTTATGATATTCAAATTACAAAATGTTATACAGGTATGTTACAGCATAGGACAAATGACAACAAACATATGATTTCAAGAAAGGGGTTGATGATTTGGGAAGATATGCTGGTAAGATCACACACCATTTTTCTGAAGATAAAAATCGACCTACATTTCAAGAAACAGTATTTCATGCACAAGAAATCTTTTTAAGAGCCTATATTGAGAAGTTGCCAAAAGAACAGCGTAGGCAATTCATAGAGATGGGTAAACAAGCAGGATATTTTATTTAACATTTAACGTACATAAGAAGAACTTCATGATGAGACACAAAAGAAAAGCCCTTACAAGAGCACAATCTTGTAAAGGCATATGTAAAAACTGACTACCTAAATCATAGCATCTTGTAATGATTTAGTCAAATGGAGGCGGAATATATGGAGATTCTATTTTTGGACGAGCAACATGAAGAAAGATTTTCAACATTAATCATTGAAGCGGATACATCAGTTGCAGATATGGAAAGAAACGCTTTATTTTATCTTATTTCAGGCAATCAAGAGCTTTATGCTCATAGGTATGACATTTATGACTTTCAAAGAAACATGTTAAAAGACCGTAAACTTATTAATAAAATTAGTAGCTCAGGAAGACAACTAATTAAACTCGGTATTCATTTATATAACACTTGCGCACAGAAGAATATTAATGTGTGTGATTTGTTTTCAATCTTGGATGAGCAGAACCAGCAACTTGCACTTAATACAATCTGCTTACGTTTTAAAATTCAACAGATGATTTTTTAATTTTTACATAATAATTTTAATAACCTATATTTTGTGTGTATAGATATAGGCTTATATTTTACACCATTTTTTAAGGAGTTTTCATATGAGTACAAGTAAAAAGGTTAAACAATTAGATTATTTTACTGGGGAATTAGTTGAAGAATACAACAGCATTTCTGATGCAGCATATGACAATTGGCTAAATGAAAGAACTGTTTATAAAGCTTTGAATAAAAGAAATGGTTTCATACATTCGTTATCACTTAGATTTGAGTTTGCTTAACAGATGAAAGGAGTAATGTAGATGATACGTGTAAATGGTAACAGTGTTGTTAATGCATTAGAAATTGATTTGCAACAAGTTTCAGGTTACAGCAGACTTAGTGAATGTGCTAAGGCTATGTTTGAGAAAATTTATATTAAACATATAAATGCTTGTGGTATAGAAGCTAAGTTAAAGTATGTGCCAAAACGTGTAACTGAACACAAAGACCACTTAAAGGTATATATGGTTAGTGGCGATTGGTTTCACTATTATCCAAATGGAACATGGGGTTAAAAATATAGCTTACTAGAGGGGGATTGAAATGGACGATTTAAAATACTTCACATTAACTGGGAATATTGTACACACAGCATGGTTTAAAACAATTAAAAGGGAAAATGGTAAAGCCTACTTACTTGCAGTAAATATCCTTGCAGAAATTGTTTACTGGTATAAACCTGTTGAAGTAAGAGATGAACAAACAGGACAGCATCTAGGGTGGCGTAATAAATATGCATCAGATTTACTACAGAAAAGCTATGAGCAGCTTGCTAATTTGTTTGGTGTTAGTAAAGGACAAGTAAAAGATGCAATTGTACGTCTTGAAGAATTAGGTGTGATTGAAAGAGTGTTTAGAGATATTCCAGATAAGGGTTTGTATAATGTTATGTTTATAAGATTAAATGTGAATAGACTAAAAGAATTAAGTGTTTTTGAAGAAGATAAAGTCGTTGAAGAACAGAAAATACATCTATCGAAAATTCCACAGACCCCTGTCGAAAATTCCACACACCCCTATGGAAAAAAAGACACCCCTCTATGGAAAATTCCACAGACAAATACAGAGATTACTACAAAGATTACTACAGAGATTACTAACATAGATACTTACATACCTACTCAAGTTGAAGGAGCAAGTAAGCAAGCAAGTTATGCAAGTAGAGCTGATCCAGTTATTACTTGTTACAAAAATAATTTTTGTGTTGAGAAAGTACCTAAGGTTATCAAGGAGCAATTACTAGGATTTAAACAACAAGGTATGTCAGATGAATTGATTTGTACAGTCATTCAAAATGCGGTGGAAAGAGGAAAGGCATGGAATTATGCTAAGGGGACACTTGAAAGATTACTTAAACATGACACATTAAACTTAGAGCAGTATACAAACAGTGTTATTAGTTTTAGACAAAATAATAAGCAAGATAATAAGGCAACTGGTAAGATAGATAAATTTACTTGCATCAATAAGCATGGACATAATTATAATTTTGATGAACTAGAGAGACTTGAGCGTCAGTACATAGAAAATCAATTAAATAATGCCTAAAGGAGGAGGTAATGAAAACATATAATTGCCTTGTATGTTTAGATTCAGGATACCCTGCAGTACATAAGGATGATGAGAGAAATGTGGTACCTATGTGTGATTTAAGTGGTTCACAATTAGTTGATTATAGACTTGTGAAATGTGCATGCAAGGAGCAGAAAGAGGCAGCTAATAAGATTCGGCTAAAGGGTAATAGGCAATATCAAAATTGGCAGCCAGAACAATAAACAGGTGAAACTAAAGATAATACATCATATGACCAGATGAGGTTATAAGGGAGGATGAATTTTATGAAAATAAGTATTAATGAAGTAAAGGAACGTATGTTACTGAACCGTGGGTGGGTAAAAGTTGAGAGGAAGGGAAAGTCACCGCTTTATCAGTACAAGGGGTATCAATGGACAGCTAAGCAGGTGGCAGAAACGGCAACAGTAGTCATTGCTACATATAGCAAGTTCTATGATGGTATTTATACACTACATCAATTAGAGCATGAACTTAAATTTATGCATAACAAAAAACTTTCTAAATCAAGAATCAAAAAACAATACTAAAGATGACATGGGGTGATTTCATGAATAGTGGCATTAGTTTAGATCAATTTGCAGATGGGGCATTACATGCAAGAGTTAACCAAGCCCTTAAAGAAGTACTTGAGAATATGACAGATCCTAATACGGATTTTAAACCAAAACGTAAGGTGACTATAGATATTACACTTCAAACAGACGAAAATAGAGAACTTAGTAACGTAAGTATTGTAGCTAAAACAAAATTAGCACCACGTATGGCAGTTAAATCAGTTATTCTTATTGACCAAGATATTAATGGTGAAGTTGTTGCAAGTGAGTTTAGAAAGCAGATACCAGGGCAACAGGCAATGGTAATCGACCATGAAACAGGTGAGGTAACCTCACAAAGTCAGCCTAAGTTAGAGGCTGGTCTACAGGTTTTAAGATAAATTAATAAAAATACAAGGGGATGAAAAGTATGTTAAATCAAGAAACAGCAGCATATTTAGTAGGTTTAGGTAAAGAGCAAGTAATCATTGAGGCAAATAATGGTGGTCAGTATACACCAGGGAGGCTTTATAGAATTAATGAGCCAACAGTAGCACCTATTGTAACACATAGTTTGACTTCTATCGTGGATTATGTGAAAAATGGCGTAGATTATATGGATTCAAAAGAGATGGTTATCCATATTGTATCACCTCAAGAAGTTTTACTTTTGTCATATGTAAATGGTGATAGAGCACGTGAAGTATATATTGATGCACAAGTAATTTTGCCAAATAACGTGAAGTTTGATCAGTTCTTAGATACAGAAGCATTTAACATCATGCTTCAATCAGGATTTGTTAATCAATCAGTTGTAGAAAATGTAGATGGCAATGATGTTGAAGTGGATTACAAGAAAATGCTTTTACAAGTTACAGGATGTGTGAAGGAAGAAGCCATTAAGCAAGTTGGTGATGATGGAGTAAGCCAGTCAGCTATGATTAAAACTGGTGTTGCAAGCATTGAAGCTGTTAAAGTGCCTAACCCAGTATTACTTGCACCTTATCGTACATTCCAAGAGGTTAAACAACCACTTAGCAAGTTTATTTTCAGAATGAAAGATGGCCCAAGCGCAGCACTCTTTGAAGCAGATGGTGGCGCATGGCGAAATGATGCTATTGGTAGAATTAAAAAATACTTTGAGGAACAACTTGAAGGTATTGAAATTAATATACTAGCTTAAAGCGTAGGGGCTTCTGCCCCTATGGATTGATAAGTGGGGGTGTTTGATATGTTTTTATTTGATCCAATAACCTGTAAAAGACAACCTATAACTTATGAGCAACTTAAAGGCATAACAGGCAAGAGTAAAGAGACATTGGCCTGTTATAAAAGTAGAAGAAGGAAAATAGCAAATATTAATAGTTATTTGGTTGATGATGATGTAGATGTAAAGGTATTAAGAGAATTTATGGTTAAAGAAGAAATTGAGGATGAGTGTTTTGTAAATATACCTGGTACATCATATGAAGTCAGTAATTACGGTAGGTACAAGAATAAAAAAGGACAATTTATTGTGGTACATAATAATGTTTGTGGAAAGCGTGTTAGGCCCATGATAACTCTTATGATTGATAAAAAGAGCTTCCGTTGTGCACCAAGCTATTTTGTAGGAAAGATATTTGTAGAAAAGCCAGTAGAGAAATTAGGTGAGCAGTTAATACTTGGGCATAGAGATTATAATAGCTTTAATTGTAGAGCTACTAATTTATATTATGTAGATAAAGTTAAATACGCTAGAAGAGTGGCACAGCTTGCATCGAGCAGAATATGTTTGAAAATAGATGATTCAGGTAATGTTATTGAAGAGTATGATTCAGCTGCACAAGCAAGTAGAAGGAATTATTACCATCGGTTAACAATAGCTAAAGCTATTAAAAAAGGACAACGTGTTGGTGGCTTTATATACATGTATGAAGATGAATATATAAAGGTATATGGTGAACGCAATGATTAAAGCAAATAATGTCGATGAGTTTAAGATCTTACAGTATATGAAGAAGTACATGGAACTTGAAGAGTTTCAATTAAGAGCTGATGTGTTAGAAAGTAGTGCCTGCCAAGTTACATTTATTGAAGCAACAGATAAAAGAAATCAGAAAATATACTTTTACATAGATGGCAAGACAATATTGTATGCAGATAGTATTGAATCAATAAATATTTTACCGTTTTAGGAGGAATTGTGATGAAAAAGATATTATTAGTTTTAGTGCTATTTATGGGGATTAACATTCAAGCAAGTATTGGAAACAGTGAGCCAATACTTGAGGAAGTTAAAGAGAGTTATAGTGTAGGTTACACAATTGATAATTGTACGGTATTAGGCACAGACATGCATATGTGGAACATTGAGAGTGTAGTGCCTGGTTGGTATGTAGCTTATAACATGAATAAAGGCGAGTATTATTACATAACACAAGAAGCAGCACAAAAGTATGTTGAGGAGAGAGATAACAACATAATAGTTCTTGGAAATGAGGATATTGAGGAATGAGAACATTAGCAAAGGTAGTTGGTGTAAGAGCCAGAGATAAATGGTATAAGGTTGGGCAAAGGTTAGAAGTTTCCTATATGCCATCAGTTGAAGCTTATGTAACAAAAGATGGGAAGATTGTAGAGGCACTTGATGTTAAAAGCGTTAAATAAATTTAATCTTAATTGGGGTGAATTCATATGGTATGGACAAATGAAATGGATAGTTTCGTAATGAGATATTATACAAAAATAGGACCTGTAGCAGCTGCTGAGAGATTAGGTGTAACAACAGAAGAAGTAAGTAAACGTGCTCTACAAATTGGTGCTACAAAGCGTAGAGATAGTGAAATACTAGGTGAGTTTGATGCCTATGATTTAAAGTATAAACACTTAAAGGAAAATATTAAGATTGGTGATCAATTAAAGTTTCCTTTAGAGCGTGTTATTGAAGGTAAGATTGTTAAGTCAATTAAGAAGAAAAAGGTTGTTGAGTTACATAGTAATTATGTAGTAGTTGATAATGGGAAGTATAAAGAGTCATTTATGTTCAAGGACTTGGTTGAGATACTTAAAATATCATAAAAGAAATTAAAAGAAGATAAAACAACATAAAAAATAATAAAAGTATTTAAAGGGTGAATTATGGATAAGTTGGACTGTATGATTCTAAGTGTATTAAGTGAAAATAGAGCGTATTCAAGTATTCGTTCAATATCACGTAAACAAATTTTAGAAGAAATAGAAGTAGGTGCACAGAACCTATTTATTAGACTTCAGAAGCTTATGAAAATTGAACTTGTGGCTAATGGACTTAAAGAAGGTCGTGAACACACATATTTCATTACAAAGAAAGGTATTAAGAAATTAGAGGAGGTAATTAATGATGAAAAATAAGATAGGATTTATAGCAGTAGGGCAAGCTGGAGGTAATTTAGGAAGTGCACTAGAGAAAAATGGATATAATGTATTATTTATTAATACATCAACTGAAGATTTAGATACTTTAACTAAAGTAAAGTTTAAGTATCACATTAAGGGCGGTGAAGGTTGTAATAAGGACAGAAACAAAGCTAAAGAATTAGTTGTAGAAGATTTTGAGCAATTAGCTAATGAAATTAATCAAAAGGTACCAGAGAATTTCATTTATGTGATATTTAGCAGTGGTGGTGGTACTGGATCAGGTGCTTCTCCTATGCTAATTGACTTACTGGTGCAACATATGGATAAGAAGGTTGGAGCGATTACAATTATTCCTTCAGAGAATGAGCCATTAAAGACACACATAAATTCATATGAATGTTTTAGAGAGTTAGCAGATATTGAAATGGCCAGTACAATTGTTTTAGATAACAATGCATATAAAAATAAGATGATTATTAATCAGGAGTTTATTAAGGCATTTGAATTAATGATGGATATGCCTAATCATAAGGATGTTAGAGGTAATATTGATAAAGCAGAAGTAATGGAAATGATTGAAACTAGGGGCATGTTAACTATTAATAAAGTTGAAAAGTCTGAATCAACTTTAGCAAAATTAGTAGAGAGACTTAAAAATAATATCTATGCACCAATGGAAACAGACCAGGTTATTAAATACATAGGATTATTATTAGCAAGACAAATTGATATTAGCGAATTAAAGAAAGAGGTTGGAAATTACTTAGATGCTTTTCAAGGGTATAACGATGAATATACGTTATGTGTGCTATCTGGTTTAAGCTTACCTTTTACAAGATTATTGGATATGAAAGAAAAGGTTGTAGCAAGTCAAGAGACGATTAAAAAGAACTTAACAGCTACAGGAATTAATAAGTTAAGTGATGATATAGATTTCTTATCTGGTCATACAACACCAGCAAAACCAATTAAGGCAAGTAGTGCAACTGATATATTTGCTAAGTATCGTAAGAAATAAATAAGTTAAAAAGCATTTATGCAAAAGTTATAGTCACATAAGTGCTTATTTACAAACAAGGGGGACAGGAAATGATATTAGAAAAGGACATTATAAGAAAGATTGAATATTACTTTTATAATTATGAGCAAGAACATGAGCAACTTGAAATTTTAACAGAAGATATTATTTATGGTGTACAGACTGGATTTGTAGAAGGAAGCAGAGGAAATGCCATAAGTAATAAAACAGCAAATAGTGCAATGGAATTAATGGATAAGAAGAATATTGAAAAAGAACAATGGTTAGATGTTGTTAGTAAAACAATAAATAGATTTAAGAATACAGAGTATGAAGGTATATTTAATTTGACTTATAAAGAACAGTATCGTTTGCCTAAGATCCTAAGAGTATTGGCAATAGAGAAGTCATGTTATTACGACAAAAGAAATGACATTATATTGTATGCAGCATTTAAGGCAACTGAAAAAGGTTTAATTAAGATTAAATGATATTGGCAGAACTAAATGAAATCAATTGGTGTAATGGGGTGGTTATGTGATATTAGTAACAGAGTTAGCAGAAAAACATGCTAGAGTTTTAATAGAGTTAATGGATAATAAATCATTTAGAAGTTAATAAAACAAAAATATACCTAGTATGTCATCTAGGTATATTTTACAAGGATGCTTTTCGCTAGAGTTTCACTAGCTCATCAGTAGATTAAATCTATAAGCAAAGAGTAGTGTTAAGACCTAAAAAGGCCAATATGTTACAAATAAAGCTATTTAATAGACTAGTTATGTTAAAAAAAGTATTCATATTACATCCCCTCCACAGTGACAAAATGACATAAACAACATTAACGATAAAACAGACTAAAATTAAGGATGTAACACTACTCTTAGAAAGCAAAATTAACTTAATATATAGATTATCGGTAATTATTTTAATTAGTTAATGCTAAATTGAAAAAAATAAGAACTTTATAAGGATGGGAAATGAGTGAAAGAACTATTAAAGGAGTTAGTTGAATTAATGGAAATTGATTATACTTACACAAATACAGCTTGTGGAGAAGATATGAGTAGCCATTGCACAGACTGCGTAAACTATAAAGATTGTAAAGCTAGGTATGATAGAGTGTTGAGATTTAGAAGCTTAAAAGAGAAAGTTGATAAGTTATAAAATCCAAGTTTAAGAAGGTGATCTGTTGGATAAGTAAACAAGGAAAACTGAATGGAGTATTATATAAGCAATCAGGTAATTTAATACCAACAGCATTTTTTGAAGCAATATTTGAACAGCTTCTAGCATAATAGCAAAAAGAATACTGATAGATAAGTATCAGTATTCTTAGCCGTATATAATATGTATAGACATTCTAGTACAGTGGAACTGGCAGTAATATGATTATTATAATTATTATTATTGTAATAACTACTCTTCTCATCGCGTTTACCTCCGTATTCATATATTGCCTTATTTATGGAAATAAATAAATTTAATAAGGTTACTTCTAATACAAATAAGCTTCTAATGAAGCATACATATTTTTCTGAAGGTATATGTTTTTTATGAGAAAAGTAAAATTAACAAGTAAAAATTATGTTAAATAAATAAGAAATTGAAAGGGTGAATATAGTGAGGATTACAAAGAGACAAAGAAATCGTAGAAGAGCATTGGCAAGATGGAACAAATTTTATTTACATCATCATGGGTTTTTAATTGAATTATAAAATCCAAAATTGAGAGGTGATAATGTGAAAGTAGTTTTAAAAATAAAATCAAAAGCAGAGGAAAATGAAGAATACAAAGTAAGCTATTGCCCTTATTGTGGGTCAGAGGTTTCAGAAACAGAATGTGAAGATGAGTTTGAATGCTGCGTATGTGACACTACTTTTTATGTGAATGAGGAAAATGAAAGAGTGTTTGAAGTTGGTACAGCAATAGAAAATAATCATGGAAAAATGATATTTAACAAAAAATTGCTAGAAAATGCAACATATGAGGAAGCTTA
Organism: Clostridiales bacterium; assembly: GCA_019418225.1. Lineage (GTDB taxonomy): Bacteria > Bacillota > Clostridia > Lachnospirales > Cellulosilyticaceae > Cellulosilyticum. Next base: position 22,898 of record DYCF01000033.1, on the reverse strand, counting down.
CATTTTCGCAAGAGATAATAGCGAAGGAACAACATTAATTCTATATAATACAAAAGATGATAGCAGTGAGTTGTTCGAAGATGGAGAATGCCTTAATTAAAAAACGCTGGTAATTGATGTTTTGTAGGAGGTAAACACGAAAGTAAAAGAACTTATTGAAGAAATAGAAAAACAAGGATTAAGCGATGATGCAGAAGTATTTACAGTTGATTTAAATGGTGATGAAGTTGATGTTACTGGTGTAAAGAGAGATGGTGAATACTTAAGAATTGATTATAAGAGAAATTATTAAATAAAATTCGACTTTAAGAAGGTGATGCTATGAAAGAGATACGATTCGATAAAGCTATTAATGGAGTATGTTGCTATATTACTATTGATAGATGGTATAAGGTTGAACAGGAAGGTAATTTAAATTATAAGATTATAGATGATAGTGGAATTTTAGCTAGTTATCCTAAAGCATGGGTAGAAGAAACAAGAAATATAGAATGATTGGGTGAATGAAATGAAGTGTAAATTATCTATATGTACATGTAATATAAGAGGGATATGTGTTTATAGAGGTAAAGTGGCATTAAAGTGTATTAGGATAGCAAGGAGAGCAGGTGATATTAATGAAAGCCATAACACTTTGGCAACCATGGGCGAGTGCAATAGCTCTAGGATATAAAAAGTTTGAAACGAGGTCATGGGCTACGAAGTATAGAGGAAGTATAGTAATACATGCAGCGGCTAAAAAATTAACAGCATATGAGATGGCATGTTTTAATGATGGATTATTAGAAGATACATATATTTATAAAAAAGATGGTATATATTATCTTTCAAGAAATAAAGAAAGTCATGAGCTAGTTTTATCTAAAGTCGTAGCCATTGCGGAAATAACTAATTGTATTCCTATTACAGAGCAGTTTAAGAGAATACTTTCAAAAGAGGAATTAAGTTATGGGGATTATTCTACAGATGGAAAACAAAGATTTGCATGGCAGTTAGAAAATGTTAAACCACTTTTTAATTCAATAGATATAAAAGGTCAACAGGGATTGTGGAATATAGAGAATATAAATTATGAGTAGTGGAAAAAAAAGAGAGGAAAATAAAAAGGGGAATTTTTTAGAAATATGTATGATAGAATGATAGTGTCCAAATATCAAAGAAATTCTCCCAATAAAAGTACTAGATAAGTTGATTGTCTAGTACTTTTTAATTTGGATGCATTGTCAGTGTTTTAATCGTTATTGTATTTATCCTGAAGAGGAAAAGGCAGCAGTTAGTGTGCAGACTGTTGTCTTTTTAATTTGAGTAAAGGTAGGTGAATGCATGGGAAGAAAGACACAACCAATAAAAGATACGAAGCAGCTCTTACGTTTTCTTGATTATCTTGAGGAAACAGATAAACCCATGTATGTACTTGCATCTATCATGCTATATACAGGATTTAGAGTCGGTGATGTAAGAGATCTTGTGGTTGGTGAAGTAAGAGGAGATGTACTGGCCATTAATGAGAAGAAGACCAGGTATCTTGAAAGATTGCACAAGAAAGATTTAAAAGCAAAAAGAAAACATCCAAGACAACCTAAACCAATACGAGTTATTACAATACATAAAGACTTGAAGCGTATACTCAAGGAATATACTTATGGAAAACTTAAGAGTGACTTATTATTTCCTAGTCCATTTAATCCTAATAAAGCATTGTCCTATTCACAAATTAATAGACGTTTACAATGTGCAGCTTATGCAGTAGGAATAGATAAGTTTGCAACACATGTATTAAGAAAGACAAGCTTTTATAGGATATATGCGAAGAATAATAATATAGCAGAAGTACAGAACTTTGCAGGACATGGTTCATCCAAAGAGACAGCTATGTACTTAGGTTTAGATGATGATATGCGACAACAATCTGTTATGGAGATGGATGATCTTACAGAGTTAAGAAGGAGAAATACATATTAAAGAAGGAATTTTTCAAATGCATCATTTTAAGTGATGATAAGCATTGAAGAAATAGGAAGTAAAAGAAAGTCTAAGTTATCAATAGTTTGATGATGATATATGAAATGCAATAGACCTTAAACATGATGTGCATTTCAAAAAATAAAAATACAAGGCGTAAGCCATTGATACACAAGGGATTGATATGGTTTTGATTAAATACCTCTGGAAAAGGTACTTTCTGGGTGGATGGGGGCATCGAGGGTCCGAATCATCGCACCATTTTTCTGGGTATAAAAATTTTTGTAGCTAGGTTAAAATGAGGAAATACAATTTGCATATATAAAGTTGTGAAACTGTTGATAATCAAGGGATAGATTTTGGGAAATATTTTGTAATATTTTTACCTAGGAGGTGATAAGGTGGCAGCTGGAAATATGGTAAAGAAAATAGGTGGTAAAACTTGCCTATCTACTAGCCTTATAGCTGAGGCATTTGGTGTAACGTCAAAAGCAGTTAATAGCTGGGAAAAGAAAGGGTGCCCCAAAATTGCTCATGGGTATTGGTATCTTCCAGATATACTGAAGTGGAAAGATGAATGTAATAATAAGGTTGAAGTCAATGATGATATTGAAAAGATGCCTATTAATTATCAAAAGGTGTTTTATGAGACGCAACTCAAGAAGGCACAGACAGAAAATGCAGACCTCAAAAATGCTATTGCAAGAGGTGACTTTTTATTAAAGACAGAAGCAATTGCAGACCTTGAAAAGTTCTTTATAATCTTTAAGCGTTCAGCTATGGGATTGGTAAGTAAAATAGGTGTAGATATTGCACCTTATTTAGATCCAACGGAGGCAAGACGGGTGGAAGCTAAAGTTAGAGACACAATTAATGATGCCTTAGAGCAATTTAGTGAAAATGGCGTCTACAAAGCAAGTAAAAAAAGATGAGATAAGCCCATGGATTCTGGAGGCATTAAAAGTACTTAAGCCACCCGAAAAATTAACTGTCTCAGAGTGGGCTGATAAATATAGAATACTTGGAGATAAGACAAGTGCAGAGCCTGGGCGTTGGAGTACTAATCGAACACCTTATTTGCGTGGGATTATGGATTCTTTTACAGATGTAGAAGTTGAAGAAATTATATTTTGCAAATGTACACAGGTTGGTGGTTCTGAAGCTGGTAATAATATGCTAGGGTATATTATTGCTCAAGACCCAGGACCTACATTAGTTGTATACCCAAATGATGACCTTTCAGAATTTACAAGTAGTAAAAGGTTACAGCCTATGATTGAACTTTCACCAGTATTAAAAGAGAAGTTTATGAAAAATGAAAGTAAACTTCAAGAACTTAACTTTACATCTATGTACATTGCACTTACTGGTGCTAATTCAGCAGCTGACCTTGCAAGTAGACCTGTAAGATATGTTATCTTTGATGAGATTGATAAGTATCCAACGAATACAGGAAAAGAAGCTGACCCTATTTCACTTGGTACTGAACGTACTAAGACATTTGCAAATAATAAAAAAATATTTAAAACATCTACACCCACACTAAAACGTGGTCCTATATGGCAAGAGTGGTTAAATGCTGATAGTCAATATAAGTATTTTGTACCATGTCCACATTGTGGAGAGTATCAAACATTTACTTTTAAGCAAATAAAGTTTGATAAATCCACACCTGAAAGCGCAAGATCTACAGCTTATTATGAATGTGAAAAGTGCCATGAGAAGATACATGATGCACATAAGCAGCAGATGTTACGTGATGGCAAGTGGGAAGCTATAAAAAAAGGTGGAAAGCGTAAAATAGGTTTTCATATTAATTCAATTTATTCGCCTTGGATACGCTTTGGAGATGTTGCCTATGAGTTTATTGCTTCTCATAATTATCCTGAAAAGCTTATGAACTTTGTTAACTCATGGCTTGGTGAACCTTGGGAAGATGTTAAGCAGAAAATGGATAGTGACATTGTTTATGAAAGGCAAAGTGAATATACAGAAGGAATTGTACCAAACGAAGCAATTCTACTTACTGGTGGTATAGACATACAGAAAGATTGTTTTTATTTTACAATTCGTGCATGGGGGTATCATTTAACTTCATGGAATGTACTTCATGGGAAGGTAGACACATGGGATGATTTAACATACATTTTTAATCAAACCTTTTCAAGTCCTAAAGGAAAAGAGTACCTTGTAAGTTTAGTCGGTGTAGATACTGGATACAATTCAGAAGAGGCTTATGAATACTGTTTAGATAATATGGAATGGGCAAAAGCTGTAAAAGGATCAAGTGTTGAAATTTTACAGAAGTATCGTAGGACAACAATTGATAAGTTAGATAGTAAGGCCTATGGTATGGAGCTTTATATTGTAGATGGTGGTAAGTATAAGGATATGATTTCTACACGTATGGCCAAAGAAAATGGGATTGGTTCTTGGATGGTTTATGATGGTGTAGATGAAGATTATGCGCAACAGATTACATCTGAGGAAAAGGTTACTGAGCGAAAAGGTGCTAGAGAAGTAAGTGTATGGCAAAAGAAAACTTCACATGGTGATAACCATTACTTGGACTGTGAAGTTTATGCAATGTGTATGGCCGATTTACTTCATGTAAGGTATATGGTACCAGAAACAACTAAGAAGCAAGATGAAGAAGTGGTACCTTCTGAAGATGGTTGGTTAAATAATACGAAAGGATGGATTTAATGGATACAACTCAAAAACTTTCACAATTAAATAATGCTATTGCAGCTATAGAAGGTGGGGCACAAGAGTATCGTGTAGGTAATAAAAGTGTACGTAAAGCAGATTTAGGGACACTTTACAATGAGCGTATACGGTTAGAGCAACAAATACGTGATGAAAATTCAAGTGGTGGGATTTATGTTGCTGCATTTGATAGGAGGTAATTATGCATAAAGGTATATGTCGGTGTGATAAGTGTAATGCTGAAATACAAATTAAACCTCAAGTAAAAAAGAATGGTGATTTACATATTAGTTATTTTGAATGTCAAAAGTGTCATGAAGAGTATGTCATATTAGTAACAGATAGTACACTTAGAAAAATGATTCAACAGACGGAAGAGGCACGTTTAAAAGCTATGCGTAATAATTTTAATAGGGCACGTTTCGAGAAGCATATGAAAATATATAAGGCACTTCTAGCAAAAAGTGAGCAGTATAAATTACAAGCTAAGTTAAATGAAAAATATTTAAGTTTAAGGGGATGATAATAAATGAATTTCCTTGATAAGTTTATAGGTACATTTTCGCCTAGAAGTGCTTATGAACGTATGGTATGGCGGGAAGCTATGCGTAGTTATGATGCTGGGAGTAATGATCGATTAAATGGTGGATGGACACAAGTAAATGCAACAGCAGAACAAACGGATAGATATCAAAGGGATACAATAAGAGCTAGAGGAAGAGACTTAGAACGTAATAGTGATATTGTAGAAAGTGTTATTAGTCCATTTGAACGTAATGTTATTGGGACAGGAATTATGGCACAAGCCAAAGTTTTAAAAGATGATGGAAGTGAGGATGAAAATCTTAATCGTCAAATTGAAGAACTTTGGAAAGAGTGGTGCATGGCAAAAAATTGTGATGTAACAGGTCAACAATGTTTTGATGAGTTTCAAGCAATGGCTGTAAGAAGACTTAAGGTAGATGGTGGTATATTTTTCATAAAGGTTTACACCAAGGATGGTATATTACCATTTAAACTACAAGCAAAAGAAGTGGATGAGTTAGATACTTCATATTCTTTAATAAGTTGTGAAAAAGGCAATAGGATTGTGGATGGAATTGAACTAAATTCCTATAACAAACCTGTTGCCTATTATTTTAAGCAATATACACCAGATGGATTTTATACAGGAAAGACAGAGCGTATTGAAGCACAACGTGTTATCTTTTTATGGCGTAAGAAAAGACCGAGCCAAATTAGAGAAGTATCTGAGTTAGCAAACACGTTGCCTCGTGTAAAAGAGGTTAATGAGTTTGTGGAGGCTGTAAGTGTTAAAGAACGTATTTTAGCGTGCTTATCTGTTTTTATTACAAAGCAAACACCTAATTTACCAGTAGGTAGAGGAAATGTAGATAAGAAAAGTGGTTATCAAGTGCGTACAATTAGCCCAGGTATGATTCAAGAACTTAATCCAGGGGATAAAGTTGAAACAGTTAATCCAAGTGGGCAAGCAAGTAACGCACGAGAATTTATAATGTCGCAACAACGCATGGCAGGAGCAGGTCAAGGTTTATCTTATGAGGTGACAAGTCGTGATATGAGCCAAGTTAACTATTCTTCAGCAAGGCAAAACTATCTTGAAGACCAAAAGACTTATCAGATGATGCAGAAATTTATTATAGACCATTTCTGTCGTGAAGTTTATACAGAGTTCGTTATTTCAGCAGTTCTTAAAGGAGAACTGTTAATTAAGGACTTTTGGGAAAATAAGCGTAAATATTTACGTCATGAATGGATTACACCAGGTTGGAGCTGGATAGATCCTTTAAAAGAAACAAATGCCAATGTTACTGGCATGAATGCAGGATTCAACACATTAAAAGATATTTGTGGTGCCCAGGGCAAGGACTGGAAGGATGTGCTTGCCCAAAGAAAAAAAGAACAGGAGTATGCTGATGAGCTAGGACTTAAGCTTACAACAACTGTTAATCAGGAAGGAGATGAGAAAGATGAAGAAAAAACCTAAAATTGGAGAAAGTCAACAGAGAACGTTAGGTATGGCTGTAAGAGAAATTAATGAAGATGAAAGACGTGTAAGAGTTTCTTTTTCTTCTGAACAACCTGTAAATCGTTGGTATGGTCAAGAAATATTATGTCATGATGCAGGGTGTATGGACCTTACAAGACTTACTGAAATCGGTGTAAGTCTTTGGAATCATAATCGGGATAAGGTTATTGGTCGCATTGAAAATGCAGTATGTAATGATACTGAAAAACGTGCTTATTGTGACATTATCTTTGATGATGATGAGGAAAGTGAAAAGATTTACCAAAAGGTAAGAAGTGGTACATTAAAGGGTGTGAGTGTTGGGTACCGTGTAGATGCTTGGGAAGAAGTACGTGTAGGAGGAGTTTCTTCTAATGGACGTTTTAATGGTCCATGTGAGGTAGCTGTGAAATGGGCGCCTTATGAGGTGTCAATTGTATCTGTTCCAGCTGATGATTCAGTTGGTGTGGATAGAACATTAGAAGATGCGCCAGAGTGTGGCGGAGAAGAACGTAGTCTTACGTTTTTTGAAAGACAACTTCAAATAAATAAAAATTTACTTTAGGAGGCTAAAAATGGGTAAAAAAGAAATGTTACAACAGATGGTAAGAATGCAAGAATTACTTATTAATGCAGCAAAAGACGGTAAAAGAGATTTAACACCTGCAGAGCAAGCTGAATTTGATAATTTACAAAGAAATATTGAGACTTTAAGACAAGAGATTGCTAATGAGGAAGGTAATACTGGTTTAGATCCTAATCCTAACGATTCACAACAACGTGCCATGTTAGAAGAAAGACAACGTATTTCTAGTATTTATAAGATTTGTGAAACAGCAGCTGAAAGAGGTATTGATATTAGTGCTAATGAATTTATTGAAAGAGGCACATCTGTAGAAGAAGTAAATAAAGAGTTACTGAAACGCTTTATGGAAAATGGCTCACCTACTAACTCAGGCATTAAAATAACTACAGATGAAGCTGATAAATTTAGAAGTGCTGCCAGTGATGCTATTCTGATGAGAGGTGGTATTACACTTGTAAAGCCTGCAGAGGGGGCTAGGGATTTAAGAGGCATGCGTATTCGTGACCTTGCAATTGAATGTGCACAAAGAGCAGGTGTCTCAAATGCACAACGTTTAAATGATGATGAGTTATTAAGGCGTGCTTTATCACCTGATAGCCAATTTGGTGCTATTTTAAGTGATACAGTAAATAAATCAATGGCAACAGCTTATAACGCACAATCAACTACATATCAAGCTTGGACTGGTGTAGGTAGTGTAACAGACTTTAAAGGTGCTACACATTATCAAATTAGTGAGGGTGGAAACCTTGAGAAGATGACACAAACAGGTGAATTCAAATTTGATGAAATGAGCGATAGTAAAGCCACACGTTCTATTGCAACATATGGTAAAAAGTTTGGTTTTACACGACAAGCTATGGTAAATGATGACTTAGGCATTTTAGTAAGAATCCCACAAGCTTATGTACGTTCATCTGTAAGAGGTATCAATAAGTTGGTTTATGATATTCTTAAAGCTAATGCTGCTATTTATGATGGAAAAGAATTATTTTCTTCAGACCATAATAATTTAGCTCAAACAGGCGGTGCAATTACAGTTGAAACACTTGCAGTTGCTAAAGCAGCAATGCGTAAACAAACCAACTTAAGGGGTATTGAAAAGTTAAATATTCAACCTAAATTTTTAATTGTTAGCCCTGATAAAGAAGTAGAAGCAATGAGACTTATGAACTCAATTGCAGATCCATCACAAAACAATGCTAATGTAACCAATGTATTTAAAAATGCACTTGATATTGTAGTGGATGCAGAACTAGAAGGTAATGCATGGTATTTAGCAGCATCACCAGCTGATATTGATACTATTATGGTGTCATACTTAAATGGCGATGCAATGCCTAAACTTGAAAGTAGAATTGGTTTTGATTACTTAGGTATGGAATGGCGTATTTATATGGATTATGGTGTAGATGTTCTTGACTTTAGAGGACTTTATAAAAATGGCGGTAATTAAGCACTTTTAAGGTGCTTTTTTATTTTATAAATATTTATACAGGAGGTGCCTAAGATGGCGAATTTTATTCAAGATGGTAAGATTATAGACTATAAGAATACAGGTACAACAACTATTTTATATGGTGACATTGTAACAATTGGCACACGTGTTGCAGTTGCTATGGAAAGTATTGCACCAGGTCAAACAGGTGGTATTCGTATGGAAGGTGTCTTTGAAGTAGATGCCTTAACTACTGAAGTCTTTAGTGTAGGTGATACTGTTTATTTGGATGAATCAAACAAAGCAACTAAAACAAAAGGTAGTTTAACTGTGGTGATGGGATATGTGGTACAACCTAAGGCAAGTGCTACTGCTAAGGCACAAATTAAAATAGGGTAGGTGATAAGCTGTGGTTAAATTATTTGTATCAGTAAATTACAAAGGCGTAATTTATGAACCAGGTATTGCTTATTTTGATCCTAACTATGAAGAATTACTTATTGCAAATGGTAATGCAACCTTTGATATTGAAAGTCAGAAAGGAGATGAAGAAGTAACATCTTTTAATGCTTATGATAAAGAGGAAGATGCTGAAGATGAAACGCAACAAGATAAGAATGAAAAAGAAGAAAAGCCTAAAACTACTAGAGGTTCTAAAAAATCTATAGCTAAAGAGTAGGTGGAGAGCATGTTGAAGGATATTATTAATCAAGATGTTCAAAATGTATTTTTTAATTTAGATGAGCTTGCAGAAATGCACCGTATTGGCGATAAGTCTGTGCGGTGCATTATTGATGATGATAAGTTATCAGATATTGCAAAGAAATATTATGATGGTACATTTACAGCAGAAAAGCTTATCTATATCAATGAATTAGAAATAGATAGCGTACCTCATGTGAATGAAAGTATTTTATTTGATGATGAAATCTATCCAGTTTACTCCGTATCGTCTGAATATGGCATGTTAGAACTGATGCTTAATAAACCACTTGGTAAGCTTGATAAACCAATTATTATCCAGCGTGTGATTGGTGAAGAACGTATTAATGGTTTCCCAGTTAAGCAATGGTACAATGTACATCAATGTAAAGCGTATATTCGTACAATAACTGGAGATGAAACATTTAAACGAGGTACAGAGGTAGCCACTTCAAAGATTCTTATTAAGATTGCATATACTGATGTAAATATTGATGAGGATATGCGTGTACTGTACAGAGGAAAAACATTTAATATTAGGCAGGTAGAAAATATAGAAGAGAATAATACGTTCATTGACTTAGTGTGTGAGGTGATTAAATGAGCTTAGATATTGAAGGCTTAGATAGTTTAATGAAAACTATTGAAAACGCAGGTAAGAATATTGAAAAGGTACAAAATAAAGCATTGAATAAAGGTGCTGACATTGTACTTAAGGAGCAACAACGTACAGTTAATGTTGATACAGGTGCTACACAAGAATCATTAATGAAAAGTGGTGTGCGTACTGAAAAAGGTGTAAAGAAAATATGGGTAGGGGATGTGAAACGTAAAAGAGGTAACATCCCCTATTATCTTGAATATGGGCCTATTGGTAAGAAGAAAAGGAAGTTTCCTTTTATGCGCCCAGCACTTCGGAATAAGAAAGTAGAAGTACTTGAAGCTGAAAAAGAAGTTTTTAGAGAGGAGCTTTTTAAACAATGAATGAACTAATTGAAAAGGCACTTTCTGAACTTGATATTACAGCTGACTATTTAGAAGCCAGAGAAGATAAGACTGATCCTTATATTATTTATTCTGAAACATCTAATACAATAGATAATCATAGTGATGATGAGTGGGATAGTCGTACACATTATATTGATATTGATTTGATTACAACAAAGCCGTGGTTTAAAGAAAAGTATGTAAAACTTATAGAAGAAAAGCTAAAGGCAGCAGGTTTTGGGATTGGTTCACATGGACCTGATTTATATGAAGATAATGTTTTAAATAAAACATTAGAGTTTATTTATGAGGAGGAGAAATAATATGGCAATTGTAGGTTTAAAAGATGTTGTATATTGTATTATGACAGATGAAGAAGCAGAAACATATTCAGAAGAAGTTAAAACATTAGCTGGTGCTATTGATATGAGCATTCAACCAAGTGTAGATGTTGCAGAATTATATGCAGATGATGGACTTGATGAATCAGTAAGTGAATTTAGTAAGGCTACTATTGCATTCCAAGTAAAAGATATTCCAACTGAAGTTAAATGCGATTTACTTGGGCATACATATTCTAAGTTTGGTGGGGCTGTAAAGAAAGGCACAGACCAAGCACCTTATGTAGCAATTGGATTTAAATCTAGACTTTCAAAAGGTGGTTATCGCTTTAAATGGCTTACAAAAGTTAAATTTACACTTCCAGATGAATCACATAAAACCAAAGGCGAAAAATTGGAATTTCAAACGCCTACAATTAATGGTACTGCTATGCGTAGAAAGCGTGATGAAGTATGGGAAGATGAAAGAGATACGACAAATACATTATTTACAGAAGCAAAACAACAATCATATTTTAATAAGCCTTATGAATTAGAATTTGATGAAGAAACCCAGTCAGTAACTGAGTAACAAGGGGGAAATATTGGATGAGAATTGTACTTAGAATTGAGAATGAAGATAAAGAATTTATATCAGACTTTATTCCAGGTCGTGTTTTTAGAGAAGCAGTAAAAGCACAGAGTATGTTACAAAATAGTGATAAGTTAACAGATGAAGAGATTGATGGACTTGTTATGTTGGTTGTAAATACATATGGTAAACAGTTTACTGTAGACCAGTTCTGGGATGGTATTGATGCACGAGATGTTATGACTACTATTGTAGATACTGTTCTTGGTGCACTTCAGCGTGTAAATGATGGAGGAAGTGAAGACACACAATGATAAGCCCCCTGAAGATGTAGTGAAAGACATTTATGTAGCGCTTATTCAACAGGGGTATAAGTTAAATGAAATTGATGAGATGGATATAGGATATTACTTTGATATTATGCAATATGTTTCAAATAACAATTATAAAAGGGTGTATATAGATGAAATTTAGTCTATATGCACCTTTTTGCTTGTAAAGGAGGTGTAATATGGCTGATGAAGCAGCAGGATTAGTTGTTAAACTCGCTATGGAAAACGGTTCATTTCAAGAGGGTATTAATGCTATGAATCGTGAAATGAAAGTACTTCAAAGTGAATTTAAAGCAGCAGTTGCAGGTAATAAGAACTTTGAAAACTCATTAGATGGGTTAGGATCTAAAAGTGAATATCTTAATAAGGCTATTCAAACACAAGGGAACATTGTAGAAGCTTATAAGAAAAGGTTAGATGGTACCAAAGATGTTATGGCCAATTTAGTTTCATCGAATCAAGAACTTAAGACTAAAGTTGAAGAAGCTAAAAAGGCATATGAAAATAGTGTTGAAACACTTGGTAAAGAAGCAGATGCTACAAAGACGCTAGAAAAGGAACTTAAGAATTTAGAATCACAGTACACAAAGAATGAAACAAGTATTCGTCAAACTTCAGCTAGAATTGATAATCAAACCATTGCTTATAATAATGCAGTTGCTGGACTTAATAGATTTGAAGGTGAATTAAAAGACACACAAGCAGCAATGGAAGCAATGAAAAATAGTGCAGCACAAGCAGATGATAAGTTAAATAATATGGGAAGTAATAGTAGCTCATTTGGAAACTTTAAAGATAATATTATTGGAGCAGCTAAAGAAACTAAAGTGTTTGGTGTAAGTCTTGGGGACGTAGGAACACTTATGGGTGGTGGCGCAGGTGCAGCTGCTGTATTAGGTGGTGCAGTATCAGGACTTACAACCAAATTTGTAGAGTTAGTAACAGCAGGTATTCAAAAAACTGTACAAGCACTTGCTGATTTTACAAAGTCTATTTTTACAACTGGTGATGCTTTTTCAGCACAGGTGTCACGAGTGCAAGCTATTAGTGGCATGACGGGTGCACAAGGAAAAGAGTTACGTGATTTAGCAGTAGAACTTGGAGCAGCAAGTGTATATAGCTCTACTGAGGCGGCTAAAGCTTTAGAGTATGCTGCACTTGCAGGTTGGAAACTTAATGATATGGCTTCAGGTATGCCGGGTATTCTTAATTTAGCAGCTGCTTCTGGTGAAGAACTTGCAACTGTATCAGATATTGTAACAGATGCATTGACAGCACTAGGGGAAGGAACAGATCAAGCAGGAAGGATGGCTGATGTATTTAGTGCTGCAATGTCAAATAGTAATACTAATGTTGCTCAGCTTGGTGAAGCTATGAGTTATGCAGGACCTGTAGCTGGTGCATTAGGGTATAGCATGGAAGATTGTTCAATAGCTATTGGCTTAATGGCTAATTCAGGAGTAAAAGCATCAACAGCAGGTACTGCACTTAGAAGAATGTTTACCCAAATGCCTGGTGGTCTTCACCTTGCTTCTGAATCAATGGGAGAAGTTACAATTGCAACAGAAAATGCAGATGGTACAATGCGTGAGTTAGGTGATGTAATTGCTGACCTTAGAAAAGCTTTTAGTAATATGACAGATGCTGAAAAAGCAATGAATGCTGAATCAATATCAGGGAAAGAAGGTATGTCAGGATTACTTGCAGTTGTCAATGCAGGTGAAAAAGATTTTAATAAGCTATCAGAGGCAATTTATAATAGTGCAGGTGTAGCTAATAATATGTCATCAACTATGATTGACAATGTTGATGGATTAAAGGAAATGATTTCTGGTAAGTTTGAAAGTATTAAATTAAGTATTTATAGCATTTTTGAGCCTATTGAAAAATCATTTCTTAAGATATATGATGCCTTTTTAGGTGTAAGTGAAAAGATATGGAACCATTTAGGAAAGATACTTTCAAGTATCACTGGCCTTATAGAACCATTTGCAAATATGTTTGTATCTGCTTTTAGTGTTATTTCTGATACAGTATTTACAGTACTTGAACCAGTTTTTTATTTAGTTGAAAAATTATTAGGGGCGAGTCTTGAAAATTTACAAGGAATGGCCAATGGTATAGTTAAGATATTCCAAGGATTAGGTAATGTAATTAGTTCTGTTTTAACCCCACTTATAAAGGTCGTTGAAGCAGGAATTGATTTACTGACAGGAGATTTTGAAGGTGCAGCAGATAAAATAAAGAGCATATTTGGGAAAGCAAACTCAGATATTGAAAAAGATGGTGTAACCCATAACGAAGCTATGGCAGCTATAGCTAGGGATGGAGAAAGTGACATTAATAGTGCTATTGAATCTGGTTGTGAAGAAAATAGAGGAATTTTTTCAAATATGTACAGTGCAATTCAAGATCTCACAGATGAACACTATAACTCACTTAAATTAAAAGCAGATGCTTATAATAATAACTTATCTGCTTTGGATGAAGCTTATGAGGAGTATAAAAATGAAAAGCTATCAGAATACGAAAAGAAGATAACTGAACGTTATAAAAATGAAACACTTGAACAAAAGAAGCAAAATGCAATTAGAATGCAACAGTATGAAGAAAGGCTTAATCAAGAAATTGCACGAAATAAGGCTGCTGAAGAGAGCAAGTATGCCAACTTATTAGCAGCTGAGGAAAAGGCTACTACAGCTAGAATTAAATTGAATAAAGAGGCAGAAGAAAAAATTACAAAGGCAACTCAAGAGGAAGCTAAGAAACGTCTTAGCCTATGGGAAAAGTTATCTAATACTATGAAGAATGTATTTAGTAGTAGCTCATCAAGTAATAGTGGTAGCATTCCAGCGTATGCAAGTGGTACAAAATTTCATCCTGGTGGACTTGCTTTAGTTGGTGAAAAGGGACCAGAGCTTATTAATTTAAGTCGTGGTGCAAGTGTAATTAATAATAATCAAACAACTCAGCTACTTAATAATGGTGCAACTGAGGCATTACTTAGTACGTTAGTTGGAGAAGTTGCTAATCTTAATAAAGTTATTAAGCAACAAAGTTTTGAAGATACGAGGATGATTCAGATGGGATAGGAGTGGACGTATGGCAACAAGTACATTAAAAATATATGCTGACAGGTGTACGCAATCGGATGGTAATGCAGAAGGCAATGAGGTAAGTAATACTTTTAGGGTAGATTATAAAACATATACAGATGTTCATTTTACTATTCCTAGTGAAATAAATAGCTATTTAATAAAATCATTAAATGTTTATCTTGCTCTTGGATATGCTAATGGGGCAGGGTACTATTGTAATGTTATTGGTGAAGGTATAGATAGAACGCCATCATTCAATAATAAAGAGTATACGGCTATTACACCTAATGCCAGCAATATTGATAAGTATTATACTACCAAAGAGTTAAGCTATAAATTTGATTTTTATTCACAATTCCCAGTACTATATTTTGGAGATAATATAAGTAAAAATCCTCCATATATTGAGATTGAATATATTGAGCCTAAAATATCTAATTTTACTATAAGTGGTAGTAGTATTGATAGCAATATTGTTTGTACATGGGAAGCAGAGGATATTGAAACATGGGAAGTGCAGGCAATTCAAAATAATATTATTGTAAGTAAAATTACTGGAACAAGTGAGACAACATGTACATTTCCAATTGGAACATTTTCAAACTCTGGGACAACACAATTTAAGATTGTTGGTTATGGTAGTGGTAATAGCATAGAAGATATTCAAACAGTAGATTTGATACAAACAGTACCACAAATTATTGCTATTGAGCCTAATGGTGTTTTAAAGCTATTAACTAATCCAATAGATATTGAATTTACAGGTACGAATATTACAAGTTTTGTAATGAATGTTTATCAAAATAATATAAATAAATTTACATTTAGTGGAACGACAGAACGTAAAGCTACAGTAATAGCAAATGTATTTTCTAGTGGAACTGTTACAATTGAAATTGTGGCCAAATATGTATGTGCTTACTATGAGACATCTACGACACGAAGTGTAACATTTACAGCTTATGGTCCACCACCTAATCCAATACTAAATATAGAGTCAACTTATAATACACCTTTCCCATTGATTAAATGGTCATCTAGTGAGCAACTTTCATATCAGATAAAAATAGATACATTAGATACTGGAGAAATATATAGTAATGATAAAATGTATCAAGTTAATGAAGCATTGACCAATTATACTTATTATGCAGTAAGTTTAAGAATTAAAAACCAATATAATTTATGGAGTGAATGGGTAACATCTACAATTTATATTGACTTTGCTGAACTATCACAACCTGAATTTAATATTTATGCAGATACTGAACAAGCGTGTATTGTAATTAATATTCAAAGTCCAGAAGATGTGAATTTTTGTTATCATGAGGTGTATAGGCGTGAGTCTAATGTATGGGTAAAGATTGCAACTGATATTGAAAGAATTGGTGAGTATAAGGATTTTGCTTGTGCAAGTAATATTACATACGATTATAAGGTTAGGGCTATTACAACAGTAGGAGGCTATACAGATAGTTTAATAAAGGAAATGCAGTGTAATTTTAAAGGAAATATACTTTCGGTACCATTTACAGATGTAACTTTTAATGTGATACATTCGAAGGAAGAGACAGGCATACAAAAAAGTACATCATTATTAGTTGATAGGAAGTTTGTGGTATATTGTGGTTGTGAAAAACCTAAAGAAACACGAGGACTTACAAAGTATAGACAATTTAGTTTATCAACGACATTTAAAACACTGGAAGATTATCTTGAATTTGAAAAGCTTACAAGTGAACGAGTTGTACTTTTTAGAGATAATAAGGGCACAAAAGCTTATTGTAGTCTTGCTATTACAGGTATTACAGATGAAAAAACATTTTATGCGACTGTAGATTTATCGCTTACAGAAGTTTATTACAAGGAAGGTGATTATAGTGAAGCTGAATCAAGACCTTTACGATTTATTGACGAAGAGTGGTAGGACAGAATGGTATACCTATCAGCTATTAAATTACAATGATGAGTATATACGTGATTTAGATAACTGTGAAAGTTTTACGCTAGACTATAATGCCTTTACCTCTTTAAAGAGCAGTATTAATTTATCTATGCATGATGATCCACAGATTAATTTACTGACAGATAGAATAAAAATAATTATGCATATTGAGATTAATAATACTTTATTTGACTTCCCTCTTGGTATTTACTTAATGTGTTCACCAGATTGTACACGTAATGGTAATAGTAGTGAATATGCCTACGATACTAGAAGTGTGCAACTTTATAGTAAGCTAAAAATATATGAAGATGATAAGTGCCTTCAAGATTATGTTATACTTGCAGGTACCAGTATAGATGATGAAATATTAAGATTACTTGGCACGAATAAGGTAAACATTCCAAAGACAGGACGTTTGATGACACAAGATAAGGTGTTTTCCATTGGTACAAAGTATCTTGAAATTGTTAATTATTTACTCGATATATTAAATTTCACATCACTTGATGTAGATGGTGATGGTTATTTTTATGCAAGTGAATATGTGCTGCCTACTGAAAAAGAAATTGAGATTTATTTTACAGATGATGAGAATCAATGTATTGAGGAGAGCTTTGAAGAAAGTTTTGATACATTTGATGTACCAAATGTCTTTATTGGCTATTGTAATAATGTAAATGGTGAAATGCTTAATTATACATACACTAATAGTAATAGTGAAAGCCCAACAAGTACTGTGAATATGCATCGGTCAATTTGTACTGATGCAACACAGTTTGATAACTGTGAAAGTTTAATTGACTTACAAGCTAAAGTGAAACGTTGGGCAAGTGAAAATACTACTAGATACAGGAAGGTAAAATTTAATACTATGATTATACCTGTATGGAGCTATATGGATTGCATAGCATTAAAAAATAAAAAGTATAATGGAAAGTTGACACGTACATCAATTCGTATTGAATCTAAAAATCGAACAATGACACATAGTGGAAGGGAGGCCATAGCGATATGAATGCAGCATCTATTTTACAACGTGCTCAAGAGTATACAAATAAGGTATTTAAGCAGAGTAAATCAGAACAAGCTATTGTTCAAGAAATTCAATCTGATGGAAAGATAAAAGTGCTTTTTCCATGGCAGAGCACCCCCAGTGAAATATATTACCCAGTATTAAAACATGTAGTAGTAGCTACTGGTGATCGTGTACTTATGCGACCACTTGATGGTTCTTATATATGTGAGGGGGTAATAACAAGATGAGTTTAAGCACTAATGATTTTAGTAAATACACCAATGATATACAGGTACATAAGGTTAAAAAATCAAATCTACCAAGTAAGGTAACTGGTAAGCATATGTATTTTATAGATAATGAGGATGGTACATACAGCGTTGGCGTAAGCGCTAGTGATGGTACTATAAAAATTTGCTCTGATAATACAGATAAGTTACAAGAACAAATCAATGTTTTAAACAGCAATATTGAAAAATTAGGCATTCCACATGTTCTTGCATCAAATGGTGGAGATGCTAATGAGTTAAAGGATACTTGCAAAAGATTTATCTTTAACTTTATAAATATTCCTAGCGGAACAGACTATGGCTTAATTGAAGTTTACAACTTGCAATCAGGTGGATTTTTACCATCTCCTGAAGCTGTTATTATTCAGCGTTTTATTAGCTGGTACACTGGTGATATATACACAAGAGTATATAGAAAAAGTGGTGATGCATATAAATGGAGTATTTGGAGAATAAATGGGATTAAAAGAATAGAAATTGCTCAAAATACCGATTTAAACAATTTAAAAGAATTGGATTATGAATGGGTAACTGGTAGCAATGCTATATCGTATACTTGTCTAAATACACCATATGCAAATATCCCATCGTTTAGTGTAAGAAATTATCCATTAACTTATGGTGAAGCAGAATGCTATTTTAGGCAAGAATTGAAATCTTTATCTAATGAAATGTGGTATAGAGATTATGATACTTATTATAAAACATGGAGTAGCTGGAAGCAGGTTGTTACAAGTGATGTATTAACATCTTTGCAAACAAGAATATCAGATTTAGAAACACAATTATTATCAATACAAGCTGAATAGGAGATGATTTATTATGGTTAAACCATTATTAGAACAAGGAATTAATGTTGAAGAGATTATTAAAAAGTATGATGATACAACAGCATGGGGGCGCATTGTTACACGATGTGCTAGTAGGGATATGCAAGAGAGATGTTACTTTGAAGATAAACTTATTAGCAAATCTTCTAGCACTGAAAATGATGCAGCTATGTTAGAAGAAGTTCTTGATCTTGTATATAACTACAAAGAATCTATAGAAGAAGCTTAATAAAAGAATAATTTGTAAGGCATAAAGGAACACCGTGTAGGTGTATTTTTTATGCCTATTTTAACTTAAATTAAGCATCTAAGGAGACTAAGCATGAAACAAGATCTTGTACTGGGTTTAATAAATGATTTAAGAGGAGTGAAAGTAATGAAATATGTTAATGATTTTACAGTGGTTATGGGTGTAGTAATGGGAGCAGTTGCCGGAGCATTGGGAGGGTGGGATGCTACTATTAAAACGCTAATTGTACTTATTGTCTTAGATTATGTTACAGGATTTATAAAAGGAATCTACAATAAAAATTTATCTAGCGAAGTAGGGTTTAAAGGTATTTGCAAAAAAGTTGTAATGCTTATAAGTGTAGCTGCTATTAATAGCCTACAAAATGGTTTAGGTATTTATAATATTCCCGTTAGGGAAATATTCGTAATGTTTTTAGCGTGTAATGAAGGTATTAGCTTATTAGAAAATGCAGTTGATTTAGGTGTACCAGTACCTAAAAAGATAGTTGATAAGCTTGTGCAAGTTAGAGATGATTTATTTGATAAAGAAGAGGGTGTGGATGAAGATGGAGATACAGGAGAAACTATTAACAAAAAATAGCTACTCAAGACCAGGTACAGCCATAGGAGCTATCAAAAAGATTACTATCCATTGGGTAGGCAATGCAGGATCTAAAGCGATTAGTAATAGAAATTATTTTGAAAGTCTAAAAGAAGGCAAGAAAAATGCCTATGGTAAGTACATATATGCTTCTAGCCATTATATTGTAGGGCTTGAAGGTGAAATCATTCAATGTGTACCACTTAACGAAGTAGCTTATCATGGCAACTCCCACAATAATTTCGCTATTGGTATTGAGGTGTGCCATCCGGATTGGGGTGGTAAGTTCGCAGAAGCTACTTATAAGAGCCTTGTTGAATTAGTAGCAGAATTATGCACTAAGTATAAATTAAATCCTCTAAGTGATGTTGAGAGACACTACGATATAACAGAGAAGGATTGTCCGCACTATTATGTTGTAAATGAGAGTGCATGGAATGCATTTAAGAAAGATGTTGATATTAAAATGAAAGAGGGCGATGAAGTGGTTAAGCAGGAAGAGATTAATGTAAATGGTGCAAATGTACAATGTGATGTAATTATGAAAGATGGCATTACATACATGCCTATGCGACAAATAGCTGAGATACTTGGGGCAGAGGTTACTTACGATAGCAAGACAAAGAAAAAAGGAATTAAAATAGCTAGGGCTTAGGCTCTAGCTTTATTTTTTTATCCAAAAACAAAGGCGGATTTTATTAGGTAAATATGTGTAACATACTATTACATTGTTAATAATATATATTGACAAATTGCTTTTGAAAAGTATAATTTAATAAAAGGAGGAGTGACTATGCTGATTTTATATAAGATTTTAAGCAGTATAAGTATATTTTGCTTGATATTTAGTTTAATATACTTTTTATTTAAATTTATGTGTAAAATAACTAGATTAAATAACATAATACTTTTTAATACATTTTATTTAGATGATATAATCAGCAGTGTTACTAGTCTAATATTGATAGCAGTTTTTATAAGTATAAATCCTATATAAGAAATAAGACAGCCTATGACTGCCTTACTTCTTATATAGGATTTATTTCATTTTCAGTTTGTATTGTTTGTGAATAAGATACAGATGGTGCTTCTAATTGTAGATTATTCTTTAAAGTATCAATTTCTTGTTGAAGTTTTTTGAGTTCTTCGTCACCTTCATTTGATTTTAATCCGTCTATAAATGTACCTATAGAGTTTAATAATCCTGGTAATCCTTCTGTAGAAATATCAATACCTTCTTTTATATTGATAGATACACTTCCACCAAATAATAGAGAACCAACAAGACCTAGTATTAACATTTTCTTAACGGCTCCCTTGAATTCAATAGGTCCTTTTGATTGGACATTAATTTTTAGGATTATATCATTAATGTCTAGATTTAATTCATGATAATTATTATTTAAGTAATCGATAAGGTGGTTATAAGTATTTAAAAAACTAAGCATGTCTGCATAAGGAATATTTGTCTTTTTATGAACCTTGTAAGTTAGGTGGGCTGAATTATTTTTAATATAGAATTGATAAAGTGTACGGTCAATAAATGATTGATATGGATTAGCATCTACAATAGTATTGTGAGAGTAAATAATTTTATATAGGTATGGGTCTAAATCAGTTCTCTTCACATATTTAATCCATTTTACATCACGTCGTTTACTCAATAATGTTTTGCCACTATCCTCATCTCCAGAAAGAAATGCTTCAAAAGGATCTTGCTCATAAAGATAAACTTCATCAGATAATATTTCTCCAAATGCTAATATTTTTGATTGTTCATTTGGGATAATTACGATATCACCTTTTTTAAATGAGATAACGAATTTTTGTAAATTTGCTACTGCAGATCCAGGTTGTTTACAGTCAGGGTACTTTTCTAAAACTAGCTTTTTAAGTTCTTCAGATTTACTAGTATCTTTTATTAACTCAATATCATTAATTTCTTCCCATTCTATAGCAATGTAATTACCAAAGAAGAAGTCATCAAAATATGTACCACCCTGTGTTCTAAGAAACCAATAATTTCGATTCTCATCTATCACAGGAATACCTAGTTGGTTTAAAATATTACAATCATTTTTGGATAAACATAGATTGTCAGACATAAAACACCTCCTATTATATTGAATAATAAGATTATACAATCTATAATTTTATTATTCAATATAATTATAGATTGTATATGTTAGTTCTTGTAAAAATAAATTTATATATTGCTATAAGCATATTAAAATAATAGTTTTAGATAAGGTCGTGAGAATATGGCCTTATTTTTATGAATAAATTAATAATGTATAGGTAATACTTCACATTATTAAATAATAAGGAAGTGTGCATATGAATATAGCTAGAGCACTAACATTATTATTCTCAGGAATGCTTATAGGTGGAGGACTAGAGATGTTAATAATATGTATTCAAATATATAAGGATTTGTAATAGAGACTTTTTAAAGATTGCATATATAATTACATCATGGACAAACTAGTAATAGGTGGTTGGTAGTTCCAAAGCACGTTCATGAAGAACATTGTTGACTAGTGAATTGTTATATACGTATTCGGCTGAAACAATTCCAAAGTAAAAAATTCTAGCGATAACAGCAAAACTATCACTGGATAGATTTCTAGGACCTATCCAGTTATACATATAAAAATACCGTCTGAAATGTTACTATATGTAATAATTTATCCCCAAGGAAGTGATTACCTTGGGGATTTTTTTAATTGAAGTATTTTTTTAATAATAGAGGTATTAGGTAAATGTTTGCCTATTTCCCATTCACGAATTGTATTAGCAGCATGAATATTTAAGAGCTTAGCAAATTGACTACGAGATAAGCTTAATTGTTCACGTAATGCTTTTACTTCATCTTTAAAGTGAATGATTAAATAGATATAGTCATCATAAAGTCTTTCTGGAGCTATATTCATGTACTTAGCCAGTATATTTATTTCTTCGATTGAAGGATAAGTTTGTCCAGCTTCATAACGTGAAACAGTAGATTTTGAAACATTTAATAAGGTCATAATCTCTTTTTTTGAGATTAGTTTTTCTGATCTTAAAGTATGAAGTTTATAACCGAATGAAGTAGTGTCACTATTAATATGTGCTGTATGTGTTGTAAGAGTATCATACTTCATGAGTTCTCTATACGACACTTTGTAGGAATTGCATTTAATATGGCAATTTCATTCATTTTCATAATATCACAATAACGAATATGGT
>DYCF01000032.1 GCA_019418225.1 Clostridiales bacterium | reverse complement strand
TTATAATATATATAATATTCTAAAAATAAACAAATTAATACAGGAGAAAACATATGCCTAAAAGAACAACATTCGAAATTTCAGACAACCCTGTTTCATATAAAGGGAAATTATTACGTATGTATAAGAGTTATACAGATTCAAATTTTCAAAGCAATACAATTTTAACTGATGACGTCTTTACTTATATTGAATTTTATTTTTCTAGTCACACAAAAGCTCTAAAATATCGCAATCCATCATCAAAGAGTAAGTATGGAAGTGAAAAAAAATACCATTATACATTTTATTGGAAGCAAGCAATGACGTTTTATTACGCAACAAAATCATTGCCGATTGAATCCGTTCCATTACTATCATATTATTCTATGTTAAATGCAGCAAAAGCATTTTTATCCTTTAAAAGTGAGTACATTGAAGATTTTGTTGAAAATTTTGCAGGACATGGATTATTTGAGAACGTTAATTTGCCAGGAACTGATTTAAATACAATTGCTGTCGGAAGAAAAAATAAAGGCGTTTTCCCCTTATTTGGAAAATATTTAGAACAAAATTTTGATACTATCTGGCCAAGTGGAAAGACTAATACTATAACACTAAAAAAACTATTATATAATTTAGCCTATATACATAGAGCCTATATTACTACATATAACACTCCAAGAAGTGCTAAGATTCCAGAATTGTTTATACCAGTTGTAGCTTTTAAATCTCCATGCTATCACAAAGGAAATGATGGAAATATCTACCTAGTAATTAATATAGATAAGAGCTACTTTCCTTCAAATTCAGTTGCAATTCCACCTACATATATATCTAGCATTTCCCCCGAATTTCGAGTATCTCATAAAGAAAATTTTATACTTCAAAGTGTCAAGGGGGCAAGATGGAATAATACAGAAAGCCTTTCTAGTGATTTTAAACAATTAAATAAAGAGTTGAGACAAGAATTTCAGTATATTCGTTCCAGCAAACGTCTTTGGTATTTAAGACGTTCTACACTTATATCCAGTGATATAGTGAAAATGAATAGTATGTTGATTACTATGGCTGCTATGCATCGTATTAGTGAAATAGTTAGATATAAACCAGAACAACTCGCACATTTGATGAAATCTAAGGAAAACTGGTTACTTCATGAATTTATTACCTTAGCATTGGATCAATTTATTGATGAAATTGCTACAGAAATTACTGGTCAAGATATTATGGGGACAGGTACAAAAGCTTAAAATAACTATTATTCTTATTAACAATAGTAATAATTATTATTTTAAGTACATATTCCTATAAATTATTAAAGTCGATATCAATATCAAATTCAATGTTCTAGATATATTCCTTAAAAGAACTAAAACTAGGATAATAACTAAGTTCACACTTTACTATTATCCTAGTTTTATAATTGCATATCTATTGTAAGCTTACCTACTATTTAAACCCATTTTATTAACATAAAACCCGCTTATAATTGCATACCTCTTTCTGTTATTCGACAAAAAGGTGTGCAATTATAAGTTTATTAAATCCTTGATTTTTCGTGTTCATATCTTATGGACATGTCTAATAGATTTGCAATTATATCCTTTGATTTATCTCTATAAAGATGATTATTTTACAATTGAATTGCAATTTTAAAGCAAATCTTTTTACAATAGATTTACAATTATATTGTTACCTTACATATTTATCTAACTCCCTACTTATATTTACTATAAATATATGAATAAACTAATTCCTATGCTAAATCTGCATTTCTTATATATTCTTCTCTTAATACCCTTTGTTTATATTTCTCTATAGTATCTATTTTTTCTCTTATATATGCCCTATGTTCAAAAAAATCCACTCCAGAAATGCTATCTAATAACCTCTGTAAAAACTCAATTCTTCTTTCTATTAATGGAATTTCACTTCCACTGCATGACCATGAATATGGTTCAAGCTGTATAGCCTTAAAATCCTCTATATTATTATTTAATTCTAAAAATAAAGAAATATACTTTATCCGTTCCTCATATCCTAATTTAGCTATTACAACAAATATACTTCTTATTTTCTTTATATCATTATAAAATCTATTTATATAATCCTTTACCCATTCTAGTTTTCTTTCTCTTATAGTCAACGACTCGTTATCTCTACTAATAAATAACTTTATTAATTCACTTTCTCCTATTATAAAGCCATCATCTGCTCGCTCTGCTATAGAATATGCTATTTCTATAAACTCATTATAATTTTCCATTCCCCATATCAAATCAAGTATATTTATTTCATATGTACTATATTTATTATTTTCAAATAGCTCTAACAGAACTTGTCTATAAAAATCCATATTAGATTCTATAAGTTTAATTAACAATTTTCCTTCATAGTCAAATCCTTCGCCCATTGCTTGTAAATATAATTTCTCTAAAATACTAATGTCATTACTAAACAAACTATATATTCTTTCTTCTTTTTTAGACTCAGCTCCTCTCAGCAAAAAGCTTCCAATCAGATAATTTTTATCATTAGCCTTTGCTAATATTAATTTTCCTATCTCAATTGCTATATTAGGCATAACCTTGTTATATTTCCCTAAATAATATAATAATGGAATAACAGGGTTGTCCTTATCTAATTCAGTATTAATGAAATTAATAAGCTCCTTTGAATACTTCTTATTTATTTCTGTCTCTGGAATATCACTAAAAAATATACACTTCCAATTACTTTGATATTTATGCTTGTATAAATTTAACAATTTCCAAGTTGCCTCTATACCTATATTTTCAAATAACCCCTCTATTATATCTGTGGAATATAAATCACCATATGGTGCTCCTTCTTCAAGATAGATATTTACTATATCAATAAATTTATTAGGCTCTAATCTTAGTTCTTTAAATATAATACCTATGGCATTTTGTAATTTCCATCTATTTTCTTTTCCACCATCTAGCTTCATCAAAATCTGAAATAGCTTTTGAAACTCTTGTTCAGTATATTTACTAATTAGCTTTTTAACATTTTCTTCTTGATCCTGTCCGCTTTCTTTTAGTCCTTTTTGATTCCTCTCTTCTTTAATTAATGTATAATATATCGTATATTCTTCATTATAACTACTATATCTTTCATCACATTCTATACCAAGTCTTCTTGCTTTATCGCGTAATTTTCTAATTATATCACATTGTTCAAATGTAGCTGGATTCCATCTAGAAAGAAAATATTTATCAAATTGCTCTAAATCAAATAACATTATCTTCTTTGCTTCTTTATTTTTATTATATATATGATATAATACTATCTTTTTCTCAATAAGTTCTTGATAATTTTCATTTTCATATAAACAAGATATTATTTTCCAAATTAACCTTCTTAACTTCTGTAATCCTTCGTTAAAACTTAATGGTATAGTCTTCATACAAATACTATGCTTACTTTCTCCTGCCTCAGTCCTATTATATTGATCATGCATCATTTCAAATAATACATGTAGTAAAAGTAAAGTACAGTTGATATTACTTCCATTCTCTGCCGCACTCCATAACTTCTCTACCATCTGAAATTCCTTAGTATAATTAGATACTGCTGAGTAACTATCAAATGATAATCTATCTGAAAATGCAAAATAAAAATCCATGACCAAATCTGGTCTCTTGTTAAACATCTTTATCATTAATTCAATCACATCACTAAAATACTCAGATTCCTTAAATGCTACTAATATATCTACTAATTCTTCCTTAATACCATTCCTATTCCTCTTAGCTTCAAAATCAAAAGTTCTTAAATCTAATTCTACTATGGACATGTCTTTTATTTTACTACTAATAATACCCAATGCCTTTTCTTCATTAAATAATGCAAAACATCTAATAAATTCTATATCAAAATCTTTAGATGCCTTATCCCAAGCCTCATTTACTTGACTTTTAATATAACTTATCATGCTTTCATTATTAAATATCCTAATAATTGTATTAAATGCATAAACTATCTTATTCTTAAATTTAGGGAACATAACCTGTAATAATTCAACTATAGTTATATATCTTTTTTCGATAAGGCTATACTCTAATATATAATTACTTAAGCTTTGATCACTTATCTTTACAATCTCATCTTCATATAAATCAACAATTTCTAACTCATTTAACTCATGACATATCTTAAAAAAATCGTCTCTCCTAATACCAGTTTTCTCTAATATCTTTATTGCCATATCATTTGTTTTTAAATCTATAACATTAAACAATGCTATGATAAACATCGATATAATTTGTTTATCATCTAATTGTATTTTTTCTATAATCCCACCATAATAATTTTTAAATATATCTAATGCATTATGTATCGCTATATATCCTCTATCCTTTGCATTCCTTCCTGCTAAAATAGCTAATCTAGCATTTCCTTTGGCAATTTTATTAATCTGTTCTAAATAGTACTCATTTTTTATTTCTAAATTATTTTTTAGAATGCTATTTATCTCTTCTTTAGATAATATTGATATATTTAGCTCTTTAGGTAATAATACTTCACAAACAAGTTTTCTAACTCTATCTTTAGCATAGTCCCTTACAGTCATTACTATTTTTAATTCAATTCCTACTGGTGGATTCAAGACTAAATCCATAATAGCTTCCATACAGGTCGTTTGATTTGCATCATCTATAAATAGAAGGTATTTCCCTTTATCCGATATATAATAGTGCAAATCGTTATATAATAATCCTCCATTATTCTTTACACAAATCACATTATAATTTAATTCGTTTTGATACTCTCTACATACCTCAAGTACCAATCTTGTTTTTCCTACACCTGATGCCCCCGTTACTAACGTCACCTTAGATTCAGCTATATATTGCTTTAAGCTTTTCTTCTCTTCTTCTCTTCCTATTAACTTAATATCTAGTGGTGCATTCATTCCATTCTTATCATATCGTTTTATAAAATCATCAATAGCAAATAACTGTTGTGTATCAATAGGAATATTTAAAAACTCTGCTGCTATAAATGGATAATTTACTAATAGATCATTTGCCACCGTACTTAAGCTAATTAATTCTATTGATACACCCTCTACCAAATGTTCTAATGCTTCACTTTGTTCAATATGAATATTAGTAGATGTATATGCACATATTATCTTTTCAATTTTTTCATTCTCTAACTTCAATTTATCTTCATTAAAACAAGATAAAATATCATCCCTTAGTTTATTAAAAGGAACTGCTGTAACGGAACCATACATTATTAATACATACTTACCATTATCTAGTTTTACATATGAATCAGGAGTTCCTTTCGTTACTTTATCCGTTCCTGTTTGTACCCCTAATGCTTGGATATTTTCATATTTATATTTTTTTACTAAATATGCATCCATTAGCTTTTGATATTTCCCTCCATCTAACTCTAGAATAGCATTTTCTATTGCATTTATTCGACTCATTCTATCGCCCCCATAGCTCTGTCTTAAGTATTTTTATTATTTATCTATTAAATCTAATGCCTAACTCTTCTAAAATATCATGTGCTAATTTAGATAATGGTTGTTCTGAATAATTACCTGCTACAATATATTTTCCAAAAATAATTTCCATTAATTCTTCCTCAGATGAAAAAAGTCCATTATAACCTTTTATGTATTCTTCTATTTGCATTTTATTATAATAAATTGCTTTATCAATAATTTCACTTACATAGTCTGTATGTGTTTGATATATTTGTTTTAATCTAAATACATCTATAGATTGTTGAATTGGATTATGTTCACCTATATTTTTCGTATTTATATCTAAACTAAGTTCATTTTTTCCATTAATCAATTGGTCTACTGACTTAATCCTAATTGTAAATTTTGCTTCATCATTAAACCCCTCTTGATAAGGATATAAATGTGGATTTTGATGACTATTTTTATCCAGTTTAAATCTTGAGTTACAAATTTGACAACTCGGAATGAAGTTAAATAAAGATAACGCCAAGTATGGATATTTGCTTTTAGGATAAAAATGGTCTAAATCAGCTGTAGTCTTTGCATTCCCTCTTTCATCGGTATAATTATCTATATACTGTCTATTACAATAGGGGCATACACGAACTTTCATTGCTGCCATAATCCTATGCCTCTTTATATCTTTCAACAACTTTTCATATGAAAAATGTTCTTCTATATCATTCATCCCCTTTAGCCATTCCTTATAATCCTTATATTCTTCTGAGTACTTCTCATTCAAAAATCTTTGTTTAATTTCATGTTTATCACCATCTTGTTCATAGCCTTGCTCTTCATACCATCTTTCTAAATCATCAAGAAAGACATTGCATTGTTCTTTAATTAGTTCAACTTCTTCGTCTATATCTTTTTTCTTCTCTCCCTGCTTTGCTAAATTATTTTTATAAGCTTGTTTCCATGTATTAATTCTATTTGTTTTCTTTACTAAAATCTTCTCACAGCCTAAAAATTTTCTTATGCAATATCCATATGATCCTATAAGTACTTCCTTTTCTATTTTTTCAAATTCATCAATATAATAATTTAACAACCTTCTGTTTTCTACTATTCCTTGCTCTTCATAACCACTCTTTATTTTTTCACCTAATAAACATCTTTTAATCTTATTAATATCAACCTTTCCTTTGCTCACAAATACCTTATCATAAAATTTTACAAGCCTATTATTTTCACTTTTTATACTATCTTTATTCTCATTCATATATTTATTTATATTGTCATATACTGTTTTTATTATTCCATCATCATCTTCTAAACCATAAATTTTATAAATCTCGCTCCATTCAAACTTACTAACATCTATTTTTATCATCTTATCCTTCTATACCCCTATTATTTATTGTTTTTATTTGCTTTAATACACTTTCCATTTGAGTTTCTAGTTGCTTCAATTGAATACTATCTATATTTTTATTATTAAGCCTTTCTTCTAATACTTGTATATACTCTTTATAGCTACTTATATCCATTTCCTTCTCCTCTGGAAAACGCTCATAATACATATGTTCCAATTTATGCCTAATAATAGGTTCTCCAATTAATTGAATAATTTCTTTTGCCCTATCTCTACTCATCTTTTCGCTTTCTTCACCACTATTAATCAGTTCAATCACTTCATCAATTTTGCTCTTAGCAAACTCCCCTATGGTTGAATCCATAAAAAATGTATCTCTAAATAAATTGTGTATATTAGCACCAAACGTTTCTTTTCTCATTTGTTCCACAATAGTTCCATCATTACTATATGATAGTCTAACAATATTGCTACTTGGAATATCAGACAGTATCAATGGAGAATGTGTTGATAAAACAATTTGCACTTGAGCATCTGCACATACTATTGATATAAAATTCAATAATGATTTTATATATTTTCTTTGCCATTCTGGATGAAATCCCATGTCTGCTTCATCAATAATAAGCAATAAATCATTACTCTCATCTTGCCATTCACCCCAATAACTATTCCGTGCATCATAAATTCTTGCATACATATTAAGTAGCATACACTCTCCTGAACTAAGTACCCAAGAAAATGTTAAATAATATTTATATATACAAGTTGCCATATACTTATTAAAAAATTCTTTTAATATATCAATTTCTTCTAACTCCATATAGAACGCACTAAGATTATATTGATTACATTTTATTTTTGATTTATTTTCAATAATCCACCCAATAAATTCCTTAAGCTTTTCTAGTCTTTTAGTATCTTCCAACTTTCTCTCATCTAATTCTGCTAAAAATTTATTTATGATCTTAATATAATCTTGTTTTAATGACTCTTCATTTTCAAGTTTAACTATAATCTTATATACATTCTCAAACTCTTTATCATCTTTTCCAAATGATGCTAGTGTACCATAAATATAATTTACTAGTACTCCCCTTAAGATTCTTCTTATTATATCTTCTTTATTGTCCTGCCAGCTATCACTAAAAAACCTAGCAATAAAACTCTCTATAATATCTCTTTCAAAATTGATTTCTTTTAATATTTCATTTTTTTCCTCTTGTATCCTCGTCTCTCCTGTTATAATTTTTACACTTATACCTATTTTATTAGGTAATTTAAACTGAATTTGTTCCCTATATCTCGAATATTTACTAATAAAATTTACTTGTCTGAATATATCATCATAATGATAATCAAGTATACTATTTTCTCTACTTTGTTGATAACTATTATTTCCTGTTTCTTTTCTTCTTAATAATGCTCCTGTAGACATATCTTTTATATTATCTACTTCTTCGCCCTTAGACATCAAAAAGTCATTCCAATCAATTGCATTACTTATATATATAATCTTAGATATCATTGATTGTGTAATGTTTTCCACATATTTCTTCTCTATGTATTTTCTTACTTCTAACTCTATAGAATCATTATCTAATTCATGTTTTATTTCCACCTTTTCATTATCAGAAGCTATAAATCTTAATTTATTTTCTTCAGTCTTAAGACATAAAATATGCTTAAAACCTTTTCCACTGTTTTCTGATCTATACCTTAAAATATCCATAATACATCTCAATAACGTACTCTTTCCAACTCCATTTTTTCCTACTATAGCAGTTATATTAGATATATTTTTTCCAAAAAAACCTTCACTAATTTTAGTATCTTTCTTTTTTACATCTATTATATTTTGTTCTTTGTCATAATGAATTGCATACTGTGTATCAAAGTTTATTTCTATATTTTCTAGATTGTTATATTTCTCCACCCATATATACACTAATTCCATCTATTATCCCTCACCATATACTTAATTCTTATAATATTTAATTTATTATAACAAAAAAACTAAGTTAAGTATAAAATAACTCTTATACTTAACTTAGTTCTATAATTGCATATCTATTGTAATCTTACTTATCATTTAAGCACTTTTTGTTACCATAAAACTCACTTATAATTGCAGACCTCTTTACTCAAAATCTATAATTGCACATCTCTTTGTCAATTAACATATTCATTGGAAATCATCGCAACTTCCAAAGTAGGGTAAAAGTGCTCAATAATCTCCATATAATCTTTGCCCATTTCTGCCATACCTTTGGCGCCATCTTGACTCATGCCTACACCATGTCCGAATCCACCACCATAAAGTGTTACGCTGTCATCTTTATTGGTATCAATGGCAAAAAATGCACTTGGTAGTAAGGACATACTTCCTGATAAACTGCCATCACTTCTTGTCACCTGTAGCGACTGATTCTCATTACTTGCAAACAAGCTACGGATAAGATATTCTGTATTGACCTTAACTGTGGCATTTTCACCTTCTACTTGTAAGGCCAATATATTCCCGCCTTCACCTCTGCCCATCACCTTAAGTGCTTTAATGCTACCAATATCTTTAACTGTCTGACTTTCCCAATCTCCCGTCTTAGTCTTAACTTTTACAAGGCTTGGTGAACTTTCACTGAGTTTTGCAATAGCTGGACTTATAAGAGCTGTCAGCTGTTTATTGGTAAGGGTTACCTGCCACCTAAACCAAGGTGACTCTTCATCATAAGCTTCAATGTCATCCGCCCCAAGCTTAAAGAATTTCTCTGCATCTTCTTCATTTTGCATATCACTTACTACATCATTGCCCTCATATTGCTTTTCTGAAACTAAATAATCAGGCGTATAGCTAGGGAAGCTTTCACCTGCCCATACATCACCATAGTTTGCTGTATACCCACAGGAAGTTGCAAAAAACTTACTGCTAATAGGCTGCCCTTCTTTATTTTCTAAGATTTGCCCTGCTGTTAATTGCGCTGCTTCATAAGCAGCTTCATCTGGGGATGTATTATTATACACTTGAGACGCGGTAGTATCATCTATCTGCGCGTCATATGCCGCAAACTTTTCCCCCTGCATTGCTGCATATGCATACGTTCTAGCTGCTATAGCCTGAACCTTTAATGCCTCAATCCCATAACTCGTTGGCATTTCGCTTGGAATGACACCTGCGACATAGTCTTCCATATTCACTTCATTGACAAGGATATAATGGTCTCCATCTTTTCTAACTTCTAAAGCTCCCTTATAGGTAGGTACTCCACTTGCCTTCGTAATTGTATAAATCGTTAATTCACTTTCTGCCTTTATAGGTTCAAAACGGACGACATCAGCGCCCTCTACCCATTTAAAGTCTTTATCCTCCCAATAGGTATCTGCATCTAGCTTAGAGGTCTTTCCATTGTAAGTCACTTTATACTGCCCATTTCCCTTCAACTTCACACTTATCTGATTATATTCTCCGCCATCCGAAAGAAGTACCCGTATATTTATATTGCCCGTTCCACTGCTAGCTGTTTTTACTGCTTGGCCTACTTCTTTATTTTCTCCAATGCGTTCTTCAAAGGCTATAGCCTTTTCTCCATCTAGTGTTAAAGCACCATTTTTACCTTCGCTTTCAATTGAAATCCCCTTATTTACATAAGTTAAATGTAATTTATTGACTTCCACAGTTACTGTTTTATCATTGATTTTCTCTATCTTACATGTTTTAATCACACTTTGCTGGCTCAAAATACCTTCTATACTTAATATTTCACTATTTTTAACTAAAGCGCGTACTGTTTTGCCTTTTAAAGGTTCCAGTATAAGTCCTTCAAAATGATAAATGCCTCCTGCTGAAGCTAACTGCCAAGCATTTAATCCTACATTATCAGCAGGAGTAGCCAATATAACAATATCTCGCTCCTCCAAATCCAATTTTTTTCCAACACCTTCTAGCACTTTTTGATAAGCTTGCATAAATTCATTGACTGAGATGTCTTTTGCAAGAGCCTGCTCATCCATACCTAAACTAATATGATATTGTTCTCCAAAGATAGCCTTTAAAATCTCTTCCACCTGTTTATATGTAATAGGATTTAAAGCCTCCTCTATATTTAAACTGCTTACCCCTAACTCCTCCTCTAAAACCTTGTAGTATTTTTCATACCAAAGTGCATCTTGCACTTCCTCTATCTTGTCTTCTGCTAATGTCAGATCTATGATTTTAGCCACATAAGCTTGTGTGCAAGGTATCTCATATGCTTTCATTTGCTCTGCTTTACCAAAGAGTCCACCACCACCGCTTGGTAAAATAGCTTGCCCCACGGCAATGTACCAAAATGCCACCAATAACAATACCCCACATACTGTCTGTAATGGTTTAATACGTCTAGGCTCTTTTTGCTTAACGGGTGCTACTTCCTTCACCTGTTTTTTAATGAACATCCTCATCCCTCCTCATAAGTAACTCATAAAATCTTTTCATATATACTTATGCCCGCCTGTCCTTAAAAAGAACTCCTTACTAAAAAACTAGCGAGATTACCGTGTTCCACACATGGCATCTCGCTAGTTTTTTTATCCATATCAATTTATTTATGATGCTTTGCACACTCTGGGCAAATCCCTTTAATTTGTAAGTTGTGCTCTGTTATTACAAAGCCTGTTTCTTTACTCAACATTCGACTAAATGCCTCTAATGGACACTGCTCGATTGTAATATGTTTATGACATTCTACACATTCCAGTTCATGTGCATGATTATGACGTTTTAACTGATAGTAGGTTTTGCCACCTGGCTCACCTGCTTTAGTAACTGCTCCTTTTTCACTTAAAGTGCCAAGGGTTCTATAGACAGTTGAATAATTGATGGTGTCTTTATCTTCTACCTTATCGTAAATTTCATCGGCTGTTAAAGGTTGTTCTGCCCCCTCTAAGATCTCCATAATTATTTTACGTTGCTTTGTTACTTTTATACCTAGATGCACCAAGATATCTTCGTCCATATATTAAACCCCTCTTTTCACTCATTTAAATCACGAGCTGTATAAGCATACCTGCTACTGTCCCTAAGATGTATAAGAGCCCTACGATTTTTAAGTTCTCTTTTAAGTTTTTATTTGCTTTAAATAAAACTACAAGACCAATCCCTGCACCTGTACATAATCCTGCAATAAGTGCCCCAAAGCTTAATGTGCCTGCAACAAACATTTCTGTAATTACAATTGATGCAGCACAGTTTGGGATAAGTCCAATTAATGCAGCTAATGCTGGTTGCCATACGCTATCTGTGAGTAAGATTGTACCTAATGAATCTTCTCCTACAAACTCAATTATACCATTAAGTATTAAGTTAATCACTAAGATATATGCAAAAACTTTGAAAGTATGTACTAAAGTACGCTTCCAAATCCCACCTGTTTCACCACCGCAACAAGTATCGCCGCAGCAATGTTTGTGACTAAGTTCCTTCTCTACCGCCTCTACTGAACCTTCTTTTTGACGCATAATAAAGTCAAGTACAATACCAATTACAATCGCTAAAATAACTTTCATAATAAGTACTAAACCTACTGTTTTTAACATCCCTGGATTTGCAAATAAAATAGGAATGGCTTCATCTGATGTCGAAATAAAAATTGCCATTAAAGTCCCAAGACTAATTAAACGCTTGCCATAAAGATTTGAACCTACTACTGAAAAACCACATTGTGGCAGGCATCCTACTAAGCCACCCACAATAGGACCAATGCCCTTTTTGCCAATTAACTTCTCATATTTAGCACTACTCTTGCTTTGCTCTAAGTAATTGATTAATAAATATACTAAAAATAAAAATGGTAATACTGTAAAACTATCTAAAAACGCGTGCTCTATTGCATGCTCTAATCCATGTAATATCTCATGCATGGTCTAATCCTCCTTTTTGCAAATAATTTGCATCTGCATTCTATTATACATCAGTTGCAAATGATTTGCAATGTCAAATAAACCGTTTTTATGCAGCATCATCACATTGCTTTAAAAGGCGGACTTTTTCAGTTCTAGGTTGTGGCTCATGATGATTTTTAATAGCTTGTAAAAATTCTACTTCATAACCACCTATCTCACTCAGTAACTCATACCCTAACTGGGGATGCTCATAATAACATTTCACAATTTTTAGTCTTCTCGCTTTACTTATTCTTCCCCCAGTAATCTTATCTAATACAACAATTATACTTTTTTCTATAGGATTTAAAGGATATTTGATTTTCCCAATATCATGTAATAATCCAATACGAATACGCTCTCTTTTATCCTCTGCATTTAAAGAGCCGTCTTCCTTAATCATGTTTTTTGCTACTCTTAAAGAATGACTTTGTTCATAAATCTTTAGCTGAAAAAAAAGTTCTTGTTCTTTTTTACTTAAATAACTTTTTACAAATTCTATATCTTCTACTGTCATCTTCGCCGATATAGCCTGTATAAACTGCTTTATACGATAAATCATAGCTCGCTCCTCTCTTTTAATCTATGAAACTTTCTTATAATCTTCTTATAACCTTACTATATTATAACTTTTCACTATTATTTATTTTATATAGGCATTTTCTAATCTATGATAACTATATCATGTTTATTTTTATTTTGCATACGAAAAAAGCATCAACTCATAGAAGTTGATGCTTTTTAACAATGCTCCCAAAATGCCGGTCCTGCAATTTTGACGCCCTAGACTAGTCTAGGTGGGTGTCCTTCCTGCGCATTTTGCTTTCCACTGCCCAAAGGGAATTAGCTTGTGGCCTAGCATAGCTCGCATGGGAAATCAGACTCCCGTGCACAATTTGTAGGTTCAAAATAACAGGTTGTCGTACACTCCAGGTTATCCGCCTTGTTTTAACTTGTCTTTATTATATCATTTTCTACTTTTTTTGCAAGGGAATTTTTAAACTTTGATTTCCAATTCCTTCTATATTATATGCATACTGTGGTACAAAAATAACTTTATGAGTCGCTTCTTCCCTTGACACGTTTAAGTCTAAAGAAATCTTCACGCTCTTTTTCTTCAAGGGCTTCTTGAATATATTTCACTTGTTCTTTGTACTTTGGTATTTGAATATGTTGAAGTGCATTCGTACGTTTTTGCGTTTTTTGAATTTCTTTTGCTAACTTAAAAATACAGTTATCAATTTCTGCAAGTTCATACATCATATAACGTGCTTCTCTGAATTTCTCTGCTGCTGCATCAAGTACGAGTGTACTATTATGAAAACCATAGCTAGGTGACACTTGCTTTTTTTCATATTTAATCGTTGGGATATCTACACCCATGACGCTCTTTAAAAGAATCTCAAACTCCTCATCCTTTGGAATACTCTTAGCGAGATTCTCTACATTCTTAATTCCCATACTTACATTGACTTGTTGTAAGTAATCATAAGCTTCTTGAATCGTCGTATAAATACTTCCTTGAATCATTTTGGCACGGTCTACAAGATTCATCATTTCTTTGATTAAAACGTTTCGCTTTTTGTCTAAGAGCTCAAAACCTTTACTAGAAAGTTCTAATGAAGATTTGGCTTTAATAAGATTTGATTTGGTTGGTGCAACAAGAACAGCCATAAGTTATCAGTCCTTTTTACCTTTATAGTGTTGCTCAATAAGTTCTGGATCTAGTCTATCGAGTTCTGATTTTGGTAAGATAGATAAGATTTTCCAGCCAAGCTCTAACGTTTCAACCATACTCCTATTTTCATTTGCGCCTTGTGCCACGAAAGCTTCCTCAAAAGCTCTACCGAATTTTAAATACAGTTTATCTACATCCCCTAAATCATCTTCACCAATGATTTGTGCCAGTGATCTTACATCTTGTACGTGAGAGTATGAAGAGAAAATCTGGTTAGATAAGTCTGCATGGTCAGCTCTTGTATAGCCTTCACCAATGCCATCTTTCATTAAACGAGAAAGGGATGGCAATACATCAATAGGTGGATAAATACCCTTTTGATTTAGCTCACGGTTAAGTACGATTTGCCCTTCTGTAATGAATCCAGTAAGGTCAGGAATTGGATGTGTGATATCATCATTAGGCATGGTTAAGATTGGAATCATTGTAATAGAACCTTCTTTGCCTTCAAGCATCCCTGCACGTTCATAAATCGTTGATAAGTCACTGTAAAGATATCCTGGATAACCTTTACGAGAAGGTACTTCCCCACGGGTTGAAGACATTTCACGTAATGCTTCTGCATAACTTGTCATATCTGTAAGCACAACGAGAACATGCATGTTTTCTTCAAATGCCAAATATTCTGCTGCAGTTAGCGCACAACGTGGTGTTGAAATTCTTTCTGTAATAGGGTCATCGGCTAAGTTTAGATACATAACTACATGGTCGAGTACCCCAGCCGCCTCGAAACTTCTTGTAAAATATGCCGCATCATCATGACGTACACCCATGGCACCAAATACTACAGCAAAGTTATCTGCATTGGCGCCTTCAATTTTAGCTTGCTTTACAATTTGCACCGCAAGTTCATTATGGGCAATACCATTTCCAGAGAAAATAGGTAACTTCTGACCACGAATAAGTGTCATTAAGGCATCAATTGCAGAAATACCTGTTTGAATAAAGTTTCTTGGATAACGACGTGCTACTGGATTAATAGGACGTCCATTAACATTATATTTATCTTTTGAAATAATTTGATAAGCCCCATCTACCGGTTCACCAATACCATTAAAAGAACGTCCTAGGATTTCTCTTGAAAGTGGTAACTTTAATGGTTCACCTGTAAATTTAACAGAAGCATTGTGGGTAGAAATACCCGTTGTACCTTCAAAGACCTGTACAACGACACTTTTCCCATCTACTTTTATTACTTTACCTTTACGCATTTCCCCATTGTCTAGCTTAATATTTACGATTTCATCATAGGCTACACCATCAATGTTGGAAAGGACAATGAGGGGGCCTTCTACCTTATCAAGTTTTAAGTATTCTCTTCTCATTTCGCTCTATTCCTTTCCTTTATTGATATTTTTCCATTAATGCTTTATAGTCATTGACAATCTTAGTGCGCAGGTCATCTAACATGCTAATATTATCATTTGGCACATCATATTTCATTTTAATAACCTCTTCAAAAACTGGCTCTTTACGAATACTTGAAATAGGAATGCCCATCTTAACGCACTTAAGTGCATTTTCATATAAATCATCAATGACATGGAGCATCTTATATTGTTTTTCTAATGAAACATAGGTATCATTTTGGTGAAGTGCATTTTGTTGTAAGAATCCCTTTTTAATGGTTCTTGCAATCTCAAGTACAAGACACTGATCATTTGGCAAAACATCTTCACCTACTAATTGTACAATCTCATTAAGTTTTTCTTCTTCTTGTAAAAGTCTTACCATCTTACCACGAAGTTCAATCATATCTGGTGCTACATTTTCCTTATACCACTCACTTAAGAGACCGACATAACTACTATAACT
The DNA here is from genome assembly GCA_019418225.1 of Clostridiales bacterium. Lineage (GTDB taxonomy): Bacteria > Bacillota > Clostridia > Lachnospirales > Cellulosilyticaceae > Cellulosilyticum. The sequence goes on along the minus strand of DYCF01000032.1, from coordinate 35,365 downwards.
TGTCAAATAGTTAATAGATGGATAGTGTCTTGCATAAGCTAATTTTTTATCTAGGGCAAGAAATGCACTTACGAAACGTTTCGTATTTTCTGTAACAGGCTCTGAGAAATCTCCACCTGCTGGAGAAACAGCACCGATAATCGTAACCGAAGCTTCATCTCCGCCTAATGTATGCACACAACCAGCTCTTTCATAAAACTGTGCAAGTCGTGATGGCAGATAAGCTGGATAGCCTTCTTCTGCTGGCATTTCCTCCAAGCGTCCTGAAATTTCACGAAGGGCTTCTGCCCATCTAGATGTCGAATCTGCCATGATGGCTACATCATATCCCATATCTCTAAAGTATTCAGCCATTGTGATTCCTGTATAAATACTTGCTTCACGGGCTGCAACGGGCATATTAGAAGTATTGGCAATTAAAATTGTTCGTTCCATCAGTGGTCTATTTGTTCTAGGGTCAATAAGTGCAGGGAATTCTTCTAGTACGTTGGTCATCTCGTTCCCACGTTCGCCGCATCCAATGTAAACAATGATATCTGCATCAGACCATTTAGCAAGTTGATGTTGTGTAACTGTTTTACCTGTACCGAATCCTCCTGGAAGACCTACTGTACCACCTTTCGCTATAGGGAAAAATGTATCAATGACACGTTGCCCTGTGATAAGCGGTTTATAAATAGGAATACGTTCTGCAATAGGGCGTGGTTTTCGTACTGGCCATTTTTGAACAAGTGTTAAATCTACTTTTTTACCCTCCGGTGTTTCTATAACTGCGACTGTATCATTAATGCGATATTTGCCATTTGGTTTAACCTCTACAATCGTTCCTTTAAGATTTGGAGGTACCATAATCTTGTGCAATATACTTTGTGTCTCTTGTACTTCGGCATAAGGGAAACCTCCTGGTAAGAAGTCTCCCTTTTTAACTGTAAGTACTACATCCCACTCTTTATCTTCATCTAGAGATAGAAGACCAATACCTTCAGGAATAAAATCTGCTGAAAGTGTTTGAATCTTTTTCAGTGGTCTTTGAATTCCATCAAACATATTACTCAGCATACCAGGCCCCAATGTTAACGAAAGGGGCGCACCTGTAGAAATAATATGTTCGCCAGCTTTTAAGCCTTCTGTTTCTTCATATACCTGAACAGTTGCAACATCGCCATCTAATGAAACAACCTCACCAATAAGTTGTCTTTCACCTACTGTAACCATTTCATTAACTTTAAAGTCAGACATGCCAGTTCCTTTTACAACGGGTCCATTTATAAGTTCTACTATGCCGTAATTATTCAATGCCTTCACCAGCCTCTCCTAAAGCTAATGTTACAAGTTCTACTATGCGTTCTTTAGATTCTTCAATAATACTACGCATACTCAAATCAACTTTCATATTTAAAATAGGATCTGTAATAATTAATCCGCCTATCATGTCATTAGCTGCTGCCTCTAATTGAACTTGCTCTGGCTTTAATCCCAGTTCTACTAAACTACTTTTTACGAGACTCTGATATCTTTCTAAATCCTTTGCTGTCATATAAACAATTAAAGGATTTTTATACGTTTTAAGTTCATCTAATTCTTTAATTGTTTTTACCAAGTAATTTTCATACGTTGGTTTATCCGTAAACTTTCTTGTACGCTCAATAAGGGCTTCCATAAAACGTACAACTACTTTTTCTTTTGTTAACATTGTTTCTTTTTTACTACTCATTTTGCCCTTACTAATAAGTTCTATTTTCTTTGTCTCCGCACGTTTTCTTGCATCATCTATGATATCTGCGGCTTTTTTATCAATCTTATATTTACTCTCAGCAATTTTTCCTTCATATTCTTTTTCAAGTTCTAAACTTTTTTTATCAACTTCTTCTTTTAATTCTTGGTTTAAAAGCTTTGAAAATAAGGTTAATTTCTGTTCAATTGTAACCATCTTTTTTCACCTCTATATTCGGATGCCCACAGACTCCCTGATATAATTAGTAATTATATCAGTCCCTCTTGTTGTACCATGTCTATCCGGAATTTCTATAATTAATGGCTTCTTATTTTTTAATTTGTAGTCCATGACCTCATCTTGCACCATGTCCACGACCTTTTCTGTTAATAAGATAATACCGATCTCCGGGTCCAGCGTAGCTGCCTTAAGCGCCTTTAATACTTCTTCTCTTTCATGAAGTACAACGCCATCTACACCAGCAAGCCTCATACCTACCCAGGTATCATGATTATCACTTAATAAAAATGATTTCATAGCTACCCTCCACTCCTTATTCTTTATTAGATGAAAAGAATAAGAATAGAAATAATCATACCGTAAATAGCAATACCTTCTGCCATACCTACGAAAATAAGTGTTTTACCTAAGATTGTTGAATCTTCTGAAACTGCACCAATAGCTGACGCACCTACTGATCCAACTGCACGCCCTGTACCCATTGTTGCAAGCCCAGTACTAAGTGCTGCTGCTACATATTTTAAACCATCACCAAAAGAAAGCGCTGTGCCAGCTGCATCTGCTGCGGCTTCTGCTGCCATAAGGTCTCCTGTACCAGCTATCGTAAACATAATAATCATTGCACTAAATAAACCAATTGAAGTAAGCATTGTATTTCTTAAGTTTCCTGCTTTTTGAGATTTCATCATCTTAACACCATAAAGAATTGTTCCTACTGCTATAACTGCTGCTAAAAAAATTGTTAATTGCATCATTGTATTTCATCCTCTCTAATTCTTAAAATTATTGAATTTATTATAGATTTCACATTCATAAAATTTAGTTATTCATGATTTTTAGTCATGTGAAATCATTGAGAGAAACCTATTGACCTGCATGTATATTTCAAGGTTTTAGTTGGTTTCTCTATATTATCTTTCTTCTATTTTAAGTGGTGTATAAGGAATACCATCACCACCAAAATATTTGCTGAACATTTCATAGTACTGAAGTCTTAACCCTTGAATAAATACAACCAAACCTTCAAGTGTTAAGATAAGTATGTTTCCTAATATAATAATCAAAATCTTAAGCCATATATAAGGTACTAAACTTGCCATAACGGAAAAGGCTAAGAATAATCCCGCATGGTTTAATGCAAATGCCCCCACACGAATAAATGAAATAGAGTTACTGAGTGTAGAAAGTAATGTCTCAAAACCTTCAAATCCGCTTTCTACAAAGTAAGCACTCGTCTCACCTTTTATAAGTTCTTTTTCACCTTCTACGAGATGTGCTAATGGCTCTTTAAGTACCATAATAGCCATCATTAAAACCATCACTACAACAGGTACAACCACTGATACTGGAATAGCTTTTACAATACATAATGCTGTACAAATAAATCCCATAAAGAATAAATAGCCTGCTACACCATTTTTGCCAAACAATGCGCCCTCTATATCTCTTCTTCTAAGACAGTTAATAATACCAATGACAAATGAAACAGTAAGTACTGCAACACCAAATGCTACACCTGCAACTAAAATAGGCATAATATTGGTCGTATTAAGTGGGCCACCATGAACAAGGGCAATGTCTTTAATCACAGGAATCTCTTCAAGTCCAAATATACTACCATATACAAAGCCAAAAATAACGGAAGTTGCACCTAGTCGTTTTAAAATACCGGCTGGTGTAGGCATCTTCTTAGCAAGAAAAACACCTGCTAAAAAATATACTGCGCCTTGCCCAACATCTCCAAACATAATGCCAAACATTAAACAAAATGTAATTGCTAAAAATGGTGTTGGGTCAATTTCATTGTAGGTTGGAAGTCCGTAAAGTTTAACAATCATTTCAAAAGGTTTAAAGAACCAATTATTCTTAAGTTCTGTAGGTGGCATTACTGAGTCACCTAATTCCTTCGGATCTTTTGAAAGCATGACATATTTGTCTGTAACACTTGCAATGTGTTCCTCTAAAACATCATAATCTCTTGCCTTAATCCAAGCACTCAGTACAAAGACATTATTTCCTCTAAAGATTTGCTCTTTTAAAGCATAAATTTTTAATTCCAACTGTAATCTAGAGTAAATTCTATCTAAAAGAAGATTGGTTTCTTCTTTATTTTCAAATACATCCTTTTCTAACCGTTCAATCTGTTTTTCTAATACACTAATTTTGGAAGCAAGATCTTTCCTCGTACTTTCAACATTTCCAACAAGATTGACTTGAATATCTAATTTACTCCAATTTAAAGATTTTAATATTTTTTGTGTCTCATCCTTAAACTCACTGAGATAGAAAACAATATAGATATCTTCTCTACTATCCTCAATCTCACCAACTTCAAAAATAAGTGCACTAATGTTCTCATAATTTTTTCTTATATGTACCCTATTATCTCGAGATAACATACCTATTTCATACTCGAAATAATTTAATTTATCAAGTGTGCTAAAATCAATATCTTTAGTAATATAACCTAGTCTCTGATCTAGTAATTTTAATTCGCTTACTTTTGACTTCTTTTGCCCTATAGCTTCAAGGTCTGAACCTATTTTTCCCTGAAGTTCTTCAAAATCTTTAATAGCTTGCTGCCTTGTGTAAGCTTTAATGCCATCTTTAGCGACTTTTATTTTAAGCCTTAAATCACTACTCATCTTATCTACTTGATTCATTACTTCACCAAGCTTACTTTGTATTTCAGAGTAATTCTCTTCCTTTCTTGTGGCCGTGCCGCTAGGCATCATGGCTTCATACTCATGCATAATATAACTATTGTCGTACGCGTCGCTATGTTCTAGGTTTAAATGAACATTTTCGCAAAGAACTAGCTCTTGTAGTATTGCATTTTCTTCATCTAGTGCGCCCACTAGATTTAAGAGTTTCATCTTCTCAATAGCCATGTGTAGCTTCCTCCGCTCATTATAGGTTATGAACTAAATATTTACTTAGCTCAATTTCTGGCAAAGTATATCTGATACCTTCCGTTAATGAGGTTAAATCTTTAACCTCTATTTCCAAGGTATAAATATATGCCAAGGTTTGTGCTATGCTTTCATCTCCTCTAAGGAATCGAAGCACAAATTCATAAATACATTTATCAATGTTACGGTCTAAAAATTCATCCTCTGAATCAGTAAACAATTGATAGCCGATAAACTTCTCTGCCATCTGCTTAAATTCTTCTAAACTTTTAGCATAACATAAGGTCTTTAGCTTTTGATACGTTAGCTTGTTACCAAAAGGTAAACTGTAAATTAGTATTTCCTCTGGACTAATTGCATAATATTTAGTGGCACGATAAATCCACTGAATATTTATCAAATCTGCCTTGGTACCTATTATCTTTTTGCCTACTTCTTGATCTTTTGCCTCTAACTTATTAATACCTTCCATTAAACCTTTATAGAATAAAATGTAAAGTTTCATCTCCATATGAAATTCTCGTTTATTCACATCTTCTTGAACCATTGTCTTAAGTGCCTCATAATAAATGGTTCCATTTAAAGCATCAATAAACTGAGCTACATTTTTACTACTTAGAAGCTTTTGATAATTACACTTTTCATATTTCTCAGAGTGTACAAAAGACTTTTCCAGCCCACTTTTATCTTCATTTCTAGCAATGGTACGTAATATAATCTGTAAGTCATTAATTTCATATTCCATGAGAAATACCTTGAAAAATTCTTTATAGCTTCCTGCATAATAATGTAATATAGACTCTATCTGACTTACCATATAGCGTTCTAGCAAGACTTCTAAATCACCACGGCGTAATTCTTCCATCTTATACTTTGTAAAAATATCTATATAACCTTCTCGTTTCTTCAGAAATTCAATCATTTGAGGAACAGTTTTTAATTCAGCTGCTTTTCCCCATTCTTTTTCAGAAAGAAAAGTTCTACGTTTTGCACTTAACTTTGTATTAATTGCATTATAGGATGCAAAAGGATTCATACTATCCCTCCACTCCGAAAAGTTCATTAAAGGTATTTTGTAATAATGTTTCTTCAATCTGCAAATAGCGATTTTCCACTACTAATGCTATCTTCTTACATTTTTGTTCTTCAAGATCATGTTGCTGCGTTCCTGTACTTACAATCTGTTCGTATACTTCATCCGCTCTTTTATAAGCACGCGTTATTACTTCGTCCCTATAGTCACTAATCTCCTTCTCATACTGCTCTCTCTTAAGTTTTAAGCTTTCTTCATTTAGCTTCTTCGTATTGAGCGCTACAGAATCGATTTGGACTATTTGCTTAATAATATCTTCCATAACATTCCCTCTCTTATTCATAGCATTATAAACCTAGTGCTTTAGGTTTACCTCCTCATTCTATCACTTTATTTGAAAAAATAAAATATTATTTTATTTTTCTATATTTTTTATTATTTATTGTTTAGTTATTTATTATAAACAATTAACCGCTTCTTAATTTAATGACCTTTGGTCACTTATGCAATTATCTCGTCCATTTCTATATCATATTAATTTTATCTCCTTACCTTTTTATTAATTTAGATAAATTCAACTCAAATATTTAGTTACTTTTATACGATTTGTCCCTTATTACGCCAAAATAAATAGGAGCTTATCTCACCTTTTGGTTTGATAAACTCCTATTTGTCTATTTATTCTATCTCTTTACTTGTAAGTCTTTCTGCTTGTACTGCAACCTCTTTAATTTCTTCATCTATAACCCTTGACTTCTTCGTCAATTCTAAAATAGCTCGCTCTATTTCTTCTATTTCATTTGCATTATGTTCATTTTTAGATAAAAGAAGCTTAATGCCATTTTCCATTTCATACGCATCTTTAATAAACCCGTTCATTGCTGTTGAAATAGCATTAATTTGATTTACCATATTCTGTTGCACTTCTAAGAAATAATCAAAACTCTTATTCGTTTCTTCTATGTACACAGCACTTCTAACAACCTCATTATAGTTTTCTTGAATAGCTGCTACAACCTCACTCGTATCCTTACGTACACCCTTAATAATTTCTTCTACGCTGCTTCCATAATTAACTGATTCTACCGCAAGCTTTTTCACTTCATCTGCAATAACAGCAAAGCCTCTACCTGCTTCCCCACTTCTAGCTGCTTCGATTGATGCATTAAGTGCTAATAGTTCTGTTTGGTCTGATATTTGTCCAATATGACTCAATGTCTCCGTAACATTTTGAAGCTTTACCTCTAAATGTTGCATACAGGATTTACTATAATCTGTCTTATCTTTAATCTGTTCAATCGCCTCAAAGAATCTACCCAGTTTTCCCTTACTTTCATTTGTTACTTCTACAATCTTAGCATTAATTTCATTGATTTCTCTAGCTTGATACTCTGCCTCTTTGATTTTATCTACCGTATCATGTACAATGTTTTCAGTTTCATGTGCTACTACAATAATATCATTTGAACTTAAAGCAATATTTTCAATCGATTCTCCTACCTCTTGAATAACCTGATTGGTTTCTGTAATATTTTCATTAACAACTGCTATAGCTTGTCCCACAACTTGTGAAGTTTCTATATTTTGATTTAAGTACTCTTGTACTTTGTCTGTTAATGCATAAGATTTTTCTAACATTTCTACTGTTCGCTTAGCAAGCCCTATTAAGATAATTCCCAAAATAGCAATTCCTGATAAATACATTCCTAAATGCAATGGAATCCATTCAATACCCGCTTCAAATACTAATCCGAGTAAACTAGACCCTATTTCACCTACTATAATCGCTGGCACTATTAATAGTGCTGTCCCTATAATAAACTTCACATCATAATACAGCGTTGCTATAGCTATAGGTATTGCCCAATATAATAAGGTGTTTGCAAATGTTAGCGTATATATACACATAATAATTAAAATATATACCCCAACAATTATCCACTTAATATGTTGTTCTCGTCTTACTATCTTAGGCGCAATCATCGGCATAAATGATGCTATAACTGCCAATCCAGTTAATACAAGCATAGGTACCAAATCCAATATAAATATCTTTAGTCCCCATAAAATTAGCATTATTGGCGTAATCAAGAGCATCCTTTTCCCAATCCCCTTCATCAGCTCATTAACTTGTCGCTCATTCTCTAGCATAATCTCATTGTTATTCATATTTCACCCTACTCCCTTACGATGTAATCAATAATATGCCCCTCTCCTTTAAATATATTATTGACTACAAATTTACATATTTTTACATGCATCTTCTATTATATCATACTTATGTTAAGTAGCAACTAGCCTACAATGTAAAAAAGAAGAAGTACACAACGTTTTTATGAGTTGTGCACTTCTTCTTTTTTTACAAAACCTTCAAAGGCAGCCTTAAGTTTTTCTCTATTACTACCATATACAATAAGTTTTGCATAATTATAGCTATCTACTTCTTTTGTAAAAGTAATATCATAAATTGTTTTTTTACTCTTTTCTTTTGCTTTGAGGGATTCAATTTCACCTTCCTCAATGGTATAACCATAGAACAGTGCTTTATTCCCTTCTTCATCAAGTAAAATACTTGTAAAGCTATTAATTAATGTGAAACCAATAACTAAAAGTGTAATAATAATGCTGTTCATATTAAGATTTTTGCCACCAATAAGTGCGGCACCATTAATTGCAACAGTTACAACAATACAAATAATCGTCACTGTTGTAAAGAAATCCTTTTTAATTGTAAAGAATTTTAAATGCGATACATGCTCTTCTTTGAACTTAGTTGCTTTTCCCATATTAATAAGTCTAAGTACAATGACTAATACATAAATTAGGGCAATTAAATAATAAGACCATTTAATGTCCATCTCTACACTTCCCTTCATAAAATAAAGCGACTAGCGTCACATTATCAACTCAAATTTTGAGTTTGGAGTAGCAAAGCTAAAAATTCAACTTTCCTACTCTATAATAAAACAACTGATATTATTGCTTTTAAGTATAGAGCAGTAAAGTTACAAGACCAACTTTCCTACTCTATAAAAAATAACTGCTCATAATGAGCAGTTATTTTCCACAACATTGTTTGTATTTTTTGCCGCTTCCACATGGACATGGCTCATTACGTCCAACTTTTTTCGCTTTAACGATTGTTTTACTTTGGTTGTAAGATTTTTTAACTTCAGCTCTTTCTTCTGCTGTTAATAATGTTTCCCATTGTGGTAAACCGTAAAGCCATTCAGCTTTAGCATCTAACATGTTCCAGTATAATTTTTTAAGGTCAAATTCAAGTCTTACAACTGATTCACCTGTGAAGTTTGTTAAATCATATTCACCATTTACGAGGCTTGTGTTGATTCCATCAACAAATCCTAAGAATTCTACTTCGTTCATGTTGAAACGTTTACCAAGTTCAGCAATTGTACCTTCTACTACTTCATCTGTGTGTGAAAGTAAGTAGCTGTATACATCTCTTTCTCTACCTAAGTAGTTTTCTACTACTTTTTTGTATTCTTCTACTGATCTGTCTTTAGCTTCTTCGCCATAGTTGTTCCAAAGTTCAAATAATGTCATTTGTATTCTCCTTTTCTTACTCTAAAGTACGTGCGTCACGCCAGTAGATATACTACTTTGTGTAAGTGCCGACAATTTCTCCATAATATAGTGTATGATAATCACCATCACTATACCAGGCTGTATCTATATCTGGCAAAAGTACTTCTTTCGTTAGTTTTTGTTTTCCTACAATTTTGCATTCAAAATGTAGATCACATTCACCTATCAGTGGTGCATTTACCTTATTAGCTCTAAGTTTAGTAAGACCTGCCACCTGGAATTTATCTACATCTCTTCCTGACTTACTGCCACAAATACCTAACTCTTTTTGGAGATTTGTTGAAAGTGGCACACTTACTGTAAAACAGTCTGCTTTTTCAATAAGTTCATAAGTATATCTGGTGTGTCTTACCATCACCATAAAAATAGGTTTCTTCCACATGAAGCCTATACTTCCCCATCCAATCGTCATCGTATTATCTCTTTGACCATCAGATACGCTCAGAAAGACCCCTTTAGGAAATGCTTCTAATACTTCTTTAGCATAACCATTATACATTACTTCTTTCACTTTGACCACTCCCTATTTTTACATCTTAACCATAAATCTTAATCTTCTTATGTATAATATTAGAAAAATAATACTATTATACTAAAAAGTTTCTTACCATTTGTGGCATTTCGCTAACTTCACAAACGGTTTTGTGTTTAACAGGGCGCTCTGCAATACCATCCATTGCCTTTGGCATATAGCCATTCTCAATTTTTTTCATTTCTTCAAGTAACGTAAAATCATCAATGCCTTCATATTTTTCTGAAACAGCAGTCATAACACTACTTGTAAATTTATATGGACTAGCTGTAGAAACAATTACTGTAGGTGTTTCATCTTTTGTATCTGCTACGTATTTATCATATACAGCATATGCTACAGCTGTATGTGTATCCATGAGGTATCCTTCTTCTTCATACACTTTTTTAATTGTTGCTTTTGTCATCGCATCATCTGCATAACCGCCATAGAAATCTTTCATATTGGCACGCATTTCTTCAGTTACCGTATAAACACCGTCTTCTTTAAGTGTTTTCATTAATTCACATACTTTAGCAGTATTTTCCCCACTTACATGATAAAGTAAACGTTCAAGGTTACTAGAAATTAAAATATCCATAGATGGTGAACTTGTTAAATGGAACTGACGATTGCGGTCATATGTGCCTGTTTCTAAGAAATCAAAAAGTACTTTATTTGTATTTGATGCACAAACCAACTTTTTAATAGGAAGTCCCATATTTTTAGCATAGTACGCAGCTAAGATATTTCCAAAGTTTCCTGTAGGTACAACCACATTCATTTCTTTACCAAGTTCAAGTTTACCGGCTTTCACCATTTTTGCATAGGCTGCAAAGTAATATGCTACCTGTGGTACAAGTCTACCAATATTAATAGAGTTGGCTGAAGAGAATTTATAATTTTTATCTGCAAGTTCTTTCTTAAATGCTGCATTGCCAAAGATTTCTTTTACGCCTGTCTGACAATCATCAAAGTTACCTTTTACCCCTACTACGAAAGTATTATCCCCTTCTGTTGTAACCATTTGTTGTTTTTGGACATCACTTACACCGTCTTCTGGGAAGAATACAATAATTTTTGTACCTTCTACACCGCTAAATCCTTCAAGAGCAGCTTTACCTGTATCACCTGATGTTGCTGTTAAAATAACAATATCATCTGTTTCATTATTATATTTCTTACTTACTAGCATAAAGTATGGCAAAATTGAAAGCGCCATATCTTTGAAGGCAATTGTAGGGCCATGGAAAAGTTCTAAGAAATTTGCTTGTCTTGTAGAAGCAAGTGGTGTAATTTCGTCGTTGTCGAATTTTGTATCATATGCATGGGTTGTGCAATATCTGAGGTCTTCTTCTTTCATATCTTCAAAGAATAAACGAATCACACGATATGCAAGTTCTTGATAATTCCAATCAAGCATTTCTTCTAATTTGAAATCTATCTTAGGTAAGGCTGTTGGTACAAATAAACCACCATCTTCTGAGATTCCTTGTAAAATAGCCTTTGTAGCTGTAATTTCTTCAAGTTTTTTGCGTGTACTAGTATAAAACATGTAAATCTCCCTTCTAATCTTTCACTCATTTTTTGTTATATATAGAGATTATAACATTTTCCTATAAAATTGCAAAATATTATTAACAAAACTTCTTTATATTAAATTTTATAAAAACAGTTATTATGTATTTTTTTATCCTTCTTTGTAACATTACTTCCAAAAGGTTCATACTTTATAGTAGAGAAAACTACGCGGCACGCCCGCTTCTCTATATGTGTTAGTACACTTATAATGTTTAGGAGGTATTTCTATGGGATTTCAACATGACTTAGCTTGTCTCGTAAATCAAAAAACAATTATTCATTCTGATCGTTGTAGCTTTTGTGTTATTATCTGTCAAGTTTGCCCTTGCTATATAAGAGCAATTGAACTTGGTAGTGGTAATATTAGATACTTTAACTTTGACCGTATCGATTTTATCGAAGAATGCTTACCTCAATGCTAATCTGACCCAAATAATATTCTAATTAAATAAGGAGGACTTAATATGAGTTGTTGTAAAAATAACGGAACATTTTTAACACGTTCTTTTGATGATGATTTCTGTGGCAGAAATCATAAAAAATGCTGTAACCGCCATGATTGCTGTGATCGCCATGATTGCTGTGACCGCTGTGATCGTTTCCACGACTGTGATGACTGTGATGATTGGGATGACTGTGATCGCTTCCAGGATAATTGCCCAGGTATTTCTTGCCCAAATATTAACAACAATGATTGTAGCTGTAAAGATAGCCTTAGAGAAGTTGCTTGTAAATTAACTAATCAAAGAGTTATTATCCATGTTCAAGGCTGTAGAATGTGTGTTGTAATCGTTAGTATCGGTAAATGCTTCATTAAAGCAATTAATCCTTGTTCTCAAAAGGTTATATACTTTAACTTAAACCGTATCGACAATATTGAAGATGTCTTACCACGCTGTAATTTCTAATCTTTTATCCCCTAGCCCTTTTAGGGCTAGGGATTATTTATTTTCTAAAAAAGTCTTCTAAAAAAATAGGGCTGTTGCACTAACAACCATAGTTAATGCAACAGCTCCTTATTCCTTAATTTGTTCCACTTCTAATATCTTTCTGATACTTTGATATAAGTGTGGTTTTAATTCATCTATAGGCTTAGGTTGTTCTAATAAAATAGAACTATAAGCTGTACTTCCTACTAATTCTACAATTAAAAACAATGTGACCTCTGGATCTCCGAGATGTGTACCACCGCTATTGGCACCCTTCATAAACATATGATAAAAACTCAAAGACTTATCCTCTTCTTCTACCATCTGTGTAAGTGCTTTTTTATAGACTCCCCAAGATAAATCTTTTGAAATCATCTTTACTAAGAATTTATCCTTTCTAAGATCTTCAATAACGTGGTCAATCACAAAAATCACTTGCTCTGGAAAGCTTTCTATCGTTTCTTTATTGTTTAATGCCTTTAGTGCTTCTCCAAATAAAGCCGTTGTTTTGCGAATAATAAGTTTATCCCTAATATCATACTTATCTTTAAAATATAGATAAAAGGTTCCCTTTGCCACACCAGCTTTTTCTACAATATCATTAATAGCTGTATTATTAATCCCTTTTGTTGAAAATAATTCAAAGGCTGTATTAAATAGTGCTTCTTGCTTTTTTCGCTTATTTTCCTCTGCTTTACCCATTTACCTCATCCTTACCCTACATTTACTTACTAATACCTTCTAATTTCTTTTTGATTCTTTGCAGTGCATTATCTATTGCCTTAGGTGTTTTGTCCATCTCTTTTGCAATCTCATGGTAGTTTTTACCATCAATATATGATTTTAGTACTTTGAGTTCCATCTCACTTAAAACTTTGGAAATATATTCATTAAGCACTTTAAAATTTTCCTCATTAATCACTTCATCTTCTGGTGAAAATTCTTCTTTGCTTTTTAGAACATCCATTAAAGTAACGCCTTCTTCATCTTCTTCTCCGCTTTTGTTAACTGGAAGATTTAGTGAAATACTTGTATTTAGGGGCATATGTTTCTGTCTAGTAACCGTTTTAAAAGCTGTGCTAAGTTGTCGCGTTACACATAACGTTGCAAAAGATTTAAAGCTTGCTTCTCGCTCTTTATTGTAATCATTAATGGCTTTAAATAATCCAATCATCCCTTCTTGTATTAGGTCTTCTTTATCCGCTCCTACACAATACGTTGTCTTTATTTTATGACGTACGAACTTTTTATAACGTTGTACTAAAATTTCTATAGCTTGTCTATTATTATTTCTATAGGCTTCTATTAATGCTTCATCCGTCATATCCTCTAACTCTGCTGCATTATAATGTGTCTCTAATATAGGCATAGATTTCTCCTCCCATCACTGCTTGTGACGTAGCTCTCAAACTTTGTCATATTTTTAGATATTATTTTTAGTATACAGCAAATACACTAAAAAGAGAAGTAGTAAAGTTAAAAGTAAATCCTTCCAAAAAGAAGAGAGGTTGCCATTTTAGGCACCCCTCCTTTATTTATTTAAATTCTATTTAAATTCAATTTCTGTATCGCCCATACCATTGCTTACTACAATTGTATTTGGTGCCTTATTATCTTCTTTTACCTCTCCCATGCCTTCATGCTTTGTCCCAGCAATCTTAATACTGCCCATGCCTCTATCTATATCATAATTATAATCTTGTCGCTTTCCTGTTAAGTCTAACTTAACATCTCCCATCCCATTATCAATATTAATGTCACCCTTTATAGTACCTGCTATTTTTGCGTCCCCCATGCCTAATTCCACATCTATTGTTTCACAGATAACTTCCTTTGCATCAAAATCACCCATACCATTTTCTACTACAATATTGGCTGCTGTAAGATTTGTAACTGTACTATCTCCCATGCCTGAGGCAATATTTACTTTATTAAGTGCTACACCCTTTGGTACATAAATGGTCATGCTATTTTGTCTATTTTTAAATTCTTTAGTATTTCGTTCAACACATATTAAAGTATCATTTTTAACCTCATAGCTCATCTCATCAGAAGATAAGTAATGGATTTCTACTTTATAATCTTCTCCTTCTACAATTTGGACTTCCATCATATCAATTTCCACATCTATATTCTCAAAAGACTTTAGCACCTTATCTACATCTGTATACCCAACTTTACCTTGCTGACTTATTATATTTCCCTCATTATAAGTACTACTTGAAGACCTATTTAAAATAGAGCCCACTACAATAATGCATAATACAACGCCAAGTGCTATCCATATCGGCATCTTTCCTTGTTTTACCTTGTTCTCTCGCTTATCTTCTCTTATGCCGCCATCTGCTAAAATCTGTTTTGCCACTTGCTCAGGATTCCCCAGTTCCTTTAATACTCTTGCTTCATTTTCAATGCCAGCTTCATCAAAATACTCCTCATAATATCTAAGTGCAGCACTTACTTCCTCCTCCGGCATTGGTGTAAGATTGTCTCTTAATCTTTGTAAAAACTCCTTTTTATTCATCCTTACTACCTCCTATTAATACATGATCTATCTTATCTTTATATACATTCCATTCTTTAATCTGTTCACATACTCTGACTTCTCCATAAGGTGTAATACGATAGTACCTTCTATTTCTCCCCTGATATGGCGCATCATATGTTTCTAAGCACCCTTCCTTTTGCAATCTTCTAAGCACTGGATATAATGTAGATTCTGATACATCAATTGCTTCTCTAACTTCTTGAGTTAGCTTATAGCCATATGTCGCCTCTCCCCTTAATAAGGCTAATACACACGTTTCTAACAAACTACCTCCTATTTGAAATGCCATAAACACGCCTCCAGTCTTTCATATTTTTGCTTATCACATGTTGCTTACTTGTCAGTTACTTCTAATACTATTTATTTTTCTATATTATATGGCGTATAATATTGTATGTCAATACTAATTATTTCAAATATATTGAATTTTTATTCTTTAAAAACAAAAAAAATATGGAGATGTCGCGAAATAAATATTTTCGCAGCACTCCATATTTTTAATCTAATATACGTTATACTAATTCTTTGATTGCATCTTTAAATGTCTTTCCTCATCTTGTATGCCTTCTTTTATTTGCTCAGCCACATTATAAAATTCATTTTTAATATTAATAAAGGCATCTACAATAACGGGATCAAATTGTTTACCGCGCCCCATAATAATAATATCGCAGGCCATTTCATGAGACATAGCTTCCCTATATATGCGATGTGAAATAAGTGCATCATATACATCTGCTACCGCCATAATACGTGCACTAAGAGGGATTTTTTCTCCCTTAAGGCCATAGGGATAGCCACTGCCGTCATACCACTCGTGATGACTTCCTGCAATCTCTTTAGCAATATTTAAATAATTTTGAGAAGGTGTAATCTCTATAATCTTTTCAAGTATCTCTGCCCCTACAATTGTGTGCTGTTTCATCTTTTCACACTCTACAGGTGTCAGTTGGTCTGGTTTTAATAAAACAGCATCACTAATCCCAATCTTTCCTATATCATGAAGGGGTGCACTTCTAACAAGCTTTTCTATATAGCCTTCATCTAATATATCTTGAAACTTACTTTCTCTTTGAAGCTCTTCCGCTAAAAGTTTTACATATTTTCTTGTCCGTTCCACATGTTCACCAGTTTCACAGTCTCTACAGCCTATAAGTTTGCAAAAACTTGTTACAATGCTATCTTCTAATTCCTCCACAACTTCCTCTAAATGTTGCTGATATGCATAAAGCTGCAAATGTGTTTCTATCCGATGTAGCATACTGCTCTTAGCAAATGGTTTAATAATAAAATCTACAGCGCCATATTCAAATCCCCTAGCCTCTATTTCACTACTACTATAAGCTGTTAGAAAAATTACTGGTATTTTGCATGTGTGTGGATTCGCCTTTAAGTGTTTAATTGTTTCAAATCCATCCATCTCAGGCATATCTACATCTAATAAAATAAGGTCTGGAGCATTCTCTTTGCAAAATTCTAACGCCTGCACGCCTGATTTAACTGCACTTACTTTATAATACTCTCTTAATAAATTAGCTGCTAATTTAAGATTTAATAAATTATCATCTACTAGTAATATATGTTTCATATATTTTTCTCCCTACATTTATAAATATTGCCTTATCTATACTCCTATATACTACAATTTAGATTCATTTATATCGGTTTTAGTTTATAAGTAAGTAATGTAATTTTCCTAATATGTAGCTTTTCATGTCATCAATTGAATATATCATAATTTTCAAATTTTTCAAATGTATTATATTGATTAATCTAATTAACAAATTTATCCACTAAAAAGAGCGTTGTGAGCTCCTTAATGATTCTCACAACACTCCTTTTACCACTTATTGTTTTTTCTTTCTTCTATAAAAACTTATACCACTACCTAGTCCAATAAAAATACCACCGAATAACATTTCAAGCGGAATCCTGACATGACTCCCCGTCTTAGGCAACATTTCATCATCTGATACAATGCACGCCGCGTAACCTGGTGCATCATTCATACTTGCATATTCTTTAACAGACTGATCCGCTGCACTGTAATTCTCTTTATTTTCTTCAAGGGCAATATCTGCTTCTTGTGGTGTGATAGGTTTATTATCTTCCTTATATTCATTATATTCTATATCGCCCTTCTCTTCCTCATGCGTAGTAGTGGTTGTTCCATCATCTTTATCTTTATCTTTATCCGCTGGTTTATCATCATCCTTCGGCTTTGTTTTGTTAACTAATATAAGTTCTTGTTCATCCTTCTCTTGAATCTGAATCTCATGTAATCCCTCAATTAAAAGATAGCCACTCGGTGCCTGTGTTTCTTGAATATAATAAGTCCCATACGGGATATTCTCAAAATAAGCAATACCATTTTCATCTGTCTCTAGCGTTCTAATAGTCTGGTAATCACTATTTAATAAGCTAATCATAGCACCCTTTAAGTTTTTTTGACTCTCATTAACTTTAATAACTTTTATGCTTCCTCTAATTGACTCATTTCTTATTTCACTTACCTGAGTTAATGTACTGTCTCCTTGAACAATAATACTTGCAGGTGCTTCCTTCTTAATTTCCACCTCGTAAATCGTATTAGAAAGCATATATCCAGTTGGCGCTGCTATTTCTTTTAATAAATACTTACCTAATGGAATCTGCGTGAAGGTTACTAAACCATCCTTATCACTTGTCTTAGTCCAATTCTTACTCTCATCTTTGCTACTGTATAACTTAAAGACTGCCCCTTCTACTGCTCTTCCTTCTTGGTCTAGCTTTTTAAACTCTAGACCATTTTTAATAAGTGTATTTTCAACGGTTATCTCTCTAGTCTCAGCATGGGTTAATGTAATCTTATCTAGGGCTCCCATAAGCTGCTTATAACCGCTTGGTGCCTTACTTTCAGTTACTGTATACTCTTTATTTAAAGGAATGTCTTCAAAAAGAGCAACACCCTCTTCATTCGTTTCTGCCACGAAGCTTACTTTACCATCACTTAAGATAAATTCTGCACCAACTAATGCTTTCTCCGTTTCTGCATCAATCTTACGAATCTTTACTGTTCCCTTCTTCTTAGTCACTTTACCCCAGCTATCTGAAAACTGAGTTTTTACAGGTTCACTTGTTGCCTCTTCTACTTTTTCCAAGGTTGCCCCCTTCAGAGAAACAGTGTTCGTATAGTCAGCTTCTGATTTAATCGTCACAACATCCGTATTAAATACAAGCTCATAACATTCATGAATTGTAATATCCTTTCCAAAGCTAAATGTAAAAGTATTTGTATCTGCACGGTATGTTACATTCTTAGCATCAAATGCTACAGCTTCTCTATTCTCCTCATCAATGGCTCCCGTTGATGTAATGGCTACCTTATAAAGCTTAATACTATCTGTATCTAATTTTAAAGCTTTACTAATTACATCCGTTATGACTACATCTGTTATCGCTACCTGATTAGGGTTAATTACGATTTTCCACTCTATAGGCTCATCTATACTCGCCTGCTTACCACTCTTTAAAACAAAGCTATTATTGAGTGTCTTCTCTGCTTCACTTGAAACACCGCCTTCAACAAGCGTTGGACTTGTAATAGTTGCTTTGTTACTTATCTTCGCTTTCTCTCCTGGTTTATAGATTACCTCTGGATTAATCTTAGTTTTTAAAACAACTGTATAAATAGCATCTATTGTCTCTAAAGGTGTTCCCTCACAGCTATACGTTAGCTGCTGTCCTTCCGCTACATTAATGATTTCTGGCTGCTTAGAGGCATAATTCGTCACACTATCTAAACTTTGTTTGCCATTACTATATTGCTGCTTCGTTTCATCATATGTAAATTTACCTCTTAAGATTTTAAAAGAACCTTCAACATATTGCTGTCCTTTTGGTATCACATCCGTTATGACTAAATTCTTTATTGATAACCAGCTCTCATTAATAACAATAAGCCATGTGGCTGTTCCTGATGCATAATCATACTTTCCAATCTGCTTATTAATAACTGTGCTCTTGATTGGAACTACAGCATAGGCAGTCGTATGCATCTCTTTCTCGCTTTCTCCATCCTGGGTATAAACATCTACATTATTCTTATATGTTGTTTTTGGATTATTAGTGCCATATACATTAGGGTCTGTTACTACTGTATCAAATTGTATCATGCATTCTTTCGTTAACTGACCACTAATTGTACATTCTAAAATCCCTTCCTTTAGTTTGTTTTCATCATAACTAGCTTTTAAACTCGTATGAGGTATAGCTGTTTCTGCGGTGCCTATCTTGGTTCCTTCTACACTTATTGAATTCTGGTCTAATGCCAAACCAGCTGGTATCTTATCTACCATTCTTGCTTTTGTTAGTTCCACATTATTAGCATTGACTATAACATTCCAAGTAATTGTATGATTTGCTTTATTATAGCTTCCAAACTTTTTAGTAGCATTTATACTTACCTTTCCACTTGCACAATCATAATATTTATGCACTGTTTCATCTATTCCCGTACCCAAACCTGTAAATTCAGCATAATTAATATACTCTATATATTTTCCTATATCCAAACTCTGCTTATCAACAATCTTAGTAGCATACGTAAATACATACGTATTATGATCTTCTTGTGGTCCAAATTTATATGTCATCTTTCCCTGATACGTTAATGTCTGCATATTATTATTTTTATCTTTGTAGCTTATTTTACCTGTACTATTGGAATCATAATCTAACTTAACAGTCTTGTTATTAAGTTTAACAGTCTCTTTCATTAATTCTGTTCCCTGAGGCAAGTAATCCATAAAATTCCATCCTGCAATATTACGATGATTACTATTTACAGTGACTGTCCAGTTAATTTTCTTGATATACTCACCATTTTGTATTGTTTCAACTAGTTTTGCTGACTTTTTAATCCACTCTACTACAATTGTTGTAGAAGCTGTGGCATCTTCTCCTGTTAAATTACATTCTGTGCGATCGACTAGAGAAGCTGTATTTTTAATTTCTTTAGAACTATTCTCTACGTCATAAACCTTGTCATTAATCTCAGTTATCACCCTAAAAATACATTGCTGATTAGCATTTAATTTAGGAACTTGTATTCTTATAATTGTTCGTCCATCTACTTCTATGGGTTTTTCATAGTCATTATACGCTTCATCATCTTTTTCTACACCCTTAAATGTCAGTTCATCACAATTAAAACTCTCTTTAACAATGGCACCTTCAAGTCCTTTGTTTCCTGCTTTTACAATAACCTTCCAAGTAATAGTGCCTGCTGCTTCATTTACCTGTTCTACACTTTTTTCAATAGTTGGAGGTGTCTCCTCTTTATCGCCTTCATCATCGCCCTTAAATGTTAGGTTCACACCAATTTCCTTTGTACCAACTTCAAAGGCTACTCTCTTTGTCCCCCCCTCTTGTATACCACTCTCATCTATCTTAACACCTATCTTAAATCCTAGTGTCGCTGTATCATATGCTTTTAATTCTTCATTAAATCTAATTGTCCCCTCACCAGTTTCAGCCTTAAATTCGCATATACCCACTTCTTTTATGTTCTGTTCTTCATCTTCCACTCTCAAAACAATATTCTCATCTTTAATAAGTTTAAGAACCTCTGGTAATTTAACTTTGATTGCCTGATTAGTACTGATTTCCTTACACTTATCTAATTTAAACTGATAAGCTACTGATATTGTTGAGTTGGTTGTAATTGGATTTTCTGCTGTTCCAATGAGCTGATTATGTTCATCTTTCAATGAGATATCCACTACTTCCACTTCCATGCCGCCTACAAATATCTTACCTGTTGCTTCTGCACTAATTCCCATACCTGTCATAAGCTGAAAAATCATAGCAAGTACTACAAGATATACCCATCGCCTTTTAAAATGCTTTATTGTACCATGTTGCATGTTGCTCCCCCCTATCTTGCTATATTTTGCTACTTTGTTATATCCATAGATTTCACATTTATAAATTTTAGTTATCCATAATTTTTAGCAATGTGAAATCATTAAGAGAAACCTATTTACCTTCATGTATATTTCAAGTTTTTAGTTAGTTTCTCTATATAGATTTCACATTTATAAATTTTAGTTATTCATGCTTTTTAGTCATGTGAAATCATTAAGAGAAACTTATTTACCTACATGTATATTTCAAGTTTTTAGTTGGTTTCTCTATAAATTTTAGTTATCCATAGTTTTTAGCAATGTGAAATCATTTGGAAAAACCTATTTATGGAATTTATAATTTAGAAGTATAGTTGGTTTCTCTATACTATATTGACAAGATATAATTTTTAGTACACAAAAGCACATTTTTGTACAAATAGCTTGTTTTTTTATATATTTTAAAAAGTTCTTTTGCAAGTTATATACTGGCATACTGTAGAAAAACATTAAAAAAGGTCTTAGAATCTCTTTTCTAAGGCCTTTTTACAATACTTTTATTTATAATACTTTCTTCTATAACTTAATAATCCACTACCCGTTAAAATCATTATGCCACCTAATAAAATAATAAACTTTAGTGTAATGTTATCCCCCAGCTTAGGCAATTCTTCTTCATTGACACACTGTAAGCAATTGCCTTCTAACGCCTGGCTATTTAATTCTTGTGGATTCAAACTATTTCTTCCGCCATTATCTATATCTTCCAAACTAGCTTCTACCTTCTCATCTCTATTGCCTTGGTTTTCATTGTTATTAACGGTAGCCTCCTCTGATTGCTGAAGGTTTATACCTTCTTCAATTTCCGTTACTGGTTCATCTCCCTTAGTCACTATCGTTACTGGTCGACTTGGGCTTGGACTTGGACTTGGGCTTGGACTTGGTGCACCACCGCCGCCAGAAGGTGTTTCTTGTTGTTTATTAATTATCGTTGTAACAGTCTCACCTTCACTATTCTTAATGACATAGCTACCATCTTTAGCCACAACTACGCTATAACTTCCTTCATCCTTTACATAATGGCTTGGTGCAGCTATTTCTTTTAAAATATACTCACCAAAAGTAATCCCCTCAATACTTACATTCCCCTTAGAGTCACTTGTTCCCGTCCCTATAACTTGCGTTAACTTCTCACTACTATATAACTCAAATCGGGCACTTTGTAACCCTTCTCCTTCTTCATTTACTTTTTTAAATTGTATATTATATACTTTTTTGCTATTTGTGAAACTATAATATTTTACTTCTCCTTTTTCAGTAAGCTTAACTATAATGGGTTCTTCTTCTAATTTATATCCTTCTGGTGAACTTACTTCTTGAACTGTATATGCCTTGTTCAATCTTAGATTATCAAATCTCACTTTTCCATTTTCATCAGTAGCCTTTTCCCCCTGAATATAACCATTATAGTCAATAAGCCTAAATACTGCACCAGAAAGCACTTGCGTTGGATTGTCTTTATCTACTTTAGTTATCTCAACGCTGCCTCGCACCTTCCCCATAGTACCACCTGAGTTAATAAACGTTGTATCTACCTTATCACTATTAGCTTCTTGTTCTCCTTCAATACCACTACCACTTATATAAGCTGTGTTTGAATAACTGCTTGCAGGATTTTCATCTATTACTTCCGTCTCAAAAACAAGTTGATAACACCGCGCAATAGGTTGCAAAAAACTAAATTCTAGTTTATTCATTTCATTATCATATACTAGCTTATAAGCATCATTATCTTTCAATGAGACTTCTTCTTTAACTGTTAGCGTCCCATCTTCAGTCACATTCATTAAATATAAATGTATGCTGTCCGTCTCTAAGCTCAATCCACTTTCTAATGTGTCTATCACTGCTATATGATCTAATAGCTTTTGATTTTTATTAATTGTAATGGTCCACTTAATAGGCTCATTCGTTGCATCTTGCACGCCTGTTTTGCTCAGGAGCTCGCTATTGATTTCTTGAGTCCCCTTAGCTTTTACCCCTTCTTCTACAATTTCATCACCATATAATATAGCTGTATTTTCAACTACTTTGTGACCTGTTGTGGCTAATAGTTGTTTAGCATATTCCTCTGTCAACTCTGTCTTATACATTATTGTATAAGTCTTACTTATATTTCCTATCCCTATATTTAGCAGGACTTCTTCTTCCTTATCTTCTAAAGTAATACTAGGCACAATATCACTTATACTTACATCTTTCATCTTCTCATAATTATTAGACCCTGCCTTTATTTTCATAGAATTTTCAACATACCTTTGCCCAGCAGGGATTATATCTTTTACTCTAGCATTTGTGATGGACATGGCATTATAATTTACATGTATAAGCCAAGTTATTTCTCTCGTCGCATAATTATATGTGGCACCAATCTTATCTGTCATCCAACTTTTTATTTCTAGTTCACATTTTTCAGGCTCTTCTGTCAAAGATTTTTCATTACTATCATATAGTATTGCTTCATTTACACGTTTAATTGTTCCTAAATTCGTTGTATACAGTTTTTTATTACTTTCTTTTATAGGTGTGTCAAAAACAACCTCATAACTTTTTTTCATTTCTCCAATAAAATTAATCGTTAATTTTTGACCCTCTAATGTATAATAGGCACTTATATCGTCATCAATTATAGATTTTTCCCTACCAATTACTCTGTCCGCTTCTCCCGCCACTTTTATTCGAACACTATCTTCTTTTAATTCGAATTCCTCAGGAATATCATCTATAACCTTACTATCCTTTATGCTCAAGCAACTTTTATTCACTGTAATTGTCCATGTGGCTGTATGATTACTTCTGCTATATTCTCCTGTTTTTTCAATAAGGTTAGGTTCATAGCCTACTCCTTCATAATCATATTGTAAAATATCTTTTCCATCACCTAGTGCTGCATAATTATAAAACATCGCCTTCTTATTAACATTTTCAATACTACTTGCTGTCACTTTAGTTTCATAAGTAAGTTCATAACTTGTATAATCCGCTTCCCCTGGAAATTGATATTGTAATTCTCCAATATAGGTTATATCCTCATCTATTGTAAGTCCTTCCTTACTATATTTTACATGTTCCGTCTGCTCTAAATTATACGGCTTATAAATATACTCTCCCTCAGCTATATTCCCCCTTGTTGAACGCTTCCAAACTCAACTGCGGTGCCATCAGCTCTTCTTAGTTTCACACTATCTGTTACTAATTCTAATCCTTTGGGTAGCTTATCCGTTACAATATATCCACCTATATTACTATGTATGGCATTAATTTTAACCTTCCAACTAATTGTGCGTACACCTGCTGCCTCTGTATTTCCATCCTTACTAATCCATTCTACTTTAACATCTTGCATCGCCTTTACTTCAGGCGTCAAATCATCCCCAGCTTGGTCTATTAGCTTTGCATTATTCGTGAAGCTATGCATCTTACCTGCCTCTTCTTTTGTTAATGCACTATTTTTAACTACTGTTGTAATGAATAGGGTTTTCTTTTTTCTAGCTAACACATCTCCTATATTTATTTCTAGTGTACGTGTATTATCTTGCACATAATTTTTTTCTGTTTTTAATGCAGTTGTATCACCCTCCCAATATGCCTTCTTAAATTCCATTTGCGTTTCGTCGAAATAATCTACAAGTCTTATATTGGAAACATCCTCTGTTCCACCTTGTATATTGATTTCCCATATCATTTCTCCTGTGGATGCATCAAATCCTACACAAGATTTTTCAATAGTAGGTACTTCCGTATTTGAACCCGGATTATCCCCAGTCTTTTTCATATAAACAGGTACTTCTATTTTGACTTCTTCTATTATAAAAGGTAATTTAATAATTTCATCTTCATTATTTCCTGCTTCTACATGAGCTATTGTTTGAATTCCTACTGTAATATCCATAAAATCAACATCTATCGCTTTTATTTTGTCATAAAATCTAATATTTCCTTTACCTGTCGTCTTATCTATTTCACATGTTCCTATTTCTACTTTATCCCCGCCATCTTCGCTACTTGCTATGATTCTACTCATATACGTTTCTTCAGTTGTATTTACTTTTAATGCTTCTGGTAATTCAATTACAAGTGCTTCTCCAGTTGTATAATCCATAGGATTATCTAAATGTATTTTATAATAAACATTAACTATTTCATCATTTGTAATGGCATTTTCTTTATCATTTCCAATGTTTTCTTGCGTTTTCTCTTCATTCGTCTGATTATCCTTAAGTACGATTTCATTAATAATAGCCGTCATTCCTCCTAAATGTTTTGTTACTATACTACTGCCTTCAGCATAAACATTCATTCCTGCAAATAGTTGTAATATAAGAGAAACTACTAACATTAATGTGACTCTTTGTTGCCCCCCTAATTTATGCCTCACATTCATCCCCCCTTAATCTATTTAACTAATCGTCTATATTTCGGAATTTATTGCCATTTGTATATAGTTTTTTATAAATTTTGTATATTTTAACTATATATACAGGGAGAAACCAACTAAAACCTTGAAATATACGTGTAGGTAAATTGGTTTCTCTCAATGATTTCACATGACTAAAAATCATGAATAACTACAATTTATAAATGTGAAATCTATATAATAGCAAAAGTGGCTGTAACAAATTATGAATTCTTTGCTACAGCCACTCTCATGTCTTTATTTAAAATTTCTTTGTCTTACAACTTCATAAACCATAATGCTTGCTGCTACTGAAGCATTAAGCGATGTTACTTTGCCATACATCGGTACACTTACAATATAGTCGCAATTTTCACGTGTAAGTCTAGAGATTCCTTCCCCTTCACTGCCCACTACGATACCGATTGGACCTGTAAGGTCTTCTTCAAATAATGTTTTACCACCCATATCTGCACAAGCAATCCATAAGCCTTCTTCTTTAAGTTCCTTGATTGTCTGTTGGATATTGCTTACTTTTGCTACTTTAGTATGCTCTAAGGCACCTGCTGAAGATTTAGCAACAGTACCTGTAAGGCCTACTGCTCTTCTCTTAGGAATAATGATACCATGTACACCAGCTGTATGCGCTGTACGGATAATTGCACCTAAGTTATGTGGATCTTGAATATTTTCTAAGATAAGAACGAAAGGTTGCTCTCCTTTTGATCTTGCATATTCTAAAATCTCTTCTACACTTACATATTCATGTGCTGCTACATAAGCTACAACACCTTGATGTTTTTCGCGTCCTGTAAGTTCATCAAGTTTAGATTTTTCTACTTCTTGAACTACGATATTTTTAGCTTTTGCCCCACTGATGATTTTAATAACTGAACCTTCTTTTTCACCTTTTTGAACAAGGATTTTATCAATTGTTCTTTCACCTTTTAAGGCTTCAATTACTGCATTTCTACCGAAGAGTACATTTTCATCAATTTCTACTGGTTCAACGTTTTCTTCTTCAAAGCGATTTCTTTTAAAACCACCTTTTTTAAAACCTTCTTTTTTGGAATTATCTTTCTTGAAGTTATCTTTTCTGAAGCTTTCTTCTTTAACGCTTTCTCTAAAACCTTCTTTTTTACCCTTTGGCATATGTTTACCTTTTGTCATTATTGTTTCTCCTTTTTTAAGCCTTTTATTTTGTCTCTGCTTCATGAAGTCGTCTAAGGCCTAAGTCAATTAGCTCTTTAATACGCTCAATTTGTCCATCTATATACAAGTATCCAATGAGGGCTTCTAAACCTGTGGCATGTCTGTATTCTGTAACATCACCATTTTTAGGCACTGAAATGCTTTTCGCATTACGGCCTCTTTTTAAAACAGCCATCTCATTTTCTGTTAAAGCTTCTTCAATAAGGTAATAAATCTTAGCTTGTGCACTAGCTCTTACGAGTTCTCTAGAAGCCTTATGCATTTTATTAACAGGTGCATTTCCTTTGTTGATGACATAAGTACGCACAAACATTTCATATACACCATCACCAATATATGCTAGTGCCAATGGTGAATAACTATTTGCCTTATGGCACATTGGCCCTGATGTTACTTCTAGCAATTTTTCTACTACTGTATTTTTCATATTATCTCCTACACTCTTTTATAGCGTACACCTTCTCTAGTATCTTCAATTAAAACGCCACTATCTTTTAAGAACTCACGAATACGGTCAGCTTCTGCAAAGTCTTTTGCCTTTTTAGCTGCTTTACGTTTTTCAATATACTCTTCGATTTCTGCATCACTTAAGCCATCTTCAGTATCGCCTTTTTGAGCATATAATAAACCTAATATATCGTTTAATTTGTTGAATAAGTCAAGTACTGCTTTAACGAATTGTTTTGAAGCACCTTCTTTAGCATAAGTATTTGCAAATTTAACAAGTTCAAAGATGATACTAATTGCATCAGCTGTATTAAAGTCATCTTCCATTGCTTCATGGAAACGCGCTTCAAAGCCTGGTAATTCTTTAAGAAGATTTTCTTCTTCTGCTGTTAAAGTTTCACTTTGACTATGACTTAATGCAAACTCAAGTGTTGTTTTAGCATTTTTAATACGTTCTAAACTGCTTTTAGCTGATTCCATAAGGTCTGCACTAAAGTTAAGTGGACTTCTATAATGCGCATTAAGCATGAAGAAACGTACGACATCATAACCATACATTTCACCTACATCGCGAAGTGTTTTGAAGTTACCAAGTGATTTAGACATTTTTTTGTTATCAATATTTAAGAAAGCATTATGCATCCAGTAATGTGCAAATTCTGTGCCATTTGCCCC
The DNA here is from genome assembly GCA_019418225.1 of Clostridiales bacterium. Lineage (GTDB taxonomy): Bacteria > Bacillota > Clostridia > Lachnospirales > Cellulosilyticaceae > Cellulosilyticum. Next base: position 7,616 of record DYCF01000032.1, on the reverse strand, counting down.
TTCACTTTGAGCAATTTCATTTTCATGGTGTGGGAAGACTAAATCTTCACCTCCTGCATGGATATCAATTGTATCCCCTAAATAGCATTTTGCCATTGCAGAACATTCAATATGCCATCCTGGACGTCCTTGACTCCATGGACTTTCCCAGTATGGTTCGCCTTCTTTTTTAGGTTTCCAAAGCACAAAGTCCATATGATGTTTTTTCTCTTCTGTAAGTGTTACCCTTTCACTACGACCTGCTTCTAATTCTTCAAGTACTTTCTTAGAAAGTTTCCCATAACCTTCAAAGGCTGCTGTATTGTAGTAAACTGTGCCATTTACTTCATAGGCAAAACCTTTTTCAATAAGTGTTTCAATCATTTTAATAATGTTATCCATCTCTTCTGTAACACGTGGGTGATGTGTCGCTGGTGTCACATTAAGGTGTCCTACATCTTTAAGTGTCTCAGCAATATATTGCTCTACGACTTCATCTGTTGTGCGATTTTCTTCATTAGCCTTTTTAATGATTTTATCATCTACGTCAGTAAAGTTTTGAACATAATTTACATCATATCCCACACTTTCAAAGTAACGGCGTACTGTATCAAATACAATATAAGGTCTGGCATTTCCAATGTGAATTAAGTTATAAACTGTTGGTCCACATACATACATACGCACTTTATTTGGCTCAATTGGTTTAAACTCTTCTTTTTGTTTTGTAAGTGTATTATAAATCTTAATCATTTTAATCCCTCTTTCTTCATTATTATACATTTAAATATAGTACATATAACAGGTCTCATCTTGTGTACACTGCTTACATATTTCATCACTAGCATTATCTGGAATATTTTCTTCTTGTAACTTAATATTGGTCTCTAGCTGTGTATTCATCTTTTCAATCACTTCTTCAAGTTCCTTAATGCGACTATTCATCCTGCAAAGTTCCATTTTGATAGGGTCTGGTACATCTACTTGGTCTAATTCTTTGCAAGGGTCTACACGTTTGCCTTGTATTCTTACTACCTTACCTGGTATACCTACTACTGTACTATCTTCTGGTACTTCTTGAAGTACAACGGCATTGGCTGCTATACGTGAATTATCCCCAACTTTAAAGGGACCTAATACCTTAGCACCTGTACTTATCATAACATTATTACCAATAGTAGGATGACGTTTACCATGATCCTTACCTGTTCCGCCTAATGTTACCCCATGATAAATTGTAACATTATCACCTATCTCACAAGTTTCCCCAATGACAACGCCCATACCATGGTCAATAAATAACCCCTTACCAATCTTAGCACCTGGGTGAATCTCTATTCCTGTTAAACCTCTACTAATCTGCGAAATAAGCCTTGCTATAAAGAACCATTTATGTTTATAAAAGAAATGACCTAATCTATGAAACAAAATAGCATAAAAACAAGGATATAAAAGTACCTCTGCACTACTTTTAATTGCAGGGTCCCTTTCTTTAATAACTCGTATTTCTTCTCTTATTATTCCCATCATAATCCTCCATTCTATTACTTAAGCCATATCCATCCTAAGTAATTTATAAGAAGTAATTTTTGGCATAAAAAAAGCCCTCCCTCCATATTCAGAGGCAAGGTGTCTCGCGGTTCCACTCTGATTAAAGCAGCCTTAAAATAATTTTCTGCTTCATCTCTCACCTTTAACGCAGGTCTACGAAATATGCTAGCCTAAGCATTTCTAACCATAATGCTTAAAAACTTTGCTCACATATTTAGCTCCAGAATGCACTTCTTATATGAGTTCTATGAAATCCTCGCAGCCAAATGGATTATTCTCTGACATAGCCTTATATAATACTCTTTCCTTCATTGCTTTTATTTGTATAGCTGTTTTCTTATTAACCATTATATGCAGACTTCTTGTCTGAAGTTGTATAATGTTCTTACTTATTTGTTCCTTGTCATTATAATATACCTTTTTAAGACTTTCAACTCCCCCTGTAAAAAAATATATACATATTCTACTAAATATATCATAAAAGGACATGCTTCTCAAAAAGTTGCATGTCCTTTCTTTCTATAATAACGTCCTTCTATATAACTATATAACGTCCTTCTATATAACGTTTTTTTATATAACGTATAAAGATATAATATCTAAAGCCTTTATTCAGTTTTAAACATTTTAATTGATTCACTAAGCTCAGTTGCCGTAATTGAAGAGGCATTTAACATTTCAATAATCTCTGTCATTGTTGCAAGCTGTTCTTCTATATATGCCGACATCTCATCTGTTGATTTCGATGTATCCTTGGCTGTATTGGCTACATTTTGAATAATTTCAAACATCTTACCTTTAATAGTAATCATCTCTCTATTAAGTAAATCAATTTGTGCCACATTGGAAGATAGATTTTCAATAGATACTGAAATAGCTTCAAATGAATTTCCTGTATTTTTAACAGCTTCATTTTGTGCTTCCACTGTATTTCTTGTTTCCTCAATTTCTTTTACAGCACTCATTGTCTGCTCTTTAACACGGTCAATAAGACTTCTAATCTCACCTGCTGAGTCCCCAGCTTGTTCCGCTAGTTTTCTAACCTCTTCAGCAACAACAGCAAATCCTTTACCACTTTCACCTGCACGTGCAGCTTCAATACTAGCATTTAATGCAAGTAAATTGGTCTGTGAAGAAATAGAATTGATAGTTTCTACAATAGAATCAATTTCAATAGAACTTTTATTGATAGCATAAATTGTATCCTTCACATGTTGTGTTGATTCATTAGTCTGCTCAGTAATTTTTACAAGATGGTCTACTACTTCCATTCCTGCGTCATTAATCTGTTTTGCCTGCCCAAATAATTCATTTACCTCATGAATTGAATCTGTAATATGTGTCATGGCACTTGAAAGTTCATCAAAATGCTCTACCATTTCATCTGTTTGTCTAACCTGCTCTGAAGAACCATTTGATACATTCTCAATGGCATTTGAGATTTCATTAGAGGTAGAAATTGTTCTTTCTGAAACGCCTTTTATTTCTACAAATTTTTCTAGAAGCTCTGTACAAGTTGCTTTTGTAGTCTTTATTAAAGCATTTAATTTATGAATCATGCTATTAAATACACGTGCCATTTGGCCAATTTCATCTTTGCCGTTATCATCACTTTGAATATTTAAATAACCTTCTCCCATTTTCTCAAACTGCTCTGAGAAGTCTTTTAATCTTCTAATGATGTATTTCATACCTATACTACTTATGACAATCCCAACAATTGTAAGTAAAAGTGTTGTAAGTGCTGTACTGATTAATAAATCCCTACTTAATCGTGCTACGCCTACTTTAGATAACACCCCTACTGCCTTCCAGTTAAAAGTGCCTTCTGTAGATGTTAATGACTTAAAGCTTACAATCTTTTTCTCACTCATAGACTGATATTCTAATTCACCTGACTCATTTGCTACCGTAAAGTCTAATAATTCCTCATCTGGTATACTCATGCCAATCATCTCTTTATTTTTATGATGTTGGATAATGCCTGCTTCATCTACAAGCATCATATGCCCAATCTCACCTGTATTAACTTCAGCAAGTACCTCTTCAATTTGTCCTAGTGAAATATCTAATTCTAAAAGGCCTAAAGTTTTCCCATCTTTTTTAATGGATTTGAATAAAGAAATAACCCACTCACCTGTTGCAGCATCAATATAAGGCGGTTCCCACATATATCCATCTTGATTAACGCGACTAGTGTACCAACTTAGTTCTTTTGGTTTTTTCCCATCTGCATAATCACTTGGTGGATACATATAAATTGTTTCATCTGTACAGTAAATGATATTAATAATTTCTGGACTATTTTCTATTAAAAATGCAAAATATGTATTAATTTTATCAATATCTTCCGCCGTTAAATCTTCCTTTATATATTCATAGTTCTCAATAAGATGTGCATTACGCTTTGTATTTTCTAATATGTCACCTAACGTTTTATTTAAAAATTCTATATCCTTATGAATTAAATCAATATATGCCTAACTATTTAAGTTGGCTGATTTATTGTAACTAATTGCACCTAACGTTGTACAGATTGTTACTATAATAATAGTCAGTACAGTAATGATTCTTAATAATAAACTTTTATTGGCAGCTTTATTGCTATTTTGTTCATTCATGCTCTTTCCTCCACTACCTTTTCCTACGCTTTTTCTTTTGGATATATTGAAGCTTGAGATATCTTCCAGTTATCCCCTTCTCTTTCCACTTTGATTTCCATTTCTCTTTTATAGACTGTATTCAGTTCAGTCTCCGTTTCTGTTAAGTATTCAGGTAATCCTTCCTTATAGATTACTTTAAACACCCCTGATATATCTGCCTGCTGGATCCTATCTATATTTGAAATCTTAATGCTATCGATAGCTATTTCGTCTATTTCTATCTTAAGCTTATTGCTATTTACCTGTTTCATGTTCATTCCAGGTATATTATTAGCAATGTTTTTTTCTTTAACAGCTTGAACATAATACTCTTGTGCCTTAAATGCATCAAAATTTCATTTAAAAGTCATCTTATCCTCCTACATCACTTTAAATTATACACATCTATTATTTTCGTCATGTTTACATAAAATATTTATACCCTTGCAAATTTTTTTAATCTATATTTTGTTTAGTACTTTTTTAAGTATCCTTTCTAAATTTTAGTACTAGCATTTATGTTTTCTATGGACTACAATACCTTTATGACTATTAGATAGGAGATTTGTATGAAAGCTATTTTAGAACATGCCCAAAAGAACTATACACCGCAGCAAGTTGACATCATACAAGAAGTTGCTGCAACTTATGACTTATACGATTTCATTGCGGCAATTATTTGTGAACGTAATAACTTTGATTTACATGAAGTAAAAGAATATATTATAGGGACCAAACGCCCTAAGCATTTTGATGGACTTAAAGATATTCATCTTGCCGTTAAGCTTATTGAGGAAGCTATGTCACGTAATGAAAAAATACGTGTCGTTGGCGATTATGACGTGGATGGTGTCACAAGTACATATGTATTACTTTCTGTATTTGAGGCTCTAAATTATCCACACATGGATCACTACCTTCCTGTTCGCGAAACTGATGGCTATGGACTTAATCCTAGCATTGTAGAGGCGGCGCATCGTGCTGGTGTAAAACTTATTATCACCGTAGATAATGGTATTTCTGCTACTGAAGCTGTCGCTCATGCTAAATCCTTAGGCATGACAGTTATTATTACTGATCACCACGAATTACCTGCCATCCTTCCTAATGCAGATGCTACCATTAATCCACATCAAGAAGACTGTGCTTACCCTTATAAAACCTTAGCTGGTGTTGGCATTGCCTACAAATTAGGCCAAGCACTTCTCTCACATTTTAAGGTCAAACCTAGTCCTGCCCTTATTGCACGTATTCAGTCCCTTGTAGCATTAGGTACCGTTTGTGATGTGGCGCCTCTCGTTGGCGAAAACAGACATATGGTTAAAACAGGCCTTAGTGCATTAAATCAAAATGCAATTCCTGCGGCAACAATTATTAACTCTCGTATTTCTGTAGGTACATTAGGTTTCCAAATCGGACCACGTCTTAATGCCTGTGGTCGTCTAGAAAGTGCTGAAACTGCTTTGCAATATTTAATGAAAAAAGATTACAACGACCTCGTCCTTTCTAAAAAACATTTAGATGATCTTAATAAACGTCGTCAAGAAGAAGAAATGGATTCTATCGCCAGAGTAGATGAAAAGGTCTCTCGTATTAGTGAACTACCTGATATTATTATTCAAATTGATGAAACAGCTCATGAAAGTGTTGTGGGGCTAGTAGCTGGTAAAATCAAAGAAAAATATTATCGTCCAACTGTTGTATTTGCTAAAACGATTCATGGAACTTACAAAGGCTCAGGACGTTCTATCGAAGAATATGATATGTTCCAAAGCTTTAAACCCTTCCTTCATCTTATTGATGGTGGAGGTGGTCACCCTATGGCATGCGGCCTTAAAGCCACTTCAATTGAACAAATTGAAGCTTTCGCTGCTGCTGTAAATGCTGCAAGTACACTCACAGACTACGATAAGACCCCTAAAGTTTATGTGGATAAATATATTGAAGATGCACATGATTATGATTTTTTAAAGCTTGAAACGCAACTACGTTACTTCCTACCTTGCGGTGCAGGCAATAGTGCCCCTATTATTTTAGTAAAAAATGCTACGATAAGTGTTTCAACGAAGTACGCCAAAACTTATCGCATCTCTGAGGTAGTCGCTAACTTCGGCACAAAATCTATCTCAAGTACACTTTGGAATGATGATGCTATTCCTGAAGAAGGTAACTTCATTGCAGATATTACACTCTATGTCAATGAAAATGGTTGGCAGATTAAAAATATATATTTTAAATAGAGATATAGATGCAGTCTTTTTAATTTCGCCTTTAATATGATACAATATTATTATGTTTTAAAACTATTTTGTCTTATTTTTTAAGCTTTTGTTTGAGCTATAGAGAAGCCAACTATAACTTTAAATGATACATCACATAAATAGGTTTTTCACATAGCTATAACCTAATGAATAACTAAATTCTATAAAAGTGAAATCTATACTATTTTAAAGGGGAAATATTATGGCTAAAAAAATGCGATGGAAAAAAGTTTTACTTGTTATTTTAGGCATTTTAATTCTGGGATTTATATTGTTATTATTTTTAATCCCTAGCACTATGATTAATGAAATGGCACATAAACATATGGATGTTGAGATATGTAGCCCTAGTAGTTATGGGCTGGATGCTAGTTCCATTAGTTTAGAAACAACTGACCAATTACATCTTGCTGCTTGGCATGTAGAAGCTGAAAACACCAAAGGAACTATTATTTTACTTTCAGGAATCCAAAGCCCTTCAGTTACCGAATTTTTTAGTTACGCTAAAATGTTTGCTGATTATGGATATGATAGTTTATTAATTGAAATGCGTTCCCACGGCGATAGTGAAGGAAATATTGTCTGCTTAGGTATGAAAGAATGGCGGGATGTGAAAGCAGGCGTTGATTTTATATTAGAAGATGATAAGCTTAAAGATTTACCTATCATTGTCTTTGGTACCTCTATGGGGGGTGCAACGGCCTTAATTGCTACAGGAGAAATTCCTGAAATTGATGGTGTAATTAGTTGTTCTGCTTATTCTTCTTGGACAGATGTTTTCACAGACCAAATGAAGCGCTTTGGCGTGCCAGACTTCTTTACAGCTCTCGATAAACCTTTTATTAATGCTTATCTTGGCTTTACATATGGCTTTAATAACTTAAAGTTTACGCCACTAAATGCTATGAAAAAGTTAAATAACAGACCCACCTTACTCATGCATTCTACGCAAGATTCTCAGGTTCCTTATTCAAGCTTTGAACGTCTCATGCGTGTTGCACCTAATAATGTGGAGACTTTTATCAGAGAAGGTGATGCACACTTTATCTGCTTACCTGAGTATGCCACTGACCCAACTATGGATAAAGCATTTAGTAACACGATTTTCACTTTTTTAGAAACTTACTTTTAAAATCGAGTAGGAGGATAACCATTAATTGATTATCCGACCTCTCACACCACC
>DYCF01000031.1 GCA_019418225.1 Clostridiales bacterium | reverse complement strand
ACGGTGGTGTGAGAGGTCGGATAATCAATTAATGGTTATCCTCCTACTCGATTAGAGTAGGAAATAATTAAGAGGCATAGAGACTTGATGAAAATAACATATTATAACATACTGAGGTGAAGAGAAGAGTTAGCAAAATAGTCATTAGATGATTTAGAAGTAGACTTATGAATTGGAAAACGTAGTTAAATCGTGCTATGATAGAGAAAAAGAAATAATTGTTAATAGAAATTTGGAGGAAGATATGAAGTTAATAGTAGGGCTTGGAAATCCAGGCATGCAATATGCGGCAACACGTCATAATATCGGTTTTGAGGTTATAGATAGCCTTGCAGAAACGTATAATATACAAGTAAACAAAAATAAATATAAGGCGCTGATCGGAGAAGGCAGAATTGGTGGTGAGCGTGTAATTTTAATGAAGCCTCAAACATTTATGAACTTAAGTGGTGAGGCTATCCGTGCATGCATGGATTTTCAGAAGATAAGTAATGAAGATGTGATTGTAATTTATGATGATATCTCATTAGATGTAGGACAAATTCGCATTCGTGGTAATGGAAGCGCAGGTGGGCATAATGGGATTAAGAGTATTATTGCACATATGAATACACAAGAATTTCCTAGAATTAAAGTGGGCGTAGGACAAAAGCCACCAGGCTGGGACCTTGCAAATTATGTTTTAGGAAGATTTTCAGAAGATGATATGAAAATTATAGGGCCTAAGCTTAATGATGTTGTGAAGGCTGTAGAGTGTATGGTAACAGCAGATATTAATAAGGCAATGAATCTATATAACAAAAAATAAGATGGTGATGAATAGTGACTTATAAATATAAAGGCCTTGTAGAGCCTCTTAGAGAGCTTTCAGGGATGAAGGAAATGATTAGCCAGCTCGAAGTTAAGTCGGTTAATGCATTTGGAAATAATGTAGGAATTAAAGTTACCAATATGGTGGATGCTTGTAAAGGCCACTTTATTTATGGTGTCAGCGAATTTGTAAATTTACCGTCTGTAATTATTACTTATGATGAAGTAAGTACAAAAAGGATATTTGAGGATATGGAAGCACTTAAAGGGAAGGGAAAAGTGTATACGTATCCTTCTCGTGATATCCTTTTTTATAATGCGGACGTGCATAGTATGGACATTACATCTGCTCGTATTCGTGTTATTGAAGCATTAAATAATGAAGAGGATATTACACTGATTATTCCGGTACAGGCTCTTTTAAACCCACTATCGCCTAAAGCAACGTGGCAAAGTTATACAACAACTGTAAAAGTAGGGGAAATTATTAATATTACAGCCTTACAGAATAAATTAGTACAAATTGGTTATGAGCGTGTAGGGCGTGTGGAAGGAATAGGACAGTTTGCTGTAAGAGGTGGAATAATGGATATTTATCCACCTACAATGGATGAACCTTATCGTATTGAGCTATGGGATGATGAAGTAGACTCTATTCGAAGTTTCAATGTCCAAACGCAGCGTTCTATAGAAAAGGTAGAAGAACTTTTAATTGTCCCAAATCAGGAAATTGTATTTTCGCCTTCTGTTCTGCGAGATGCTGTACCTGCTATTAAAGAAGATCTTAAAAAGATTGTTTCCAAGCTGCAAGAGGAAGGAAAAAGAGAAAGTGCTGAGAAGATTAAAGAACAAGTAAATGAAGCAATTGAACAGATTCAAAATGACATTAGCCCTAAAGGGCTAGAACTCTATGTGCCATATACGGAACTTGAAACAGTTTCTATATTAGATTATTTACCAAAGCATACGATTATTTTTATAGATGAACCAGTTAAAGTAAAAGATAAAAGTGAGCGTACTTTGTTTGAATATAGAGAGAGTATGAAAGATCGTTTAGAATATGGGCATATTTTACCTAAGCAGGTGGAACTAATTTTTGAATATGAAGCAATTAGTCAAAGAATAGAAGACTTTAAAAAAGTATATCTTATGAAATTTGATTCCAGTGAAGAGCAGCTTCCAATAAGTCTTACGATGTCGTTAAATGTACATGAGCATAGTAATGTATATCGTAATATAGAAATACTAGAAGAAGATCTTAAGAAGTGGAAGGAAGATAAAGAGCGCGTTATGATTTTGTGTGGCATGCGTGCTAAGGCCCAAAGGTTAAGTGATGCCTTAGAGGAGCGAGGCTTACTCGTAAGTAATACAGAAAATCCAGAAGAAGAGGTACAGCCAGGGCAAGTTTTAATTTATAAAGGTGCCCTTGAGCGAGGATTTTATTATAAAGATCTAAACTGGCATATTGTAGCAGATAAAGATTTGTTTGGACAAGATAAGAAAGCTAGGAAGTCTAAGAAAAAATTTAGCGGTGCTAAAATACAAAGCTTCTTGGAACTCTCTCCTGGAGATTATGTGGTACATGAAATGCATGGTATTGGCGTGTTTAAAGGGATTGAGCAGATTGTCTTTGAAGGGATAAGCCGTGATAATTTAAAAATAGAATATGCAGATAATAATATTCTGTATGTTAATATTAATCAAATGGATATGGTACAGAAATATGTTGGTGCAGAAGGAAAAGCACCTAAACTTAGTAAATTAGGCGGTTCAGAGTGGAGAAAGTCTAAGGCAAAAGTAAAAAGTGCCATTAAGGATATTGCAAAAGACCTTATTAAACTATATAGCCAAAGACAATATAACAGAGGTTTTAAATACGACCCAGATAATGTATGGCAAAGAGAGTTTGAAGAGATGTTTCCTTATGAAGAGACAGATGATCAGTTAGAAGCCATTGAAGATGTGAAGAAGGACATGGAAAGTGATAAGATCATGGACCGTCTTATTTGTGGTGATGTAGGATATGGAAAAACGGAGGTTGCTATTCGTGCAGCCTTTAAAGCCGTTCAAAGTGGTAAGCAAGTTGCTTATCTTGTGCCAACGACTATATTGGCTCAGCAGCATTATAAGCGATTTGCTGAACGTATGGCAGATTATCCGATTAATGTAGAACTCCTGTCAAGATTCCGTACAGCTAAACAAGTCAAGCAAACGATAGAAGGACTTGCAAGTGGACGTGTAGATATTGTCGTTGGGACACATAGACTACTTTCTAAAGATGTGAAATTTAAAGACCTTGGACTTGTTATTATAGATGAGGAACAACGCTTTGGCGTAACACATAAAGAGAAATTAAAGCAAATGCGTACACAGGTAGATGTGATGAATTTAACGGCGACACCTATTCCTAGAACGCTTCATATGAGTCTTATAGGAATAAGAGATATGAGTGTCTTGGAAGAAGCACCCCTTGAAAGAAAACCAGTACAGACATATGTTATTGAATATAGTGAGGACTTTATCAAAGACGCCATTAATAGAGAACTAGGCCGCGGTGGGCAGGTTTACTATCTTCATAATCAAGTTAAAAATATTGAGGATGAAGCTATGAAAATTCAAAGGCTGGTACCGAATGCAAGAGTATCATTTGCCCATGGTCAAATGAGCGAGCGAGAGCTTGAGAAAATTATGATGGAATTTATTAATCAAGAGATAGATGTCTTAGTATGTACGACAATTATTGAAACAGGATTAGACATCCCTAATGCGAATACAATCATTATGAATGATGCAGACCGTATGGGCTTAAGTCAGCTCTATCAATTACGCGGCCGTGTAGGACGTTCAAATAAAATGGGATATGCTTATCTTATGTATCAGAAGAATAAGGTACTTAAGGAAATCGCAGAGAAGAGACTACAGGCTATTAAGCAGTTTACAGAACTAGGTGCTGGATTTAAAATTGCGATGCGAGATTTAGAAATTCGTGGCGCTGGGAACCTTTTAGGTGCACAGCAGCATGGGCATATGGAAAGCATAGGATATGATTTATACTGTAAGATGCTTAGTGAAGTTGTAAATGAAGAAAAAGGTGAAATCACTGAGGAAGAATTTGAAACAACTATTGAGATTAAGATTAATGCATATATTCCAGGTGGCTATATTCCAGATGAAGTTCAAAAGTTAGACATTTATAAGAAGATTGCCTCTATCCATACAGAAAGCGAATATATGGATATTGGAGAAGAAATAGAAGATAGATATGGTAATATTCCTCAATCTGTTTATAACCTTTTAGATATTGCTATGATTAAAGCAATGGCTCATGATTTATATATGACGCTTGTGTCTGAAAATCAAAAGATTGTAACTTTTAAATTTAAAGAAGATGCACCGCTTAACGCAGCAGTAATCCCAGAAATTGTGGCGGCTTATCGTGGTGGAATGAAGTTTGTAGCAGGTAAAGAACCTATGATTAAAATAGCAGTACAAGACATACCTAAAAAGGAATTACTTGCTTATATTAAGAATGTGTTACGTGAGCTTAAAAAATTGAAGAGTGACAATTAATAGGCTATAATAAGTATAAATAAAACTTATATAAAGCATAAGAAAAGCTATAAGGAGAGAGATGCAAGTGAAGGGCAAAAAAAGAATATTAGCTTATATATTAATAATTGTCATATCAACAATAGGTATAACCGGTTGTATGAATTCAGATAAAACAGTGGCAACTATAAATGGGGAGAAAATATCAGAACCAGTTTATAGAATTTGTCTCTGGATGACTCAAAAATACTTTGAAAGTGTGACAACAAATATATGGGAATTAGACAGCGTTGAAGGAAAAACACCAGAAGAATACGCAAAGGATAAGGCACTTAATTCATTAAAGCTTTCGGTAGCAGCTAAACAAAAGGCAGATGAGTTAGGCATTAAACTCACAAAAGAAGATAAAAAGCAGATTAAAGAATTCGCTAAGGAGTATATGAAAGATAATGAGGAGTTTGCAAAAGCCTTTGGAATCAAACAAAGAGACTTTGAACAATTTGTTACTTACAGTACCTTAGTAGATGAAGTGATTCAAAAGTTAGGTGAAAACTATATGCCTAATGAAGAAGAGCTTAATAAAGCAGTTAAGGATATAAGAAGTCAGCAAGAGAGCGTAGTAATAGAGCATATCCTTATTTCAAATCGTAATGAGCAAGGTGATTTATTGCCAAGTGACAAAGACGAGGCAGTGCGAAATAATGCAAAGCAGATACTTGAGAAAGCTTTAGCTGGCAACGAAGATACCTTTAAAGAATTGATTACAACGTATTCTGAAGATGGTTCAGTAGGAGATAATCAAGGCGTTTATACAATCTTAAGAGGTCAAGTGGATAGTAACTTAGAGAAAGTAGCATTTGAACTAGGCGAGGTTGGCAAGGTGTATCCTGAAATCATAGAAACGTCTTATGGTTATGAGATTGTAAGAATTGTGAAAAGAGATTTTCTAGAGGATGAAAAAGCTGAAGAGTTAGCACTAGCAGAAGTTAGATCACAGTTTGCATCCAATGAATTAGCTAAGATGAGTGAAACGCTTAAAATTGAAAAATTAGAGGCTTATGACCAAGTTAATGTAATGAAATAAGCTTTTGTATATGTGGAATCCATATGAAAATAAGGCTACAATGTTTAAAATTGTAGCCTTATTTTTGTATAAATAGTTGTAAAAAAGTAACTGTATATGCATATTTTTGTAAATTATGTAGCATAATAGTTTTAAACGAAGATATGAAACATATATATATACTTTTAGACATTAAGGAGGTTGTTTTGTTTGAAAGCAACAGGCATCGTTAGACGAATAGACGATTTAGGACGTGTAGTTATTCCCAAAGAGATAAGAAGAACGTTGCGCATTAGAGAAGGCGACCCACTGGAGATTTTTACAGATAATGAAGGACAGGTTATACTTAAAAAGTATTCGCCTGTAGGAGAACTTAGTTCATTTGTAAAGGAATATGCGGATGCCTTAGCACAAGCTACAGGACACATTACATGTATCGCAGATAAAGACCAAGTCATAGCTGTTGCCGGAGGCTCCAAAAAAGAGTTTTTAGATAAAAGTATTAGCAGTAATTTAGAAAAGGTGATTGAAAGTCGTACTATATTTAAAGCATCAAAAGATGATGCTAAATTCGTCCCTATTTTATCTGAAGGTAATACAGATGTCTATCAATCAGAAGTGATTTCTCCTATTATATGTGAAGGAGATGCCATCGGTGCAGTTATTTTCCTATCTTCAAATAAAGATGAGATGGGAGAGGTGGAGGAAAAGTTAGCTTATTCCGCATCAGGCTTCATTGGGAAACAAATGGAACAATAGAAATAAAGGCCAATAACTTTATAAGTTACTGGCTTTTTTCTATAAAAATAGAAAATAAATCATAAATAAAGTACAAAGTTATGTTAAAATGCAAGTAGTATACATATGGTGTTATAAAAAGTTAGTATAGTTAAAAATAGATAAACAGATGAAAGGAGAAAAAAATGGAAAAAAGGTATAGCTATGAGGATTTACTTGAAATTATTGCTAGATTAAGAGGAGAGAATGGGTGTCCTTGGGATATAGAGCAAACACATGAAAGTCTTACAAGCTGTTTGCTTGAGGAAAGTTATGAATTGGTAGAGGCTATTCAAAATAAGGATGTGCCCAATATGCAAGAAGAGCTTGGTGATGTATTATTACAAGTTGTGATGCATGCACAAATTGCTAAAGAAGCCCAAGAATTTACAATGGAAGATGTGGTAAATGATATTGCAAGTAAAATGGTATATCGTCATCCTCATGTATTTGGTGACATAAAGAATGTGAATACGGCAGAAGATGTGCTTGTAAATTGGGAAAGGTTAAAACAAGAGGAAAAAAATGAAGTTACACCTTATGAAGCTATGGAAAGGGTGGCGAAAGCCTTGCCAGCTCTTACAAGAAGTCAAAAGGTTTACAAAAAAGCAAAGAAATCAGGACTTGTACAAGAAGAGATTTCGGAGGTTTTTAGTCAGATAAAAGAAAAGCTTGAAAGCCTTGAAAATAGCCTACAAACAGCGGAAAATGTGCAATATGATGAAGAAATAGGGAATTTACTGCTTGACATAGTAAATTTATCCACTTTTTTTAACATAAATGCGGAATTTGCCTTGACAAAGTCAGTGGAAAAGTTTATAAATAGATTTAGATATATTGAAAACTAAGGCTTTACGCAAGGAAAACAGGTTTTGAATTTACTTTTTATAAAAGCAAATTTAGGACAAATGTGGAGTATTGAGTAGAGATTAGTATTCAATACATATATCCATGTTAAACGCATGAATAGAGGAGGAAGAAATAATGAACAAATCTGAATTAGTAGCAGCTATGGCTGTAAAAGCTGAATTAAGCAAAAAAGATGCTGAGAAAGCACTTAAAGCATTCGAAGATGTTGTTATGGAAGAACTTAAAGCTGGGGGAAAAATTCAATTAGTAGGTTTCGGAACATTTGAAGTTACAGAACGTAAACCACGTGTAGGAAGAAATCCTAAAACAAACGAAGAAATGCCTATCCCAGGTGGAAAAGCACCTAAATTCAAAGCTGGTAAACAACTTAAAGACATCGTTAAAGAAGGCTAATTAATAAAAGAAAAATCTACACGTAAGTGTAGATTTTTTTGCTTTAATAGAGTAGAAAATTTTACATTAAGAGGAGGCACTTATGCGTATTGATAAATATTTAAAGTTAAGTCGTATTATTAAAAGAAGAACAATTGCTCAAGAGGCATGTGATGCTGGTAGAGTTATGATTAATAACAAAGTAGCTAAAGCTAGTACAGATGTAAAAATTGGTGATGTGATTGAAATCAGATTTGGTGAACAAACTACTAAATACGAGGTTGTAGAGATTAAGGAACATGTAAAAAAAGAAGAAACGAGTGACTTGTACCGCATTTTGTAATAAAACAATTTTACCTTCATATAAATAGATAATAGGTAATGCCTACTATTTTATGAAAGGGTGAGCAAGATGGATGATAAAGTAAATAAGAAGCATGTCATTAATATGATTGATAGGCAGAGATTATCTATAACAGGCGTTAGTGATGTGTTTTCTTTTGATGAAAATATAATAGAGCTAGAGACCAATCAAGGCTATGTAGATATTAAGGGTGATGGGCTGCATATTGTAAAAATGAGTATAGACGATGGAGAGTTAATTGTGGAAGGCATGGTAGATGAAGTGCTTTATCATGATAATCAAGGCCCTGGTAAGAAGAAGGGCTCCATCATCTCAAAACTATTTAAGTAAGATGGTGATGATGGATGAATGAAATCGTAAGCAGCCAAGCTCTATTATTTATTACCTCTATCGAAATTGGAATTGTTATGGGGATGATTTTTGACCTCATAAGAGTTATTCGAAAAATTGTAAAGCACCCTAGCTTTTTTGTTCAAGTAGAAGATTTACTATATTGGATTGTGTGTGGTCTGATAAGCTTTTATATGTTGTATGTTACGAACTATGCAGATATTAGGCCATTTATCTTAATAGGGATTATATTAGGGGCAGTGTTTTACTTTGCCACATTTAGTATTGTATTTATGAAAGCTGCAACAGCCGTTATCAACTATGTAAAGGCTTTGTTAAAAAGGCTCTGGCAGCTTTTTTTAATCCCTGTTAAATGGTGTATTAAGACGATTAAACGCCCTATTATTTATGCTAAAAAACAACTGGCTATAGAGAAAGAAAGACAATATGTAGCATATAGGAAAAAACAAAGAGTGAAGTATCAGCAAGAGGCAGATAGACAAACAGAAAAATATATAAATGAGAAGCTTAAAAAGATTAACCTAGAAGAAAAACGAAATGAAAAGCTTAAAAAACAAGCGGAAGAAGCACATAAGAAAGAGATGTTAGTTAAAAAGAAGAATGAAAATGAAGCAGAGCAAAGACCGGTAAAAAAGAGAAGGCCGATGGAAGAAAGAAAGAAGTCAGCCCAATAAAATAAAAGAAGAAATATATTTACAAAATACTGTAAAATGACTAATATTATATATAGATAATCTTTACATAGTTTATCTAAATATAATACAAAAGCAGGGATGCACATGAGACAAAAGAAACTGATTAAACGCATAACAGTTATTATAACAGTGTGTAGCTTGATGGGATTAGTAGTTAGTACATATAATATTGATAGACTTACTAAAAAAGTAGAAATTGATATTACTACAAGTCAAGATGAACTAGATAAAAATAAGAATAAATTAAACGAGTTACAAAAAGAAATGGAAGACATGGATTCAATAGATTATATTGAGCGTGTAGCCAGAGAACAGCTGGGAATGGTAGACTCTGATACAATTATTATTAGAGAGAAACCTTAGCCTTGACAAATAGAAAAATAAGTTTATACTGAACTTATAAATATCGCGGGGTGGAGCAGCTAGGTAGCTCGTCGGGCTCATAACCCGAAGGTCATAGGTTCAAATCCTGTCCCCGCTATGGAGATCCTTAAAGCCAGTTCGGCTTTAGGGATTTTTTTTATAAAAGTACTTCCTATAAATCAGAAGGTAATATATGATTAAAGAGAGAAGACAATAAGGAGTGATAAGATGTTAGAGATGGAACAGTTACAAGCGGCACTGGTACCATACAGAGCAAAATTAAGTGAAATGGGGAACTCTCTTTGACATCGATAAGTGTAAAAAGCGAATTGAAGAACTAGAAACCTTATCGATGCAAACTGAGTTTTGGAATGATATAGACAGAGCGCAGCAAACGTTACAGCAACTAAAAGGATACAAGGATACAAATGAGAAGTATGACAAATTGTGTGCAGACTATGAAGATGTAATTGTACTTATAGAAATGGCTAATGAAGAAGATGATGATGAGTTAGCTGGTGAAGCCAAGGAGGCAGCAAAGCAGTTTGAAGAAGATTATAACGAGATGCTTATCGCTACCTTATTAGATGGTGAATATGATAAAAATAATGCAATTTTAGAACTTCATCCGGGTGCAGGTGGAACAGAAGCTTGTGACTGGGTTGCAATGTTACTTCGTATGTATACAAGATGGGCAGAAAGCCGTGGATTTAAGGTAGAAGTACTTGACTATTTAGATGGTGATGAAGCTGGTGTTAAATCAGTGACATTACAAATCAGTGGTGAAAATGCTTATGGCTACTTAAAGTCAGAAAAAGGAATTCATAGGCTTGTACGTATTTCACCATTTGATTCATCGGGTAGAAGACATACGTCATTTGCATCTTGTGATGTGATGCCAGAAATCACAGATGAGATTGAAGTAGAAATTAAAACAGAAGATTTACGTATTGATACGTATCGTTCAACTGGTGCAGGTGGACAGCACGTTAATACAACAGATTCAGCTGTTCGTATTACACATATTCCGACAGGCATCGTTGTTCAGTGTCAAAATGAACGTTCTCAGATTCAAAACCGAGAAAAAGCAATGCAAATGTTAAAGGCCAAATTACATGAAAAAGAAGAACAAGAGCGCATGGATACTTTAGATGGTATTCGTGGTGAAAAGAAAGATATTGCTTGGGGAAGCCAAATCAGATCTTATGTTTTCCACCCATATAATATGGTGAAAGATCATAGAACAGGTGAGGAGACAGGAAATACTGGTGCGGTTATGGATGGCAATATTGATAAGTTTATGAATGCTTATTTAGCTTGGATTCATCAAAAAGATTAAACATGGGGGTTGATTGTTTTATGGCGACTAAACAGCTTGTAGTATTTAAGTTACAGGGGCAAGAATTTGGTATTGATATTATGAAAGTGCTAGAGATTTTAAATTATTGTACCATTAGAAGTGTACCAGAAGTACCCAGCTATATTGAAGGCATTGTAAATGTAAGAGGAGTAGTATATCCGATTATTAATTTACGTACAAGGCTTGAGCTTACGCCTTATGAAGATGAAAGTGTATGTAAGTTTATTTTGTTAAATTTAGAAGCAGTTAAAGTTGGATTTATGGTGGACAGTGTATCAGAAATACTTACAGTTGAAGAGGACGACATAGAGCAAGCGCCACAAATTCATCAAACAGACAAAGTTAGTTGTTTAGATGGTATTGTAAAAAAAGAAGAACGCATGATTCTTATTTTAGATGTAGATGTACTAGTTTCGGAAGCAGAAAATATTGTGCTTGAAGAAATTGGTTCATAGTAGATGCGGATAAAGAGGGGTGGACACCTAAAGGTGTAGCATCCCTCTTTTGTAGAAAATGAGGAGGAAACTTATGAAACAAATTATTGTAGCAACACAGAATCAAGGAAAGGTTAAAGAAATTAAAGCGGTATTAGGAGATTTGCCAGTAGAAGTAAAGACAATGGGTGAAATAGGTATTGATATTGATATAGAAGAAAATGGTACAACGTTTGAAGAAAATGCCATTATTAAAGCAGAAGCGTTAACAAAGTATACAGATGCTCTTGTTATTGCTGATGATTCAGGACTTGAGATTGATTATTTAAATAAAGAACCAGGTGTATATTCAGCAAGATATTTAGGGAAAGATACACCATATACAGAAAAGAATCAAATTATATTAGAGCGTTTAGAGAATGTAGAAAAAGAAAAACGTACAGCAAGATTCGTTTGTGCAATAGCTATGGCGATGAAAGGCAAAGAAACACAAACAGCTGTAGAGGCCATGGAAGGTTATATTGGCTATGAAGCACAAGGTACAAATGGTTTTGGGTATGATCCGATTTTCTTTGTACCAGGACTTGAGCGTTCTACGGCTACACTCACAATGGAAGAAAAAAATGAAATTAGTCATCGTGCTAAAGCCCTTCGTGTCATGAAGGAAAAGATTAAGGGTATGTTGTAGACAAGGGTTAGACTTGTAAGAAAGATATTAAGTTGGTGGTCAAAGAAGTAGAAGGAGTTAGTGGATGAAAGTACTAGTAATAAGTGACACACATAGAAATATTAAGAATGTAGAGATGATATTAGAAAAAATAATGCCAAGAGGTGTAAAAACTGTATTACACTGTGGAGATAATATTGATGATGCGAGAAAGATTCAGGAGTTATATCCAGAACTTACTGTTCATGCCGTATATGGTAATTGCGATGGACTTGGCTATGGCGATGACTATACAAAGGTAGTGGAGGTAGAGGGCGTACCTATCTTCATGACACATGGCAATCGCTATGATGTTAAATGGGGAGATTATCAGATGCTTATGATGGATGCAATGGCTCATGATGCACAGATGGCAGTATGTGGACATTCTCATTGTGCTTACTTAGAAAAAAGTGAAGATTTTGTAATGCTAAATCCAGGGAGTATAAGTGAGCCAAGAGATGGATGTGGATATTCTTATGCAATTTTAGACTTAGAAGAAGGCAAAATAAGAGATGTTTCCATTATGCAAATAACCGGAAATGATTGTATATCAAGGCATCCAGCAAATACAACAAGGTTTTTGTAAAAAAACTAAAAAAAAGTGTTGACGTATGCAAAGGTATTAGCTATAATATGTTTTGTCAGCGAGCGAGAAAAACTTCTAGTAAAGCTTGTTGATAAAACATATGAGATATGCGGGTGTAGTTCAATGGTAGAACTTCAGCCTTCCAAGCTGACTACGTGGGTTCGATTCCCATCACCCGCTCTTGTGTATCCATATCTCAGCTGGATAGAGCAACGCCCTTCTAAGGCGTGGGTCCGGGGTTCGAATCCCTGTGGATACGGTATATGGTGGGTATAGCTCAGTTGGTAGTAGCACTGGATTGTGGTTCCAGGTGTCGTGGGTTCGAGCCCCATTACCCACCCTGTTATGAAAATCATAACTTGTAATGTAGGGTTATCGCCAAGCGGTAAGGCACAGGATTTTGATTCCTGCATTCCAAGGTTCGAATCCTTGTAGCCCTGCTTTTGGGTCACTAGCTCAGTCGGTAGAGCACTTGACTTTTAATCAAGTTGTCCGGGGTTCGATTCCCCGGTGGCTCATTCTTGACATGACAATCACCTTGTGATAAGATGTTGAGGAGGTTAATTAATATGCGGGCGTGGCGGAATTGGCAGACGCACTAGACTTAGGATCTAGCGCCGCGAGGTGTAAGGGTTCGACTCCCTTCGCCCGCATGTAATATAACAAACACAAGCGTATTTTGCGGGTGTAGTTCAATGGTAGAACTTCAGCCTTCCAAGCTGACTACGTGGGTTCGATTCCCATCACCCGCTCTTGTGTATCCATATCTCAGCTGGATAGAGCAACGCCCTTCTAAGGCGTGGGTCCGGGGTTCGAATCCCTGTGGATACGGTATATAGGGTTATCGCCAAGCGGTAAGGCACAGGATTTTGATTCCTGCATTCGAAGGTTCGAATCCTTCTAGCCCTGTATGAAGAGAAGCTGTAAGACTTATGTCTTACAGCTTTTTTGCATATAGATTTATAATTATATCAAATAGAGGAGTTGAGGTGCATTTTTGCAACCTAACTCCTCTATTTATATAAATGTATTTATGAAGTAGGTTTGCCATATAGACTAAGCTGATTATTTTTGTATCTGGCGTCAAAGGTAATATCAGCGCCAAACCATGTAGGTGCTATAAATTGATTTGCAGCATCTTCACTATCAAACTCTACTTCGACTGTTAAAAGCCCTTCTAGGAATCCATGATAAAGATCTAATTCGGCAGTTAGGTGCTTGTTCAAAGGAATATAATATCTTGTTTTTTCAATAGGATTTCCTTCTACTTTGTTATAAAGAGATAAATACTCTTCTTTTTCAATAGGCATTTCAAATTCTTCTCGTATAAGATGACCACTGGATTTAACTGTTAAAAAGAAATCATCACCCATTTGACGAAGTCTAATAACTGGTTTTGTGCTGATATAAGCTTGTGTTAATTCCTTATAAGGACATGAAGTTAAATCGGGTAAGGTTTTAACTAAATATTTACGTTCGATTTCCATAATAAACTCCTTTAATCATTGAGGGATATGCATTTTATCGCATGAATATTCATATAGCTATTATAGCATGAATTGAAATAAAATTAGAGATATAGAGGATACAAAGATGTGGTTTCAGTAGCAGGATTTGTTATAAGTCATGAAAAAGTAATATAAAATATAATGCCAAAAGAAATATATTGTATTAAAATAGTATAAGAAACATATTATAAGAGAAAAATGTAATGAGAGAGGATGTTGTGAATGAAAGTAGCAGTATATTTTGCAACAGGTTATGAGGAAGTTGAAGCATTAGCTGTAGTCGATGTTTTAAGAAGAGGTGGCATTGATGTTACCATGGTAGGTGTAACAGGTAAAAGTGTTGCCAGTGCACGTAATATTAGCATTAATATGGATCAGACTATTGAAGAAGTTGACCATAGCCAAATTGATATGATGGTATTGCCAGGCGGTATTCCAGGTGTAGACAATTTAAAAGCTAATGATACTGTTGTAAAAAATTTAAAAGCCTTTAAACAAGAAGGTAAGTGGCTTGCAGCCATTTGTGCAGGACCAAGTATATTAGGTGAACTTGGTTTATTAGAAGGTGAGAAGGCAACTTGCTATCCAGGATTTGAAGATAAGTTAGTAGGTGCGGAGGTTGTAGGTGATCGTGCTGTAGTAAGTGGCAAAGTAATAACAGGTAAAGGTGCAGGAGCTGCTTTAGAGTTTGGCCTTACTATTCTTAGTGTTATTAAAGGTGAAGAAGCTGCTAAGAAAATTGCTAAGGCTATGATTATTGCAGAATGATACTATAAAAGGTGCTACATAATCGCATGTAAGAAACAAGTCACATGGCACTTATGTAACACCTCTAAAATATAGTGATAAATCATACAAATATAACATATTAATAGATTAGTGTATTAAAGTTACTTTAATAAATTATTTTTGTCTTTAAAACTTGGAATACATATTAAAACTTGAAGATAGAAATATGTATACGTTTAAATACCTCCATAAGCTCGTGTTCATAGACAATATCCACGCCTAATTCTTTAAAGGCAGTTTCTACTTTATGGATATTAAGTGTATAAATATGAGCAATCATTTCTGCTGTGTAATGAGGTGCATTTTGATATTGCCATTGTCTCTGTATAAGGTGGCAAATATCATGAGGTAAGTGGCATATCAGTGTAAAAAAGCTTAAGCGATCTAAAGAGGTTAGACTAAGCTCGTTCATCACCCTTAAAATATTATGAGTAGTTGTCTCAAAGAGTGTAGCGACCGCATTAATGTCGTAAGGCGCCGCTGCTGTTTTTAAAAAAGTATCTATAGCCTCTAGTTTTGGTCTTATATTTGTATTGTATATGTGTTCAAAATTTGTAAGAGACATATAGCTACTTGCGAAATTATCCATGCTACTTAAACCTTCCTGTATTAAAGTACATATTAAAAAGTATTACATAAGAATATTATACGGTAGGGGGGCATAAAAATACTAGATGTAATACTTGGAATATCAAAGAAGTATTACAAAGCAAAAAAATATGACAAAAATATAATAAAACCTATAATAATTTAAAATATTACAGATGAAATATTACAAAATATATTATAGATTTTCTTAAAGAACTATGATATAATAACGAAATGTTAGTTTAAAATGCTATATTTATGCGTTGACATTACAAAAAACATGTGATTTAAACCTTAAGGAGGATAAATTTAAATGAGTACACAAGTAGAAAAAATGGAAAAAAGCCAAGTAAAACTTACAGTAGAGGTAGAAGGCGCTAAAGTTGTAAAAGCAATCGACAAAGC
Source organism: Clostridiales bacterium (assembly GCA_019418225.1). Classification (GTDB taxonomy): domain Bacteria; phylum Bacillota; class Clostridia; order Lachnospirales; family Cellulosilyticaceae; genus Cellulosilyticum. The sequence goes on along the minus strand of DYCF01000031.1, from coordinate 36,376 downwards.
GTATGAAGCAATGAAAAAAGACTTCAACGTACAAGGATTCCGTAAAGGTAAAGTGCCAAAAGCTATGATCGAAAAAATGTATGGCGTTGAAGTATTCTTCAATAAAGCAGCTGATATCTTAATCGATGAAACATTATTCGAAGCAATCGAAGAAAATAAAATCGAAATTGCTGCACGTATCAGACCAAATGAATTAGAAGTAACAGAAATGTCTAAAGAAGGTATGAAATATACAGCAATCATCACAGTTAAACCAGAAGTAACACTTGGTGATTACAAAGAATTAACAGTAGAAGTAGAAAAAGCTGAAGTAACAGACGAAGAAGTAGATGCTAAAGTAAATGCTGAAGCGCAAAAAAATGCTCGTGAAATCACAGTAACAGATAGAGCTGTAATGCCACAAGACAAAACAGTTATCGATTTCGAAGGATTCGTTGATGGTGTAGCATTCGAAGGTGGAAAAGGTACAGACTATCCATTAGTAATCGGTTCAAAATCATTCATCGACAACTTTGAAGATCAATTAATCGGTAAAAACATCGGTGAAGAAGTAGAAGTTAACGTTACATTCCCAGCTGACTACCACGTTGCTGACCTTGCAGGTAAACCAGCTATGTTCAAAGTAACAGTTAAATCTATCACAGTAAATGAATTACCAGAAATCAACGATGAATTTGCAGCAGATATTTCAGAATTTGAAACACTTGCTGAATACAAAGCTGATATTAAGGCAAAACTTGAAAAAGAAAAAGAAACAGCTAACAAAGCAGCTGCAGAACAACAAGCAATTGACAAAGCTGTAGAAAATGCTAACATTGAAGTACCAGAAGCTATGATCGAAGAAAACGTTGATAGAAATGTTGACACATTTGCTAGCCGTATGCAAGCTCAAGGTTTACAATTAGATCAATACTTACAATTTACAGGACAAACAATGGAAGCTTTCAGAGAAAACTTCAAAGCAGACTCTGAAAAACAAATTGCTACACGTCTTGTACTTGAAAAAGTTGCAGAAGTAGAAAATGTTACAGTTTCTGAAGAAGAATTAGACGAAGAATTAAAACACATTGCATTACACTACAACATGAAACTTGAAGAAATCAAAAAAGCTTTCGCTGGTTTCCAAGGTGAATCTTTAAAACAAGATCTTAAAGTTCAAAAAGCTGCAAAAGTAATTACAGAATCAGCTAAAGTTGTAGAAAAATAATAATAACAACTTTTAAGTGCGGGTTAAGAAATAAAGCGGATAAGCCGATTTATTTTTTAACTCGGCATTTATATATTATCTGAATTATTTTTATAATTGCAATGAGTGGTTGTATGATTTAATATTTGATAATATAAAATGAAATGATGTGAGGAGGCTACGAAGATGAGTTTAGTTCCAATGGTCGTTGAACAAACCAATAGAGGTGAACGTTCATATGATATTTACTCAAGATTATTAAAAGACCGTATCATTATTTTAGGGGATGAGGTTAATCAAGTAACTGCTAACCTTGTTGTAGCTCAATTATTATTCCTTGAAGCTGAAGACCCAGATAAAGATATTATGCTTTACATTAATAGTCCAGGTGGCTCAATTACAGATGGTATGGCAATCTTTGATACAATGAATTATATCAAATGTGACGTATCAACAATCTGTATGGGTATGGCTGCAAGTATGGGCGCCTTTTTACTTGCAGGGGGAGCAAAAGGAAAACGTTTTGCCCTTCCAAATGCTGAAATTATGATTCACCAACCATTAGGTGGTGCAAAAGGCCAAGCAACAGACATTCAAATTACAGCAGAACATATTATTCGTATTAAAAAACGTATGAATACTATGATGGCTGAATTTACAGGTCAAGATTATGAAACAATCTGTAATGATACAGAACGTGACAACTATATGACAGCTGAAGAAGCACTTGAATATGGTTTAATTGATAAAATCATTAAATCTAAATAATAAAAAAGGAGGTGCAGAATGCCAACAAAGTTTGATGATACAAAACAACTTAGATGTTCATTTTGTGGTAAAACACAAGAGCAAGTAAAACGACTTATTGCAGGACCTAATGTATATATTTGTGATGAATGTATTGAGTTATGTTCAGAAATTATTGAAGAAGAACTTGAAACAAGTTACGAAGAATCAGATTTAATGGATATTCCAAAACCACAAGAAATCAAAGCACACCTTGATGAATATGTTATTGGTCAAGATGATGCTAAGAAAGCATTAGCTGTTTCTGTGTATAATCATTACAAACGTATTAGTAAGGCACCTAGTAAAAATGATGATGTTGAGATTCAAAAAAGTAATATTTTACTTTTAGGTCCTACAGGTTCAGGAAAGACACTTCTTGCACAGACACTTGCAAAAATGTTAAATGTACCATTTGCTATTGCTGATGCCACATCACTTACAGAAGCTGGTTACGTAGGGGAAGATGTTGAAAACATCTTATTAAAACTTATTCAAGCAGCTAACTATGATGTAGAGAAAGCACAAATGGGTATCATCTATATCGATGAGATTGATAAGATTTCTAGAAAATCTGAAAATCCATCTATTACACGTGATGTAAGTGGTGAAGGTGTGCAACAAGCACTTCTTAAAATATTAGAAGGAACTGTAGCATCTGTACCACCACAAGGTGGAAGAAAACATCCACATCAAGAATTTATACAAATCGATACAACTAATATCTTATTTATCTGCGGTGGTGCTTTTGATGGTTTAGATAAAATCATTGAAAACAGAACTGGTAAGAAAACAATGGGATTTGGTGCAAATGTCGTAAGTAAAAAAGATAAGAGTGTAGGTGAACTCTACAAACTCGTAGAACCACAAGACCTTATTAAATTTGGTTTAATTCCTGAGTTTGTTGGGCGTATTCCTGCCATCGTTTCACTAGATAGCTTAGATAAAGAAGCACTTATAAAAATCTTAACAGAGCCAAAAAATGCTCTTGAGAGACAATATAAGAGACTATTCCAATTAGATAATATTAACCTAGAATTTGATAAAGATGCATTAGTAGCTGTAGCAGATCTTGCTATTGAAAGACAAACTGGTGCAAGGGGGCTTCGTGCTATTCTTGAAAACATTATGAGAGATATTATGTATGATGCGCCATCTATGGGTGAATCATTAGAAAAAGTTATCATTCATGAAGATGTTATTAAAGAAGGTAAACAACCTACACTTGTTTATAATGATAAAACAAATCCTAGAGATAAAAATAAGAAATCTAATAACGAGTCAGCTTAATAGATATAATCTAAAAAAGCAGCTTTCAAGCTAAATAAAATAGGTGCCTAAAATTACTTTTAGGCACCTATTTCTATTTTAAACTGTATCCTTTTTACCATTATGGGCAATACTTCAAGAGTATAAAACCATAATGGGAGGACTTTTTATGTTAGAAGGTTTATTAATAGGTGTACAGTTATTTTTTTCATGTGTTATAGGCATGTACTTTTTATTACAACTTAAAAATCAAACAACATCTAAATCAAATATATACAATGAATCTAGTAAAAGATTTGATAAGATGAAATCACTTAGGAAGATCAGCTTAACAGAGCCCTTATCGGAAAAACTACGACCTAAGGAAGAGGCGGATATTATCGGGCAAGAAGAGGGAATGAAAGCGCTTAAGATTGCCTTATGTGGGCCTAATCCTCAGCATGTGCTTATTTATGGGAATCCTGGAATTGGCAAGACGGCAGCAGCGCGAATTGCACTAGAGATTGCTAAGAATTCTCCTGGTACACCTTTTGAAGCCAATGCCAAGTTTATAGAACTAGATGCAACGACCTTAAGGTTTGATGAAAGAAGTATTGCAGATCCACTGATTGGCTCTGTTCATGACCCAATTTATCAAGGGGCGGGTGCTTATGGGCAAGCAGGGGTACCTCAACCTAAACCTGGCGCTGTAACGAAGGCACATGGTGGTATTTTATTTATTGATGAAATAGGTGAACTACATGGTGTGCAAATGAATAAGCTACTTAAGGTACTAGAAGACAGGAAAGTGTTCTTAGAAAGTGCTTACTATACAGAAAATGATGAGAATATTCCAAGGGATATTCATGATGTATTTCAAAATGGTTTACCAGCAGACTTTCGTTTAGTGGGTGCCACAACTAAAAGACCTGAGGATTTGCCACCAGCACTTCGTTCAAGATGTATGGAAATCTTCTTTAAAGATTTATCTTATGATGATATTCTATCTATTGTAGATCACACAATAAGTAAAGAACATATCGAGATAGATGCTGAGGCAAGAAAGCTTGTAGGACAGTACTGCGAAAATGGGCGTGATACAGTGAATATGTTACAAACTGCATATAGTTTAGTGAAGCTAGATGGTAGAATGAATATTATGCTTAAGGATATAGAATGGGTGGTAAAGGTTGGTCATTACAATATGCGTTATAGCAAGAAAGTGGATCCTACTAAAGCTAGCATCGGAAAGGTGAATGGATTAGCTGTCACTGGTACTGGAACAGGATTACTCCTAGATATAGAAGCTGTAGCCTTTAAAACTGGTAAAGAAGGCAGTAAGGTCAAGGTAACAGGTATTATTGAGCAAGAGGACTTACAAATGCGTGGTAGCACAGCTAAAAGAAAAAGTATGGCTGCAAATTCTGTAGAAAATGTACTCACTATTTTAAAAATGAGATATAATGTAAATACAGACGAATATTTACTACATGTTAATTTTGCTTCGGGTCTACCTGTAGATGGGCCATCTGCAGGACTTGCTATTTTTTGTGTTTTATATTCAGCAGTTTTAAATGAACCTATTCCAAATGATATTGCTATGACAGGAGAAGTATCTATTCAAGGATTAGTTTGTCCAGTAGGCGGTGTATATGAGAAAATTATGGCTGCTAAAGAAGCTGGCGTTAAGAAGGTTATTATTCCTAAGGAAAATATGCAGGAGCTATTTAAAGAGATAGATATAGAAGTTATACCAGTAGAAACAGTTGAAGAAATGGTCACACAGGTTTTCGGGGAAAGTATTATAGATGCAGCTAATCGCGCTATACATGCTTAGTTTGGTATAATAAAATTAAATGCCCAAGTAGAAAAAAGAAATGCAGAAATTAAGAGGGTGGATATATGAAAAAAGAAATAAATGCTATACCAGTATTACCACTTAGAGGAATTACAGTTTTTCCAGAGATGGTAATGCACTTCGATGTAGGTCGTGCTAAATCATTGAAAGCTATTGAAGAAGCAATGAAACAAGATGAAAAGCTTTTTGTAGTAGCACAAAAAGATGCTAGTGTAGACGAACCTAAAGAAGAAGATTTATATACAGTAGGAACTATTGTACACATTAAACAAATGGTGAAAGTAACTGAAGGACAAGTTAAGGTACTTGTAAAAGGTAAGTCTCGTGCTAAAATCATTAGTTTAGAAGAAGGGGACTATGTTTGTGCAAATGTAGAAGTTGTAGAGGAAGAAAAAGTTATGGATAAGGAGTATGAAGCATTACTTCGTACAATTGGTGAGCTTTTTGAACGTTATGCAGAACTTAGTCCTCGTATTACCGAAGAAATACTATATGGTATTTTAGGTGTTAAAGATAGTGTAGAGATGATTGACCTTATGATTGGGCATATTCCAGTAGAGGTAGCAAAAAAACAAGAAATTTTGGGCTGCTTAGATTTAAATGAACGTATGTATAAGGTTATTGAAATCTTAAATTCAGAGATTGAGATCTTAGATATTCAAAAAGATATTTATTCTAAGGTGAAAAAGAATATTGATAAGGCACAGAAGGAATACTTCTTAAGGGAACAAATTAAGATTATTCAAGAGGAATTAGGTGACAAAGATGGACTGGGGGCAGATATTGAGAAATATGAAGAGAAATTAAAAGCCCTTACGTTACCAGAAGAAGTTAGAACAAAGATAAAAAAAGAAATTAGTAGACTTAAGAAGACCTCTACAGCATCTCCGGAAAGTGGTACAATCAGAGGCTATATTGATACAGTTTTAGACTTGCCATGGGGTGTAGAGACTAAAGAAAACTTAGATTTAAAAAAAGCTTCAACAGTACTTGAAAAAGAACACTTTGGACTTACTAAGATTAAAGAGCGTGTGCTAGAATATTTAGCAGTTAAGAAGTTAGCGCCAGAGGGCCAACCGCCTATTATTTGCCTTGTGGGACCACCAGGTGTAGGAAAAACATCTATTGCACGTTCTATTGCAAAAGCCACAGGTAGAAACTATGTAAGAGTTTCACTAGGTGGTGTACGTGATGAAGCTGAGATTAGAGGACATAGAAGAACTTATGTAGGTGCTATCCCAGGTAGATTTGTTTATGGTCTTACAGAAGCGAAGTCAATGAATCCACTTATGCTTTTAGATGAGGTAGATAAAATGGCTGGTGACTTCAAAGGAGATCCAGCAGCTGCACTCTTAGAGATTCTTGACAGCAATCAAAATAGTCAATTTAGAGATCATTACTTAGAAGTACCACTAGATTTATCAAAAACTTTATTTATTGCTACAGCAAATACTTTATCAACAATTCCTAAGCCACTTCTTGATCGTATGGAAGTTATTGAAGTTAATAGCTATACAGAAATTGAAAAATTAGAGATTGCACAAAAATACTTACTGCCAAATCAACTTAAAAAACATGCTTTAACAAATAAAAATTTAAAAATTAGTAAAGCAAATATGTTATATTTAATTAGTAACTATACAAAGGAAGCAGGCGTAAGAGGTTTAGAACGAACAATTGGTAAGGTTTGTAGAAAAGTAGCTCGTGATATTGTAGAAAATGAGTTAGAAACTGTTCAAGTGACACCAGCTAAGTTAAAAACTTATTTAGGTGCGCCTATTTATACTTATGATAAGAAAAATGATAAACCGGAAATAGGTGTTGTAAGAGGCCTTGCATGGACTAGCGTTGGTGGAGATACTTTATCTATAGAAGTAGGTCGCATGAAAGGTAAAGGACGTCTGCAACTTACAGGACAAATGGGAGATGTAATGAAAGAATCTGCACAGACTGCAGTAAGTTACATTCGCTCACAAGCGGATAAACTGGGTGTGTCAGAAGACTTCTATGAAAAGGAAGACTTACATATCCATATTCCAGAAGGCGCTGTACCTAAAGATGGTCCTTCGGCTGGTATTACTATGGCAACTGCTATGATTTCAGCACTTACAGATAAGCCTGTTAAAGCTAATTTAGCTATGACAGGAGAGATTACAATTACAGGTAGAGTACTGCCTATTGGCGGCTTGAAGGAAAAATTACTTGCAGCTAAGCGTGCTAACATTAACGAAATTATTGTACCTGTACAAAACAAGAAAAATGTAGAGGAAATGGATGCAAATATTGTAGAGGGCCTACATATTGTCTATGCAACAACAATGAATGATGTATTGGCTCATGTATTTGCATAAATTGCAATCTACACGCATAAAGGAGAAAACTAATGAACGTAACAAAAGCAGAAATGGTCATCACAGCTGGGATGGCATCACAATTCCCAACACATGATATGCCAGAGATTGCATTCGCAGGAAAGTCTAACGTAGGAAAATCATCTCTTCTAAACACACTTTTAAACAGAAGAGCATTAGCGAGAACAAGCTCACAACCAGGAAAAACACAAACTATTAACTTCTATTCAGTGCAAGACACTTATATGTTTGTAGACTTACCAGGGTATGGCTATGCAAAAGTATCAAAATCAGAGAGAGAAAAATGGGGGAAACTCATTGAGGGTTACCTTGAAAAAAGAGAAAATCTCCAAAAGATTATTCTTTTAATTGATATTAGACATGAAGTTGGTGCTAATGATAAAATGATGTACGATTGGATTTCACATTATCATGATGAGGTAATCGTAGTAGCTACTAAAATGGATAAAATTAAACGTAGTCAAGTTCAAAAACATTTATCTATGATTCGTAAAGGATTAGGATTAACACCTCAAGATAAATTAATTGCCTTTTCTTCTGAGACCAAACAAGGAAAAGAAGAGTTATGGAAAATTATAGAAGAAAAAGTTGAAATAGTAGAATAAAAATTTATTGATATACAAGTGGGGGGAGACTATGAATAAGTTTGATAAGTACTATTTAAAACACGGTAAACTGGAGTTATCGATATTAGATGAAGATGATGATGAGAAGGTAGAAGAAAAACATATTCATCATGAAGAAGATAATAATGAAACGAGGCAACCGCGTATTAAGCTGACAGAAGATATTTATAATACGCTTCAAACAATGGGAAAATTTCTTACTAAAAAAGTTGAAGGTGAAGATGAGACAAGTCTTCCGGATGAAATTCAAGAGAAAGAATGTAGTCTATTTAATCAAAGTAAACTTATAAGACCAGAGGCTATTAAATCCATACAAGCAAAGCAGTTAGAGGAAGCAGTAAAGTCTATGTATGCTAAGGTAGCTGAAGAAGCAGAAGATATAGAGACAAAAATAGCTAAACCAATAGGGCTGGTAGAGAAAGAAGTACAACTAAGAAGCCACAAAGAAGAAAAAAAATCAACAGTTAGCAATAAGAAGCCGTTTATCTTTGAAGAGGATGACGAAGATAGACAACTGGCACAAAGTAGTATTGATCAAATTTTACTGGATTACTTCGGTAATGTACAGCCCCAATATGAGTATGCAAAGCGTCTTAAACGTCATATTGACAAAAAAATCGCTTTAATAGAAAATTATCAATAAAAAAATAAAAATTATTGTTTTATGTGTTGACACATAAAAAGTAATATGATAATATAATCTTCGTCAGGTGAGGAAAACAAGCACTTGATGAAGATATGCGCGAATGGCTCAGTTGGTAGAGCATCTCCTTGCCAAGGAGAGGGTCGCGGGTTCGAGTCCCGTTTCGCGCTCTATATCGGGGTGTGGCTCAGTTTGGCTAGAGCGCCTGATTTGGGATCAGGAGGCCGCAGGTTCGAGTCCTGTCACCCCGATGGCACAAAAAGAGTTACAAGACTTAGTCTTGTAACTCTTTTTTTTGTTATTCTGTGAAGGAGAGCGATAATGCAAAAGAAACTATCAATAATGCTTTTATGCAGTCTATTAATATTCGTACTTGTGACATGTGGCAACAATACCAATAAAGAAGCTGTCAGTCAAGGTGAATATAGCATCTCAAAAGATAATGATATATGGGAAGTTGGAAGTGTTGCTAAGAATCTTTTTGATGGAGGAGGTACAAGAGAAGAAACTGATGAATATGTATTATATACTTATGCTGAACGAATGATTATAACCGAGAAGTCAGCTAAGGGGGAAGTGATACGATATATAGGAACCAAAAATACTGATGATCTAACCTATCGTAAGGTTTCGGTAGGAGATTCATTAGAAGTTTTACTTAATGCATATATGAAAGAGGAACTTGTGCTTCAGCCGCTATGGGTAAATAATCATTTACAGGATAGGGAATATGACAAAGTATATAAATACGCAGCAGTTAATGATAGCAGGCAAATCATATTCTCTCTTAAAGCGGACAAGATAGTTATGATACAAATTGCATCAAACCAAATAACTAATAATACGACACTACACCTATAAATATTTTAGATTAATATTAAATGAGCCAATTGAGGGCTCACTGTATCTGTTAACGCTAGCTTTTAGCCAAAGTGCCAGACGCTACCACCTTTTTTAGAAGACTCACTGGGTGTGGATAAGTTGAATATATATTTTTATCTCGACTTCGACCAAAGGGAGGGAGAAGGAAAAATATATATTCAACTTATCCACACCCCTCAAATACCCCAACAAAAAAGGTGGTAGCACTTCGGCTAACCACCCTTTAGTTTTTCATCAACGCTTGTAAAATCTCACCATAAAGACTTGTAGCATTTTCCCTCCAATTGCTACAGAGTTCTACAGCTTGCTTTTTGGAACCCACACTAATACTTAAGTCAATGAGTGTGGAGTTGTTTTCTGTTACGGTACAGTGAACAACGTAATCATTGCTTTTATTCGGCATGTATTCTGCATGAATATCAAATTCGCTTTTTAATTGACGCCAGTTTTTTTCTATGAAGGCGTCTAATTCTTTTCTAATAAAATCAGGAATTCTAGAAGCAAAGAATTCTAGCGTTTCTCTACCTTTATCACTAATCTCAAAATAAGAGGTGTTATTTTGCTTATAACTTTCAATGAAAGTAGACTTTTCTAGTTCAGTTAAATATTGCTGAAGAGAGAAATAGTCTGTATATCCTCGCTCCAGGATGATTTGTGACATTTGAGATAAGGAAAGAGGCATTTTTACCTGAGATAATAGATAGAGTATGATGAGTTTATTGATTGTAAAATCTTCATGATTTAAATTCACAGTTTGCCTCCCTACAACATTTATTATTATATATTGTATCTTAAAAAACAATGAAACTCAATATGTGTTTAAAGATTTACCTTGATAGATGTCAGCTTCTTTTAGATAACGATTAAGATCATTAAGAACTTTTTTCTTATTTTTAGTCCAGAGTGGTGCAATAAGATGAGCAGCTGGACCATCACCTGTAAGTCTATGAATAACTAACTTAGGAGGTAATATACAAAGTATTTCTCCAATTAATGCAATATATTCCTCTTCAGAAAGAATTGGAAAAGGATTTTCTAAATAATATTTGCCTAAAGGGGCATTATCTAGTATGTGAAGCATATGGAGTTTAATACCTTGAAGTGGAAGTTTGCTTACGTATCTCGCAGAAGCCAACATTTGCTCTCTTGTTTCATAAGGTAAACCTAATATAAGGTGAACAACTGTTTCGATGTTTTTGGCATGAAGTTTACTTACGGCTTCATCAAAACAATTAAGTGAATAACCACGATTAAAAAACTTAGCAGTATCTTCATGTATTGTCTGGAGACCGAGTTCTACCCAAAGGTGTGTACGTGTACTAAGTTCTGATAAGTAGTCAATAATCTCATCATCAAGACAATCTGGTCGTGTAGCAATAGCTAGTCCAACTACGCCTGGAAATGCAAGAGCTTCTTCGTATTTTGCTCTAAGAACTTCTACAGGTGCATAAGTATTGGAGTAAGATTGAAAATAAGCAATATATTTTTTTGATTCCCCCCACTTAGCAGAAAGTAAAGAAACGGCACTTTCAAGTTGTCTTGTAATATCGCCTTTTTCTTTAGGGGTAAAATCACCACTACCATGACTGCTGCAAAAAGTGCAGCCTTTGGTGGCAACGCGTCCATCGCGATTAGGACAAGTGAAGCCACCATCTATAGATAGTTTAATAACTTTTTCACCATGACGCTGGCGTAAAAAGTTATTAAGACTATTAAAACGTTGGGTTTGCATAAAAAAAATCCTCTCTAAAGTTATACTTAGTTTATGTATAGATTTCACATTTACAAATTTTAGTTATTCATAGTTTTTAGTCATGTGAAATCATTGGGAGAAACTTATTTGCCTACATGTATATTTCAAGCTTTTAGTTGGTTTCTCTATATAGATTTCACATTTATAAATTTGTGTTATTTAGTGTGTATGATGTGAAATACATATTTCAAATTTATAGTTTGCTATAGATTTCACATCTATAAAATTTAGTTATTCATAATCTTTAGTCATGTGAAATCATTGGGAGAAAACAACTTACGTACATGTATATTTCAAGTTTTTAGTTGGTTTCTCTATACTTGTTTGAAATGATAAACTTAAGTAGCAAGAAAACTAAGTTTCTTTTACTACTTAAGTTTATTATGATATAGAAGTTAGCTAAGTGCAAGGAGCATTTCTTCCTTACGTTGTCTAATTTGCTCGCAAGTATCAATGATATGTCTCCATTGATCGTCGGTAGTAGCTGTACGTGAGAAAGCAATAAAATCATCACGTAGTTTTTTGGTGAAAAATTTTTTGATAGTAGTTACTTCATCATCATTTGCAGCATTATTTAAAGCTGCCATAAATTCTGAGGCACGCACACCAGAGGTAAATGGGAGATAAGGTTGTATATAATCAAGTTTTTCCTGAAGTGCATTATATTGAAGTTCAAATGGATTGCCTTTTACATTGTCCATATAAGCATAAAAAGCATCTAGATTTAAAAAGGTAACGTTTTTAAGTGATGAATAATCAAAGTGTGCAAGAAGCTCGCGGAAATCTAGAATATGACGCTCTAGCTCCTGTTTAGTAAGCAGTGTTGCCATTTTGTTGCCCCCCTTTAAAGCTATAAAAATATTAGTCTACATAGCTTATTATATCCAACATAAAAATAAAAAGTGTATGTAAAATTTACTTTAAAAATAAAAGTAGTTGTAATATATTAGAGGAGAAGTGTTAAATCTAAAAGAGGTGAAAAAATGGAAAAGAAGCGTGTTGTAATAATTGATGATGAAGAGCATATTTTAGAGCTAATGAAGTATAATTTAGAGGCAAATGGTTTTATAACAGAAGTCTTTACAAGTGTGGAAGAAGCAAAGCCATACCTTGAAGCAGAAGGTGCCGATGTTATTTTGCTTGATATTATGCTGCCAGGCATGGATGGGATTAGTGCGCTTCAACAATTTAGAGCAAATGAGGTGACTCAAAATATACCTATTCTTTTAGTGAGTGCGAAAAGTGAAGAGATTGATAAAATTTTAGGATTAGAATTAGGTGCAGATGACTATATTACTAAACCATTTAGTGTACGAGAATTAGTGGCAAGGGTAAAGGCCACCGTAAGAAGAAATGAACGTACAGCAGCGGTTCCTAAAATAGCAGAACATAAGCTAGCTTATAAGGGATTGGAGCTTGATGTTGAAAGTCATGTACTTACTTATGAGGGAGAAAGTATTGAACTTACATTTAAGGAATTTGAAATTCTAAAGTTATTAATGAGTAATAAAGGAAAGGTACTCACTAGAGAAATGATTTTAGATCAAATATGGGGATATGATTATTATGGTGAGACACGTACTGTAGATGTACATATCCGTTATTTACGTTCTAAATTAGAGGAACATGGGCTTGGTGGATATATTGAGACAGTACGTGGTGTGGGATATAAGTTTACAAAGGAGTAGACGATGAAAAGTAAAATAACTTGGCCAGTAGTTTTGGCCTTCATTGTGCTATGTTTAGTTATTTCAGGAGAGATATTATTATTATTCAATGATATTACAGTAGCGGTGCGCACAGATACATGGTCAGATTATAGTTATCATTATGTACTTTATCGCATTTTATTTGAGATTATTGCTACAGGTATTATTTTATATATAGTAATAAGTAAAAATGTAAAGAAAATTAGTGGACCAATTGAAGAGCTTACGAAAGATGCTAAGAATTTTAAATCAGATTCGTATATTTATCCAATAAGGGATTATGAGATAGAAGAAGTACAGGATTTAGCGTCTGCCTTTGATTATATGGGAGATGAGTTGGGGAGTACTATCCGAAAACTGAAGCATCAAAAAGAAAAGTTAGAAATTATGCTTGAGGCCTTAGAAGAAGGGATTATTGTTCTTAATAAAGAAGGATTTATAGGGCAGGCGAATGAACTTGCTAAGAAGATGCTTCATTTAAAAGGTGATTTAAAAGGAAAACAAAAGTTAACGCATATTATTCGTAATGAAGAGTTTAAAAAATTGGTGGATGAAGGCTTAAAAAAAGGCGGACATCATACAGTAGAGCTGACACTTGATGAGCAGATTGTATTTCTGAGTTTGTTGCCTATTGGCAAGCAAGAAGAAGCTTATGAATATTTATTGGTGATTAGAGATGTGACACAGCTTAGGAAGTTAGAGGAAATGCGTTCACAATTTGTAAGTAATGTGTCTCATGAGTTAAAAACACCACTTACAAGTATTCAAGGTTTTGTAGAGACGCTTCAAGGTGGCGCTGTAGAAAACCCTAAAGTGGCATATAAGTTTTTAAATATTATTGATATCGAAACAAAGCGTTTATATAGACTTATTCAAGATATACTCACACTTTCAGAAATTGAAAGCATGGAAGAGCAACAGTATGGTGAAATGAATATAACAGATGCAGTTGATGAAATCTTTACATTGGTTCACAAAGAAGCTGAAACTAAATCAATAGAACTTATTTATGAACCTAGGAATGAATTAAAAGTTAAAAATATTAGCGAAGACCATATGAAACAGCTATTAATGAATTTAATATCCAATGCTATTAAATATACAGATCATGGTGAGATTAAGGTCATTGTTGAAAAGAATCATATTTCTGTACAGGATACGGGAATAGGAATACCAGAAGAAAGTATATCGCGTATTTTTGAACGCTTTTATCGTGTAGATAAAAGTCGTTCAAGGCAAAGTGGGGGAACAGGATTAGGTTTATCTATTGTAAAGCATATAGCTCAGTTATATGGAATTATAATCAGTGTTGAAAGTGAAGTAGGAAAAGGAAGTAAGTTTACACTAAGCATTGATGAAGCAAATATTGTTTGAGATATAAAAAGAAAGTCAATGAGAAAAGTTAATAAACCATTATGAAAATATAATAGGGTGCCTGCGAAACTAGTAAATAGTTTCGCAGGCACCCTATTGTGGTTCGCATATCTAAGTCAATTAGTTTTCTAATGCTTTGAAGTTTTCACCATCTTTAGGTGGTCTTGGTCCAAAGTATTGGTAGAAGTCAACTTTTAAGTTACCATTAAATAATTTACGTTTTTTATTTGCTTTCTTTCCAAAGTCACGTTCGAAGGTATCAACGCTAGTAATTGCATATAAGCTCCAAGTTGGATTTGTATCCATAAGCTTGCGAAGATCTCTGTGAATTTGTTCGATTTTAGAAATATCACTAATACGTTCACCATATGGTGGGTTAACAATAACGACCCCGTAATCACCATGAGGTAAGCTCGTTTTATGCACAGGTTTAGCAAAGAACTGTATATATTCACCTACACCAGCAGCTTCAGCATTTTCTCTGGCCTTGCGAATATTGTTACGGTCAATATCTGAAGCATAAATAATAGGACTACCTTTTTGATCAATAGCTTCACGTGCTTCTTCTCGAAGTTCATCCCAAAGTTCTTTTGGAACTTGTGGCCAGAAAGAAGAAGCAAACTGGCGGTTTAAACCAGGTGCAATGTTTTTAGCAAACATTGCAGCTTCAATGGCAAATGTACCAGAACCACAGCATGGATCATAGAGAATACGTCCTTTTTTCCAGTAGCTGATTTGAAGAAGGGCGGCTGCCATTGTTTCTTTGAGTGGTGCTTCTACATTGTTAACTCTGTAACCGCGTTTATGAAGACCTTCGCGGCCTGTTGTATCAATTGTTAAAGTAGCTACGTCTTTTAAAATAGATACTTGTACTGTATAAGATGGGCCTGTTTCAGGGAACCAATCCATGTTGTAAACGCTAGATAAGCGTTTTACAATAGCTTTTTTTGTAATCGCCTGACAGTCTGAGATACTAAATAATTTAGATTTAACAGATTTACCGTTAACAGTAAATTTAGCATCTTTTGTAATCCATTTTTCCCAAGGTAGTGCAGCTACTTTATCAAAAAGTTCTACGAAAGTAGTTGCTTTAAATTCGCCCATTTTAATAAGTACACGGTCAGCACTACGAAGCCAAAGATTAGAGAGTGCAATAGCTTCTGCATCTCCTATATATGTTACTTTACCGTCACTGACACTTTCTATTTCATAACCTAAATCTTCTACTTCACGTCTTACCATGGTTTCCAGACCGAAGGTAGAAGTCGCAATGAGTTCAAATGTTTTCATATAATTCTCCTCTTAAGTAATAATTTACTATAACTCTATTGTACATCATTCAAAAACTGCTGTATAGCCTGGGGAAAAGAGTTGAAACAAAGAAAAAACATTGTCAAATATTAACTAAATTTATTTTAATTTATAAAGATTTAGAAATTATGTTATATATATAAAAGACTTTTATAATTAGTTAAAAATGTGTATAATGAATCTCGGTGGTTAAAAAAGACAATCTATTTAAAATTTAAAGTAGATTGCAAAGATATAAATCGTTTGGTAAATATAAACAGTTTATATTAGAAAGAAATAGGGAGATGAATGAAATGGCTAAGTTTTTAAAGGCTGGGAAAGTATTATGTATGGCAGCAGCTGTTGCAATGCAATTAGTGCTTCCAACAAATATTATTTTTGCAGCAGAAAGTGAAAGTAAGACAATCCAAATTGTTGCAACATCAGATTTACATGGACAATTTTATGGATTTGAATATGCAACAAACTCTGAAGTTAAAAAAGGTGGACTAACAAGAGTTGCAACTGTTGTTAAAGAGTTAAAAGCACAAAATCCAAATACAATCGTTGTAGACAATGGAGATACAATTCAGGGAAATTCATCACAACTTTTCTTTGAAGACGAAGCAGTACATCCAATGATTGCAGGACTTAATGCAATAGATGCTGTAACAATGACTTTAGGAAATCATGAATTTAATTATGGTGTTGAAACATTAGAAAAGGTATTAAGTGGCTTTGAAGATACAAAAGTACTTGCAGCTAATGTATATAAACCAAATGGTGAAAGATTAGTAGATGCGTATAGAATTGTAGAAGTAGATGGCGTGCGTATTGCTATCATTGGAACAGTTACACCAAATATTGTGAACTGGGATGCTTCTAAGTTAGTAGGTTATAAAGTAACAACGCCTCTTGAAGAAACACAAAAAGCAATCAAAGAAATCAAAGATGGCAAATTAGCAGATATTATGATTGCAGCAGTACATATGGGTAAAGATGGCGAATATGGTGATGATAGTGCAGCTGAAATCGCTGAAAAATGTCCAGAGTTAACAGCTGTTATTGCAGGACATGAACATGCTGTTCGTGAAGATGAACGTGTTAACAACATTCCTATTACAGAACCAGGAACAGCAGGGAATTATGTTTCTGTAGTGGAAATTACAGTAGATAAAAATAATAAGGTAGAAGATGTAGCAGCCCGTCTTATTAGTACAGAAGGCGTAGAGCCAGATGCGGAGCTTACAGAAACACTTAAACCTTATCATGAAAAAGCTTTAGCAGATGCACAAACTGTCATTGGCAAATTAGAAGGTGGTGCACTTGTCCCTGAAGCTGAGATGAAAGGCGTTGCTCAAGGTCAACTTGAAGATAATGCCCTTGTAGATTTAATTTTAGAAGTTCAAACATATTATGCAGAGCAAAGCGGTAAAATTCCAGCTGGCGCACATCATGTAAGTGGAGCAGCATTATTCAGTGCATCAGCGAACGTACAACCAGGTGAAATCAAACGTTCTGATACAGCAAATATGTATAAATACGATAACACATTAAAAACATTAAAAATTAATGGTAAACAACTTAAAGAATATATGGAATGGTCAGCAAGTTACTACAACACATTTAAAGATGGTGACTTAAATATATCATTTAATCCAGATATTAGAATTTATAACTATGACATGTTCAGTGGCGTAAGATATGATATCGACGTTACTAAAGAAGCGGGTTCAAGAATTACAAACTTAAGATATAGAACAGGTCATCCAGTAAAGGATACAGATGAAATTTACTTAACAGTTAATAACTATCGTTGTGATAGTGTGCTTCTTCCAAAATTATTTGCAGATGCTGAAAATGTAGAAGTTGTATATGACAATAGTACAGAAACAGTTTCAAACATCAGAGAATTAATGGCTGATTACATTGAAAATGTAAAAGGTGGTGTGATTACACCTACTGTAGATAAAAACTGGAAACTTATCGGTTATAAAATTGATGCAGAAAAGGCTGCAATTGCAAAACAACTTGTAAACGAAGGAAAACTTGAATTACCAACTTCAGAAGATGGTAGAACACCAAATGTAAAAAGCTTAACATGGGCAGACGTAGAAGCTGTATTAAATGCAGAAGAAGCAGAAGCTAATAAAGCAGCATAATAAATTACATATTTTAATCAAAGGATGTTGAAAAACTATTTAATTAGTTTTTCAACATCCTTTTTAATTTTAAACTAGTATTAAAAAATCTTAATGTGAGCTTAATGTTATTAAAATAGAAATCCAACAAAAGTTCAATATGATATAGCCATAAAGAAAAACAAATTTATCAAGAAGATAGAAAGATGTACATACATCTTAGGAGGAGATTAATATGAAAAAGAAATTTATGGCAGCTCTCGCAATGTTAGCATTAGGAACTTCTATGTTTACAGGATGTGGTGCTTCAACGCAAACAGTATCTGAAAAAACACCTGAAGTATCACAAGAGGCTACAGGAGGAGCAGAAAATAATAATATAGTAGAAACTAAAAAGGGTACAAAGATTTCAATAGTAGGTTCAACAACAATTGCAGAGCCAATGGAGAAATTAGTAGCAGCCTATAAAGAAGCAGGCAGTACAGATGACATCGAAGTACAAGGAAATGGTTCATCAGCAGGCATCAAAGCAGCGATTGATGGCACAGCAGACATCGGCATGGCATCACGTGAACTAAGTGAAGAAGAAAAGGCTTCAGGACTTAATGAAACAGTTATTGCATATGATGGCATCGCAGTTGTAGTTAATCCAACTAATACAGTAACAGCACTTACACAAGATCAAGTAAAAGATATCTTTGAAGGAAAAATCACTAACTGGAAAGATGTTGGTGGCAATGATCAAGATATTATCGTAGTGACAAGAGAAGCAGGTTCAGGAACAAGAGGCGCTTTTGAAGAAATCGTAGGTCTCTTAGATGACAGTAAAGCATCAACCATTGCAGACACAGCTTTAGTATCAGAAGGAACAGGTGCAGTCATGGCAACAGTAGCCAGCAAAGAAGCATCAATCGGCTTCATCTCATTAGGTTACATGGATGACACAGTAAAAGCCCTAGATATTGACGGTGTAACTCCAACAACAGAATCAGTAAAAGCTGGCGACTACAAAATCTCAAGACCCCTCTTACTTGTAGCACAGCCAACTATTAAACCAGAAGCCCAAGCAGTCATAGACTTCATCACAGGCAATGACGGCCAAGAAATCATGTCAGAAAAATATATTTCCATCAAATAAGTTATAAATCCACGATTAATAATATAGTCATTCCACTCACTCATTAAAATAAATCCCAACAAAAGAGGCCCTTACTAAAGTAAGGGCTTCTTTTATATATACATATAAGGGAAATAACTACAAAAAGAATGACAACTAACTCTGGTATTTACTCTTAGCTATGGAAAAGAAATAACAATTAAACAGGACTTGTGCTCTAAGTCAGAGTTAAATATTGCAGAGCTATAATGTTGGAGAGAGTTTGGAAGGAATGGTAATGCTAGTCTGCCTTTGAAGTGATTTGATGATGCCTTGTTCCATATTTTAAAGAGGTTTTAGCGCTGCTGTTTGAGCAACACTCGCTTCACCGTGTTGCGAGTTCAGTGCGTTTCTTTAAAATATGAAACTTAGAGCATCAGAAATTACGTAGAGTGCAGCTAGCAGTGCCACCAACCCAAAACGGAAATATACTCAGCCACTCCTTTGCACCCCCTATATTTAACATCAATTTAACATTCCCCCAACAAAAGCTGAACATAACTGAGTTATTATTACCGTGTAATAAAGAAAAAAGAATAAAACCCAGTCGTCACACAAACTGGATTTATATGACAATAGACAAAATAACGGACAGTGATGCACAGCATCTATTAGGAGGATATAAAATGAAAAAGAAATTATTATTAGGGCTTACAGTATTAACATTAGGAACAATGGCATTTACAGGGTGTGGTAGTTCATCATCTAGTCAAAAGGTTTCAGTAGTCGGATCAACAACAGTAGCGGAACCAATGGAAAAGCTTGGAGAAAAATATAAAGAAGTGAAACCAGAAGTAGAAATTGAAGTACAAGGAAATGGTTCATCAGCAGGTATTAAAGCGGTATCAGATGGCACAGCAGATGTAGGGATGTCTTCACGTGAACTCAGTGATTCAGAACAAAGCTTAGGGCTTAAAGAAACAGTAATTGCTCACGATGGCATTGCGATTGTAGTAAATCCAGCAAACGGTATATCAGATTTAACATTAGAGCAAGTGAAAGATATTTATGAAGGCAAAATTACAAACTGGAGCCAAGTTGGCGGCATTAATCAAGATATTATTGTAGTTACAAGAGAAGCTGGTTCAGGTACAAGAAGTGCACTCGAAGAAATTGTTGGATTACAAGATGCTGACAAAGCTTCCACTATTACAGATACAGCTTTAGTAAGTGAAGGAACAGGTTCTATCATGGCAACAGTAGCAAGTAAAGAAGCTGCAATTGGTTATATTTCATTAGGCTATATGAATGATACAGTAAAAGGCTTAAGTATTGATGGCGTGGTACCAAGTGCAGAAACAGTAAAATCAGGAGAATACAAAATTTCTAGACCATTACTTTTACTTACAAAAGAAAGTACAAATGAAAATACAACAGATTTCCTAAACTTTATAGTAGGGACTGAAGGACAAGAAATTATAGCAGAAAAATATATCTCAATTTTAGATTAAGGCTGAGAGAGAAAATTAAAATTTAACAGATTAAAAATCTGAGTAGAGGGATAGCGTATGGATAAATTAATGAAAAAGGTGTTTTGGTTATGTGCAGCAATTATGATTTTAGCTGTTGGTTTTATGGCAGTGTACATTATTGCTGGTGGAATTCCATTTTTTAGCCACACAAGCCTTGTAGATTTCCTTCTTGGTAGAAAGTGGAATCCATCTGGAGAGATTTTTGGAATCTATCCAATGTTAGTAACAAGTATCATTGCAACATTAGGTGCAACCTTAATAGGTGTAACAGTTGGTGTAAGTACAGCTATTGTGCTTGTGGAAATACTTCCTAGAAAAGTTGCAGCGGTTTTTTCAGCAGCAATTGACTTATTAGCTGGTATTCCATCAGTTATTTATGGCTTCTTTGGTCTGATGGTCATTGTACCTATTTTAAATGATTTGTTTGGTGGTATTGGCGGAGGAAGTAGTTTACTTGCAGCAATTATTATCCTTGCCATTATGATTTTGCCAACCATTATTAGAATGACAGAAGTAAGCTTAAGAGCAGTGCCTAATGAATATAAAGAGGGAGCACTTGGACTTGGTGCATCTAAATACCAATATATTTTTAAGGTACAATTAGGTGCAGCTAAGTCTGGGATTGCCGCAGGAGTTGTACTTGGTGTAGGGCGAGCACTTGGCGAAACGATGGCAGTTATTCTAGTAGCTGGTAACTCAGTAAGACTTCCACAAAGCTTAATGGACCCAGTTCGAACACTTACTGCGAATATTGCCCTGGAAATGGGATATGCAACAGGCATACACCAACAAGCACTTTTTGCAACAGGTATGGTACTTTTCGTACTCATCATTGGCATTAATTTAATCCTAACTCAGCTTATTAAAAGATCAGAAAGGAGAGCAGGGCTATGCAAATAAAACATAAAGATAATATAGTTAAATGTGGCCTCATAGCCATCTCTTCCATAACAATTTTAATGCTTATTTGGATTATCGGATATATTTTTGCAAAAGGAATTACACACATTAAATTAGAGGAGCTTATCCCACCTATTGTCTCAACGCTTTATATGGTAGCTATTGGACTTCTTATTTCTGCACCTATTGGTATTGGAGCAGCTATTTATTTAAATGAATATGCCAATAAAGGCCGTTTTGTAAAAATTATTCGTTTTGCAACAGAAACGTTAGCAGCAATACCATCTATTCTCTTTGGACTCTTTGGTATGGCATTCTTCCTGACACAATGCAAACTTGGCATATCAATATTATCTGGAGCATTAACTGTATCACTTATGGTACTTCCAACGATAGTAAAAACAACAGAAGAAGCACTTAAAACAGTACCAGTAGCTTTAAGAGAAGGTTCTCTTGCATTAGGTGCAAGTCAGTTTGCAACGATTATGAAAGTTGTCCTTCCAAGCGCACTTCCAGGAATCCTAACAGGAATAGTACTTGGTACAGGGAGAATAGTAGGGGAAACAGCAGCTATTTATTTAACAGCAGGAACAATGTTTAAAATGCCTGCAACACCAATGGATTCAGGGCGAACACTTGCAGTACATCTTTATCTTTTAGCAAAAGAGGGTATTTCTTTTGATGAAGCTTATGGAACAGCCGTAGTGCTTCTTGTAATAATTCTTTTACTCAACTTACTCACTTACTTTATTGGTCACAAGTTACGTAAAGTCAAATAATAAAAGGAGAAACATACTATGAATACAATAATGAGCATTAAAGACCTTTCATTCTATTATGGCGACTTTAAGGCAGTTAAAAATATAAACTTAGATATTAAAGAGCATGAAGTACTTGCCTTCATTGGACCATCTGGTTGTGGGAAGTCAACGCTTCTTCGCATCTTTAATAGAATGTGTGATTTAGCAGAAGCGCCAAGAGTAGAGGGTTCTATTAAGTTTAAAGGTCAAGAAATATTTAATATGGATACGATTGAACTTCGTAAAAAGGTAGGAATGGTATTCCAAAAACCAAATCCATTTCCAATGAGCATCTATGATAACATTGCTTATGGACCACGTATGCAAGGCATAAAAAATAAAGCAGAACTTGATGCTATTGTAGAAGACAGTTTAAAAAAGGCAGCAATTTGGGAGGAAGTGAAAGATAAACTTCGTAAAAATGCATTAGGTTTATCAGGTGGGCAACAACAAAGAATTTGTATTGCAAGAGCTATTGCAATGAAGCCTGAGATTTTACTTATGGATGAACCAACATCAGCACTTGACCCAATTTCAACATCTAAAGTAGAAGACCTTATTAATGAACTAAAATCACAATACACTATTGTTATCGTAACACATAATATGCAACAAGCAGCTAGAATCTCGGATCGTACAGCATTCTTCTTATTAGGAGAACTTATTGAAGTAGATGACACAGAAAAAATATTTAATATGCCAGGACAGAAGAAAACAGAGGACTATATCACAGGAAGATTCGGTTAAGAGGAGGAGACAAAAAGTGGCACCTAGAAAAGTATATGAACATAAATTAAATGATTTAAATACAAGTATTATTGAAATGGGGCAGGCTGCAGAAAATCTGATTGATCAAACAATTAAAGTGCTTAAAACTGCCGATGATGAACTCGCTAAAGTAACCATTAAACAAGATGATATCGTAGACCTTAAGCAACTTGAAATTGAAAAAGAATGTGCTTCACTTATTGCACAGCAACAGCCTATTGCCAGTGATCTCCGATTTATTCTTTCAGTTGTAAAAATCGTAACGGATATTGAGAGAATTGCAGATCAATGCAGTGATATTTGTCAGTATAGCATTAAGCTTAATGATAAGGAGTGGAGCAAAGAAGTGAACTACCATCGCCATATTGAACGTATGGCAGTAACTGCTAGAGATATGCTTAAAAATGCACTAGATAGTTTTGTAAGTAAGGATGTAGAAACTATAAAAGCCATTTGCAAAGCAGATGATAAAATGGACGAATACTTCTGGAAGGTATGGCAGGAGCTTACTGAAGAAATGAAACGTGATAGTTCATTTATCGAAAATGGTATGCATTATATGATGATTATTAAATATCTAGAAAGAATAGCAGACCATGTAACGAATATTGCTGAATGGACCTATTATAGCTTAACAGGAAAGTATATTATTCATGAACAAATTAAAGAATAGTTGCAAAATAGAGCAGCTGAGTTTTTGACTTATAAGAAAAAGAGGTACGCAAAATTGTAAATAATTTTGCGTACCTCTTTTTGGATACTCGATATTTAACTTATTTATCTTGTAATTTAATAAGTTCATCTGAATTTGCCTTTACCATTTCAGCATAAACTAGGATGTCTTGGAAGGAAGCAGTAAGTTCTTCTAAAGAAGCTGTAATATGTCCCATATTAGAACAGGTTTCCAAGCTGCCAGTGTGTGCTTCATGAGTTGATGTTTTTACAAGATTAATTTCATTTTCTAAATGCGAAATGAGTGTTTGAGAATCAATGATTTTTTGAATCATATCATTTTGAAGTTTAAACATTTTATCAAAATCTTTTTGTACATGTGTAAGTAATTTGAGATTATCCTGAACAATGATTTCAGTTTCATTAATAGCATTTAGGGAATCATCTGTATTTGTATTGACATTATGCAAAATTGTATTGACATTATGCAAAATTGTATTGATATAATCAGCAGATTGATTAGATTGTTCAGCAAGCTTTTTGATTTCTGAGGCGACTACTACGAAACCTTTTCCGGCTTCCCCTGCACGTGCAGCTTCGATAGAAGCATTAAGGGCAATAAGATTTGTTTGTTCACATACATCATTGATGATTTTTAAGGCAGATGAGATTTCGGCCGTACTATGTAATAAAGTATTGAAAAGAGATTTTGATTTGCTGCTAGAGGTATTGATTTCTTGAATCTTTTCTACCAAATTAGTGATATTTTCTTGATTAGTTAAAGCAATTTTTCCAATTTCTTCTGTTACAGAAGTTAATTCTTTGGAGTTTTCAGTAGTAGCTTTAACGCTTATGAGCATATTATCAGCAGCACGGCTACTATTTAGAACCTTCTCAGACATATTTTCAGAATCTAAGCTGACAGAAACACTTGTAGCATTAATTGTTGAAATAGCATTATTACCATGAGTTATGCGTTCATAAAGCTCTTCTAAAGCATTATTAATATCTGTAGATTTTTTTATGTTTTCTTTAAGTAATGTTTCAATATCATCACTTTGTGAAACAGATGTTAAAAAGATGTTGTTGAATTTTTGAGTCATTTTATAGAATAGGATGCCAACAGCAAGAAGTTGAAGAATGTAATAAACAGATGTGTAAGCAGACTCAACCATATTTGCTTCCATGCCATAGCCAGGTTCATTGATTACAGGAATAAGGAAAGTGGCAAGCACAAATAAAGGGATTTTAATAACAAGAATTTTCTTTACAAGACTTGTATCGAAATACAGACCAGCTATTAAAAGTGTAATAACCCAAATTAAAGTCGCATTAAGCCAAGCGGCTAAGTATAAAGTACAACTTAAAATTTCTAAAGAAATGAGACTAATTGGAACAAAGTGTTTTCTTGTTGTAGAGTATTTATAATAGAGAATAGGAATTAAAACCCAAGCAGTACTTAGTAATCCTAAATAATCATTCAACCTAAAACCAAGATTATGACGGTTAATGAAGATAGAAATAGCATTTAAAATAGTTAAAACCATACCAATATTTAAAACACGAAATAAAAGTGCATCTGATTCTAACTTGTTTTTTTCTAACATTGAGTGTGTAGACACAATAAAACCTCCTTATAATGTAAAAATTTTCAAGTATGTAGTTTTTATCGGTATATCCAAAGGGAAACTTTATATGTAAACTTAGTTTCTTTTAAAAGATTAAAGATATACTAAAAAATAAAATCTGAATTAAGTTATAATATAAAGAAATAATCTAAAAATTGTAAACTATAAACGTAGGGAGGCAGATATGATTTACTTTGTAACAGACAGAAAAGGTTTAAATGAAAAAGTATGGCTTGAATGTATGATAAGGCGAATGGAGGAAGGTGTGGATTGTATTATTGTAAGGGACAAAGGATATTTTGATGTACAATTAGTAAGGCAGTTAATGAAGTATAAAAAAGCCCATGCAGATGTGAAAACAAAAATATTAATACATAGCCAATTAGAATTGGCACAGGAACTAGATGCAGATGGCGTTCATTTCCCATATATGTTATGGGAAAAATATAAAAAAGAGCAAAAAGAAGTACTTGAAGCATGGCAAAAAAATAAGTTGATTGGTTTATCAATTCATGGAGAAGTGGAAGCAAAAATGGCAGATGGCTGTGTAGATTACATGTTTTTAAGTCCAGTATTTCATCCCTCGTGTAAACCTGTAGAAGGAAAGGGGGTAAGTTGGTTTAAGAAGGTGCAAGGTGAGGTTAAAACACCTCTTGTAGCATTAGGCGGAATTACTGCAGAAAATGTACAAGTACTTTATGCGTCAGGAATTAATCATGTTGCGGTGATGTCATACCTGATGGATATGGGCAATAAAGTAAAAAATTTAAGAATCAGAGAAAACAACTATGAATAACTAAAATTTATAAATGTGAAATCTATATTTAGGAGTAACTTGTTCGAAGTAAATTGAATAATATAAATTAGTGTAGTATAATTATTATATAAAATAACTAATTATTTTTGAGAAATAAAATAAAAATTGTATAATAAGTGGTTTCTGTATCATATAATGAAGGCACTACCAAGGGAGGGGTTTATATGGCAGAGAATTTAGTGATCACAATCGGAAGAGAATATGGCAGTGGCGGAAGAGAAATCGGTAGAAAGCTTGCTGAAACACTAGGAATCAAGTTTTATGATAAAGAATTAATAGATATGGCAGCCAAAGAAAGTGGAATGAGTAAAGAGGTCTTTGAAAAAATAGATGAAACAGCAGCAAGCAGTTTGCTATACTCTATTGTTTCAGGAACCTATATGATTGGTAATCATATGTCACCATTATTGGACTTACCTATTAATGATAAACTTTTCATATTAGAATCTGATATTATTAAGGAAATAGCTGCTAAAGAAAGTTGTGTTATAGTAGGCCGTTGTGCAGATTATATTTTAAGAGATTACAAAAACTGCATTAATATATTCATTCATGCACCACTAAAAACAAGGATAGAGCATGCCATTACACAGTATAATCTCCCGGCAGAAAAGGCAGAGCAGAAAATTAACAAAATAGATAAAAAACGTGGAACTTATTACAATTATTATACAGGGAATAAATGGGGACAGACACAGCTCTACGAACTATCTGTAGATAGCAGTGTACTTGGTATAGATGCTACTGCAGAATTTATTAAGGGCTTTATTCAAACGTATCAAGCTGCCCAAAGAGGTAGGGAGGCTGCGAAATAAGCCGTTGATGTATCTTTTTACAAACATAAAAAGAAAAGTAAAAGGTTAATGAGTTATTTTGAAAAGGGATAGAAATGAATGAAATATAATAGGTAGTTATAAGCCATAATAAAAAGCGGTATTGCTCAAGTGAGTAATACCGCTTTTTTTATGGCAGGAAAGTTCTATTTTCTTAGGTAAGATGACTAGTTGAATGTTTCATGATATAGCTATATAGCTTCATCTTGCTGGACTTTGAAGATGGAAACAGCATGATCGAGTGATTCCATATTTTCTTTAAGTGAGGCAGAAAGATTGCTAAGTTCTAGCATGATACTATGTTGTTCTTGGCTTAAACTATTGACTTCTTCTGTGCAAGCAGCAGATTCTTGGGTAATGGTAGAAATGTTATTGATTTGTTCAACCATAGTTTCTTTAAGGACGTTCATCTCTTTAGTATGAGAAGTCACATCGTCTAATTCTTGATTCATATTTTTTAGAATATCAATGATTTTGAAGAGGATTGAACTTGTTTCTGTGACAATTTGGGCTTGTTCTGTAAAAATACTTTGTGAGTTTTGAGCAAGCTTGGTAGTTTTATTCATTTTAACCTCAATATTATTTAAGATTTCACGAACATTGGTAGCGGAACTTTTAGAGGCTTCAGCTAAGCGCCTTACTTCATTAGCAACGACAGCGAAACCGTGACCAGCATCGCCAGCACGGGCGGCTTCAATGCTTGCATTAAGCGCTAGAAGATTAGTTTGCTCACTAATACTAGAAACTAAGGTCATGACTTCTTCAATGGTTTGATTAAGGGCGGTGAGTTCGGACATACTTGAAGCAATATGAGTAGAAGTTTCAAGGGCCGTGTTCATAGAAGTTGTAAGGTTTTCCATAGTATGCATACCATTTTCAATAAGAGATGCAACACCTTTATTATTTTCTAAAATAGAAGTAGTTTTATCAATGACAATTTGGATGCTCGTAGCAAGCGTTGCCATTTGAGAATTGGTTTTTTGTGCATCAATAGCTTGATTAGTTGTACCTTCTGCAATATTTGTAATGGAGGTAGTAAGCTGACTAATGGCTTCTACAGAACGAGTAGTAGAATGACTTAGAAATTCGCTACTATCTAAAGTTTGAGTAATAGTTGTTTTTGTGTTTGTAAGTACCTGGCTTATTTGATGAAGCATTTTATTAAAGCTATGACAGAGTTGACTAATTTCATCTTTTCCTTTTTCGGGCATTTTTACGGTGAAGTCGCCATCTTCTACTTGTCGCATAAGATTTGCAAGCTGTTTAATAGGTTTGCAAAAGCGTTTAGCGAACCAGAGAGCAATCCAGAGAGCAAGTAGGGCAACTATGCTAAGCAAAAGAATAAAGAGTGGCAGAGAACTGCGAAGTGCGCTGACAAGAGAAGTGGTTGGTACAGTAATAACAATTTTCCAACCATTGTGAAGTGGTGCATAAGAAATCAGATTCCCATTGGCAGTAAATGAGTTAGAGCTTGTCTCATTCTTAAAGTTATTCCAGAGAGAGGAATCAAAACCTGACGTAGTATCGGCAGATGTATAAATAGTTTGCCCGACTTCATCTAATAAATATAAATGGGAGTCAGGTAAAAGCTGCATAGAATCAAAATTAGTTGTGATAGTTGTAAGATCTACCATAGCAGCAACGGTAAAACAATTCGCATTAGCCTGATCCTTGTATTTGCGAGTGACTAAAACAGAGTTTGAGTCAGAGGTAGCCACATTAAGCCAAGTAAAGGTATCTGAAACTTCAGTTGGAAGTAGTGCAAGTAATTCGCTTTCAGAAAGGGTGCCACAGGAACCAACGAATACATTATCAGGCAGAAGGAGTGCGGAACTTAGGATGCTAGAATCTAATTCTTCGAGATAAATAAGTTGATTGCGAATCGAGGTATGTGCAGATAATTTTTCTTGAACCTTCTGAGAGTTGTAACTTGTGAGCAAGTTACTTTGTACAAGATTTGTAACTACGAACTTGGAAATATTGTTTTCTACACTTTGAGAAAGCGTATCCGTACTATAGGCAGCTTGATTAACAAGCTCGGTGCTTAAATTGGAACTGGTATCACTAAGTGCATGAGTAGAAATGAACGTATAAAAAAGACTCACGATAAACATTGGAATAAGTGATAGGCCTAAGCATACTAAGATAAGCCGCGATTGAATGGAGTGTGCAACATTAGTGAGAAGTTTTCGTTTCATCTTAAAGCCTCCTTTGACAAAAAAGTTATTATATCTATATAGTAACAGAATATAATAAAAATATTAATAAAAATAAATAAAATTTTTAAATATTTTAATTATATTAAAATTACTGCATAAAAAAAGAAACTATTTATAGAAAGCCTAAAAATAGTTTCTAATTTTTAATGAAAAGTTTTTAATAGAAGCGGACCATTATTGAACAATTTCTTCTTGGATGATAGAAGCGTGAGTTTCGTCAGAAGCATTATCACTAGTGTCTTCAGCTGACGTTTCCGTACCCTCACTAGAATTTGTATCAGTAATCTCGACAGACTCATTATCTTGTGCTTGAGAAGTATTATCCTCTAATTTTGCAGATTCTGTATAATCTTCATCGCTAAATTCATCTACAAATACTTCATCTTGATCTGTAACATCAAGTTTTTCGTAAGTAGAGAGAATTTGAGCATGTTCATCATCTGAAAGAGCAATCTTGACTGCATCCATAAGCATATTAGTAGCTGGAGAAGTTGTAGCATTAGCAGGAAGTTCAATAGACTGTGTTGCTGTAACATAAGTATTTACATAATCAATACCAGATATAAGATCATTGTAAAGATCAGTAGAGCCTTCTGTTAAACCGTCTAAAGAAACAGAAGCAATTTGGCCATCTGTAACTTGCACAACAAGATCCATTGTAGTATCTGCTAAAGAAATGCCTGCTATGTACTGTCCATCCTGATAGGTATCAGATGGGGCAAAGGTTTGAGCACTTGCTTTGTTCCTAAAGAGTAAAAAGATTAGTAAAATGACAGCCACTAAAATAATGAGAACAGGGATTTTTAAATCTTTTAATTTGAATACAAAAAACTTAGGACTAGACATAAACACCCTCCTTTTCAAATAAGATGTCCTAATACATATATATGACAAGCCATATAATTTATTCCTTGTGTATGAAAAATATTAAAATAGTCAGTAGTTTATAGTAATACAATTAAGAGTTTAGAAAAAGACATGCATAAAGCTTGTACTTATATAGAAGCCTATGATAATATAGTAAAGACTAAAAGAACACCGGTAAAAGACCAGTGAGACAAAAATCATCAGAGAAAGAAGGCTTACACAAATGAAAGATTTAGCACAATTAATTGATCATACTGCATTAAAGGCAACAACTACAGAGGATGATATCAAACAACTTTGCAGCGAAGCAATTGAATATAACTTTAAAACAGTATGTGTACCTACTTGCTACGTAGGTATGGCAAATCATTTATTAGCAGATACAGGTGTGGGTATTACAACAGTTGTAGGTTTTCCTTTAGGAAATGAAACACCAGCAGCTAAAGCTTTTGAAGCAAAAGAAGCAATCTTAAATGGTGCAACAGACGTAGACATGGTTATCAACGTAGGTGCACTTAAAGATGCAAAATATGATTATGTTAAATTTGACATCGAAGAAGTTGTAAAAGCATGTAAAGAAACTGATGCAAATACAATTGTAAAAGTAATCGTAGAGACATGTTACCTTACAAGTGAAGAAATTGAAAAAGTAACAGAGATTGTTGTAGAAGCTGGTGCGGACTTCATCAAAACATCAACAGGTTTTGGAACTGGTGGTGCAACAATTGAAGATGTAAGTCTTATGAGTAAAGTGGCAGCTGGCCGCATTAAAGTTAAAGCATCTGGTGGTATCGGAGATACAAAAACTGCTGAAGCTATGGTAGAAGCTGGAGCAGAAAGACTTGGCGTGAGCAAAAGTATTGCTATTATGACAGGTGCAAAATCAGAAGATAACGGAAGTTACTAAGATTAAAAAGGTGGTGGTACGAAAGTGCTATCACCTTTTTTAGTTTAGAAGACATAAATTGAGTTTAGAAGGCATAAATAAGGCATAAATAAGGTAGGAACATAGCACTTTCGTAAAGCTTAGGGAAAACGCTAAGCAAAGGACTACTTAACTTTTTCCTATATGTTTCATGTACTCTCAAAGGCCAATAGCATCTAGGGATCTAGTAGGCCTATTTTGCAACATCCTTTTTGAAATTTCATTTACAGAAAATGTTAAGGAATTTATATTTTTAGCCGATACATATAAGAGAATAATGTCAAAAAATACAGTACTGTATTTTAAATATAGAGAGGGAAGTGAGTACATGGAAGAATCAATTTTATTAGATGTAGGAACTGGGGAATTAGAGGTCATCGTATTCGTTGTAAACGGCAATAGCTATTGTATTAACGTATTAAAAGCAAAAGAGATTATTCAATTAAGTGCAGTAAGACCAGCAGCTGATCAGAATAAGAGTATTTTAGGACTTACAAATGTTCGTGATCAGGTTATGACAGTTATCGATTTAAGCTATATTTTAGATAAAAAAGAAACAGACTTATCAGAAAGAAAAATGGCACTTGTATGTGAGTTTAATAAGAAACAAGTAATGTTTGCAGTAGATAGCATTACAGGTATTCAAAGAATTAAATGGTCTGATATTACAAAACCAGATTCACTTGTTAGAGGATCACTAGCTGTAGGAAATATTTTAACAGACAATGGTATTTTACTAATGCTTGACTTTGAAAAAATCATTGCAGATTTAACAAGTGATGGTAATAGCGAATATAAAGTAGGTATTGCCTTAAAAGAAGAACGTAAAAGCAAACGTATTTATATGGCAGATGATTCTAAAACAATTAGAGAGTTTTTAAAAGAAACTTTAGGGGCAGCTGGATATGTAAACATCGTTGAGTTTGATAATGGTAAAGATGTATTAGAAGCCATTATGAATCTTAAAGAAAAATATGGTGAAAGTTTCAGACAAGAGATTGATTTACTAATTACAGACATTGAAATGCCTATTTTAGATGGACATACTGTAACACGTAAAATCAAAGAAGATAGCATATTAAGTACATTACCAGTTGTTATATTCTCATCACTTATTACAGATGACCTTCACCACAAGGGTGAAAAAGTAGGTGCTGATTATCAAATCAGCAAGCCATCTATTGGTGAACTTGTAGAAGCGGTAGATAGTTTATTATTTAAATAAATACTAGGGCTTGACTAAAGCAAAAACTTTGGTACAATATAAAATAATACACTATTAAATCGATGATAAGAACCAGTAGAAGCTTACCTATCAGAGAGTGAACCTAGGCTGAAAGTTCACACTAGCTTTGAAGACATCTTGGAGAGTGTCTCTGAAAATTGCAGTAGGAGACGACGCCTAAGCAGCGTTATCAGCTAATTAAGTGCAAAGCACTATGTTTTAGAAGTATTCTAGATGGATATACTATAAATACATAAGCTTTGAAACAGGGTGGCAACACGGTAATATCGTCCCTGACAGTTATGTCAGGGGCGTTTTTTATTGCTTAAAAAATTATATTTCAGTGTAATTTACAAGTGTGAACTTACAAATAAGAAATTGCAAGTTTTTATTAAAGTAAGTTTATAATACGAAAGGAGTAAGACATGGAACTTCGTGCCCTTAAAGGAACCAAAGATATTTTTGGTGAAGAAATGAGAAAATGGTTAGATGTAGAAGAAATCATTAGAGGTCTATGCGATGACTTCGGATTTAACCAAATTAGAACACCAATGTTTGAGTTTACTGACCTTTTTGTAAGAGGTGTTGGTGAAACAACAGACGTTGTAAATAAAGAAATGTATTCTTTCACAGACAAAGGTAAGAATAATATTACTTTAAAACCAGAAAGTACAGCAGCAGTAGTAAGAGCTTTCTTAGAACATAATATGTATGCTGATACACAGCCTACTAAACTTTACTATATTTCTCCTACATTTAGATATGAAAGACCACAAGCTGGTCGTCAAAGACAATTCCACCAATTCGGTGTAGAAATGTTTGGAACAGACTCAGCAACAGCAGATGCAGAAGTTATTGCATTAGGTTCAACACTTCTTAAACGCTTAGGCATTAAGAAAGTAGAACTTCACATTAACTCTTTAGGCGGTCCTGAGTGTAGAAAGAAATACAATGAAACACTTAAAGCCTTCTTAAATGAAAAAAGAGAGCACCTTTGCCCACTTTGTCAGGAAAGAATGGACAAAAATCCACTCCGTGTTTTAGATTGTAAAAACCCAGAGTGTCAAGAACACTTAAAAGCAGCGCCAACTGTTTTAGATACTTTAGGACCAGAATGTAAGGCACACTTTGAAGAACTTCAAAGCTTACTTACAGCTATGGAGATTCCATTTGTTGTAGACCCAGGTATTGTACGTGGTCTTGATTACTATACAAAAACAGTATTTGAATTTATTTCAAATGATATCGGTGCACAAGGTACAGTTTGTGGTGGCGGTCGCTATGATAAACTTGTAGATGAAATCGGTGGCAAACACGTACCAGCAGTAGGCTTTGGAGCAGGTATGGAGCGTCTTATCATTGTTCGCGATGCAGAAAACAAAGAAGCTCTTGCACCAGCGACAAGAGATATCTTCATCGGCTTTAGAGGAGAAGAAGCTAAAATGGAAGCTTTCAAACTCGTAAATGCTCTAAGACAAGAAGGCATCAGCGCAGAAAGCGACCACCTTGCAAGAAGTATCAAAGCCCAAATGAAATACGCCAATAAAATAGGTGCCCGCTACTCAGCCATCTTAGGCGAAAGCGAACTAGAAAACGGCGAAATCCAACTCAAAGAAATGGAATCAGGAGACACCGTAACTATTCCACTAAACCAATTCGTCCAAGTAGTCAAAACGACAATTAAAGGAATCGAATAAAAACAGTGAAGAGTGAAAAGTGATAATGAATAATTAATAATGAAAAATTGGCAAGTAATGAAGAGAAGTACTTATTTTATAAGGAAGACAAATCATTTTTGTCAGATATAGAGTTATCATTTTTAACTATGCTTCACTATCATTAGCTTGATTAAATAAAACGAAATACGAAAATTTTAGTTGAAATAGGAGACTAGGGGATGTAGGCTTTGGTGACATCAACTCCTGTAGCCCCGGCCCTATTCAATTACTTAAATAGGAGGATTATTATGTCAGAATCAATGCATGGTTTAAAAAGAACTCATCGTTGTACAGAACTTAGTGCTGCTAATGTTGGCCAAGAAGTTGTTGTAATGGGATGGGTACAAAGAAGAAGAAACTTAGGACAAATTTTATTCATTACACTTCGTGACCGTTCAGGTCTTTTACAATTATCTTTCAATGAAAATACAGAGAAAGAACTTTTTGAAAAAGCTAGTACACTTAGAAGTGAATATGTAATTGCAGCTCGCGGTATGGTAGTATCTCGTGGTGCAGATGCAAACAAATCTATGCAAACTGGAGATATCGAAATTGATGTTAAAGAACTGCGTATTCTTTCAGAAGCAGAAACAACACCTTTCGAAATCTTAGAAAATATTGATACAAAAGAAGAGCTTCGTTTAAAATATCGTTACCTTGATCTTAGAAGACCAGATGTACAAAAAAATCTTATTCTTCGTAGTAAAGTAACTCAAAGCGTACGTCGTTTCCTTGAAACAGAAGGTTTTATTGAGGTAGAAACACCAATTCTTCAAAAATCAACACCAGAAGGCGCACGTGACTACTTGGTACCATCTCGTGTACACCCAGGTCACTTTTACGCATTACCACAATCACCACAATTATTTAAACAATTATTAATGGTATCAGGTTTTGACCGCTACTTCCAAATTGCTAAATGCTTCCGTGATGAAGACCTTCGCGCAGATAGACAACCAGAATTCACACAAATTGATATGGAGCTTTCTTTCGTAGAGCCAGAAGATGTTATGGCTGTTAATGAAAGATTAATCCAAGCTGTATTTAAAGAAGCTTTAGATGTAGATGTACAGCTTCCAATTCAAAAAATGACATATAAAGAAGCTATGGATCGTTTCGGTTCTGATAAACCAGACCTTCGTTTTGGTGTTGAGCTTCAAGATCTTACAGATGTAGTTAAAGGTTGCGGCTTTGCTGTATTTGAAAATGCTATTGCTGCTGGCGGTACAGTAAGAGCAATTAATGCAAAAGGTATGGGAGACTTAGGTCGTAAACAAATAGATGCATTAGTTAAATATGGACAAGACTTCGGTGCTAAAGGGGTAGCTTGGCATCAAATTAAAACAGATGGAGAAGAAAAATCTTCATTTGCTAAATTCTTAAGTGAAGAAACACTTGCAGCTATCAAAGAAAAAATGGGCGCAGATAAAGATGATTTAATCTTAGTAGTAGCTGATAAACCATCTGTAGTATTTGCTACACTTGGTGCGCTTCGTCTTGAAGTAGCTAGAAGACTTGATCTTATCAACAAAGATGAATTCAGATTCGTATGGATTACAGAATTCCCACTTCTTGAGTATGATGAAGAAGCTGGCAGATACGTAGCAATGCATCACCCATTCACAATGCCAATGGATGAAGATTTAGACCTTATGGAAACAAATCCTGGTGCTGTAAGAGCTAAAGCTTATGACTTAGCCCTTAATGGTTGTGAACTTGGTGGCGGTAGTATCCGTATTTACCAAAATGATGTTCAAAAAAGAATGTTCAACCTTCTTGGTTTCACAGACGAACAAGCAGAAGAACGTTTCGGATTCTTATTAAATGCTTTCAAATATGGCGTACCACCACATGGCGGACTTGCATTTGGTCTTGACCGTATGATCATGCTTATGTGTAAAGCTGATAGTATCAGAGACGTTATTGCATTCCCTAAAGTAAAAGATGCAAGCTGTCTTATGACTAATGCACCAGACGTAGTAGATCAAGTACAATTAGATGAATTAAGTATCGACGTTGTAAAAACAGAAGAAACAACAGAAGAATAAGATACGAGGGGGTCACTTACAGAAAGAAATGGAGGTAAGTGACTCCTTTTATATGCAGAAAATATTTTAGGGAGCTGACACTAATGAATTTTTATGGCAAGTATATTAAAGCCAGTTTTAGTTAAAAGTTATGTAGATTTAAAGCCTTTAATAGGAATAAGATGTCAGTAAAATACATAAGATGTATGAATTTTAGGGGTAAAATACAAAGAAAAGGTAGGGGTTTTAGGCAAAATTTTATTTAGCAGTCATTTTGACGGATTACTGGGATTAAATTTTGAAAATTTATTAAGTTTACACATTGTTAAAATTAAGTCATTTAAGTATAATAATTATAAACCATAAAGTTATTTGTATATGAACATAAATACAAGGGCACATACCATTTCGTATGTGTCCATTTTGTATGGTGTGCCCAGCATGGGCGTAGTCTAACGGGTGAAAGTCCCGAGTGTGGGTT